>JAXMBE010000035.1:0-85050 GCA_046349995.1 Isosphaeraceae bacterium | reverse complement strand
GATACAGGGTTTGGGGCTCGTCCGGACGGTTTGTCGACCTCCCCCTGGCCTATGCTTGAGATAGCCCGCGGCAGGAGCCCCGTCGTGGCGAGGGGCTTGCCGAGGGGGTAGAATAATACTGGACCCAACGCATGCGCTCGCCCCGGCATGCGTGGAACAGAGGCCCGTGAGGATACCCGATCCCGTGTCTCCTTCACTTGTGCGTCGTCTGAGTCAAGGTTGGGACGGCCGCCTGGCCCACTACCGGCGGCACCGCAACGATGAGCATACCGTCGCGCTCATCCAGGAAGCGATTCGCTACATCGGGCTGCACCTGGAGAACGACCTCGGGCGCTCGGCACACTGGGCGGAAATCCCCCTCTGGCAGTCCGCCGCCGTCCTGCTCTTCCTCGTCGACCGTGGGGTCGTGGAACGGTCGTCTCGCGCCGGTCGCCGCGTGTTCGTCCCCCGGACGGACGCCGAGAGCTGGGTGGAAGGGGAGCCGGAGCTTCGGCCCCACTTCGCCGCCTTTTGTGAACTGCTCCAGGCGCTTCGTCACGAGTTCGGTCGTCGCGCCGGCTCGAAGCAGGCCTGAGCCTGACACTTGATCCCCGGCGGCGGGCACTCAGCGGGCCCCGATCGAGACCACGTGGCTCTCGTCGCCCGCGAGCGTGCCGCAGGCGGCCTGGATGTCCTTGCCGCCGGAGTAGCGCCGGACGATCGGCTGCCCGACGTGTCGGGTCAGGGCGTTGCGGAACCGCTGGAGCTCGGCCGCATCAGGGGGCCGATATCGGCCGGTCGGGTCGGTGACCTCGATCAGGTCCACCCGGACGGGCGTGTCGCCGATCAGCTCCCCGAGCGCCCGGGCGTCGTCCTCCTCCATGTTCAGGCCCGCGATGCAGACGTAGGCGAGGGTGACGCGATCGCGCCGCGCCAGCGCGTGGCGACGAGCGGCGGCCATCACCTCGGCCACCGGGGTCCGCGCCGCCAGCGGCACCAGGGCCGCCCGCTTGGCGTCGGTCGCTGCGCCCAGGCTGATGGCCAGGCGGTACCTGTGACCCTCGCTGGTGAACCGGTCGATCTCCGGCACGAGCCCCACGGTGCTGATGGTGATCGCCTTCGAGGCGATGCAGCCGGCATACGAGCAACGAAGCAGCTCCGCCGCGTTCAGGACACGTTCGTAGTTCAGGAACGGCTCGCCCATGCCCATGAAGACAGCGCCGGTCACCCGCCGGCCGCCCTCGCGGGCCCGCTCGCGGGCCTGGATGAACTGGTCGAGGATCTCCCAGGTCTCGAGGCTGCGGCGGCGAGCCATCCGGGCGGTGGCGCAGAACTGGCAGCCCATCGCGCAGCCGACCTGCGAGGACAGGCAGATGCTCACCGCCCCCGGCTTGTGCAGCGGGATCAGGACCGTCTCGATCGCCAGCCCGTCGTGGGTCCGGAACCTGAGCTTCTCGAAGCGGTCGACTGGCGAGACCTGCGAGGCCTCCGGCACCAGCCGGGGGAGCTCGCCCACGGCGTCGATCAGCCGCCTGGGGATCTGGAACCGGCCGCCCCAGACGGCCGGATCATGGATGCCCCGGCTGACGATGGACGCCAGCAGGCGGCGGACGATCTCCGGGCCGACCCGGAGGGCCGCCGTCCGTCGATGCAGTTCCGCGGGGGGCATGTCACGAGGGTCGAGCAAGCCGGTCTCGCACGGGGAGATTGTGGAATTTTTCCTCAAGCCATCTCATTCTTTCACGCGGGGAGCGAACTCGTCTATGGGAGTACGGGGAGTCCCGCGCGCCGGGGGCCGGCCGTCGCCGGCCTCCGCCAGGCTCCGCAGCCTGGCCCCGGTCAAGCACGGATTGACAGCCCCGGCCCCGGCCGGTGACATGTGGCGAGGCGGGCCGGAGAATCCGGGAAGACCAACCCAACCTTCTCAGACGTTTCGTCGTAGGAGAGGAATACCTCGCACATCGCGGAGTGCCGCGGTGGCCCGGCCGGGACCGGTTGACTCTTCCGGAAACACTGGCCAGGAAAGAGGTTGGCAAATCTCAACTGGGATATGACTGAGGTCCTTTTGAAGTCCGACGGCCACGCCGGCCGCGCGGGCGACGGGGATTGATGGACATCGTGGCAAGAGGAGTGAGAACGCGTATGAAACGAAATCCTGTTGCGTGGGCCGCGCTGGTGGTCTCCACGGCCGCTCTGGTCACGTCTTCCGGAGTCCTCCGGCCGATGCCGGCCGCACCGAGCGTCACACCCGAGGCGCAGAAGACCGCACAGGCCCTCTCGCAGGCCTATGAGGCCGTTGCCGACTTCGTTCGGCCCTCGGTCGTGCAGATCAGCGTGCAGAAGAAGGGGCCCAAGATGCCGAACTTCCGGGCGCTGCCGTTCCCGGGGCCCGGCGGGCGGAATCCGAACCCGAACAACCCGCGCGACCTGAAGGACCTTGAGGAGATGCTCAAGCGGTTCTTCGGCCCCGAGGGGATGCCCGAGCGTGAGCAGTTCGGCCGTCGCGACGGCGGGACCGGATCGGGCTTCGTGTACGACAACAACGGGCACATCCTGACGAACAACCACGTCGTCGACAACGCCGAGAAGATCACCGTGGCCTTCTCCGACGGGACCGAGGCGATCGCCAAGGTCGTCGGGGCCGACTCCGGCGCCGACGTCGCCGTGATCAAGGTGGAAAACACCAGCTACCCGCCGCTGCCCCGGGGCGACAGCGCCAAGCTGAAGGTGGGCGACCTGGTGATGGCCGTCGGCTCGCCTTTCGAGCTGAATCAGAGCGTGACCGCGGGCATCATCTCGGCCACCGAGAGGAATGATGTCCGGATCAACCAGTTCGAGTCGTTCATCCAGACCGACGCGGCGATCAACCCGGGCAACTCGGGCGGGCCGCTCGTCGACATGGGCGGCCGGGTCATCGGCGTCAACTCGGCGATCGTCACCGGCGGCCGCGGCAACGACGGCATCGGCTTCGCGATCCCGATTGACATGGCCTCGAGCATCGCCGACCAGCTCATCAAGGACGGCAAGGTCCACCGGGCCCGGATCGGTGTCCGCCTGGAGACCCTGACCCCGGTCCTCGCCAAGCAACTCGGCCTCTCCCCCTCGGAGAAGGGCATCCTCGTGGGCGAGGTGGCCACCGGCAGCCCGGCCGACAAGGCGGGCCTGCGCCAGGGCGACGTCATCCTCGGCTTCGGCGGCGAGAAGATCGCGAGCATCCCGTCGTTCCGGCTGAAGGTCTCCTCCAGCCCCGTCGGCAAGTCGTTCGACATCGAGTACTACCGCGAGGGCAAGCGGCAGACCGCCACGATCACCCCGGCCCCGGCCGAGAACGTGGTCTTCGAGCAGGAGAAGGAGCAGGGTCAGCCGAAGGAGTCCAAGCCGGCCGAGCCGGCCTCGACCTCCATCGGCGACTTCGGCCTCGAGGTCCAGCCGCTGACCGCCGAGCTGGCCAAGCAGCTCGACCTGCCCGGCAACGTCAAGGGCGTGCTCGTCAGCAGCGTGAAGGAGGGCAGCCCGGCCGACGCCGAGGGGATCAAGGAAGGCGACGTGATCACCAAGGTCGTCCGCGACAAGAGCATCCGGCCGCTGGCCAGCGCCAAGGAGTTCCAGGATCTGGCCTCCGGGTCCGACGAGCTCTCCTTCTACGTGCAGTCCAAGCAGGGCGGGCGGTTCGTGACGCTCGCGAAGGCCAAGAAGTAATCCACCCCGGCGGCGATGGTCCGCCGGTCGGCCCCGGGCGGCTTCGCCCGGGGTTTTTCTCGTTCACCTGAGGGAAAGGGCGGCACCGGTTGCGCGCCGGTGCCGCCCTTTCTTTATGGAGATCCAGAGTGACCCGGGGCCGCGGGGTCAATCGGTGGTGCTCGTCACGCTGTCGGGGGGTCTTCCTGGTGGTACTTCGAGTATCGACGCGGGAGCCGCGCGGAATTGCGAAAAGTTCCGCAACGGGCGCATCGACGCCCGCGCGATCGGAACGTCTCCATCACCATTGTCGCCCATTCCGGCGAGATTTTACGATCGCTGCTCCCACATTACAGGGGCCGCCAGCATTGCACCCGCTCGATCCGCACGCTCCATGGCGGTCCGAGGCTCCGATCCCCGATCCCAGACCATGCCGGCCGGAGGCGAGGTGCGAGGATGGCGATGAACAGGGGATGCTCGAGACCGGCGATCCTCCTCCTGCTGACGCTGGCCCCGGCCGCGACCGCACCCCGGGCGTTCGCCCAGGCGACCCGGACGGTGGACGAGTCGTACTTCGTCAGGACCGTCTACCCGACGCTCCACGCCTCCCAGTGCGTGCGGTGCCACAGCGAGAACGGCGTGGCCTCGGAGGCCCGTCTGGAGTTCCCGGAGGACGACGCGGACCCGGACCGGGTCGCCGACTTCGGGCTCTCCCGAGGGAATTCGTCGATCGGGCGAACCCGGAGCAGTCACTCCTTCTCCGCAAGCCGACGAAACGCGTGAAGCACACCGGCGGCCAGCGGATCAAGCCGGGCAGCCCCGAGGAAGCGATCCTGCTCCGCTGGGCCAACCACCTTGCCAGCCTCACAGATGAGCAGATCCGGCGGGCACGCGAACGATTCGCCCGTTCCGAGCCTCGCGCCCGGGAGGGTGCGACGGTCCGCCGCCTGACGCACGCCGAATACAACAGCACCGTCGAGGACCTGCTCGGCGACCATACCCAGCCGGCCGGCGGGTTCCCGAACGAGGACTTCGTCGGCGGCTTCAAGAACCAGCGCGAGGCGCAGGGGATCTCGCCGCTCCAGGCGGAAGCCTACAGCCGGGCGGCCGAACGCCTCGCCCGGGCCGCCTTCCGACGCGGCGACGACCGGGGCCTGATCCCCCGTCCGCCGGGATCACCGACGGACGCCGTGGCGGCCGGCGAGTTCGTCCGCCGGTTCGGCCTGAAGGCATTCCGGCGTCCGCTCTCGGAGGCCGAGATCGGTCGCTACTCCGCCCTGCTCCTGGGGGAAGCCGGCCGGACCGGGAGCTTCCACGCGGGGGCCTCGATCGTGGTCGAGGCCATGCTCCAGTCGCCCCATTTCCTGTTCCTTATCGAACGCGGGCCGAACAGCCCGACGGCAGCCTACGAGACGGCCAGCCGCCTGTCCTATCTCCTCTGGGGCACGACGCCCGACGACGGGCTCCTGCGCGCAGCCGGCAGCGGTGAGCTGGCGACGGCGCAGCAGGTCGAGATGATGGCCCGCCGCATGCTCGACGATCCCCGGGCCCGGCGCGCGATGGGAGAGTTCCTGGCTCAGTGGATGCGATTCGACCGGGTCCGGGAGGCGGTCCGAGATCGCCGGAAGTTCCGCGAGTTCAACGCCGAGCTCGCCGCGGCCATGGTGGAGGAAACGCGGCGTCTCTTCGACCACCTGGCCTGGGACGACCAGGACTTCCGGGGGTTTTTCACGGCCGATTACACGTTCGTGAACGCGGACCTGGCCAGGCTCTACGGGCTCCCGGCGCCGGCCCAGGACTTCGCGAAGGTGGCGTATCCGGCGGGGTCCGGCCGGTCCGGCGTGCTCGGGCACGGCAGCTTCCTGGTGCTCACGAGCAAGCCCGCGGAGACCTCGCCGACGGCGCGGGGGCTATTCATCCGCAATCAGTTCCTCGGCCAGGAGGTCCCTCCGCCCCCGCCCGGGGTAAACTCGGTACTGCCGAACGTCACGGAGGACGCCCCGATGACGAACCGGCAGCGGCTGGCCGTCCACCTCAACAGCGAGTCGTGCACGGGCTGCCACCGCCTGATCGATCCCATCGGACTCGGATTCGAGCAGTACGACGCGATCGGTGCGTTCCAGAAGAAGCAGGTCCTCCGATTCGCCTCGGACCGGGGCGGGGAATCCCGGGGCCGGCGGGACGTCGTCAAGGAGCTGGAGATTGATCCGTCCGGCTTCATCCAGGGCGTGGAGGATTCGTCGTTCTCCTCGCCTCGGGAGCTGGGCCGCCTGCTCGCCGAGAGCAAGACCTGCCAGAAGGCCATCGTGAAACAGTTCTTCCGGTACGCGTTCGGACGGCATGAGACCGTGAGGGATCAGCCGGCCCTGGACGCCCTGTTCGTGAAGTTCCGGGACTCCGGGTTCCGCTTCCGCGAGTTGATCGTCGCCCTGGTCACGTCGGACCTCTTTCTCCAGAAAGGCTCGGGATAGCCCATGGGACCGCGAACCGAGTTGTCGCGCCGGAGGTTTCTGAGGGGCGTGGGGCTCTCCGGGGCCGCCATCCGGATCGGCCTGCCGGCGTTCGAGGCGCAATTCAACTCCGTCGGGACCGCGTACGCGGCGGGGCCGGGGGCCGCCGCCCGGCCGATCGAGACTCGGTTCGTGCTCTGGTTCAACGGCAACGGAATTGTCGAGAAATACTGGATCCCGCGCGAGGACGGCACCGGCTACGAGCTCACTCCTTGCCTCCAGCCGTTGGCCCGGTACCGCTCGGACATCCACATCCTCAGCGGCATCGACAACCCGGCGGCGCGGCTCCCAGGGCCGGGGAACGGGCACCACAATTCGATGAGCGGGCTGGTCTCGGGCGAGATGTTCTCCGGCCGAGGCGCCGGCGGCCCGTCCATCGACCAGGTGATCGCCGCGCGGATCGGCAACGAGAGCCGATTCCGGTCGCTCCAGGTCGGGGTCTGCCAGGAGTCGTTCGGGGAGAGCATTCAGCGGAACCTGAGCTGGGCCGGGCGGGATCGGCCGCTGCCGCCGGAGATGATCCCCCAGCGGCTCTTTGACCGACTGTTCGGCTCACGGGAGCAATACTGGATCGAGCGCAAGAAGAGCATCCTCGACGCCGTCAGCGACGAGGCGAAGGATCTGGAGTCCGCCCTGGGCCACGGCGATCGTCAGCGGCTCCAGGAGTACCTGGCCTCGGTGCGCAGCCTGGAGCGCTCGGTGGCGAGCCTGCCGCCGGAGTATGGCCGGGTCGTCGAGCAGCCACCCGAGGGGGGCGACCTGAAGGACTGGCCGCGGATCGCGAAGCTCCAGACCGACCTTTTGGTCCACGCCCTGGCCTCGCGACAGCTCGGGTGGCCTCCTACATGCTCACGAAGTGCCAGGGGCTCTCCGCTTCCCCTGGCTCGGCCTGACCTACGAGCGGCACCACGAGTACACCCATGGAAGGGTGGAGACGCCCACGGGCCAGCGGAACATGCGGGACATCTGCCGCTGGCACGTCGAGGAATTCGCGTACTTCATCGCCCGGCTGAAGTCGATCCCGGAGGGCGACGGCACGCTGCTGGACCACACCTGCGCCCTGTTCGTGCACGAGCACGCCGAGGCGAACTCGCACAAGAACGCCGGACTGGCAATGATCGCCGCGGGGCACGCCGGGGGGATGAAGACCGGCCGTCACACCCGGGTGACCGGCACGGTGGGCGACCTCTACCTGACTCTCGCCGAGGAGGTGGTCGGGGCCCCGATCGGTCGATTCCCCACCGGGGAGCAGAAGCTGTCCGACATCGTCTGACGACCCAGACAGCGGCCGCCGGCCCTGGCTCACGGACCGGCGGTTATTTCCACCAGCTCACCAGGCAGCCCGGCAGGGAGGCCCGTAGCCTCTCCGCCTGGTCGGGCGTGAGGTCGACGCCGCCGAGGTAAAGCCGCTTCAGGCCCTTCCCGGCCGAGAGCCGCTCCAGGCCCCCGGCCGTGACGCCGGTCTCTGGCAGTTCGAGGACCTCCAGGTGCCCGAGCCGCAAGAGCGCGGGAATGGCCGCGTCATCGATGCCCCTGGCCTTCCAGAGCTTCAGGTGTCGCAGGTTGGGGAGATCGGCCAGGGCCTCGATCCCCTTGCCCGTGACGCGGGTCCCGCCCAGGTTGAGGACCCGGAGGTTTTTCAGGGCAGCCAGTTGGGCGACGCCGCGATCCGTGATGCTGGTCCCGGCCACGTCGAGCAGCTCCAGGCGCTGCAACTGGGCGATCTGGCCGACGTTGAAGTCCGTGACGTTCACGCTCCAGAGGCCGGAGTCGGTCCGCTGCTGGCCGGAGACGTTCAGCGCCCTGAGGGCGGGCAAGAGCTTCAAGGACGACAGCGCGGCGCCGCTCATCTTGTTCCCGCCGGAGGACAGGGACTCCAGCTGCTCGAGGCCCTCGAGCAGCTCGAAGCCGTCGTCGTTCACCCGGCTGTGGCTGACGTCCAGGAACCTCAGCCGCGACATCCGGGCGATGTGCTCGAAGAGCGTGCTCGTGACCTTCGTGCCCCGCAGGTTGAGGGATTCGAGGTTGACCCAGTGCTTCAGATGGGCGATTCCCTGGTCGGTGATCGATTCGGCGTGGTGGAGGTTGAGCGACCTTACGTGTTTCAGCGGGGCGAGGTGCTCCAGGCCCTGGTCCGTGATCTTGGTGTAGGAGAGGTCGATGCTCTCCAGTCGCGCCAGGCGGGCGAGTTTCGGCAGGTCCTCGTCGGTCAGCCAGGCACGGCTCAGGTCAACGCCGATCGTCTCTCCACTCCTGTCCTGCCGGGTCCGCGCGCCGAGCGCGACGACCTGCGCGACAGGATCATCAACAGCCCTCGCGGCGGTCATCGTCGGGGCCACGCCCGGCCCGAGCAGCGACCAGAAGATCATGACATTAACCATGGACTCCCTCGTCTGGATCAGCGGTCCTTAGAAGGTCCCGCACCGGCTCGATCAGCTCCGCCGGCGCCTGGGATCGCTCGATCTCGCGTCGAAGAGGATCTCGCAGCGGGGCACCGCCTCCCGGATCCGGCGGTGACCGTTCTCCGTGATGAACGTGTGGTAGAGGTTGAGATCCCGGAGCTGCCGGAACCCCGTCAGCACGGGCACCGAGGCATCCCCGACGGCGGTGCTGTCCAGGCTGAGCCGCTCGAGCCTCGAAACCCCGTTCAGCTCCGCGAGTCCCCGGGAGCCCACCTCCGTGTAGTCGAGGTTGTGGTCCAGCAGGTGCGAGAACCGTCCCACGACGGACATGCTTTTGTCCCCGACGCGCGTGCGGATCAAAGCCAGTTCCTGGAGGTGCTCGAGTGGAGCGAGCCGGGCGAGCCCGGAGTCGGAGATCCGCGTGTAGTTGAGCAGCAGCGAGGTGAGCCGGGTCATGCGCCCGAGTGTCTGCAGGCCCTTGTCCCCCACGTCCGTCCCCGCGAGGTCGAGCCACCGCAGCTCCCCGAGCGCGGTCAGATGCTCAAGCCCGGCGTCGGTCACGTCGGTGTAGGCCAGGGAGAGTTCGCGGAGCGGGCCGAGGCTCGACAGGTGCGCGAGTGCCTGATCGTTGACGGGCGAGCCGGACAGCTTCAGCCGCTGGAGCCCGAGACCGGCCAGATGCTTCAGGCCGGCGCCGGTGATCTGGGTGTGCGAGAGGTCCAGCTCGCGCAGGCTTTTCAACCCGGCCAGCGGCCCCAGACCCTCGTCGGAGAGCGCGGTCCCGTCGAGGTCCAGCACCTCCAGGGCGGGCAGCGAGGCCAGGTGTCGGAGCCCGAGATTGCCGACCTCTGTGGACCGCAGGCTGATCCTTCGCAGGTGACCAAGGCCCGAGAGGTTTCGGAGCAGCTCGTCGGTCACGGCCGTGGATTCGAGCGAGATCCCCCGGATTCGGCCGCCCTCCATGTCGGCTCGTCCCCCGATCAGGCGAACCCACGGGGCAACGACCTCGTCCCCCGCGCCGGCGATCGTCGCGTTCGCCCCGGCGGGGAGCCGTTGCGGCACGTTCGAATCGAGGAACCGCACGTCACAGCCGGGGACCGAGGCACGCAGGCGATCGACCCCGGCCCGCGTCGCCTTCGTGTAGCGGAGATCGACCACCCCGAGCCGCTTCAGGCCCGAGAGCACCTCGACTCCCGCGCCGGTGACCCGGGTTCCGTACAGGTTCAGCTCCTCGAGTTCGGTCATCTTCGCCAGGTGGCGTATGCCCTCGTCGGTGAGCGCGGCGCCCTGGAGATTGAGCTTCTTCAGCTTCGTCAGGCCGCGCAGGTGGGCGATCCCTGCGTCCGAGATCCTCGTCCCGCCGAGGTCCAGGTGCTCAAGCTCCACGAGGCCGCCGAGATTCCGCAACCCGTCATCGCTGATCAGGGCGTCGCGCAGGAGCAGCCTGCGGAGCTTGACGAGACCCTGAAGCTGGCCCAGCCCCTCGTCGTTCACGGGGCAATACACGAGGTCCAGCGCTTCGAGGTTCTTGAAATTCGCGAGGTGCCGTCCCCGGACCTGGGTGTTCTCCAGGCTGAGGACTCGGAGGCTCGGCCCGAGGGGCGCGATGGCCTCGATCCCGGGGTCCTCGAACTTGATCGACTCGAGATAGGTGTCGCTGAAGGTCAGCTCCTCGAGCGACCGGATCGTCGCCAGGTGCCGGAGTTCCTTGCTGTAGTCGACGCTCGATCCCGCGCTCGGATTCCACATGGGCCCGGGCAGCGTGAGGATCTTCAGGGCCGACAGGCTGCTCAACCGCTGGAGGTCGGGCGGGTTGATGTTGGTCCCCACCAGGTCCACCAGCTCGAGACGGAAGTCCTCGGCCGGCAGTTCGGTGAGCTCGCGAATGCACTCCGCCTGCCCCACGAGCCGCACCGAGCCACCCATCAGGATTGCCCATTCGCCGACCTGCCGATCGACGGGCTCGGCCCGTGCCGGCGTCGGGCCAAGCGAGAGCGCGAGGACCACCGTCAGGATCATGGTACGAGCCGGGAGGGCTTGAGCGTCCGCCCCGGTCGGGCGTGGAGCTATCTCGGGTCTCATGAGGAATGGCATCCCGGTCCGGGTAGGATCCTCGATCGCGGAACACTCGAGGCCCCGGACATCCTAAGGTAATGGCATCGGGGAAGGCGTCACAACCGTGTGCATGCCGAATGCGGAGGATACGGCCCTGTGGCGGCAGAGGTCCGGGCGTCGGACGGCCCGGGCCACGGCGGGTTCCCGAAATTCCAAGTTCCGAGTTCCCTCGATGGTTGGCCGCGGTATCATGGGAATAGCAAGGAAGGGTCCGTGTCGGGGCCTGCCACGGCAATTCCGGGTGCCGGGCCCATGTGTCGGGGAGGACGGTCGTGCTCTCGACGGCGCCTCGCCGTTCGCTTTTGTTTTGCCAGGACGATCATGGAAATGATGGATCCCAAGACCAACCCGGGCTCCGAGGAGCATGAGTCGATCGCGCGTTACGACCTCGAGGTCGCGCCCCGGGTCCGCGCCCTCCCCGCCTACCTCTTCGGCCGGATCAACGAGCTGAAGTACCGCAAGCGGCGCGACGGGGTCGACGTGATCGACCTGGGCATGGGCAACCCCACCGACCCGCCCGAGGAGTGGGTCATCGACAAGCTCTGCGAGGCGGCCCGCGATTCGCGGAACCACCGCTACAGCGTCGCGACGGGGGTGTACAACCTCCGCCGCGAGGTGGCCAAGCGGTACGAGAGCCGGTTCGGGGTGACCCTCGACCCCGACCAGGAGGTCGTCGCCACCATCGGCTCGAAGGAAGGCTTCAGCCACATGTGCCTGGCGCTCCTGGGGCCGGGCGACACGGCCCTGGTCCCCGGGCCGAGCTTCCCGATCCACATCCACGCGATCGCGCTGGCCTCGGCCAACGTGATCTCGCTCGACGTCCGCGACTCGCAGGCGTTCCTGGCCAACGTCGCGCGGGTCTGCGAGAGCCTCTTCCCCAGGCCGAAGATCCTGGTCCTGAACTACCCGCACAACCCGACGGCCACGGTCGTCGACACGGGGTTCTTCGAGGAGATCGTGGCGCTTGCGAAGAAGTACCGCTTCTTCGTGATCCACGACTTCGCCTACGGCGACATCGGCTTCGAGGGCTACCAGCCGCCGAGCTTCCTCTCCGTGAAGGGGGCGAAGTCGGTCGGCTGCGAGTTCACGACGATGTCCAAGGGCTACAACATGGCCGGCTGGCGGGTGGGCTTCGCCGCCGGCAACCGCGACATGCTCGGTGCCCTGAAGGCGATCAAGGGCTACTACGACTACGGGATCTTCCAGGCCGTGCAGGTGGCCGCCATCGTCGCCCTGCGGCATGGCGAGCAGGGCAGGCAGGCGCAGGTGAGCGAGTACCAGGAGCGGCGGGACGTACTGGTCCGCGGCCTGCAGCGGCTCGGCTGGCAGCCCGAGACGCCGAAGGCCGGGATGTTCGTCTGGACGCCCATGCCCGAGCCCTGGAAGTCGCAACTGGGATCGATCGACTTCGCCATGAAGTTGCTCGAGGAGGCCAACGTCGTGGTCAGCCCGGGCCGGGGCTTCGGCGAGTCCGGCGAGGGCTGCCTCCGGCTCGCGCTGGTCGAGAACTCGCACCGCCTGCGCCAGGCGGTCCGGCAGATCGGCCGCTGCCTGAAGCCGGAGCAAGCCGTCCACTGAACGGACCTCGCCCCGGCGGGGCCGCTCGGCAGGGAGATCCGTCAGAGGGGAGGATCATCATGGTCGACTGCGCCTACTGTGAACGTCCCCTGATGTGCGAGACGTGCCAGACCCCTTACCTCCCGCCAACCCGGGAGCATTACGAGGCGCTCTCACAGGCGGACGCGACGCTGGAGTGCCCGGAATGCGGGGCCGTGCTGGTGTGCCACTGGTGCAAGACGCCCTACGATGCGGAGACGCAAAGCGATCCCGTCGAGGCCGCTGATTGACGGACGACGGGACGGCGACCGCTGGGCCCAGGGACCCACGATCAGACGTTGTGAGGCCGACCGTGCGTCGGCGCCGGGTTCTCGTGGTGGGCGGGCGAGCCGAGGTGGTTCGATGACGCCTTGCCCACCGGGCCCGGTCCCTGCTCCAGTTTCCCGAAGATCATCCGGCCCGCACTCGTCTGGAGGACGCTGGTCACCGTGAGGCGGACCGTCTCGCCCAGGTGGTATGAGCCCTGCTCGGCCACGACCATGGTGCCGTCGTCCAGATAACCGACGCCCTGCCCGTGCTCCTCGCCCCTCTTGATCAGCTTGACCGAGAGGGTCTCGCCGGGGAGCACGATCGGCTTCATCGCGTTGGCCAGGTCGTTCAGGTTGATGACCTCGACGCCCTGGAGCCGGGCGATCTTGTTCAGGTTGTAGTCGTTGGTCACGACCTTCCCGCCGAGATGCTTGGCCAGGATCACCAGGCGCTGGTCGACCTCACGGACACCGGCCAGTTCCGGGATCTCGGAGTCGTGGATCCGGACCTCGATCCCCGGGGACTTCTGCAGCCGGTTGAGGATATCGAGCCCGCGCCGGCCGCGGTTCCGACGGAGCTTGTCGGAGCTGTCGGCGATGCTCTGGAGTTCCTGAAGCACGAATTGCGGGACGACCATCGGCTGATCGATGACCCGGGTCTCGGCCACGTCGGCGATCCGCCCGTCAATGATCACAGAGGTGTCGAGGACCAGCGGCCGCGCCCCCTTAACCTCCTTGGAGAATTCGACGTAGGGGATGATGAACCGGAAGTCATCCTTTGTCTGGAGCAGGGTCGAGACGCAGATGTAGCACATGAACATCATGAAGACGCTTGAGATCGCCATGTGCACCTTGGGATGCAGGTATAATTGCATCGATGGCTGAATCGCGTCATTGATCAGGTTGCTGAGGAAGATCCCGACGATGACGCCGAAGTAGAGGGCGGAGATCGTCTGGATCCGCTTGCGGGGTGTCATCAGGTCGCCGGCGACGACGCCGAGCGCCCCGAGCATGACCCCGACGAAAACCAGGTACGGGTTGCCCAGATCGTTCTCGCCGACGATGCGGGCGAGTTTCACGCCCAGGCCGGCGACGACCAGGACGAAGAACGCCCGGATGAGGATCAATAACATGGCGGAGAGCCCTCGCTGGCGACGGTCGTGTCGAATATCAGGAGGTGGAAGCAACTTGCGGGCCCCTGTCAGGAAACAGGCCGACGCTCGAGCGGGATCTTCAGATCCTCACTCAGGCGATCATAAAAGGACGAAAGACTTTCGATGATGACCTTGGTGTCCGCCAGGACGGGCATGAAATTGGTATCGCCGTCCCAGCGGGGGACGATGTGCCAGTGAAGATGACCGGGCAAGCCCGCTCCGGCCGACTTCCCGAGATTCAGACCGATATTGTAACCTTGCGGGCGCAACATGCGATCGAGCAGGGCCACCATCCAGCGGACGGTCTCGATCGGTTCGAGCAGGTCTCGACCCTCCAGCTCGTCCAGCCGGCCGCGATGGACCCTGGGCGCCACCAGCAGGTGACCATTGTTATACGGAAAGCGGTTCAAGACAACCACGGAGTGCTCGCCTCTCCAGACGATCAGGTTTGCCCGGTCGTCCTCCTCCGCCAGGCCCTTGCACAGAAAGCACGCCGGCGCGGTCGCGGGGGCCGTCGAGGAATCCAGGATGTACTTGGCTCGCCAGGGGGCCCAGATCCGATCCAGCACGACGCTCGCCTCCGGCCCTCCAGCCTGCTCGTTTCACCGATGGACCGGGATGTCGGCGGGGCCGGTCCGGACGATCTCGGCCCCGTCCCGCTCATCACAGTCACGAGACGCATAGGCATTGTCCCGAGCCGCGTCATCTTTGGCAAGATGAGGGGGCCTCAGCTCGCAGGGACGGTCCCGCGACGGCCCGAAGTCCACGGCGGAGCTTCTCAGAGGAGGGAGCGATCCCAGAGCGGATAGACGCGCGCCCAGGCGCGGCCGACGATCTGGTCGCGAGCGACGATGATCAGGGGGGAAGGCATCCGGGCCTTCGCTGCCCGCCCGTCCGGCCCGACCAGGACATGGTCCTTCGGGACGCGGAATCTCCAGCTCCCGGGGAAGTCCGTCTCAGGGCCGGGGAATGGGAGTTCGACGTCCCGGCCGTCCACGCGCCAACGCCGGCCGACGCATTCCACCTCCTGGTCGGCGACGGCCAGCACCAGGCCCGACCGGGGTGTCAGGCTCGGGGCGCCGCGGAGCCAGATCCAGTGTCCCTGAAGGGGCGAACCGTCGAGGTAGGCCCGACGATTCACCAGGTAGGCGGCCCCGTTCATCCGGTCGGCCTCGGTCGGCCAGGCGTAAGTCCAGAGGACCGACCCGACCGGCAGGTCGATGAGGATCCCCGCCGCGACCAGCACGGCGGCCAGGGCGATCCTCCGCGGGAAGGCCGGGAAGGCCGTCTGCCGGAGGACGTCGAGCGTGGCGACGACCTGCCAGAGGATCGAGAAGCCGACGAACAGCCAGCCGAACCCGCTCCCCCAGCAGACCAGGGCCGTCGCCGACGCGGAGAGCCAGGACCCGGCGAAAACCAGGCCGCGCTCGCGCTGGCCCCAGTGGAGCTGGGTCCATCCAGGGACGAGGATCCGGAATACCGCTCCGGCGTCTCGAACGCCCTGGGCAACTCCGCCGGCCGGCCCGCCGGTCGTCGCATCCGGAGTACGAGGAGTCCTCATCCGATGGTCCTTGGCTGGGTCGGACATTCCGCCGGTCTACCCGGCCGCCCCGGGGAGCGGCCGCTGCCCAATCGCGTCGGCCGCCGGCCGCTCCCCGGGGCGGCCATCGAGGCCTCACCTGGAAGAAGCGACATTGCTCGCGACATTGGGCTTCACTAGGAAGGAGGAAGCAATTCTCGTGCGCGTTCGGGCTCGTCAACCAAACACTACGCCAATCGCGTCGGGCCGTGACGATCTCGCCGCCCTTGCCATCCGGGAAGCCCCCTTTTGTGGGATCAGCCGGCAATTCCGGTTTTAGGAAGCAGGGGATCAGCCCCTCTCCGGACGGGAGAGGCTTATTTACGGAGCTTCCCGGATCGTCACGGATGTCTTATACTGATTCGTGGACCGAGGCCGACCATTGACTTGGTCGCCTCAATTGTTAAGATAATTTGCCCTTACATCAGGCCTACGCGGACTCTTCCCATGCTCCACACCGAAACCGACTAGACTAGAGAGCCGGTCTTTGGTGTGCCTCCGTGCTGATCACGGCATGCCCTTCAGCCCGTGCTGGAACTGCGGGCTGGAAACCCCCCGGTTAGTCCAACGTGACGCGTGCGTGGCCCCCCAGGAGGGCGTTCCACCCTTCATGTGCAGCCCGAGTTGATCCGGACCATGGAAAACCTGAGAAGCTATCGAAACATCGGAATCTCCGCCCACATCGACTCGGGCAAGACCACCTTGACCGAGCGGATGCTCTACTACACCGGCCGCACCCACGTGATCAAGGAGGTCAAGGGTGAAGGCGCGGTGATGGACCACATGGAGCTCGAGAAAGAGCGCGGGATCACGATCACCTCGGCTGCGACCACCGTCCACTGGAATGACCACAAGGTCAACATCATCGACACGCCCGGCCACGTCGACTTCACGGTCGAGGTCGAGCGGTCGCTCCGGGTGCTCGACGGCGCGGTGCTGGTCCTCTGCGCGGTGGCCGGGGTGCAGTCGCAATCGATCACGGTCGACCGCCAGATGAAGCGTTACGCGGTGCCGCGGATCGCGTTCATCAACAAGATGGACCGAACCGGGGCCAACCCGGCCAACGTGATCTCGCAGCTCGAGAGCAAGCTGAACCTCACGGCCATCCCGCTCCAGATTCCGATGGGCGCCGAGTCGAACTTCCAGGGCGTCATCGACCTGATCGAGCGGAAGGCCCTCTACTTCGACGGCGACAACGGGGAGGACGTGCGGGCCGAGCCGGTGCCGGCCGACCTCGTGGAGGCGACCGACCGGGCCCGCCAGGGCATGCTCGAGGCGCTCTCGATGGTCTCCGACGAGATCATGGAACTGCTGCTCGAGGAGGCCGAGGTCCCGATCGACCTGATCCACAAGACGATCCGCGATGGCACCATCGCCCAGCAGCTCTGCCCGGTGATGGTCGGCTCGGCCTACCGCAACAAGGGCGTGCAGCCCTTGCTGGACGCCGTCTGCCGGTACCTGCCCAGCCCGCTCGATCGCGAGGTCTTCGCCAAGGATAACAACAACGGCATGGCCGAGGTCCCCCTCGCCGCGGATCCCGACGCCCCTCTGGTCGCCATGGCGTTCAAGCTGGTCGAGGAGTCGTTCGGCCAGGTCACCTACATGCGGATCTACCAGGGGACCCTCAGCAAGGGTACCTTCTACTTCAATTCCCGCCAGCGCAAGCGGGCCCGCATCAGTCGCATCCTCCGGGTCCATGCGGACCAGAAGGAAGACATCGACGCCGCCGGCGCCGGCGACATCGTCGCGGTCATGGGCCTCGAGTGCGCCACGGGCGACACCTATTGCTCCGAGGGCACGAACCTCTCGCTCGAGAGCATCTACGCCGCCGAGCCGGTCATCGACCTGTCGATCCAGCCGAACAAGCGGGCCGACTACGACAAGCTCTCCAAGGCCCTCAACCGCTTCATGCGCGAGGACCCGACGTTCCGCGTCCACGTCGACCCCGAGACCAGCGAGACGATCATCTCGGGCATGGGCGAGCTGCACCTGGAGATCTACGTCGAGCGGATCCGCCGCGAGTACAAGGTCGATTGCACCGTCGGGGCCCCGAAGGTGAGCTACCGCGAGGCGCCGACGCGCGAGACGGCCTTCAACTACAAGCACAAGAAGCAGACCGGCGGCTCCGGGCAGTACGCCCACGTCGTCGGCAAGCTCGTGCCGCTGGACGTGCAGTCGGCCGAGCCCTTCGTCTTCGACAACAAGGTCACCGGCGGACGCATCCCGACCGAGTACATCCCCTCGGTGGAGAAGGGCTTCCGCGAGTCGCTGGTCAAGGGACCGGTCGCCGGCTACGAGGTGATCGGCGTCCAGATGATCCTGGAGGACGGCTCGTACCACGACGTCGACTCCTCGACGATGGCGTTCGAGATCTGCGCCCGGGACTGCTTCCGGGAGACGTTCCGGAAGGCGGATCCCGTCCTCCTCGAGCCGATCATGAAGGTCGAGGTCGAGATCCCCACCGAGTTCCAGGGGCCGGTCACCGGTGCCATCTCCTCGAAGCGAGGTGTCATCCTGGGCACGGAGAGCCGGTCGGGCTACACCGTGATCTCCGCCGAGGTGCCGCTGGCCGAGATGTTCGGCTACTCGAACGACCTCCGCAGCGCCACGCAGGGCAAGGGGGGCTTCAGCATGGAGTTCCTCAAGTACCAGAAGCTGCCCTCGCGGTTCCAGGAGGAGATCGTCAAGAAGGCCCAGACGGCCGCCAAGGCCACGGCGAAGGCCTGAGCCAGTTTGCCTCGAATACGCAACGTCCGGGGCCCGGTCGGCTCTCCGAGTCCGCCGGGCCCTTGCCATGCGCCCCGGCCCTCCCGGACCCGACCCCCGAGTACGGAGCAACTCGATGTACCGCGGATCCCGGCCGTCCCTTCGCGCCGCCCTGCTGCTGCTGGCGCTCGGGGCCGTTTCCGGCTGCTACGTCCCGCCCGGGACATCGCTCAACAATCACTACCACACGCCGCTTCCCGCGGGCGTGAAGGTCCTCCACTACTACTCCGACGCTTACAAGGACCCCCAGTTCCTCTGGGTGCTGGAGCCGGTCGAGGAGGACTTCCTCAAGAAGCTCATCGCCGGCGCGAAGCTCCAGCCTGCGCCCGAGGGCCAGCCCCCCGCTCGCCTGGGCGTGAGCCTCGCCCCGTGGTGGGATGCCGGGACGATCGAGACGATCCCCGAGGTCTACTTCCGCGACCCCGACCCGTCCGACGGCTCCTACTATCGCGTCTGGGTCGATCGAAAGAACAACCGGCTCTACGTCCTGTTCATGAATACATGACTCAGTCACGATCGCAGCATCGGCCTGGGCTCGTAGTCTGACGGCAAGGACTTCATCGTGTCCGGCCAGCAGTAATCGACGAGCTTCGCCTCGGCGCGGCGGCGTCCCACCATCCGGATCCAGGTCATGTATCGACCGCGATCCGCCTTGAGCAGCTCGATCTCGGACGTGTTGTCCGGGCTGACCACGTTCTGCCAGTCGAGCCAGCTCCGCCAGGCGTCGGGCATGTCGTCGGCGACATCAACCTCGACGATCCCGGTCCGCTCCCAGAGCCGCCTCCACCAGGCCGCCGAGTGGAGGGCCCAGAAATCCTGGCTCCAGGTATCGCGCATGTGCTCGGGGACGTCGCCGTCGATCTCCCGGGTCAGGCCGGCTCCGGCGATCCCGAGCCGGCCGCCCGACTTGACGAAGTGGGCGAGATAGTTGAGGTAGAGGTCGTCGGTGCCGAAATAGGGATACGCATCGACGCAGGCGATCGCGTCGAAGAACTCGCCGGCGAAGGGCAGCGCGCGGGCGTCGGCGTGGAGCGGGAAGACCCGATCCTCGAGCCCGGAGTCGCGAATCCTCGCCAGGTTGTCGGACGCGGCGAACCAGAGGTCGGTCGCCCAGACCTGCACCCCGAACTCCCGCGCCAGGAAGATGGACGAGATGGCCCGGCCGCAACCGAGGTCGAGCACCCGCATTCCCGGCCGGAGGGCCATCTCCTCGGCCAGCCACTCGGTGATCCAGAGCGTGCTGCCGGTCCCGCTCGTGCCGTTCTTCAGCACCCAGTCGGGGTGGTACGCGTTCGACCGGGGGAATCGATCCGAGACGAGGCGAGCTTCGCTGGCCATCACCGAGACCCTTGATCGAGGAGGGGACCATTTCGAGGAGGCACGCGACCGGCCTTCCGAGGAGGGAGGGCATATGAGGGTTGAGCCTTGAGCGTTGAACCTTGACCCGATGACTGGTGAGATTTGAGACGGCACCGGCATCGTGAACAAGATAATCTGCCCGGTTGGGGCAGAGTCGCGGGGGCACCCGCGTGCGCCCTCGGCTTCCCGGCCGACCGGCCGCGTGTACGGTCACCTCGCCAGCTCGAGGATCCACGAGGGGATCTCGACCCGGGTCGAGGCGTTGAACTCGTTCAGCTTGTCCTGGATCACGTCGATCTCGGCCTCGAGCTTCCGGATCATCTCGAGCGACTCCGGCTTCCGGATCTCGGCGACGTAGCGGAACTCGACGCCGTTGTAGCCGGGCTCGACCCCATGCCGGGTGTTCAGCCCGTTCAGCATCTGGATGACGCTCTTCAGCTCGGCGAGCTGGAGTACGTCCTCGTAGACCGGCTCGTTGGTGCGCTGGATCACCGCCTTGACGACGATCAATCCGTCCTGGAGCTTGCGATACCGGTCGTACTCGGCGCGCACGTTCACGGTCTGCTGAGGGTCCCCCTCGCGCTGGCCGGCGAGCACGCTGTTGTAGGCCTCGATGTTGCTCCGCGCCTGGGCGAGCCGGCCGGCCAGGCGGTTCCGGACCGACAGCGCCTTCGCCAGGGTGAGAAGCTCCGTGTTTGCCATGGGGACCTCCTTCGGGACCATCTGCCGGGATCAGCTTAACGCACCGGCCGGCCCCCCTCCACCCGCAGACACCGGGCGCGGCGGGCCGGTTCGCGGGGGACGGGCAACCCGATGCCCTCGACCCGCCCGCAGCGTTAGAATAGCCGTCCGCGATATTCCGCGTCGCGCGGTCCCGCCTCGCGGCGCGGTTCGGCGACGGCCCGTCCAGATCGGACTCATCATGCGACCCATGCGACTCGCCTCGCTCGCCCTGCTCGCCGTTTCATGCATCGCCACCGGGACCGGCCGGGCCGATGAGCGGACCACCCGGATCCTCCGCGACGAGTTCGGGATCCCGCATATCTTCGCACCGACGCTGGAGGACGCTGCCTACGCGGCGGGTTACGCCCAGGCGGAGGATCGCCTGGAGGAACTGCTCCGGAACTACCGCCGAGCCGCCGGGACGATGGCCGAGATCGTCGGCCCGGCCGCGTTCGACGAGGACCTCCGCCAGCGGGTGATGCGCCACGCCGAAATCAGCCGGGCCCGATACAACGAGGTCAGCCCGAAGATGCGGGCGGTGATCGCGTCGTTCCACGAGGGGATCCGCCGATTCATGAAGGAGCACACGGAGCAGGTGCCGGGCTGGGCCCAGGAGATCAACCCCTGGGACGTCGTCGCACTGGGGCGATACATCATCTGGAACTGGCCGATGGGCGAGGCCGCGGGCGACCTCCGCCGCGCGGGGGTCGACTTCGGGCCGCTCGCCTATCGCGGCTCCAACGAGATGCTCATCGGGCCGGGCCGCACCGCCATGAAGGCCCCGATCGCCATCATCGACCCGCACGTCCCCTGGTACGAGGCCATCCGGTTCTACGAGATCCGGATCTACACGCCCGAGTACAACGCCGCGGGTGTCTGCCTCCTGGGGACGCCGCTGCCCAGCCTGGGCCACAGCCGCTCCTGCTCGGTCGCGATGACCACCGGCGGACCGGACACCTCCGACATCTACGAGGAGGAGCTCAACCCGGCCAATTCCGACCAGTACCGGCAGGATGGCCGGTGGCGTGACCTGACGGTCCGCCACGAGGAGATCCGCGTCAAGGGCGAGCCGCAGCCCCGGAGCGTGAAGCTCGCCTTCTCGCACCACGGCCCGATCGTCGCCCGCAAGGACGGCAAGGCCTACGCGATGGCGATCCCCTATGAGAATGAGGTCGGCCTGATGGATCAGTGCCACGCCATGTTCATGGCGCGCGACCTCGCGGAGATGAAGCAGGCGCTCTCGATGCGCCAGCTCATGGCCCAGAACGTCATGGTGGCCACCGTTCAGGGCGACATCTTCTACCTCCGCAATGGCCGCGTGCCGATCCGGCCCAGGGGGGTCGACCCCGGCCGGCCGATCCCGGGCAACACGTCGGCCAACGAGTGGCGCGGCATCCACCCGATCTCGGACCTGCTCCAGATCGAGAACCCTCCCGGCGGCTGGATGCAGAACTGCAACTGCTCGCCGGCCGCCATGATGAACCGCGATCAGCCGAGCCGGGAGCGATTCTCGGAGCGACTCTACCTCTTCAACGAATCGCCCTCGCCGGACTCGCACCAGCGGGCCGAGATGGTGACCGACCTGCTCGAGGCCGCGACCAACGTGACCGTCGAGCAGGCCATCGGGATCGCCTTCAGTACCCAGGTCTGGCGCGCCGAACGCTGGCAGAAGCGGATCGACCAGGCGTGGGACAGGGCGGGCGACCGGGCGAAGCAGGGCGATGCCGCGAGGATCTACGAACTGATCCGCACCTGGAACCGTCGCAACGACGCCGACTCGGCGGGGGCGCTCGCCTTCTTCGCCTTCAAGCAGGTCCTGGAGAAGTCCGAAGCGTCCCGGATCGAGCCCTCCGCGAGCCTGAGGGACGAGCACATCCTGTCCGCGCTCGATCGGGCGGCGGGCTGGCAGAAGTCGGTGCTTGGCGAGATCGGGGCGCCCTTCGGGCGTTACTTCCGGGTCGGCCGGCGGGGGGGCGACCGGAGCTGGCCGGTCGGCGGGGGGAGCCTCCACGACACGGGCATGGCCACGCCCCGCGCCGTCAGCTTCTCGCCGTCTCGCGACGGCAAGCAGATGATCGGCCACACCGGCCAGTCGGCCACGCAGGTCGTCGTCATGACCGACCCGCCGGAGTCGTACGCCATCATCCCCCTGGGCGAGAGCGACCATAAGGAGAGCGGCCACTGGGACGACCAGGCCGAGAAGCTCTTCAGCAAGGCCCAGGCGCTGCGCACCTACTTCCTCCGCCCCGACGAGTTGCAAAAGCACGTCACAGCCACCAAGATCCTGGACCCGTCGGCCAGGTAGCCTCGATGCCCGCCGCCGATCGCCGCCGATCAGGAGAGTGTCTCATGGCCAACGAATTGCCGCAGATCCCCGCCGGGAGCGGAAAGCATCCGGTCGCACTGGTTGTGATCTCGACCAGGGATCTCGCGAGGGCGGGTTCGTTCTACGGAGAGGTCTTCGGCTGGCAGGTCCAGCCGATGACGCCCGAGCTGGCCGGACTGGTCGCCCCGGGCGGGCCCGCTGCGGCCCTCCGCGCGAACGTTCCTGACGGATTCCCCGGGATGGTCCCCTACCTCAGCGTGCCCGACGTGGCGGCGATGCTGGAGCGGGTCGTATCGGCCGGCGGCGCGGTGGAACGCCCGCCCTGGAACGTGCCGGGCGTCGGCACGCTCGCCCGGTTCCGGGATCCCGGCGGGACGATCTACGGCCTGATGGACGGCATGGCCCCCGAGAATCCGTCCCGGATGCCCATGCCGCTCGGGTCGAATCCGAAGCCCCCGGAGGGCTCCATCTGCCACCTCGAGATGTACGCCGCCGACGGGGCCGCCACGGCGCGGTTCTTCGCCGAGCTGTTCGGCTGGGGCACGCTGCCGACCATGCCGCAGTACGTGGGCTTCGACCCGGGCGCCTGCGCCGGCGGGGTCTTCCAGTCGCATTCCTCGTCGACCCCGGCGATGGCCTACATCTACGCGGCCGACGTGGCGGAACGGCTCACACGCATCGAGGCCCACGGCGGCCAGCGCCTCGGCAACCCGATCCGCCTGCCCGGCACGGGAACCTTCGGCTACTTCAAGGACGCCACCGGCTCCAGCATGGGCCTGATCGGCCGTTAGCCGGACCGGCGGTCGATCGAGTCACTTCGGAGCCGGAAGCGTGAGCGACGGCCACGTCCGCGCGGACGTGGCGACCGGCCGTCGCTCACGCTTCCGGCTCCGATTGCGACATCCGCCGCCTCGTCACGCCCGGGGGCGGGCCTCAGTGGGAACCTTCGACCGTCCGCTCAGCCGTCCAGGTCGGGACGGACGAATTCCGGATCGAGCGCCACGATCTCCCCCTCGCTCAGGCCTTCCTTCACCTCGAACAGCTCATGGTCGGCCGGCGTCACGGTCACCGGCCGGCGTTCGAAGCCGTCGTCGCGGAGGACGTAGCAGACGTTCCGGCCACCCTCGACGGACACCGCGATCACGGGCAGGGTCAGCGCCTGCACCTTCTCCTCGCAGAGGATCGTGGCCGCGGCCGTCATGCCGGGCCTCAGGCCGGCCGGCATGCTCTCGATCTGGACGTGGGCGATGAAGTACGCGATCTGGTTCGCCGTCCGCGAATTCTGGTCGGACAGCGGCATCGGGTTGATCGACTCGACCCGGCCCTCGAGCGTGCGGCCCGGCAGGGCATCCACCTGGACGCGGGCCCTCATCCCCGGCCGGATCCGGTTGACCACCGTCTCGTGGAGCATCACCTGCACTTCCATCTGCGAGAGGTCCGGGAGCGTGAAGAGGAGCATCCGTTCCCTCACCGACGCTCCCTCATAGACCTGAGGATCCCGCCCGGGGCGGTTGGCGTGGATGACGAAGCCGCGATGCGGGGCTCGGATGACGCAGCGGTCGGCCAGCTTCTGGTAATGGGCCAGCCTTTCCTCCTCACGCCTCAGCCGCGTCGCCTGGTAGCTGAGGGTCGCCTCGGTGCCGTTGAGCTGCTTCTGGAGGGCCATCAGCTCCATCGGGGCCGAGAACCGGAGGTAATTCTCCATCGACAGCTCCAGCGCGCGGAGATTCTCCTCCAGGCGGAGCGTCGTCTGCTTGTCGGTGGCGAGCTGAGCCGCGGAGACATAACCCTTGTCGAGCATCCGCAGGGTCCAGGCGACGCGGTCCGAATGGCGCTCCAGGTCGGACCGGGCCAGTGCGATCTGCCCCTTGAATTGCGTCAGGACCTGCTCCCGCTCGCCGTCGCGATAGGACTCCAGGGCAAGACGGGCGACGTCCCGCGTCAGCGTGGCCTGCACATGCTCGGCCCGGGCCTGCTCGACGACGATCTGCTGCCGCCGCAGGAGTTCCTGGTAATCCGATCCGTCCAGCTCACAGAGGATCTGTCCTTCCTCGACCATCGTTCCGGACGGGACCAGGCTGAGGATCGTCGAGGCCCCGCCCGCACTCATGCCTCCCGTGGCGGCCGAGTCGAGCCGCTCGAGCTGGCAGCGGATCTCCGTGTTGCGGGACGACGCCACGAGCCCCGGCGAGAGCACGGCCTGCTCGACGTCTGCCCGTCGAACCACGGTCTTCGGTACGGCCGCCAGGCGGGAGCGCGTCTCCCAGCGCGCCAGCAGGTCGGGACCGCCGTAAGCGATCGTCGCCCCCAGGATCGCCGCCGTCACGAGGACGGATCGAAGTCCCGGCAGGGGGATCGACCGGGGAAGCAAGGACATTGCCGCCCTCCTTCTCTTCCACGACATAAGGACCGTCAGACGGTCCGTCATCCGGGCGAGCGAGATCGGTGTGTCGGGACATGCGGGGCCGCGGGATTGCGGTGTCCGCCTCTCTTCTCTTGATGCGCCAATCCGCCGACGCCGGGCCGGGAAATCCGCGAACGGGAGACGATTTCTCGGCCTGGTACCAATCTTGCAGGGCGGAATCCAGGACACGACCGAGCGGATCATGCCGGGTGGGTCGATCGTGCTGAGCCCTCCCGGCGATCGACGCCCTCGAATCGCGAAGCTCCGGCCATCCTCAGCCGTAACGTGACTGCCCCTGCTCAATCACGAGTTCCGTCGGCCGGTCGCACGGTCGGGATACGTGGTCCCCTGCTGCACCCATCTGCCGACGGCGCCCGCCCCGAAGGCCCTTCTCCATCCTGTCGGACTCGATCCGTCCCACCCCGGCGACAAGCCTGGACGATTTCCAGACGGCGCCGATCTCGCCAACGAGGAAGATCGGAGAGGGCTGGAGCATGGTGCACGAACTTGAAAACCGGGGTTATCATCGGTTTCCGGCACGGTGCTGCACCGACCCGCCGCCAGGACTCGCCGAACGTCCCGCTCCGAAACGCGGGTGAACCACTGGACTTTTCGATGCGGAATGGCCTGCTGTTCCTCCAGACGACGCTGCTCTGCCTGGGCATCTCCTACGTCTCACTCGACCTGGGCAAGGCCGATCTCCGGGTCCCGTTCTCCTACTCGGCCGGCACCGACGTGCATTTCTTCATGGCGATGAACAAGACCATCGCCGAGACGGGCTGGTACTTCGAGAATCCTCGCCTGGGTGCCCCCGGCAGGATGTGGCTCTACGATTTCCCGTTCGTGGAGACGGGGACGTTCCTGGGGATCAAGCTCCTGATCCTGCTGACCGGCGACCCGTTCCTGGGCGGCAACCTGTTCTACCTGGCCACCTACCTGCTGGCGGCATGGACGGCGCTCTTCGTCCTCCTGCGGCTGGGTGTTCATCCTCAGGTTGCCGTGGCGGCCGGCCTCCTGTTCGCGTTCACGCCCTACCACTTCTGGAGGGGTGCGGCACATGTGCACCTCTCGGCCTACTACCCCATCCCGCTGGCCGTGCTGGTCAGCCTCTGGCTGGCCCGAGGGCAGCCTCTCCTCTGGGCCGGGGAGAGGCCGGGTAGGCCCCGGCTGGCGTGGGTCAAGGGGTATTCGTTGACGGTCATCGTCGCGTGCATCCTCGTCGCGCTGGGAGGTCCTTACACGATCTTCTTCGGCCTCCTCCTGATCCTCGTGGGAGGCGTGATGGGCGTCCTCCGGAAGCCCTCATGGCGGCCCGTCGCGGACCTCGTCGCGTGCCTCGGGCTGGTCATCGGCCTGGCCCTGTGCCAGGTCGTCCCCTTCCTGATCTCGCTCGGACATCAGGGGCCGCTCCGGAATGTCGTCTTTCGGCCCCTCGATAACTACTACAAGTTTGCCCTCTCGCTGGCGAACCTGATTCGCCCGCCGGTGGGGCATCGCCTGGGTCTCTTCAGCAGGCTTTCGCCGTTCCGTCGGCCGGTCGTCCCGGCCGACCTCCCCGAACTGATCGGCCAGTACAACGAGGCGCTCCTTTGCTCTCCGCTCGGCATCCTTGCCTCGATCGGCCTGCTGTTCCTGCTCGTCCTGGCGGTCGCGAGCCCTTGCCCTCTGACCACGCGCAAGCCGACCCTCGGGGACCTGGGCAAGCTCGCCGTCGCCATGCTCCTGGTCGGGCTCCTGGGGGGCTTCGGCGAGGTCATCGCGACCTCAATCACGAGGATGATTCGCTGCTACAACCGGGTCAGCATCGTCCTCGCCTGCCTGGCGTATTGCGGACTGGCCGTGGCCGTTTCGGGAGAGAAGGGCGGGGCCGGGGAGGCGGGACCGCGGCCCTGGTTCGTGCCGCTTGTCTGGCTCCTGACCGCCCTGGCGCTGCTCGACCAGATCCCGCCCGGTGCGGTCCCCGACCATCGCCGCGACGCGGCGATGTTCCAGAGCGATCGGGAATTCGTCGCACAGATCGAGGCGGAATTGCCGGCCGAGAGCATGGTCTTCCAGCTTCCTCCGACCACCTTCCCCGAGATCGGCCTCATCGGTAACATGCCGGATTACAGCCACTTCCGTGGCTACGCGCATTCGAGCCGCCTCCGCTGGAGCTACGGCGCCATGCGCGGCCGCCCGGCGGAGAAGCTGCATACCTCGCTCGCTCCGCTGCCGCCGGACCGGCTCGCCGACCGGTTGACCGAGCTGGGCTTCGCCGGCCTCTTCATCAACCGCAGCGGATACGGCGAGCGGGATCGGGACCTCATGCGGGTACTGACCGAGAAGCTCCAGCAACGGCCGATCCACAGCCGCGATGGTCAGCTCGTCTTCTTTCGGCTGCCGGCCACGAATGCCCGGCCCGGGAACGCGGCCGGCTCCGGGAGGGCGAGTCTCGGGGGCGACCCCGGCGTCTTCACTTCGTCACCGCGATCGACTGGCGGAAGCGGCGGAGGCTGAACCCGAAGAAGGCAACGCCGATCAGGGCGACGGCCAGGAAATTGGGCCAGACGGCCGACAGCCCGGCGCCCCGGTAGATGATCGCCTGCGAGAAGCTCACGAAGTGGCGGGACGGAAGGAAGAACGTGATCCGCTGGAGCCAGGGCGGCTGGCTCTCCACGGGGGTCCCGCCGCCGGAGAGGAGCTGGAGGACGATCACGATCAGGATGATCAGGAGGGCGAACTGGGCCATGGAACGGGCCACGGTGCCCAGGAACACGCCGAGCGCGGTGGCGAAGAAGAGGTACAGCACCACGCCGAGCAGGAACAGCCACGGCGATCCGGCGACCGGCACGCCGAGGGCCGCCCGCACGACGAGGAACAGCGACGCGACCGTGGCCACGAGGATCACCAGGCCGTTGGCCCAGACCTTCGCCATCGCGATCTCGAAGGCCGTCAGCGGCATCACCAGCAGGTGCTCGATCGTGCCGTGCTCGCGCTCGCGGATGAGCGCCGCGCCGGTGAGGATCACCGTCAACGTGGTGATCTGGTTGATGATCGCCACGATGCTGGCGAACCACGACGCGTCGCCGTTGGGGTTGAAGGCCTTGCGGATCACGATCTCGACCGGCAGCGGGGCCCGCTCGTCGGTGCGGGCGAGGAAGGAGGAGATCCGGTCGTTGACGATGTTCGAGATGTACGCCGCGCCGATGCTGGCCTGCTGCATGGCCGTGGCGTCGATGTTCACCTGGATCTCGGCCTTGCGGCCGGCCCGCAGGAAGGCCTCGAACCGGGGCGGGATGGCGACGACGAACATGAATCGGCCGTTGTCCATCGCGTCGTCGGCCTCGTTCGCGGCGATGAGCTGGGGCACCTTGAACCGCGGCGGGTAGAAGGCATTGACCAGTTGCTTGGAGAGCGCCGAGTTGTCCTCGTCCACGAAGGCGATCGAGGCGTTGTTGACCTCGGACGAGGTCCCCTTCGCCTGGGTGTAGATGGCCAGGGTGAAGGCATAGATGACGAACAGCACCATCATCACGTCGTGCCGGAGGGACCGCAGCTCCTTGGTGCCGAGCCAGAAGACGTTGATGAGTGAGCGCATCACGGCCTACTCCTCCTGGCCCCGCAGGGCCGTCACGCTCAGGAAAAGCAGCACCGGGATGAAGGCCGCCAGGGCCAGGGCGTCGAGGGCGAGGAGCCGAGCGCCCAGCCCCTTGGTGAAGGCCCCGACGCTGGCGTGCATGTAGTAGGTCGTCGGCCAGAGCCAGCCGATGAGGCGGGCCCCGCCCTCCAGCGTCGAGACCGGCTGCATCAGGCCCGAGAACTGGGTCGTCGGCAGGATCGTCACGATCGCCGTGACGAAGACCGCCGCCACCTGGCTCGACGTGAAGGTCGAGATCAGCAGCCCGATCCCGGTGGTGACCGTCACGTACAGCAGGGCGCAGAGGGTGAGCATCAGGAAGCTCCCCTTGATCGGCACGCCGAAGACGAAGACCGACATGAGCACCAGCACGGCGTAGTTCATCATGCCGATCGCGATGTACGGGAGCTGCTTGCCCAGCAGGAATTCGAGCCGCGTGGTGGGCGTGACGTAGAAGTTGGTGATCGAGCCGAGCTCCTTCTCGCGGACGACACTCACCGCCATCAGGATCGCCGGGATCAGGACCAGGAGCATGGCCGGCACGCTCGGGACCATCGCGTAGATGCTCTCGAACGTGGGGTTGTACATGTAGCGCATCTGGATCTCGGCCCTGCTCAATCCGGAGCGGCCGGCCCCGAACTGTCGGGACGGGTCGCGGAGGAACGTGCCGTGCACGCCCGCGGCGTACTGCTTGATCGTCTCGGCCCGGAAGGGATGGGCACCGTCGACCGTCGCCATCACCTGCGGCCGGCTCTCCCGGCGGACGTCGCGGCCGAACTGCGGCGGGACCTCGATCGCCAGCGAGATGTCGTGCGACCTCAGCCGGTCCTGCATCTGCTCCACGGTGTAGAGCGGCGGCTGCTTGAGGAAGTACCGCGACCCGGCGAACGACTCGAGGTAGTCGCGGCTCTCGGGCGTCTGATCCTGATCGAGACTGGCATAGCGGATGTCCTCGACGTCGGTCGTGATGCCGAAGCCGAAGACGAACATCATCAGCGCCGAGCCGACGAACGCGAACGCCAGGCGGACGGGGTCGCGGCGGATCTCCTGGCTCTCTCGCCCCGTGTAGGCCAGGAGCCGGCCGACGCTGAATGCCTTCGCGGGCGGGTGAGGTGCGACCGCGGCGACCGATCCGGCGGCCTCCTCCTTGCCGACCTCTGCGACGGCCTCGCCCTCCTTCGCGGCGTCTCCGGCGGCGTCGGCGATGTACCCGATGAACGCCTTCTCCAGGTCGTCGGTGCCACGAGCCTCCATGAGCGCCTTCGGCGTGTCGCAGGCGAGCACCTTGCCGGCGTGCATCAGGGAGATCCGGTCGCACCGCAGCGCCTCGTTCATGAAGTGGGTGGACACGAAGATCGTCACGCCCTGGCGCCGGGAGAGGTCGATGAGCAGCTCCCAGAACTCATCGCGGGCGATCGGGTCCACGCCCGAGGTCGGCTCGTCGAGGATCAGCATGTCCGGCGCGTGGAGCACGGCCACGGCCAGCGAGAGCCGCTGCTTGAGTCCCATCGGCAGCTCCTCGGCGAAGTCGTCGAGGTGGGGCCGGAGCCCGAAGCGGTCCACAAGCTCGGTGATCCGCTCGCGGGCCTGATCGGAGGGGAGGTGATACAGCCGGGCATGCAGCTCCAGGTTCTGGCGGATCGTCAGCTCGCCGTAGAGCGAGAAGGCCTGAGTCATGTAGCCGACACGCTTGCGAGTCTCCAGGCTGCTGGCGTCGATCGGACGGCCGAAGAGTTTGGCCTCGCCCTCGGAGGCCGGAAGCAGGCCGGTGAGCATCTTCATCGTGGTCGACTTGCCGCAGCCATTGGACCCGAGGAAGCCAAAGATCTCGCCGCGCTCGATCGAGAGGTTCACCCGGTCCACGGCGGTGAAGCTGCCGAACCGGCGGGTGAGGTCCGTCGCCGAGATGGCGACCTCGCCGCCTGCCTCCTGGCGGGGCGGGATCGTCAGCTTCTGCCGGCTGCCGCGTCGTTCTTCGGGAAGGAGGGCGACGAAGGCGTCCTCCAGATTGCCGGTCCCGGTGCGCTCCATCAGCTCATCGGGCTTCCCGGTCGCCAGGACCTTCCCCCCGTCCATGGCGATGATCCAGTCCCAGCGCTGGGCCTCGTCCATGTACGCCGTCGAGATCAGGACACTCATCGAGGGGCGCTGGGCCCGGATCGTGTCGATCAGCGCCCAGAACTGCTGTCGCGAGAGCGGATCCACGCCGGTGGTCGGCTCGTCGAGGATCAGCAGGTCGGGGTCATGGATGAGCGCGCCGCACAGGCCCACCTTTTGCTTCATGCCGCCGGAGAGTTTGCCGGCGGGCCGGTCGGGGAAGGGGCCCAGGCCCGTGGCGTCGAGCAGTTCGGGGATCCGACGCCTTCGCTCGGAGGCCGGCAGGCCGAAGAGTCGCGCGAAGAAGTCGATGTTCTCGAAGACGCTCAGCTCGAAGTAGAGGTTCTTGCCGAGGCCCTGGGGCATGTAGGCGATCCGCGGGCAGACCTGGCCACGGTGCTTCGCGTCGGCGATGTCGCCGCCGAGGACCAGCACCTCGCCCTGCTGGATCGTCTTGGCGCCGCCGATCAGGCCCATGAGCGAGGACTTGCCGACGCCGTCGGGGCCGATCAGGCCGACCATGATGCCGGCGGGGATGTCCACGGAGACCCCGTCGAGGGCAACGTGATCGCCGTAGCGATGCGTCACGCCCCTGATCCGGGCCACCGGTTCCATCTTCACGGAGGTTGCGATCATCGGGCACCCGCGGCGAGACAGGGGTCGAGGGGACGGCGTTTCGATGCCGATCGCCGGCTCATGTGGTTGCGGGCTGAGGGGCCGACTTCCTCTCGGGAGCCGGGCCGGCGGGCTTGGACGGCGGGGGCAGTTGATCGGGCGAGGGGACCCTCGGCAGGAAGGCGGGCCACTCGAGGTCATTGCGGTACTTCACGTAGCCGACGCCCCGGATCCCGGTCTTCACGCGATCGATGTAGGGGAGGATCAGGTCGGGCGGGATCTGGATCTTGACCCGGAACATGAGCTTGTCGCGCTCGCTGCGGGTCTCGACCTGCTTGGGCGTGAACTGCGCCTCGGGCGAGACGAAGGTCACCTTCGCCGGCGCCGCGCGGTCGGGCCGGGCGTCGAAGACGATCCGGGCCTCGTCGCCGATCTTCACCTGCGCGGCCTGAGTCGCGGGGAGGAAGATTTCCATGTAGATGTCGGTGAGGTTCAGGAGCGTGAGCACCTTGCCGCCGGGGGAGAGCACCTCGCCTTCCTCGGCCAGGCGGTAGAGCACGCGGCCCTTCACCGGTGCCTTGAGGACCGAGTCGTCGATCCGGGTCTGGATCCGCCTCACCTCGGCCTGTTCGACCTCCACCTGCTGGGTGGCGGTCCGGAGCCTGGCATTCTCTTCATCCACCGCCGCCGCGGCCGTCCTGAGCGCGGCGTCCTTCTGGTCGTACTCCTCGCGGGAGGCGACCTTGCGGGTGTAGAGGCTCTTCACGCGGCTGAACTCGGACTCGGCGAGCTTCTTCTCGCTCTCGCGGCGGACGATGCTCGATCTCGCCACGGCCTCGCGCTCCTGGGCGGTCGCCACGCTGGCCTTCGCCTTGGCGAGCTCGGCTTCGAGGGTCGCGATGTCCATCCGGGCGACGACCTGGCCGGGCTCGACGAGGTCGCCCTCGCGGGCGAGGATCTCGCGGATCCGGCCGGGCTCCTTGGCCGAGACGTCGACCTGGATGGCCTCGATCCGTCCGTTCCCCGAGGCGATGCCTTCGGGCAGCATCGTCGCCTGTTTGCGCTGATAGGCCTTCCAGCCGACGAACACGGCGGCCCCGAGGCACAGGACCCAGAGCAGCCTGGTCACGAGCTTGCTGAACATCGCCTTCGACTCCCGTCTCCCTCCCGCCGGACCACGGGCGTCGCGGCTCGCGCTGATCCGGTCGGCGGCTGAATTGCAGAGCGAGCCGGCCTGGTGTCGAGCACGGAAGCGGTCGCCACGACAGCGTGGCCCTGCCTGCCACGACGCTGAACTCCAAATGAGTTTACGTTGGCGGGGGCACCGCGACAACGCGTGCATCCGCCGCCCGAGGCGTTTGCACAATCCGGCCCGACATCCAGGCTGATCTGACCGGGCAAAAAGCAAGGGAGGAGGCCGAAGCCTCCTCCCTTGAACTGCTGCATTAGAGATCACGAACGAGGTCGGCTCGCTCAGGCGCCGGCCCCGGCGAGGGCCGGGCCCTGCGCCTCTTCCTTGGTCGTGGCGTGGAACTTGAGCTTCTTCTGGTCGTCCTCGCCCTCGACCTCGACGACGATCCGGTTCTTGCCGGCTAACGTGCCCCGGAGGATCTCCTCCGAGAGCGGGTTCTCGATCATGTTCTCGATCGCGCGGCGGAGCGGCCGGGCCCCGTAGTCGGGGTTGTAGCCCTTGACGATCAGGTAGTCCTTGGCCTCGTCGGTCAGGACCAGCTCCAGCCCGCGGTCGGCCATGCGGCCGCGGATCTTGGTGAGCTCGATGTCGACGATCTGCTTGAGGTCTTCCTTGTTGAGCGAGTGGAAGACGATCACGTCGTCGAGCCGGTTCAGGAACTCGGGCCGGAAGTACTTCTCGATGGCGACCTTGAGCCGCTCCTTCATCTGCTCGTAGCTGCCCGACTCGTCGCGGCCGCGGTCGAACCCGAAGATGTTCGAGCTCGAGGTGACCTCGGCGCCGGCGTTGGTCGTCATGATGATGATCGTGTTCTTGAAGTCGACGTTGCGGCCGAAGCTGTCGGTCAGCCGGCCTTCCTCCATGATCTGAAGGAGCATGTTGTAGACGTCGGGGTGGGCCTTCTCGATCTCGTCGAGCAGCACCACCGCGTAGGGACGACGGCGGATCTTCTCGGTGAGCTGGCCGCCCTCCTCGTAGCCCACGTAGCCCGGAGGGGCGCCGATGAGCCGCGAGACGTTGTGCTTCTCCATGTACTCCGACATGTCGATCTGGATGAGCGCGTCGGCGTCGCCGAACATGAACTCGGCAAGGGCCTTGGCCAGCAGCGTCTTACCCACGCCGGTGGGGCCGGCGAAGATGAAGCTGCCGATCGGCCGCTTGGGATCCTTCAGCCCGGCGCGGCTGCGGCGGACGGCCTCGCTGATCCGCTTGATCGCCTCGGATTGCGAGATGACCTTCTTCTGGATCTCGTCTTCCATCTTGAGCAGGCGGGCGGTCTCCTCGGTCTCGAGGCGAGTGAGCGGGATGCCGGTCATCTTGCTGACGACCTCGGCGATCACCTCCTCGTCAACCGTGCCGTCGACCTCCTTGGAGCGCTCGCGCCACTCGCGCGTGATCGTCTCCTTCTTCTTCTTCAGCTTGTCGGCCTGGTCGCGGAGGGCGGCGGCCCGCTCGAAGTCCTGGTTGGCGACGGCCTCCTCCTTGTCCTGATTGAGCCGCTCGATCTGCTCGTCAAGTTCCTTCAGGTCGGGCGGGCGGGTCATCGCCTTGAGGCGGACGCGGGCGCCCGACTCGTCCACGACGTCGATCGCCTTGTCGGGCAGGCAGCGGCCGGTGATGTACCGGTCGGACAGCTCGACGGCGGCCTCCAGCGCGTCGTCGGTGATCTGGACGCGGTGGTGGGCCTCGTAGCGGTCACGCAGCCCGCGGAGGATCTCCAGGGCCTCGGTCTTGCTGGGGGGCTCGACGACGATCGTCTGGAACCGGCGCTCCAGGGCGCCGTCCTTCTCGATGTACTTGCGGTACTCGTCGAGGGTGGTCGCGCCGATGCACTGGACCTCGCCCCGGGCGAGGGCCGGCTTGAGGACGTTCGAAGCGTCGATGGCGCCCTCGGCGCCGCCCGCACCGACGAGGGTGTGTAGCTCGTCGATGAAGAGGATCGTGTTCTTGGCCCGGCGGACCTCATTCATCACGGCCTTGATCCGCTCCTCGAACTGGCCGCGGTACTTGGTGCCGGCGACCATCATGGCGAGATCCAGGACCACGATCCGGCGGTCGCGCAGGAGCTCCGGCACGTTGCCGTCGACGATCATCTGGGCCAGGCCCTCGACGATCGCCGTCTTGCCGACGCCGGCCTCGCCGAGCAGGACCGGGTTGTTCTTGGTGCGGCGCGAGAGGACCTGGATGACGCGCTCGATTTCATTTTGGCGGCCGATGACCGGATCCAGCTTCGCTTGGCGGGCCAGGTCGGTCAGGTCGCGTCCGAATGAGTCCAGGGCCGGAGTCTTGGACTTGTTGCCTTTTGACGTGGCTCCGCGTTCGCTCTCGCCGCCAGCGTCCATCCCGTGACCGAGCAAGTTGAGCACCTCCTCGCGCACTTCTTCCAACTTCAGGTTGAGATTCATCAAGACCTGGGCAGCTACGCCTTCCTGCTCGCGGAGAAGGCCAAGCAGGAGGTGTTCGGTCCCCACGTAATTGTGGTTGAGGTTGCGCGCCTCCTCGATCGCATACTCGATGACCTTCTTGGCTCGAGGGGTCTGGGGCAGTTTGCCCATCGTGACCATTTCGGGCCCGGCCTGGACGATCTTCTCCACCTCGTTGCGAATCTTCCGCAGGTCGACGTCGAGATTCCGCAGGACGTTCGCGGCGACGCCGCTGCCTTCCTTGATCAGGCCAAGCAAGACGTGTTCCGTCCCGACATACTCGTGGTTGAACCGCTGCGCCTCCTGGTTGGCCAGCTGCATCACCTTGCGAGCGCGGTCGGTGAAGCGTTCATACATACGGTCTACTCCGATCCCCGATCCTACCGCCCCGGTGTCGTCATGAGCCAACGAGCGACGGCAGGGATTTCCCAGTCAGACTCGACGCGGGGCAGGGGCGCCGGGACTTCATCCTGCCTCGAGATCCGGCGGCCGACTGGACCTGGATTGCCGCCGGAGACACAAAAGAGATTGTCGCCCTGACCTTCACCCGCGGAAAGCCTCACTCCCCGGAGTTCATCATTCGCCGCGAATTCCGAAAAACAAGGTCGATCCTGAAATAAGAGTGCCTCACCGAGTCCGGAAAAGCAATCCCGGCCGGCGCCGGCCGCCCACAATCGCGGCCATCAAGGCCGCCAGGGACGCGGGATAGCGCGGACCAGGGCTCAGGCTCGGGGCCGCTCCAGCCTGCGCAGTGCCTCCTCGACCTCCCAGCGCCACCTGGAACCGCCTTCGAGGTCCAGGCACTGCCGGAATGCACGCCGCGCCTGCGCGGGTTGCTCCATCCGAGCATACAGAGTCCCGAGTTGCAGCAGCGCGTCTGCGTCGTTCTCGTCCATCGTCAAGATGCGTTCGATCCGCTTCCGCGAATCGTTCCACCGGCCCTGGAGGTACGCCTCGATCGCATCCCGATACAGCCGCTCAATTTCCCGCCGATGCCGGTCCGGGTGGCAGAGCCACACCCACCACCAGGTGTAGCCGGGCGCTCACCAGCCAGGTGAGCAGCGCCGCCGACCCGAACAGGTCCGCCCAGCCCGCGTGGAACGACTCCACCCAGAGGAACCGCGCTACAATCGCCAGATTCAGCGTCGCGGCGAACAGCGCCGCCAGCATCAACCCCAGGACCTCCTGGCCGGTCCAGATCTGCGCCAGGCCCGGCCAGAGCGTCAGGATGCCGATCCAGATCCGTCGGGGCATGACATCGCTCCTTCCGGGATGAGATAGGGCTCCTCAAGTCATCTTGAGATTGTAAGGCGAACCCGGCATGAATTCAAGTTTGGACATAGGTGTCCGAAACCGAACGCCCGTCCGACCTTGCACTCGATGTTCGGTTCACCATCGATCTCGGATCCCGGTCGATGCATCACCCGTCGCTCCCCGAGGCCCCGAAGTGCTTTCATCGCAGGAGCTTATCGCGGATCTGGCGGCCCAGCACCTTGAGCCTCTGGCGCTCCTGCGGGGTAATGACTCGGTCGATCGCGGCGCGTCCATTCGGGCCGACTCCCATGGGCCTGATCGCGACCCTGTCCACGGTGCCGGTGAGGTGGAGCGACGTCAGCGTGTTCACGTCGAGGTCGAGACCGCTCAGGTACTCGCGCGCCTTCTCCGGCAGGCGCCCGGCGACGCCATCCAGCTTCACCTGGTAGTCCAGGGCCCCTCCGAAATCGGTCCAGCCCGTCACATTCACGGGGATCCGCCCCAGGTCGAGTGCGAGGTTCTCGGTGCGGATCCGATTCTCCTGGATCACGAAGTCGGTTTTGATGGAACCGATGGCCTCCCCGGCCGGGTGGTTCGCGAGCTTCGCGAACTCGGTCACCAGGGGCGTGCCGTCCAGTGAGACCGGGTCGAGCGACAGGCTACCGCGGCCCTTCAGCGATCGGCAGAGCTCGGAGCCGGTCCGGCCGCGTCCGCTCAGGTAGACGTTCGTCGCCAGTCGGCCCTTCAACTCCAGGGGAGCCCCCGCGAGCACCGGGACGGCGTACCGGATCGCGTTCATTCCCTGGTCGAGGGCGACGTCACTTGCCATGAACTGGCCGTCGAAGTTGGGCCTCCCCGTTGCCCGGTCCAGGTGCCCGGTGAGCTGGAACGGTCCCTGGTTGCACTGGCCCGACAGCGAGACAACCATCCCCCCGTCGGCCTCCAGGGCCGCCTCGCCGTGGACCCCGTCGAAGCTGATCCGGGTGCCCGTCGCCTCGTCGATCACGATCATGCTCGCCCGGGTCAGCCGGGCCGTCAGCGTGTACGTTCCGCACTGGTGAGGCTCGGCGCCGGCCTTCGAGCCGGAGGGCGTCTCACCCGCGTCGGCCTCCACGAGTTCGGCGAGCTCCAGCGAGCCGTCGGCCCGGCGGAGGACCCGCAGCGAGGCGCCGTCGACCTCGAGCCGTGATGGCTCGAACCGACCGCAGAGCAACTGCAGCGGGCTGACGTCGATCTCGATCCGCTCCGCCCGGAGCCAGGGATCGGCAGTCGCCCTCGGCGATGCGATCCGCAGGTTTCCCAGAGAGATGTTGCCGCGCAGGCAGACGTCCATGCGGTCGAGCTGGACGTCACGCCCGGTGCCGCGTTGCAGGCCGCTCAGGACGTGACCCCTGGCCCAGTCCGTCCGCACGATCAGGACGAAACAGACCCAGAGCAAGGCAGGGAGCAGCACCGCAACGAGTGCGGCGAGCAGCGCGAGCCTGCGGAAGCGACGGCATTGCATCGGAATCCCTCCCGAAGCCCGGCGAGACGGCGACTCGTCTCGGGGCCCTCCTGGCCAGCGGCGCGGAGCGCGGACGACTCTCGCGGCCGACGTCCCGACGGAGCGCGGACATTACTCCATGATCCGGTTCCCGACAAGGACAATCCTGACGTCCCGAACCGCAAGGAACGGCCCCGGAAATCCGCGGGGCGGCACAGCCCGGGGCCCGCGCGTTCAGGCCGCAGAACCGTCGATTTCATGGTCCAGGTCGACGTCCACACGTCTCAAGCCGGCCCGATGCCCTGTCGACCGTCCGTCGCCGGCTTCATGGCAACCAGGATGGCGGCCCATCTGGCTGAAATCTCCGTTCGTGTGAATACCTGGAAGCCGGCCCGGCCGCCCGCTAGACTCGGGACGCGTCGATTCGGATGGATCTGGTCGGCGACGATGCAACCGAGGCTGCTGACGTCAAAGGACGCGGACGAGAATGGGCTGTCGCCTGGGTTCTTCCCGATTGATCCTGGCAACCGCGCCATTCGCGATCCTGACCGTGTCGTTCTCCCTGAGCTGCTCGGGTGGCCGGGACAACAGCCTCACCGCCACGGATGTCCAGGAGGCGATGGCGAGGAAGGACTGGCCGCGAGCCCAGCGACTGCTCGACCGGCTGACTCAGATCGGCCTCCCCGATCGAGACCTGGTGGCCCTGAAGGCGGAGCTGGAGCTCGGCCGGGGGCAGCCCGAGCGGGCCATCCAGATCTTGCTTGCTGTCCCGGACTCCGAGCCCCACGCGGCCGCTTGCCGACAGGTCGCGGGCCAGATCGAGCGGCGACGCGACCGGCTCCGGCCGGCCGAGGCCCACTTCCTCGACGCCCTTCGACTCAACGGCAGGCTCCTCCCGGCCCGTCGCGAATTGATCCTGATCTACGGGATGCAGGCGCGGCGTCGCGAGCTCAACGAGCAATTCCGGGCCCTCGGCGACATCGAACCTCTCAAATACGACGATGTACTGCTGTGGACGGCCTCGCTCGAGGACATCTGGAATAATGACACCATCGAGGGCGACCTCAGGCGCTATCTGGCGGCCGACCCTGATGACCAGGCGAGCCGCAGGGCGCTCGCCACAGTGCTGCTGAGGGCAGGGAGGCTCGAGGAGGCCGCGCCGCACGTGGAGCGTTTGCCTGAAGGAGACGTGGAGGGCTCGCTGCTGAAGGCCCAGCTGGCGATGTCCCGTGGAGACCTTGACCAGGTCCGCTCGCTGGCCGCCGGGGGTCCCCGAAAGCATGTCGGATTCGCCAAGCTTCGGGGGATGCTCGCGGCACGCTCCGGCGCGCTGGACGACGCCATCGAGGAGTATCGCGCCGCACTCGCCCTTGACCCCACGGATCGTGAGGCCAATCAGGGGCTTTCACTCGCGCTTCGGCAGGCAGGGAAGCGGCAGGAGGCGGACGCTCTGGCGAAGAAGGCCGACCTCTGGCGGAGCCTGTCCGGTTTGCTGGTGAAGGCGCGGGGCCCCCAGGGTCGGCAGGACAGGGAACTGCTCCGGCAACTGGGAGAGACCTGCAAGTCGCTCGGCCGCGACGCCGAGGCCGTCGCCTGGTTCCGGCTCGTGCTGGTTCTCGATCCCCTGGACGAGGCCGCCCAGCGGGCGATCTACCGGCTGACGAACCGGCCCGGGGCTCCCTGACCGGGCGTGGCGGTCATCCCCGCCGGGCTCGCCCCGTGACCGGGGGCGTCGAAGCCGCGTCGGCTCCGGCCGTGCCGAACTCTGGCCGGGCCCCCTTGATGGTGGACGGATCGAAGCCCTTCTCTCGCTGGAGCATCCGCAGGCCCTCGCGGGCCGGCTCGTACCCGGGGGACAGGTCGAGCGCCGCCTGAAAGCACTGGAAGGCCAGCGTGTGCATCCTCCCCTCGATCGCGGCCTTCCCCATGCGAACTCGAGGTTCCGGGTCGAGCGGCCTCTCGTCGATTTCCTTGGTGAGGGTGTCCATCAGGATCCTCCTCTCTCGCGCACGTTCGGCCCGCGCCAGCGTCGCGTCGGCCTCCGGCTTCCTGCCAAGGGCGAGCTGGGTCTGTCCCAGCAACTGGAGGGCGCCCAGGTCGTTGGGGTTCAGCTCGGTCGCCCGGAGGAGGTCCTCGGCCGCCTGGGGGAAGCGGCGTGCCTGAAAATGGACGCGTCCCCGCGCCAGGAGGGCATCGATCTCCTCCTTGGCCGAAGAGAGGGCCCGATCGGCGGAGCGGAGGGCCTCCTCCATCTGTCCCAGGCTGACGGCCTGCCGCGCGGCCAGGGCCAGGGCCTGGGGGTCTTCCGGATTGGCCTGCAACAAGGCCGTCAGGTCCGGAGAGGCCTGCTCATCCTGATGGGAGTCGAGCAGGGCGCGGATCCGGCCCAGTCGCGATTGGCGGGCCTCGGCCGCGGGCGGGGAGCGTTCGAGGGCGTTGGAATACGCGTCTCGCGATGCGGTCATCTCGCCGAGGTTGTGATACACCCTGCCGAGGGCGAACCAGGGTCGGAAGTCGCGGGGGTCGAGCTCGGCTGCCTGCTTGAGCAGGTCGATGGCCCGTTTGCCGTCGCCGCCGGCGAGGTAGATCGCGGCCAGCATCTTGGCGGCCTCGGGCTGCTCGCGCTTCATCTTCAAGGACCGCTCGAGGACCTGCCGCGCCGGCGCGATCGTGCCTTGCATCAGGAGCGCCCGAGCCGCCAGCGCGAGCGCCTCAGCGGCGCCCGGCTTCTCGTCACGGATCCCGGTGACCGCCTGGAAGGCGAGATCCGGACGATTGCGTTCGAGGAATTCTCGGGCTCGAGCAACCTCGGTCCAGTGGTCGGTCTGGTGACGGGTGAGCGTCCACCAGGTCAACACCAGGATCGCCAGCACGCAGGCGCCGAGCACGAGCGAAGGGAGGAACCGGGCGCGGGGGGCAGATACGATGGCCATGGCATCCATGATAAGCCCGGGAACGAAATCGAGGGAGGGGGCCCCGTGGACCCCCTCCCTCCAGGCTGATCGGGTTGGCGTCCGGACGTCCGTGTGTCGTCGCTGGGCCAGGCCTGCAAGGACACGCGTCGCCCGGTAGAGGTCAGTACGAGTCGGCGGACAGCACTTCGCCCTGGTTGCGCGACCCCAGCGACCAGACGACCTGGTTGGCCGTCGAGGACTTGAGGAATCGGACCGAGCCGTCGGCGAAGGCGACGTTGCAGCCGCCGGGATGGTAGCTGCTCAGGCCGTACATGCCGGCACAATCCAGGTCGCCGTCCCAGCTGCAGGTGCGGCAGTTGGGGTACGGCGCGTTGGGCGGGAGGAGCGTGTTGCCCAGTGTCCATCCGAACATGCCCTGGTTCCAGGCCTGACCCAGGTAGCTCATGTTCGTCCTCCAGTTCTCCCCCCCCTGGGTCGACTGCGGGGCGAAGCCGGCGCAGTCGTTGATCCACTGGAGGAACGGCACGGAGCCTTCGGGCATGTTCGACATCGGACTGCCCCAGAGGCCGCCCGGCACGTTCGGCTCGCGACGGAGATTGACGATGTCCTGGGGGATCGACAGCTTCGACTCGTTATAGTCGCCCGATCGCCATTCGCCGTAAGCGATGGTGTTCGAGGTACCGTCGGTGATGCTGCTGATCGTGATCGTCTCGCCGCCGTTCTCCCAGGGAGTCTCCGGGCCCGCGCCGTTGAAGCGGAAGATCCCGTTCGGGGCGGACGCGCCGGTATTGCCGTGCCAGTAGAGGCTCGAGCCGACCGACGCGAAGTAGTTGTTGCCGGGCTTGGTGGCGCCGTAGTAGGTGCCGATCGGCGGCAGTGAGGACGGGCAGATCAGCGACGCGATCCGCGTGGTGATCGCGGTGCGCTGGGCCATGTCCAGGTGGGACTGGTCGCCATGGCTGACGCACTTGAAGTTGATCGAGTTGAAGACCGCCGCCTGCTCGAAGTAGCTGAGCATCTGGGCCTGGGGGCTCCACGAACCCCAGGTGGTCCAGGCGTCTGTCACCGAGGCGCGGGATCCATACGAGGCGGGGTAGGCCCCGGTGGCGCTCTCGTAGTTGGCCACGGCCAGCCCGAGTTGCTTCATGTTGTTGGTGCACTGGGCGCGGCGGGCCGCCTCGCGGGCCGACTGCACCGCGGGCAACAGCAGTGAGATCAGCACGGCGATGATCGCGATGACGACGAGCAGTTCGATCAGCGTGAAGCCGCGTCGCTGACGAACGGCAGAGTGATAATCAGTCATGCATTCACTCCATCTGGATCGAGAAAAGGACCATGATTGATTCGACCGACGGTGACTTCCGACGGCCCCCGCCCATTCCGTTCATGAGACCGGGGGCACCGGGTATCAGGGCCGCGATGGGCCTTATGAGTTGCCCCCGGGATTGCGATTCATGTTGCCCGAGGATGACTTGCCGCCACCTTTCTGCGGCTCCTTGGGCAATGGCTTGACCTCGTCCGCCTTCGTCGGCGCAGCGGGGGCAAGCTTGACCTCGGTTGACTCGCCACATCCGCTCGAAATGGCGAGCGAGTAGGCCACGAGCATCGAAAAGGCGAACGATCTCCGAATCCGCATGGAACTCTCCCCCCTCGGTTGCAGGGCGATGTCGTCACGTCAACGCGGCGGCCCTGCTCGACGCGTGTTCGAGGACCCTGGCCGCCGCACCGGCACTCCTCAGTGCCGACCAGCGTCGTGACGGCAGCGGACATGCGCGGCCAGATGCGATCGTGGTCGGGCGATGTGTCCCGGGGACCAACCAATTCATCAAAGAAACAAAACGGGGGGGACATGTCCGAATGAATTCAAATGTCCCTTCCGCTGGTTGTCGATCGACCCGAGGCACGTGACCGTGGACAGGAGTAACTCGTCGGGACCGCACGTTGATCCGACACGCGTCCTCGAATTTCGAGATCAGTCGTCGGTTCGGAGCAACACACATCCCCGACACGACAGCCCGGCCCGATCAGCAGGCATCGGGGCCCGTCGCGTTGATAATGTGTACGGAATTTGCCTCGGGAATTAACGGACTTATAACCTACGTGCCCGGGGACTCGCAAGATTTAGCGGCCACCCTTTTCGACTTTTTGGACGGTCTGCGACAGAAATAATGATGGCAAGTCATCCCCCAATTTCCTAAGAGATGTGATTCCTAATAACTTCATTGGGGCGGCCAATGAGATCGAGCCCAGGCGATCTCGTCTGTGACCTCCGGGCCCTGGCCGAACCTCGACGGACCGCACGGGCCAATCCTGCCGTGCGGCCCTCGTCTCCGTATCGGTCTGCCTCGTTCGGGCCGTGGGAGCGAGGCTGCCCCGAGGACCCGCGCGACATGGGTCTCGCATCATCATGTTGAGTGTTGTAGACTGTCCGGCCGTTGCTGTTCCCGACGGGCTCCTAGCCCGCGGATCGACCCTCCCCGTCACTCGATGGTCCGCTTCCGACCCAGGAGACACGTCGATGAATGCTGACGAAACCGGATCCACCCCGAGCATCCCCGTGCAATCCTCGATGGACGGAGGGATGAAGGCAGGCGTAGCGGCCGGGTTACGCGGAGCCAAGCTCGTGTCGGTCATCATGGGATTCGCCACGGCCGCGGGCCTCGTCGCCTGGCTGGTCGGCGAGGCAACCCTCGATCTCGTGGGACCCTCGGCCTCGGCCTCCGCCGATCCCTATGCGTTCAATGCCCTCAACGCCCAGCTCGCTCGGGCCAGCGGCTTCAACGGGGCCATCGCTTTCGGTGCACTCGGCGGTCTGCTCGGCCTCTCGCTGGGAATCGCGGGCGCACTGTCGCGGGGATCTCTGGACAGGTCGACGGTGCCCGGGTTGACAGGGCTCGTGCTCGGTGCCGTCGCGGGAGTCCTTCCGGCACTGGTGCTGATGCCGCTCCAGTGGCATAGCCGCAACGACGACGCGGCGATGACCGGGCTGGTGCTGCCGACGCTCTTCCATCTCGGCCTCTGGGCGGGGATCGGCCTCACGGCGGGCCTGGCCTTCGGGATCGGTCGCTTCGGGTGGGATCGCGGGCCCCTCCTGGAGGCCGCGATCTCCGGGCTGGTCGCGGCCTGCCTCGGGACGGTGATCTATGAGGTCGCCGGGGCGCTGCTGTTCCCCTTCGCGTACACCTCGCATCCGATCTCGACCACGGCCGGGACGAGGTTGTTCGCCCGCCTCGTCCTGACGACGTTTATCGCGATCGGGTTGATCCGCGCGACCGCGGGAAGGGCCGGGAAGCCCGCCGCAGGGCCCATCGGCGAACTCCCGGCCTGATCGGAGCGAGGAGACCGCTCGCGGTCGATTTCCGGACGGGCCCCTTGCCACGGCCCGGAGGGGCGTTGTATTCAGAGCGCAGCGAACCGATTGTATCGCACACAGCGAGGCCACACCCATGACCCTGCAAATCCGACCTGGGCAACTCCTCCGCGGCCTGGCCCTCTGCCTTGCGGCGTTCCTCTCCCCCGGCCCCTCGGTCGCGAGGGGGGAGTCGTTGCCGATCGTCCCCGACGTCGAGTTCCAGCCGCTGTCCGCCCAGGTGAAGCGGGTGGTGGAGGCCCTCGAGGTCCTCGGCGAGCCGTTGCCGGCGGAGGACCGCGCCCGGCTGGAGCGGGCGCTCGACTCGGCCGACCCGAGGGCCGCGGTCCGCACGATCCAGCAGGTCCTCGACCCGCACTGCCTCATCGGGGTCAACATCAACCCCGAGAGCCGCGTGAAGTCGATGCAGGGGCAGGCCGCCCCCCGACTGGTCCAGAACGGCTGGAGCTCCTTCCTGGTCAAGGTGCACAACGAGGCCGGCGTGACCGCCGAGCTCCAGGCCGAGAGCCCCAACGCCGCGCCGATCTACAAGCAGTCCAGCAGCAGTGCGGAGCCCAAGCCGGCCATCAAGCCGGCCCAGATCCTCCAGCGCTGGGCCGACATCGGCATGTTCCGCGACCGGCCGCTCCGGCGCGAGCTCTCGGGGCTGCTCCTGGAGTACCGGATCATCCAGATCTACAGCCGGGATGCCGGCTCGCGCGAGGCGAAGATCAGCTTTAACGTCGGCCAGGGGACGCAGGACCTGGGCTTCCGCAGCGACGTGGACATCCTCTTCCGATCCGCGCCCGCCGTGGCCGTGACGCTCGAGGTGAAGGACTTCGACGGCCGGCCGACCTGGGCGTCGTTCATCTTCCGCGACCGGCAGGGGCGGGTCTATCCCTCGCCCGGCCGGCGGCTGGCCCCCGACTTCTTCTTCCATGCCCAGATCTACCGCCAGGACGGCGAGACCGTCTCTCTCCCGCCGGGCGAGTACCGCGTCGAGTTCACCCGAGGGCCCGAATACCGGACTCAGACCCGTGAGGTCGCCATCCCGGACGCACCGTCTCATCGCGAGAGCTTTCAGCTCGACCGCTGGATCCACCTCGCGGCGATGAACTGGTTCTCGGGCGACCACCACGTCCACGCGGCCGGCTGCGCCCACTACGAGAGCCCGACGGAGGGCGTCAAGCCGGAGGACATGTGGCGGCACATCATGGGCGAGGACCTCGACGTCGGCTGCGTCCTGAGCTGGGGCCCCTGCTGGTACTTTCAGAAGCAGTTCTTCGAGGGCAAGGTCCACCCCCTGTCCAACTCCGAGTACATCATGCGGTACGACGTCGAGGTCTCGGGATTCCCGTCGTCGCACGCCGGGCACCTGTGCCTGCTGCGGCTCAAGGAGGACGACTACCCGGGGACGACCCGCATCGATCAGTGGCCGAGCTGGGACCTCCCCGTGCTGAAGTGGGGCAAGTCGCAGGGGGGCGTCGTGGGCTTCTCGCACTCGGGCTGGGGCCTGATGACGAAGTCGGATGAGATCCCGACCGACGAGGTGCCCCCGTTCGACGGCATCGGCGCCAACGAGTACATCGTCGACGTCGTCCATGACGCGGTGGACTTCATCTCGACGGTGGATACGCCGGTCCCCTGGGAGCTCAACATCTGGTACCACACCCTCAACTGCGGCTACCGCACGCGGATCAGCGGCGAGACCGACTTCCCCTGCATCTACGGCGAGCGCGTGGGGCTGGGGCGGGTCTACGTGAAGCTGGCCGACGGCCGGCTGGATTTCGACCGCTGGTGCCAGGGCCTGAAGGAGGGCCGCTCCTACGTGGGCGACGGCCGCAGCCACCTGATCGACTTTCAGGTTAACGACCGAGCCGTTGGCGATGACGGCAGCGAGCTGAAGCTGGTGGGGCCGTCGACCGTGAAGGCCCGCGCGAAGGTCGCCGCCTACCTCGACCCCGAGCCCTCGGCCGCGGCGAGGGCGATCCGCAAGCGGCGGCTCTCCGAGAAGCCCTACTGGGACCTCGAGCGCGCCCGGATCGGCGAGACGCGGACCGTCCCGCTGGAACTGATCGTCAACGGCCTGCCCGTCGCGCGCAAGGAGATCGTCGCCGACGGCAAGGTCCAGGACGTCGAGTTCGACGTGCCGCTCAAGAAGTCGAGCTGGATCGCGCTGCGGATCCTCCCCTCGTCGCACACCAATCCGGTCTTCGTGACAATCGGCAACAAGCCGATCCGCGCCTCGAAGAAGTCGGCCGAGTGGTGCCTGAAGGCCGTCGACAAGTGCTGGACCCAGAAGGAGCCCGCCATCCGGCCCGCCGAGCGTGAGGATGCGAGGAAGGCCTACGACTCCGCCCGCGACGCCTACCGCAAGATCCGGGACGAATCGGCCGACGAGTGAGCCGCGGTTCGATCGTCGCCTGGAGAAAATGAAACATTTTCAATGCAACCGAGCCGGGACGGCCGACCACCGGCGGGCTGCCCGGCCGGCTGCCGATGCGAAGTGTGGCTTGCGCGTCAGGATTCTCTCTGAGAAGCTTCGGCCCGATGCTTGACATGGCTCGGATGCCGCTGTACCGTCCTTTCTGTTCCCACTCAGCTGGCATTCTCTCGCTCGATTTTGTCGGTTTGTTTTGAGCAAAACTCGTCGGAAATGATTGCTCCGGTCATCTGGCCGGTGATCATCCGGCGTCCATCGTGGTCGTGGAATTCGCGGGCAGGACGACAAGCTCTCGCGTCTCGCGAGGCCCGGTCGGTGTGCGCCTCGCGAGCGCCGGCTCCGGGCGAGCGACCGTCGATGGGTTGATCATTCGTGGAGATGAACAAGTCAATGGCCGATCCGTCCCGACGCGATTGGAATCGTCTCGCCCTCTGCGGGGGGCTGTTCCTCCTTGCGGGCTGCTCGGGCCCGTTCTCCTCTTCCGGCGAGCCCGAGAAGATCAAGGGCCTACCTCCGGGCGAATACCGCGACAAGATGGAGGAGGACCAGCTCGAGCAGGCCGGCAAGTCGAAGAAGTCGAGCAAGAAAGCCCCGAGGTGACGGCAGGCCGCGGCTCCGGGCCCGGCGGAGGTTCGCCGTCCCGATCGCTTGCCCTCGCCTGGGGTGCGAGAACCGCCAGGTCATCAGGATCCCTTCAGACCTCTTGGGAGAACCGCACATGAGTCGAATCCCGGATCGCATGCCTCGGGCCAGGGGCTTCACGCTGATCGAACTGCTCGTCGTCATCGCAATCATCGCCGTCCTGATCTCGCTGCTCCTGCCCGCGGTGCAGTCGGCCCGCGAGGCGGCCCGCCGCGCCCAGTGCACCAACAACCTCAAGCAGCTGGCGCTCGCCTGCCACAACTACGAGGACGGCAACAACTGCTTCCCGGCGGGGACCTACTACATGTGGCCCCGGACGTGCAATCGCTGGAAGCAGGGGCCGAGCTTCTTCATCAGCTTCCTCCCGTACTTCGAGCAGGGCAATATTTTCAATAGTTATAATTATATGCTCCATCCCTATCAGGCGGCCAATTCGACCCTGATGGGAGCGGGCATCTCCACCTTCTGGTGCCCGAGCGACCCCGAGGTCGCGGCGCCGGTCCAGGCGTCCATCCCGCGGAATTACCTCGGGAGCTGCAGCGGCATGCCCGGCGGCCAGGTCGCGACGCCTCCCTGGCAGCTCTACCACACGACCTACGCCGGCAACGCGGGCGTCGTCCCGGTCTACCCCGGGGCCCCCGCGGTCGACCCGAACTACTCCTCGACGGTCGCCTCGGCCACCGGCATCATCCACTTCGGCAGCGCCACGCGGCTCTCCAGCATCACCGACGGGACGAGCAACACGGTCCTCCTGGGCGAGCGCAACTTCTTCAAGATCCGCCCCGAGGCCGCGAAGCAGGTCTGGATGCTCTGGTTCTCCGGGGCTTACAGCGACACGATGTTCAGCGCGCTGTATCCCCTCAACCCCGACAAGGCGGTCTCCGGCCTGGCCCAGGACTTCGGCGTCCCCGGCGGCGGCAACGCCACGACCGAGTCGGCGGGCAGCAATCACCCCGGCGGGGCGAACTTCGCCTTCTGCGACGGCTCGGTCCGGTTCCTCAAGGACACGATCCAGTCCTGGAAGATCGACCCGAGCACCATGCTGCCGCTGGGCGTGACCCTCGGCGCCGACGGCCGCTACACGCTCGCCCCGGGCACCCAGTACGGCATCTACCAGTCGCTCTGCACCAAGGCCGGCGGCGAGGTCCTCAGCGCCGACCAGTATTGATCCGCGACGATCATGAGCTTCTCGGGCCCGGGCGGGCGAGTCCGCCCGGGCTGCTTTCTATTTCGAATCCCCAGAGAGCGGGGCAACCATGTCGAGTCGTCGCAGCTTCCTGGCGGGGGTCGCAGCCGTTCCGATGATCCGCGCCGCGTTCCGGGGCGACGCCCTGGCCCGAGCCGCGGGGGCCGCTCGCGAGGCGGGACAGACCGATCCCCGCGAGCTGGCAACCGACGAGGATTTCTGGTCGCAGATCCAGCGCGCCTTCGACGTGGATCGGACGATCATCAACCTGAACAATGGCGGCGTCTGCCCGTCGCCGACGCACGTCCTGGACCAGATGATCCGCGACCTGAAGTTCTGCAACGAGTCCCCCGTTCAGAACATGTGGCGGGTCGTCGAGCCGAAGGTCGAGTCGGTGCGCCGTGACCTCGCGCGCGAATTCGGCTGCGATTTGGAGGAGATCGCCGTCACCCGAAACGCCTCCGAGTCCATGGAGAACCTGATCCTCGGGATGGACCTGAGGCGAGGCGACGAGGCGATCATCACGGACCAGAACTACCCGAGGATGATCACGGCCTGGCATCAGCGCGCGCGTCGCGACGGCCTCGTCGTCAAGACGATCTCGTTCCCCGTCCCGCTGCCCTCGCCCCGGGTCTTCCTCGACCGGGTGGCCGCCGCGATCACACCCCGCACGAAGGTGATCGAGGTCCCCGAGATCACGAACCTCTCGGGCCAGATCCTCCCCATCCGCGAGCTCGTGGCGATGGGCCGTGAGAAGGGAATCGAGGTCCTCGTCGACGGCGCCCATGCCTTCGCCCATCTGCTGACGCGTCGCGACGACCTGGACTGCGACTACTACGGCTGCTCACTCCACAAGTGGACGCTGGCCCCGATCGGGACCGGCATGCTCTACATCAGGAAGGCGAAGATCAAGGGGATCTGGCCGCTGCTGGCCGCCGACCCGAAGCTCGACGAGAACATCCGCAAGTTCGAGGAAATCGGGACCCACCCGGCGGCCAATCACAACGCCATCAGCGTCGCACTGGCGTTCCATCGGTCGATCGGGGCTGAGCGGAAGCTCGCCAGGCTGATCTACCTGCGCGATCGCTGGGCGAAGGCCCTGCTGGCCGCCGACCCGAGGGTGAAGCTCTGGACCCCGATCGGCGAGGGTGCGGCCTCCGGCGCCATCGGCCTGCTCCAGGTCCGGGGCCTCGAGCCGGGCAAGCTCTTCGGCTATCTCTGGGACAAGCACCGGATCGTCGTCTCGCCGACCGTTCACCCCTCGGGGCAGTTCGAGGGTATCCGGATCACCCCCAACGTCTACACGACGCTCCAGGAAATTGACGTCTTCGTCGACGCCGTGAAGAGCGCCATGACCGCGGTGGGCTGATCGATCCGCGGGGATCTCCGTCCGCCTCGCGAGTCATGGCCGGTCGGGCAACTCGGGTGCCGGGTTCCAATCCGCTTCCGCAGCGGGACGACGGCCCGTCCCGCGCCCCGGGACATTCCTTAAGAGGAATTCATCATCGAGTCTCGTTGTCCCTTCCCTGTCTGGCCGCTATGAATTGACGTTGTGAAGTCTTCGACTCTGCCGGAGTTGGCCGAGTTCTGATCCATTGATGCAACGAATGAGGCGGCCCGGCCTGATCGGCTCGGGGATGTTGAAGGACTGTCTCGGATCCGGTTCCGAGGAGTGCCCCGTCCTGTCGTCCCGGCACAGAGGGACGTCCGCACGTCCAAGGGTTGGTTGACACCGCAGATCAGCAAGCCCCCGAGGCATCGAAGCCAGCAACGTCGCGGGATGATCGCGGACCGTCGAGGGTGCCGGGCGATTGAGAAGGGTCGAGGACCATGAAACTTCCGCTCCCGAAGCCGTGGGCCCACGTCGTGGTCGTCCTCGGGGTGGCCCTGGCCACGGCCGTCAGGATTGCCCTGAATCCCTTGCTTGGGACGGATTACCCGTTCGTCACGTATTTCTTCCTGATGTTGCTGGTGGCCTGGGTCTGCGGCCTCGGGCCGTCGGTCTCCGCCCTCCTGCTGGGCTCCCTGGCGGCGACGTTCTTCTTCCCGCCCGTCGTGGGACCGGGAGGATGGGTGCCCGTCGCTCACATCGTCCGGCTCGTCCTCTACCTGCTCGTCGGCGCGATTGTCGTCGCGATGAACGAGTCCGAGCGGAGGGCCCGGCGAAGAGCGGAAGAGGCCTGGGGGATGCTCGACGCCATGCTGCGATCGAGCCCGGTGGGCATGGCCCTGCTGGACCGGGAATACCGGTACATCACGATCAATGACGCGCTGGCCCGCCTCAACGGCCTACCGCGGAGTGAGCACATCGGCAGGCCCGCGTCCCAGGTCCTGCCGACGGTCTGGCCCGGCCTCGAATCAATCTTCCGCCGGGTGTTCGAGGAGGGGCAGCCCGTGCTCAACCACGAGGTGTCGGGCCAGTCGGCCTGGCGGCCCGACGGCGTCCGCACGGTCGTCACCAACACCTACCCCGTCCGGGTCGAGGGCCGGGGCATCGTCGCCGTCGGCATCGCGGCGGTCGACGTGACCGAGAGCCGTCGGCTCGAGCACGCCCTGCTGGACAGCGAGCGCCGGCTCCGCCAGATCTACGACCAGACGGCCGTGGGCATCGTCACCTGCCGCCTGGACGGCACGCTGACGGCCGCCAATCCCGGCTTCCGCGAGATCCTCGGGTACTCTCCGGAGGAGATCCCCTCGCTGACCGTCGCGTCGATCACTCACCACGACGACCTGCAATCCGACCTGGCACAGGCCCAACGGAGCGTGGCCGGTGAGATCGACCGTTACACGATCGAGAAGCGGTATCTGCGGAAGGACGGCAGCCCGGTCTGGGTCCAGCTGACCTCGACGACCCTCAGGGGCAAGGACGGCGAGCCCGAGGGGGGCCTGGCGATCGTCCAGGACATCTCCGAGCGGCGGGTCGCCGAGGAGCGGCTGCGGCAGAGCGCCGACGACTACCGTGCCCTCTTCGATTCCGCCGGCGTGGGCAACGCGGAGGTTCGACTCGACTCGGGCCAGTTCCTCCGGGTGAACCGCAAGTACTGCGAGATCACCGGATTCGACCCCGTCGAATTGCTCGGGATGACGCTCCTGCAGCTCATCCACCCGGAGGATCGCGATCCCGACTGGGCGGCGGTTGCGGAGTCGCTCCGGAACGACGGGGCGGGCGCCGCGGTGGAGAAGCGCTACGTCCGCAAGGACGGGAGGACCATCTGGGTCAGCGCGACCCGGGCCCTGGTCCGGCACGCCGACGGCCGGGCGTGGCAGCTCCTGGTCAGCGCCCAGGACATCACCGCTCGCAAGGAGGCCGAGCAGCGGCTGCGCGACAGCGAGGCCACGCTCCGAGCCTTCTACGACAACTCGCCGGTCTGCATGGGGGTCGTCGAGCCCACCGGAGACGGGGACGTGCTCCACCTCTACGACAACCCGGCGAGCTGCCGCTTCTTCGGCCTGGAGGCGGGTTCCACCGAGGGCCGCCTGGCCAGCGAGATCGGGGCCGACACGCGGGTGGTCGCGACCTGGCTCGATCGCTATCGCGAGAGCGAGCAGTCCGGCCAGCCCGTCCGATTCGAGCACGAGTACGAGGGTCTCGACGGGCCCCGGTGGCTCTCGGCAACGGTCAGCACGATCGGCCCCGGACCCGGCGGGCGCATGCGGTTCTGCTACGTGGCCGAGGACGTGACCGAGCGGCGCACGCTCTCCGCGGAGCTGGAGGCCGGGCTCAACCTGCTCGACGCCCTGTTCGACGCGACGCCGGTGGGCCTCGGGCTCGTCGACGCCGAGTTCCGCTACCTGAGGGTCAATCAGGCCGTGGCCGACACCAACGGCCTGTCGGTGCAGGACCACATCGGTCGCACGCTGGCCGAGGTGCTCCCCGACCTCTGGCCCTCGCTTGAGCCGCTCTACTGTGGGGTCCTCGAAACGGGGACGCCCGTACGAAACCTGGAGGTCGAGGGGATCACGCCGGGCGGCCGGGGCGATCCGCAGAGCTGGCTGGCAAGCTACTTCCCGGTGCGGCAGGGCGGGCGGATCGCAGGGGTCGGCTTCGCGATCGTGGAGACGACCGAGGCCCGGAAGCGTGAGGCTCGCCTCCTCGAGGCCGAGGAGCAGCTCAGGGAGCGTGCGAAGGTCCTGGAGACGGTCCTCGCCGCCACGCCGACCCCGATCTGGCTCACCTATGATCGCGACTGCCGGCACGTGACCGGCAATCCCGCCTCGTTCCGATTCCTCAGGACGCCCGAAGGGGCCGTGGTCTCGGCGACCGCCCCCGACGGCCTGCCCGAGGGCCGCAGGTTCCGGGAATACCGTGGCGGGCGGCCGATCGATCCGCAGGACCTTCCGCTCCAGAAGGCGGCCCGGGAGGGCATCGAGATCACGGATTCCGAGCTGACCTTCGTCTTCGACGATGGCGAGGTCCGCCATGTCTACGGCAATACGGTCCCGCTCCGGGACGAGCAAGGCGAGGTCGTGGGCGCGATCGCGGCGTTCGTCGACATCACGCGGCTCAAGCTGGCCGAGGAGGCGCTCCGCGAGAACGACCGCCGCAAGGATGAGTTCCTGGCGATGCTCGCGCACGAGCTCCGCAACCCCCTCGCCCCGATCCGCAACGCCGTCTCGATCATGGCGATGACCGAGGACGATCGGGAGTCGCAGGCCTGGGCACGCGACGTGATCGACCGGCAGGTGCTCCACCTGACCCGCCTCGTGGACGATTTGCTGGACGTCAGCCGGATCTCCCAGGGCAAGATCAAGCTGGACAGGGAGACGCTGCCGGTCTCCAGCTTCGTCGCATCTGCCCTGGAGTCGAGCCGGCCGATCATCGAATCCCGGAAACACCACCTCGAGATCTCGTTGCCCGACGAGCCCCTGCGCGTGGAGGGCGACCCGACCCGGCTGTCCCAGGTCGTGCTCAACCTGCTCAACAACGCCGCCAAGTACACCCCCGAGGGCGGCAGGATCCGCCTCTCCGTGGCCCGCGAGGATGATCTCATGGTCCTCAGCGTCCGCGACAACGGAGAGGGCATCCCCCCGGAGATGCTGCCGAAGGTCTTCGAGCTGTTCACTCAGGTGAATCGCTCGATCGACCGCTCCGAGGGGGGCCTCGGGATCGGCCTGACTCTGGTACGCAGGCTGGTGGAGATGCACGGCGGCTCGGTCGACGCCAGGAGCGACGGCCCGGGCAAGGGGAGCGAGTTCATCATCCGGCTCCCCCTCGCCAGGAGCCAGGGACTCTCCGGCGGCGTGGACGGTCCGAACGGGTTGGGGCATGCCGCCCCTCGCGGCCATCGCCGGCGTGTCCTGGTGGTGGACGACAGCCCTGACGCGACCGAAACGTTGAGGCGCCTGCTGGGGCGTCTCGGGCACGAGGTCCAGACTGCCGGAGACGGCATCGCGGCGTGCCAGGCGGCCCTGGCCTTCCGGCCTGACCTGGTGATCCTGGACCTGGGCCTCCCGCGCATGGACGGCTTCGAGGTCGCCCGCCGGCTCCGGGCCGAACCCTCGCTCGACGGGGTCCGGCTCGTGGCCCTCAGCGGCTACGGCTCGGAGTCTGATCGGAGGAAGACAGCCGAGGTCGGTTTCGACGAACATCTCGTCAAGCCGATCGACTTCGAGGCCTTGCGGCGGATCCTCGAGCGCACCGGCGTCGCCTCTTGCTGAGGGACGCCGACCGGCTCGGAAGTTGCACCCGGTCCAGACGTGCATCCGCGGCCGCTCCCCGGCAGCCCGAACGCCCGGAGGTGCGAGGCCGGTCCCGATCGCCTCCTCCTGGAGTTCCCCTGATGGCTCGCCGAGGCCCGGAAAGCGGTCCACTCATCAGTCCGGATCCCGCCGACGAGTTCGTCGATCCCGTCGCGATGCTGCTCAGCCGGACCGCCTGGCTGATGGACCGGGCCTGGGGCATCCCGGGGACGCGGATCCGACTCGGCCTCGACGCAGTGCTTGGCCTCCTCCCCCTGGGAGGGGATGCGATGGCGGGACTGGTGCAGGCCGGGATCGTGCTGCTCGCCCTCGGCCGTTATCAAGTCCCGCCGGTAATCGCGGCGCGGATGATGGGCAACGTCCTGCTCGACATCTCGGTCGGCGCGATCCCGCTCCTCGGCGACCTGTTCGACGTGGCCTTCAAGGCCAATACCCGGAATCTGCGGCTGCTGGAGCCCTATCTCCACAGACCCGGGTCCGCCACCCGGCCCGGTGGACTCTCGGCGGCCCTGCCCGCGCCGGCCTCTCCGCTTCGGACGCCCTGGGGCTGCCTGATCCCGATCGCCGCGGTCCTGCTCGGCGCCCTGGCGCTGGTTGTGGTCGGCTTCATCACCGTCGTGCGATGGCTCATCCAGCACGCGTGAGCGGCGGCCCGATGGTCAATCGAGCCCCCGCACCGTCTCGCTCATGAGCAGGTCGACGACGTCCTGCATCCGGCCGGACTGGGCGAACGCCCAGCGCTGCCGCTTGGCTGAATTCCCGCGCTCGAGAGTCATGTTGACGAGCTCGGATATCTCGTCCCAGTCGCCGAGGTCCCCCAGTGCTGGGTGGAGGAATTGCAGCATGGAAGCGACGACCTCTCGCGCGGGCCGTGACTCCTCGGCGAAGACGTCGATGAGCTCCCCGTCCAGGCCGAATCGCGAGGCCCTCCAGCGCGCGGCACGGAGCACCTCTGGGCGTGGGCGGGGGAGCGGCAGGCCGTCGCGGTGCTCGGCCAGGCACGTGCGCGCGAGGGCCCGGCAGAGCCCGGCGATCATCACCGCCTCGTCCAGGGTGGGGCAGACGTCGGCCACTCTGAACTCGAGCGTCTCGACGTGCGACGAGGGCCGGGCGTCCCAGTAGAGCTTCGACCCGTCCGGGATCATCCCCACGGCGACGAGGGAGTTGACCAGCCGGTCGAACTCGGCGCGGGAGTCGAAGCACTCCGGGATCCCGGTCATCGGCCAACGCGAGAAGAGCTGGGTCCGATACGAGGCGTAGCCGGTCTCGTCCCCAAGCCAGAACGGTGAACTCGCCGAGAGCGCGATCAGCGGCGAGAGCCAGGGGCGGGAGCGATTCATGACGTGAACCGCCTCGTCGCGGTCGGAGATCCCGACGTGGACATGACACCCGAAAATGATCTGCTCCCGCGCCAGTTGCTGGAAGTCGTCCCGCAGCTCGAGGTAACGTTGCTTCGGCGTGACCGGCTGGCCCTCCCAGTGTGAGAAGGGATGTGTCCCGGCGGCGACGATCCGGCTGCCCTCGCGCTCGGCCGCTGCGACCACGCCCCTGCGAAGGCGAATCAACTCCGCGCGGACCTCCGCCAGTGTGCGGCAGACCGGCGTGCCGATCTCGATCTGCGACTGAAAGAACTCGTGGCTGACCTCGTCGCCCAGGTCATCCTGCGCCCGGGTCACCAGCCGAGTGGCGCGGGGCCGAAGCTCGCGCGTCTCGGGGTTGACGATCTGATACTCCTCCTCGACGCCGATCGTGAGGTCGTCGGTGGCGGGGGGCATGTCGACGGCTCCCTTGCTTCGTTTCCCGGCAACCGGCCGGCGCAACGCCAGACCCGGCCGCAGTCCGGGCCTTCTGGTTCGCAGCCGAGGTCTCTCGCGCGGACCTCGGTCCCTGGTCGGCCTCGCCGCTCCTGCAGACACCTATGCATTCCTTATGCCGAGACCGGATTACCGCGACCGGCCGCGAATCCTCTTCCCGTCTCTGGGATCTCGACCCTCGGCCGCAACATGAATCTGAACAGAAATTTATCGAATCGCCGATCGTCCGAGCAACCCTTCCGGAGACCCGGTTTTGGCGGCCGGGAACGGGATCTCCCGATTGGAGATTTGGGACCGCTCTGATCGGTTCTGCCCGTCCGAGGTCGTCGGAGTCGTCATGGAGATGCGCGGCCGGAGTCCATGGGGCGGCAGGGTTTGGGGTTTGGACGCGGTGGCTTTATTTCCTTGACTCACGGGGGCGGGCACGTTAAGTTGCGGATTAACAAGGAATTACGAACACAAGTGTTCCGGTGGACGGACACGTGCGCGGAAGGCGCGGAGCCTCGCCACCCAGTTCCTTGTGACACGGTTCAGGAGTTTCCCAGTCCGATGTCCACGACGCCCAAGTACGTTTACGCATTTGGCAGCGGCAAGGCCGACGGCCGCGCTGATATGAAGGACCTGCTCGGCGGCAAAGGTGCCAATCTCGCGGAGATGAGTTCCATCGGGATCCCCGTCCCTCCGGGGTTCACGATCACCACGGAAGTTTGCCAGGACTACTACGCGGCCGACCGCAAGTTGCCCGAGGCGGTGAAGCCTCAGGTCGAGGCCGCTCTCGCCCAGGTCGAGGCGCAGGTCGGCAAGAAGTTCGGCGACGCCTCCGATCCCCTCCTCGTCAGCGTCCGCTCCGGCGCAGCCCTCTCCATGCCGGGCATGATGAACACCATCCTCAACCTCGGCCTCACCGACGCCTCGGTCGATGCGCTGGCCAAGAAGACCGGCAACCCCCGGTTCGCCTACGACGGCTACCGCCGCCTGATCGACATGTTCGGCTCCACCGCCATGGGCGTCGATCACGAGCACTTCGAGCACGAGCTCGATTCGATGAAGAAGGCCAAGGGGGTCGCCAACGACACCGACCTCGACGCCGACGACCTGAAGGAGCTGGTGAAGCGGTACAAGGCCGTCTACCAGAAGCACGTCGGCGAGGGCTTCCCGCAGGACCCCAAGGACCAGCTCTGGAAGGCCATCATGGCCGTCTTCAACAGCTGGATGGGCAACAAGGCCGTCCAGTACCGTCGGATCGAGCGGATCACCGGGCTGAAGGGCACCGCGGTCAACGTCCAGGCCATGGTCTTCGGCAACACCGGGAACAACTCGGGCACCGGCGTCGCGTTCACCCGCGACCCGAACACCGGCGCCGACGAGTTCTACGGCGACTACCTGATCAACGCCCAGGGCGAGGACGTCGTCGCCGGCATCCGCACTCCCGAGCCGATCTCGCAGCTCCACGAGGAGATGCCCAAGGTCTACGACCAGCTCATGGGCATCCGCTCGAAGCTCGAGAAGCACTACAAGGAGATGCAGGACATCGAGTTCACCGTCCAGGACGGTACGCTCTACATGCTCCAGACCCGCACCGGCAAGCGAACCGGCACCGCCGCCGTGCGGATCGCCGTGGAGCTGGTCAAGGAGGGCCTGATCGACGAGAAGACCGCGCTCAAGCGGGTCAACCCGGAGAGCCTGAACCACCTGCTCCTGCCCCAGCTCGATCCGAAGTCGAAGAACAAGCCGGTCGCCCAGGGGATCGCCGCCAGCCCGGGCGCCGCGTCCGGCCGGATCATCCTCACGGCCGACCGGGCCGTCGAGTACGCCGAGACCCACCCGACCGAGCCGATCATGCTGGTCCGCAAGGAGACCAGCCCCGAGGACGTGGCGGGCATGCACCTGGCCAAGGGCATCCTCACGTCGACCGGCGGCAAGGCCAGCCACGCGGCGGTGGTCGCCCGCGGCTGGGGCAAGCCGTGCGTCGTCGGCTGCGAGGCTCTGGCCATCGACTACAAGGCGAAGACCGTCACCGTCGCCGGCAAGACCCTCAAGGAAGGCGACTTCATGACGATCAACGGCACGACCGGCGACGTCATGATCGGCAAGGTCGAGACCATCGACCCGGTCGTCTCCGGCGACTTCGCCACGATCATGGGATGGGCCGACAAGCACCGCAAGCTGAAGGTGCGCACCAACGCCGACACCCCGGCCGACGCGGCCAAGGCCCGCGAGTTCGGGGCCGAGGGCATCGGCCTCTGCCGCACCGAGCACATGTTCTTCGGCGAGGACCGCATCGGCCCGATGCGCGAGATGATCCTGGCCGACACCGAGGAAGGCCGCCGCGCCGCGCTCGCCAAGCTGGAGCCGTTCCAGAAGAACGACTTCGTGGGCATCTTCGAGGCGATGGACGGGCTGCCGGTGACCATCCGTCTCCTCGACCCGCCGCTCCACGAGTTCCTGCCGCACGACGACAAGGGCCAGGCCGAGGTCGCGAAGGCCCTGGGCATCCCGGCCGAGAAGGTGAAGCAGCGGGTGGAGCAGCTCCACGAGTTCAACCCGATGCTCGGCTTCCGCGGCTGCCGGCTGCCGATCGTCTACCCCGAGATCGGCGAGATGCAGGTCCGCGCGATCATCGAGGCGGCCGTCGAGGTCAAGAAGAAGGGCAAGAGCGTCCTCCCCGAGATCATGATCCCGCTCATCGGCACCGTGGATGAGCTAAGGATCCTCAAGCAGAAGGCCATCGCCATCGCCGAGGAGGTCATGAAGAAGGCCGGCACCAAGGTCGATTACCAGGTCGGCACGATGATCGAGATCCCCCGCGCCGCGCTGGTCGCCGACAAGATTGCCGAGGAGGCACAGTTCTTCTCGTTCGGTACCAACGATCTGACGCAGATGACCTTCGGGTTCAGCCGCGACGACATCAAGTCGTTCATGGCCACCTACCTGAAGGAGAAGATCCTGCCGGTCGACCCGTTCCAGTCGATCGACGTCGGCGGCGTCGGCCAGCTCATCGAGCTGGGCGTGGCGCGCGGACGCGAGGGCCGGAAGGCGAAGCACGGCGATCACCTGAAGGTCGGCATCTGCGGCGAGCACGGGGGCGACCCCGACAGCGTCGTGTTCTGCCACAAGGTGGGCATGGACTACGTGTCGTGCTCCCCGTACCGCGTCCCGATCGCCCGGCTGGCGGCCGCCCAGGCCTCGCTGGCCGAGGGCGGGGCGATCAGCCGCGACAAGTGATCGAGGCTCAGGCAACTGCCACGCGAAGGCCGCTCGGGATCACCCGGGCGGCCTTCGCCATTTCCGGGAACCGCGCGAGCGGGCGCGGCAGAGCAGGGGGAGAGGACGGATGACCCGCGATGCAGTCGAATCGCAGCAGGCCCGCGAATCGCGGCGAGACCCGGTCCCGGCTCCCGCCGAGGGGCGTCTCGCGGACGAGAGCGCGGCGAGCTTGTCCTGCTCCTGATCCTCGCCTCGGTCCAGTTCACCAGCATCGTGGACTTCATGGTCGTGATGCCGCTCGGGCCGCAACTGCGCCGGACGATGGACCTGAACGCCTCTCAGTTCGGCTGGATCGTTTCGTCCTACACCGTGAGCGCGGGGGTCGCCGGGCTGGTTGCCTCGACGTTCCTGGATCGGTTCGGTCGGAAGCGGGCGTTCCTGTCGCTCTTCGTCGGGTTCCTCGCCGGCACCCTCTGCTGCGGCCTGGCGGGCAGCTACTCCGGCCTGCTGCTGGCACGGGTGGTCACGGGGGCCTTCGGCGGGATCCTCGGCGGGATGGCGCTGGCGATCGTCGGGGACGTCTTCCCGGAGGAACGGCGAGGTCGCGCGACCGGCGTCCTGATGTCGTCGTTCGCGCTGGCGTCGGTCGTCGGAGTCCCGGCCTGCCTCGCGGTCGGGACGAGGTTCGGCTGGCACGTGCCGTTCCTGGCGCTGGCCGCGCTCGGGCTGCCGATCCCGCGCTGGCGGCCGTGCACCTGCCACCCCTGCGGGATCACCTTCGGGGGCGCGTCGAGGTCCATCCCTGGACGTCGCTGATCGAGACGTTCAGCCATCCCAACCATCTCCGCGCCTTCGCGCTGACCTTCGCCATCATGCTCGGCAGCTTCTCGGTCATCCCCTACATCAGCCTGTATCTCGTGGGGAACACGGGGGTCAGCGAGGCGGACCTGTTCTACGTCTACGTCGTCGGCGGGCTGCTCTCGCTGGTCGGTGCCCCGGCGATCGGCAGGCTGGCGGACCGCCGCGGGAAACTCCCGGTCTATCGCCTCGTGGCCGCGATCGCGGCCGGGGTGATGCTCCTGCTCACGAACTTGCCGGTGGTGCCCCTGGCCGTCTCGGTCGCGACCTGCGGCCTCTTGATGCTCAGCAACGCGGGCCGCATGGTCGCGGGGCTGGCGATCGTCACCGGCAGCGTCGAGCGGCGGCGGCGGGGGCTTCATGGAGCGCCAACTCGGCAGTCCAGCACCTGGCCTCGGGGCTCGCGGCCTGGGTCGGCGGGAAGCTGATCGTCGCACTGCCCGACGGCCGGTTGCTCCACTACGAAAGGGTGGGCCTCTTCGCCGCGGCCGTCACCACGCTCACGCTCTGGCTCGCCGGCCGCGTGCGCCCGGCAAGCCCCACAGCAGACTGACGCCCGGTCCCAGCGCTAGGGGCGAAGAGGCGACTCCTCCCGAAAGGGCCGCCGTGCCCAGAGTCGTCGATCCGTCCTTGTGCCCCGGTCGGTCGTCGGCTACGGGTTCGGCGGGCGCCGGCGGTAATGGCCGATCACCGTCTCGACGGCGCGCCGCCAGCGTTCCAGGGCCCTGGCCCGCCAGTTATAGTCGCGGGCGGGGATGAAGGTGTGGCCGCCGGTCTGGAGCAGGTCCACCGCGTGAGCGGCGTCGGGCCAGAGGCCGACGCCGAGTCCGGCGAGCAGCGCTGCGCCCAGCGCCGTGGATTCCGTCTGCGGGCTGCGGCGGATCGGCTGGCCGAGCAGGTCGGCCTGGAACTGGAGGAAGGGGTCCGACCGGGCCATGCCGCCATCCACGCGGATCTCGGCCAGCGGAGCTTCCAGGTCCTCCTGGATGGCCTCGATGAGGTCGGCGACCTGGAATCCGACGCCCTCCAGTGTCGCCCGGGCGACGTCGGCAAGCGTCGTGGCTCGGGTGAGGCCGAGAATCGCCCCACGCGCGGAGGGCTCCCAGTGAGGGGCCCCCAGGCCGGTCAGGGCCGGGACGAAGGTCAGCTCGCTGTCCGGGTCCGCCTGGAGGGCCATCTGGCCGATCTCCGGGGCCGCGCCGATCGCCTTCAACCCGTCCCGGAACCACTGGACGGCCGCCCCCGCGATGAAGACACTCCCTTCCAGGGCGTATTCCGGGTCCTCCTTGCCCAGCGAGGCCGCCCGGGTTGTGATCAGCCCGTTCCTCGAGAAGACCGGCCGGTGTCCGGTGTGGGCCAGCAGGAACGCCCCGGTCCCGTAGGTGCACTTGGCCTGCCCCGGTCGGAGGCAGCCCTGGCCGACCAGCGACGCCTGCTGATCGCCGGCCACACCGGTGATCGGGATGCCGTCGGGGAGGTAGTCCAGCCCGCATGTGACCCCGAACTCCCCCGCGCTGGGGCGGATCTCGGGCAATAATTCTGCCGGGACGCCGAACACCTCACAGAGCGGCTGCGTGAACCGGCCGGTTTCGAGATCCATCAGCAGGGTGCGCGACGCGTTCGTGACATCGGTGAGGTGTTCGCGTCCCCCCGTGAGGTGCCAGATCAAGAGGGAATCGACGGTCCCCGCCGCGAGCTCGCCCCTGGACGCCCGGGGGCGGGCCCCGGGGACGTGATCGAGGATCCATGCGATCTTGGTGGCCGAGAAATACGGGTCGATCACCAGCCCCGTGGAGCGGCCGATCCAGGTCGACTGGGGGCGGAGCCGATCACACGCCGGGCTGGTCCTTCGATCCTGCCAGACCAGGGCCGGGGCGATGGGCCGACCGCTGGCTCGCTCCCAGACGATCGTGGTCTCGCGCTGGTTCGTCAGGCCGATCGCCGCGATCCGCTCCGCCCGGACGCCCGCGGCGAGCAGGGCCGCGGTCACCTGGGCCCCGACCGACGCCACCAGGGCGTCCGGGTCGTGCTCCACCCAGCCGGGGTTCGGGTAGGTCGGTGGGACCTCCGCCTGACCCTGCCCGACCGGCTCCAGGCTCGCGTTGTAGACGACCGCCCTCGTGCTCGTGGTTCCCTGGTCGATCACCAGGAGATGGTCCTTCGCCATGACGCATTGCCCTCCGCCGCCGGATCGGGTTTCCTACAGGGAACCGGCGAGCCCGCGATCAACATACCATCGCGCCCCCGGTCGTCGCGATGCACTGCCCTGCCGGATTGGAGCGGAATGATGAGCAAGTCGACGATCTTCGAGATGCTCGGGTTGTCGCTCGCCTTCCTGGGGATCGGCGTCGCCTACTTCGCCATCCACCTGGGCATGCGGCAGGAGAGGCTCAAGCGTGAGCTCGAGCACAGGGAGCGGATGAGGGCCCTCGATCTCGGACGACCGCTGCCCGGCGACGTCTCCTGGCTTTCGCCGCTGCGGATCGGTTTCCTGATCGGGCTCCTCGTGCCCGTGGCCGCGATGGGCTGCGCCTGCCTGGCCACGATCTCCACCGGCTATCACCCCGATCTCTGGCAGGCGGCGGGCATCGTCAGCGTCTTCGGGGTCGTCTGCGGCACCGTCATCGTCTCGATGGCCGCGGGCAGGCAGGCCCAGGCGGGACAGGCCGGGGCCGCCCTGGCCCGGAAACCGGCCATCGAGGAGGATGCTTACGACGTGGTTTCCGCGCGAGGCTGAACGAAGATCGCCGGTCGGATCTCAGAACTGACAGGGGGAATCTCATGAACGAAGGCCTGGTCATCCCGCTCGCCGGGATCATGCTGCCGATCGTCCTGGTCCCGACGATCCTGACACTCAAGCATCGCCACCAGAAGCGCCAGTGGCTTCACCAGGAGCGGCTGCGGGCGCTGGAGCTTGGCCTGCCGACCGCGGACCTGGAGCCCCGGGTCGGGGCCGGTTCGGTCACCGCAATCGGGGCGGGCGTACCCCTGGCCACCGTGGCAGCGGCATTCCTCGCCACGACGTCCATCCCGTACGGCGTCGAGGAATTCCTGCCGCTGATGGCCGTGGTCTGGGGTTGTGCGTTCATGATCTGCTGCGGCGCGTTCATGACAAGCGTGGTACTGGGAATCATGCTGATGCGTTCACGCAAGCCGGTCGACGCCCAGTCGGCCACGAAGCCCGCGTTCGACCCCGACGCCTACGATGTGGTGTCGATGCGGGGCTGAAATCTCCGGTCGACACTGCTGCCGGGCGAGTCCCGCCGCTGCCCAGATCGCCATCAGCGGCTCGATCGGGATGTGAAACCGGGCCGAGACGATGGTCAGGGCGTGGAAGATCGAGATCACGATCGCGACGGCCAGCGTGGGGGCCAACCGTCGCCGTAGCGCCGGCCCGGCGAGGAAGAGACCGACGACAGCCATGGCCGTCAGCCCGAGATGCCCGGCCCGGTAGATCACGGACCGTGTCTTGGGATTGCTCTCGTCGAACAGCCAGAAGTAGCGGAACCGGCGCAGGCAGAGTTTCAGGTACCGGCCCGGCTGCTCGCGCAGCTCTCCGATCGCCCTGCGAAAGAGGACGCGTGACCGCTCGGGCTCGCCGAGACGTCCCAGTTGTTGGAGATCCCGGCGCGACAGGGCCACATCGTCGATGTAGCCCGCCTCGTGACGCGCCTGCCAGAGCGTGCGGTTCAGCCCGGCGAGGCCGGACGACTGGTCACCACCCGCTAGGACGCGCTCGACCGAGCTCCGGACGACCTTGTCCGTCCCCTCACTGAGCAAGCAATTGCCCTGCCAGAAGGCATAGCCGAAGGTGCTCTTGATCGCCACGAATTCCCCATGCACCCAGGCGTTGCGGACGATCCACGGGGCGATCCCCAGGGCGGCCGTGAAGCACATCGTTGCGACCAGCCGCGAGACCTGATCCCACCTCCCCTGCGTGTCTCGAGTCTCCTGAGCCATTGCCCAGATCCCGCCGATCCCCGCGAGGGCGAGGATCGGGTCGGTGAGGGCCAGCAGGGCCAGGATCAGTCCCGCGAGGGCCGCGGAGGCCGTGCGTCCGCTGGCCCCGGCGCGATGGGATAGCTCCAGAAACGTGCAGAGCAGGGTTGCGGCCAGCAGGGCCACCTGCACGTGCGTCGCTGCGTAGACGAGCGTCGGATGGACCGCGACGATCCCCGAGGCCAGAAGGGCGAACGCGGGACGGCCGGGAGCGATCCTCCGCGCGAGCTGGAAGACGGCCAGGACGAGCATTCCACCCAGCAACGACTGGGCGGCTTCCAGGAACAAGAGCGAACGCGGCGTTTCGACACCGCCCACCGCGTAGGCGGCCGCCACGAGGAGCGGATAGACGGGGGCCTGCTGCGAGGTCGGCCCGTCGCCGCCGAGGAACCGGATGGAGAACCCCCGCCCGGCCAGCAGGTTGGCCGCGATTTCGCCGTGCTCGTAGGTGCTCCTCGGGACGAGATGGCTTTGCAGGATCAGAACGGCCGCCAGCCGGACGGCGATCGCAACCAGCACAATCGCGATCAGGATGCTCCGGGTCCGTTGATTCATGCGACGTCCGATCCCGTCACGCGGCTCTGCGGAGAACCGCTCCGTGCGTCCCGGCCAAGTCGGCCGGATTCTCTGAAAAGGAGAGGCGGGCGTCAATCGCGTTCGGTCGGTTCCCGGGGCTCTCGGTGGCACGCGGGGAAGGCATGTGAGACGATCAATATGGGGAATGGTCGCGGTACATCTCCACGAGCGAAGACGCGCGATGAAGCCGATCGCCGAGGACCTTGAGCTGCTGGATGGCTTCCCCCCTTACGCCTTCAACGTCTACCTCGCCGGCGGCGTGCTGATCGACGCGGCGACGCGGTTCGCCGCGGGCCGAATCCTCCGGCAGCTCCGCGGGCGTCGGGTCCACGCCCACGCGCTGACGCACGCGCACCCGGATCATCAGGGGGCCAGTCACGCGGTCTGCCGGTCGCTGGGTTTGCCCCTCTGGTGCAGCGCCGCGGACGCCGACGCCATGGAGAACGACGGGCTGATCATGGCCCGGATGCCTCGCCACTGGCTCACCGCCGCGGTCGGCCCGCACTGGCTGGGGCCGCCGCACCCCGTCGATCGGAGGCTCCGGGAGGGCGACGAGGTCGGCGGGTTCCGCGTGATCGCCACGCCCGGCCACACCGTCGGCCACGTCTCCTTCTGGAGGGCCGAGGACCGCTTGCTGATCATGGGCGACGTCCTGGCCAACATCCACATCTGGTTGGGATTGCCCGTGCTCCGCGAGCCCGAGCGGATCTTCTCGGTTGATCCGTCCCTCAACCGTCGCTCCGCGATCCGGCTGCTCGAGCTCGAGCCGAGGGTCGTCTGCTTCGGTCACGGGCCGCCGCTCCGCGACCTCCGCAAGCTTCGCGCCTTCGTGAGTCGCTTTCCCGAGGCCCGCTGAGCTTTGGCCTTGCCCGATCCGGCCCGGCGGCTAGAATCCCGCCAGCGCAGGGAAGGGAATCCCCGCGCCTGGAATGATCCGGGATCGGAAGCGGATGGTGAATGGCCTTGGCCGGATGAAGATCGTGGGCGGGCTAACCGCGGCGGTTTGCCTCGCTTCGGTGCTGCTCGCCGCCGCGTGGATTCGCGACCGATGGCTCGAGAAGCGAGTCCAGGTGGTGGTCCCGGGACGCCTCGTGCGCGGGGCCTGGCAGCGGTCCTGGCCGTTGCGGAGGATCATCGAGCGTGAGGGCATCCGCACGATCGTCACCCTCACCGCAATCAACTCCAGCGACCCGAAGTTCGTGGACCAGGCCGCGGTTGTCCGCGAGACGGGCATCCGCTGGTTGATCGTGCCGATGCGGGGCTCTCGCGGCACGCCCGAGCAGATGGCCCTCGCCGCTGACCTGCTGGCCGACCCCGCCTGCCAGCCGGTGTACTTCCACTGCGTGGCGGGCCATCATCGCACCAGCCTGGCCCATGCCGCCTACCTGGTCCGGCACGAGGGATTCACGGCCGAGCAGGCTTGGCGGGCCGTCTCGAGCCTCCCCTGGGCCCGGCCCGATTCGCTCGTGGATCGCAACGATCGCTTCCTGATCGAGGAGTTCGCCCGGATCCAGGGCTCGCTGTTCCCCTCGCGCGAGCGCGGGGTCTGGGAGATCGGCCATGAGACGTTGGCGAGCGAGGAAGGCCCGGCAGATCGCCCTGGCGGTGATGTTGCTGACGGCGCCGGCACTGGGCTGGATCGGCTGGACCCAGGCGACGCACAACTTCGCCGTCATCCAGCCCGGGCGACTCTACCGATCGGCCCAGATGCCCGCCGGGACGCTGGCGACCATCCTCCGCGACCGGACGATCCGGACCGTCCTCAACCTCAGGGGGCCCAATCCGGCGGCGGACTGGTACCGTCGTGAACGGGCCGCCGCGCTGGACTCGGGCGTGACGCAGGTGGACATACCCCTCTCGTCGTGCGTCTGGATGTCCCGGCTTCAGCTCAGGACCCTGCTGGACGTCCTCGATCACGCCGAGTATCCGATGCTCGTTCACTGCCACTGGGGATCCGAGCGGACCGGGCTCACCGCGGCCGTGGCCGAGTTGCTCCGCCCGGGGGGCACGCTGGCCGACGCCCGTGGCCAGCTCGCGCTGCGGTTCCTCTACGTGAGGCTCGGCGACGGCCGGATCATGGCCGAGTTCCTGGACCAGTATGAGACCTGGCTGGCGAGCCGGGGGCTCGAGCACAGCCCGGACGTCTTCCGCGGCTGGGCCCGGGGAGGATACGTTCCCGGGAGGCCGAACCGGGAGGAATGGCCGTACGATCCCACGCCCCTGGTGGTGATCACGAGGCCCGGCGCGGCGGGGCAGGGCCCGACTCCGGGCGAGCCGATCGCCGCATCCTCATCGCCGGCCGAACGACGGTAAGCGCCCCGGCGGGGCCCCGGAGGGACGACGCATGCCCGACAGTCACGAGATCACCATCCGGGTCCGTTACGCCGAGACCGACCGGATGGGCCTGCTCCACCACGCCAATTACTTCGTCTACTTCGAGATGGGCCGCACCGAGCTGCTCCGCGAGCGAGGAGTGAGCTACAAGGACGTCGAGGACAGCGGGCACCTGCTGGTGATCATCGACATCGGCTGCAAGTTCAAGCGGCCCGCCTTCTACGACGACCTCCTGACGCTACGAACGACCGTCCAGAAGACGACCCACGTGAAGATCGTCCACCATTACGCGCTCCTGCGCGACGGCATTCTCCTGGCGGAGGGGCATTCCACCCTGGCCTGCGTCGATCGCGACGGCAAGCCGCAGCCGCTCCCGGAACTCCTCAAGGCCGGCTCGCCGCGGCCGGCAGCCGAGGGCTGAATTCCATCGCGGCGCCTGGTGTTCGGCGACCGCCGCGGGATCGGGCAGACAGAGCGGCCTTCTCACGCCTCATCCCGGACGGGCTTCCCGAAGAAAGCTTCCGCCTCGGCCATGATCGACCGGAGTGTTTCCTCGGCGGCTGCCTCGGGGATCCCCAACAGGCGGCGGGCCAGCTCGATCCGCTCGTGCTCCTCTTCGGAGATCACGCGGTCCGCGACCGCGCGGCGGATCAGGAAGCGGAACTCCTCCTCCTGGCGCTCCGCGATCCAGTCGGGCTCGAAGTCCAGAGCATGGGCGTCAGCGACGACGTCATGCCAGTGGCCCTGAGAGCCGGGCAGCTCATCCAGGAGCTTCCGGAGCTTCTTCTGCCACTGATTCCGGTCGTAGGCCGAGGCGCCGGCGGCCTCTGGCCCGTGGTCCTCCTCGGGCGCCTCCTCGACCAGCCCCCAGGCATCCCGGATCTTCTTGCGCGTCTCCTCGTCGTGGCGGGCCGGGCTCTCATGGCTCAGGACGCGCTTCAGGGCATCGAAGAATCCCATGGCTTCAACTCCACGATGGTCGGTATGCGGTCTCGATCGGGTGGGCAGGGGATTGACCCACCTAGGACCTGGGCGTCGTTTTCGTGTCGGCTGTACCGCCGGCGGGCCGGGACGCCCTGGCAGGATCGGCTCGCCCCGCTGCCCGCGACGGGGACGGCTCGGCGGGTTTGTTGTAGTGGTCGAATACGGCCCGGGCGATTTCGGCGCAGAGCACGTTACCCGCGTTGTCCGGCACCCAGCGATGGTCCTCGTTGCTGTGGGAGAGGACGCAAACCGCAACCGGGCCGGCCGGACACTCGATGATCCCCGCCGCGGTCCGCGTGTCGGCCAGGCTCCCCGTCTTGAACGCGATCTTCGTCCCGGCGGGCAGGAACCTCGGAAACTTCTCGTCGTCGTCGCAGGCGCGGAGGTGTTCGAGCATCGCCTCGCTGGCCTTCCGGCTGACGAGGTTTCGGTCGTGCAGTTGCTCGCAGAGCCGGATCATCTCGTCGGCGGTCGTGCTCCCGAGCCCGTACCGCTTGCTTCGCTCGGGGAAGACCGACGTGTCTCGACGGAACACCTTGGAGTGGATCTTGGTGTTCGGATAGCCCATTTGTTCCATCGTCGCGGCGGTCGCCCCCAGCCCGATCGCATCGAGCACCAGGTTGGTGGCCGTGTTGTCCGAGAAGGCGATCATCAGCCGTACGGCGTCCCTGAGCCGGAAGGTGCTCCCGTCCGAGAAGTGGGACGTGAGGATGCCGGAGCCCGGGACCTTGTCCCGGTCGTGAAGCGTGGCCCGGGCGTCTAGATCCACCTGCCCGGCCTCGGCCTGACGGTAGGCCTCGACCATGACCGGGAACTTGATCAGGCTGGCCGTGGGCATCACCTCGTCGGCCCGGTAGCGGAAGGTCTCGCCGGTGCGGAGGTGCTTGACGGCGACGGCCACCGTCCCCTTGTGAGCCTTGATGATCGGGGTGAGCCGCGACTCCAGCGTCCGGTCCGTCGCGGGCCGGTCCTCCGCCGGGACGGGACCCGTCAGCGCCATCGTCGCGAGCACCAGCAGCAGCGCGAGCCGCGCGGGGAACCTGGCCCCGCGGAGGCGGGATCCCGAAGGGTCTCGATACGGACTGAAGCGTTCGCAGGATGACATGTCAGCGGGACTCTCGCCGGGGTGCCGGTAGGCTGTCGTCTCACTCACTGGCTTCCATTGTCGCAGGTTGGATGCGGGGGTCAAACCGTTGCCGCCGGAACGAGCAACGAGCCAGGCCGGTTCCCCCGCGATCCGCCGTCCCGGCTGTTTCTCGCGGTTCGCCTGTCTGATACAAACGAGGGCGTCGAGGCCGCCGCCCGTCGCGGCCCGGTCGTCATCGCACCAGGACCGACTCATGCGACTTGCCGCCCGGAAGCCGTTGCTCATCTCGTCCTCCCTGCTTGCTTGCCTGGCCGTCGGACTGCGGGCCGAGCCGCCCGCAGCACGCCCCGGCGAGCACGTGCCCCGGGTCGGGGACGAGATCATGGTCTGCGGACAGCTTTACCACACCACGGCGCCGGTCGTGCTCTGGCTGGATCCCGGCGGCTACGACGCGTATCGCCTGGAGCGCCGATTCGTGCCGCCGGACCAGGCGCATTCCCCCCTGCCGGAGAGGCCCGACCGCCCGCTCGCCAGCCGCTACGGACTCCGCCGCAAGGGGCTCTCGCCGGAGGAAGTGGAACGAGTCCGGGGCGGGGGATGGGACCTCCCCACACTCCAGAAGGTGGTCTACCAGTTCGTGCTCCACTTCGACGCCCGCGGGACCAGCCGCCGCTGCTTCGAGGTGCTGCACGACCTCCGCGGCCTGAGCGTCCACTTCATGCTCGACCTCGACGGGACCATCTACCAGACCCTCGACGTGAAGGAGTCGGCATATCATGCGACGATCGCCAATGGTCGATCGGTCGGCATCGAGATCGCGAACGTCGGGGCGTACCCCGATGACAGGCCCAGTCCCCTGGGCCGCTGGTACGAGCGGGACGCCGGCGGGCGGGTCCGGATCGTCGTCCCCGATCCGCCCGAGCGCGACGGGATCCGCGACCGATCGGCCCCGCTCCGTCCCGCCCGCGACGAGTCGATCGTCGGCACGGTGCAGGGCCAGGAGCTTCGCCAGTACGACTTCACCGACCGCCAGTACGACTCGCTGGCGAGGCTCACCGCCACGCTCTGCGCACTCTTCCCCCGGATCCGGCTGGATTACCCGAGGGACGACTCCGGGGCCCTCATCCGCTCCAGGCTGCCGGATGCGACCCTGTCGTCCTACCGGGGGATCCTCGGCCACTATCACGTGCAGACGAACAAGGTCGATCCGGGCCCGGCCTTCCAGTGGGACCGGTTGATCACGGAATCGCGCGCGCGGCAGGTGCGTTGAGGGGCGTCTCGTTCGTGCCCGCCTTCCGTGTCGACTCCTTCGGGGACACGTCGAAGATCCGCACGAGGCGACGGCCCACGATCTTGCCCCAGAGCTCGGCCCCGCTGGGCGAGAAGTGGTCGTCGTCGATCGGTCGATTGTAGAGCAGGCTCCGGTCGCGCGGGAGTCCGCGCGCCTGTGCCTGCGACGTGAGCCGGAGGTGCTCGTCGATGAACTCGTCGAGCGGGAAGCAATAGCGCGTGGGAGGGCCGTGGAAAGCCCGCGCCAGCGCGGCCGGATAGAGGTCGTCTCGCCGCACCGACTCGATCTGTGAGTAGATCGGGACGCCGACGACCAGGCAGACCGTGTTCCGGGCGACGCACCAGCGGTGGATCTGGTCGAGCCAGTACTCTGCCTCCGAGAGCCAGTCGGCCCTGCCCGCCATCACCGAGCCGCCGTCGCCGAGGTCATTCGGGCAGACGCTCACGACCACGAAATGTGGCCGAAACTTCTCTCCGTACTCGACCAGGCTGTAGTAGTACTGCTCGGGAGAGTAGCCGATGTGCCCGGTGTTGAGGACCGAGACGGAGAGCCGCCAGGTCGAGCGGAGGAAGCGCTCGAGGTAGAGCGAGGGCGTATCCTCGTCGCCGTTGAACATCGCCTGCATGAACGAGTCGCCCAGGACGACACCCCGAACGTCTGCGGAGAGGTCCGGCTCGGGTCCACGCAGGCCCCATGAGTTGGTGGTCTGCACGGACCCCTCGTCCACGATCCCCCCGGCCGCCCCGGCGGCGGCGCGATGCGCGGGCGTGTCGGGGACCTGGAACATGCTGAAGGGCCCACCGCGGATGGTGATCTGCCGCAACCAGATCGAGCGGAGGTTGGGTCGGAACCGGTAGGATCGGCCCCCCGAGTCGGGCTCGAAGACCTGCGACGAGATGACGAACGCCTGCTCGCCACGGCCATAACGGATCAGCGCGTGCTCCGGGTCCATGCCCGCCACCCGGAACAGTGCCCTCATCTCCTCACCCGTGCCGTTGTAAAACGCCGTCAGGCTGCGGCGGACCTCCTCGATCCCGCGCTGCCTGCGGATCGCCCACTCGGCCTCGATCTGCGATCGGTCGGGCTCTAGCCCGAAGGCCGTCCGATTGAAGGCCTCCCGCGCCCGGATCGCCCAGAGCTGGGCCTCCCGGCGGCCGGTGGGCGATGCCCAGGACGATCGCCGCATGACCAGGGCGGTCGTCGCGATGATGATCCACTTGAAGAGCCGCCGGCGCCGGCGGCTCCGCCGGGCGTCGGGGAGCGAAACAGGCTCCGTCGGGCGAGGAGGATCGGGGGGCGATGGCATGGCCGATGCAATGCAGGTTGATTCCGGAAGGCCGATCCCGCGGGCCGACCGCCGCCGCGGCGGGATCGAGGCCGCTCGCGGCTTGCGGGCGGCGGACAGGTCCTTCACACTACAGGCCGGGTCCGGCCCCACGCAAGGGAGACCGCTTCGCGAAGGCCGGCCCGACCCCCACCCGCCCGAGGAAGGACGAAGAGCCATGCGCATCGCCGTCACCGGCGCGACCGGATTCCTGGGACGCTACCTCGTCGCGGAGCTGGCCACGGCAGGACATCGACTCACCTGCTGGCACCGGCCAACGAGCGACCTGGGACACCTCCCCTCGCCGATCCCCATGGGTGCGGTGCACTGGATCGAGGGCTCACTCGGCGACGAGCGAGCCGGCCGCGAGCTGGTGGACGGGGCCGACGCCGTCGTCCACGCCGCGCTCCACCATCCCGGCGGTGGCTTCCGCGGCGGAGAAGGAGACCTGCTTGCCTTCGTGGAGACGAATGTCCTGGGGACCCTGAGGCTCATCGAGCAGGCCAGGGCCGTCGGGGTCGGTCGGTTCGTCTTCATCTCGTCGTGCGCCGTGCACGAGAAGATCCTGCCGGGCCGGCCGCTGGACGAGACCCACCCGACCTGGGCCGCGAGCCACTACGGGGCCCACAAGGCGGCCATCGAGTCTTTCGTCCACAGCTTCGGGCTCGGGCAGGGGTATCCCATCTGCGCCCTGCGGCCCACCGGTATCTACGGACTGAACCATCCCGCGCGGGCGAGCAAGTGGTTCTCCCTGGTCCAGCGGGTGAAGGAGGGCGGGTCGGTGGAGTGTCGCCGCGGAGGTAAGGAGGTCCACGCCATCGACGTGGCCCGCGCAGTGCGCCTGCTGCTCTCTGCCGATGCGCAGGCCATCGCCGGCGAGGCGTTCAACTGCTACGACCGCTACATCTCCGAGTATGAGGTGGCCGCGATCGCCCGGCGGCTAACGGGCAGCAACGTCACGATCGAGGGCGGCCCGACCGAACCGAAGAACCAGATCGTCACCACCAAGCTCGGCGCTCTGGGGATGACCTACGGCGGCTCGGAACTCCTGGAGCGGACCGTTCAGCAGTTGCTTGATGCGGCCGATTGAGGACAGCCGGCGAAGAAGTCCTCATCCCGACTCGACGGAGTCCGGAGCGCGGTTGCATCCGGTTCAAACACCATGGAGGAGCCCAGGATGGAGATTACGAGGATCGGCTCGCGACCTTCCGCGAAGGGGCCGGCCGACTGGTTCACCGGCGCGGTCCGCATCGACCCGTTGTTCCAGCCGAGCCCCCCGTCGCGGGCGGCCGCGGCCTGCGTCACCTTCGAGCCAGGGGCCCGGACGGCGTGGCACACGCACCCGCTGGGCCAGACGCTCATCGTCACGGCCGGATGCGGATGGGTCCAGCGGGAGGGAGGCCCCGTCGAGGAGGTCTACCCCGGCGACGTCGTCTGGTTCCCTCCAGGCGAGAAGCACTGGCACGGCGCCACACCGACCACGGCGATGAGTCACGTCGCGATCCAGGAACAACTGGATGGCAAGGTCGTCGACTGGCTCGAGCTCGTCCGCGACGAGCAGTACCGACGTTGACGCGACGCCGCGGAGGGTGTGGACGTTTGGACGAATCCCAATTCCAGGACCGGGACCGTGAGCGATCGTCAGGGGTGAAGGGTCACGCTCGCCACGGCCGAGGCGCCTGACTGTTCGCCGAGGGGCTCCGGCGCGGGGAGCCCCTGGGGGTTGGCGACGACGCGGTCGCCCTCCTTGACGCCCGAGACGATCTCGACGAAGTCGGGGTCGCTCAGGCCGAGCTGGACCTCCGACCATTTCCACGCCGGCTCATCGCCTTTACGCCGTGCGGGCGAGTGGACGGCGACGAAGTGCTTGCCGTCCTGGATCCGGATCGACTGGATCGGCAGCCTTGGGACGTCGTTGCGAACGTTGGAACGGAAGAAGACCTCGGCAGTGAGCCCCGGCCGCAGGTCATCGAAGCCGGCGTCGATGTTCACGGTTGCGTAGTAGATCCGGACGTCCGAGAACGGGCCGTTGACGGGCGTCGAGATCGCGGTGACCTCCGCCACCGTTCCCTGCATGGGCCGGTCGGGGAAGGCGTCCACCCGGACGACGGCGCGCTGCCCGCTCCTGATGTGGCTAACCTTGGTCTCGTTCACCTTCGCCTTCACCCGCATGTGCTTCGGGTCGGGGAGCTGGAAGATCGGCTGGCCTTCGCGGACGGTCACGCCCTGTTCGATGCCCTGCTCGACCCTTCCCCAGCCATTGGTCTGCTGATAGTAGACGAGGATGCCATCCTCGGGGGCCTTCAGCGTGCAGCCGTCGATGCACTTCTGGAGTCGGGCCAGCCGCTGATTCTCGAGCTCGAAGGCGGCGTCCTGGTTCTTGCGGTCCGATTCGATGGCCTTCACCTTGGCCTCGAGCGACTTGATGATCTTCGGCCCGGTAAACTTCTCGAGCCGCACGAGCATCCCCTGCGCTTCGCCGAGGGCGATGTTCGCCTGCTGGAGGCTGAGCTCGGCCGCCTTCAACTGGGCCTCGGTCTGCAGTCCCTTCTCGAAGACGCCACGGGTCCAGGCCAGGTTGCGTTCGGCACGGTCCTTCTCGATCGTGCAGGTCTGGATGTACTGGCGGATGAGGCTACGGTCCTGGGGGAAGATGCCGTCACGGTATTCGCGGAGGGTGATCAGGTTCACCTCGTAAATCGTCCGAGCCTGGTCGACCCACGACTTCGCCTGGGCATGGCGGATGAGCTGGGCCTTCAGTTCGTCCTTGAAGGCGGCGGAGTCCAGCTCGCAGACGATCTGATCCTTCTTCACCAGGGTTCCCTCGGGCAGGATCGAGACGATCCGGGTGGAGCCCGGCTTCTCTTCCTCGAACATGCCGCCACCGCCGCCGCGCCCGCCCCGGCCGCCACCACCGCCGCCGCGCCCGCCCCGGCCGCCGCCGGCCATGTCCATCTGGCCACTTTTGGCGGCCGTCGTCGTGGTGCTCTTGGTCGAGGCGCCTCGCAAGGGCATGTGCGGAGTGACCATGTAGGAGAAGCTGCGGATCACCGGCTTACCGGTGGTGACCGCGGCCGTGGACGAGTCTCCACCCGCCATCGCCCCGGACGGTCCCCCGGCGGCCGCCCCGCCGGACGAGCCGGCGCCGCCGGCGCCCTTGCTGGCGACCTTCGAGGACCCGGCCTTCACCTTGCAGCTGGCCCTCGATTTGGCCGTCGCGGCTGGCGCTGCCGAGGCCATCGAACCACCCGCCCCGCCACCGGCTCCGCCCTGCGCGCCGCCAGCGGTACCCCCCTGGCCGCTCCCCGCCGTTGTGCCCCCCGCGCGGCCACCGGCTCCGCCGGCCATGCCCTGGGTGCCCGTCCCGCCCACCATGCCCATCAACGCCTCGACCTCGCAGCGAACCACCGTGTTCGTGGCACTCTCGAGGGTGCCGTTCTCCACGATGAACTCGACGACGTCTCCCCGCTCCACCTCGACGAGGTCAATCGAGACCGAGGTGTCCCTCGCCAGCAGCGCGGCGAGATGGCCGGACTCCCACGCCCAGACGCCCCCGCCGACCAGGAGGAGCGCAGTGAGCATCGTGAGGTAGCCGAGCACCGGGCGCCGCGGCCTCGGACGATCCAGGACGACGGGTTCGGACGATGAAGTGGAACTGGCCATGGTCTTGATGCCCGGGGAGTAGAAGAGATTTCGAGGCGATCCGACGAGTGCGGGTCCGCCCTTCGGCACCCTCGGCGGGACACAACCGCTCGAGCCAGCCATCCGCGACGTCGAGCTTCGCTCGAAGGCGCGACACGCCACTCGGCTCGATCCGGCCGTCGAGCGCCCGGCGTACAGGCCGGCGCCCGTTCCGCGCCCCGCCGCATCGGGCCGCGCACAGGTCGCAGGTGGTACCAGACCATTATCGGCAGGCGGGTCGGTCGGTCAACGCTTCAGTGAACGCAACGTTCTATAGGATAAAGCGTCAACGGCTCTTCGACAGCACCAGAATTCCCCTCTCGAGAGACTTCCCAGTCTGAGCGGTCCGGACGGCTCGAGGCGGATGAAGCGCGCGACGCAAATCCTTTGAAAAGAAGGGGCAGGAGCGAGACCACGGGAATTCTCGCAGGCCGCGATCGGGGAAAAGTGGCCGCGAGTGGCCGCCCTCGAGGAACTGCGGGAGGCCGGGTGGTGGGATTCAGCCAGCCAGCCTGACATCTCTGGACCGGCGGCCCTGCTCACGCAGAACAGCAACCTAAGAACCAGGAGCAAGCTGGACGACCGGCATCATCGGCATGATCGAAACCGCAAGCCCGGCGATGGCCTGAGTTGTCGGTCGATCGGCGGGACGACCTGAGAAAAAATGCCGTTTCTGGAGCTAGTTTTCTAATAGCCGGTGGTACGATCGCTGGGCCTTCATGTGCGGTTGGCAATCGTTGGCCGGCTGCGACCCTCCCTGGGCGCCCGCTCCGCGGCAACCAGACAGGCCTGGCCAGCGTTTGTACGATTCGATTTGTTGCATTGATGGAGTCGTCGCTCGTTGCGGCAGGGTGCCGCCCTCACGGGCGATGACCGGAGAACAGGTTGGGGAGCAGAGGACGAGGGTTTCTCCGGCATGTGCCGGGGTGCTGTCAGGGACGGGAATCAGCAGGTGCACGACTCGGCGCGGGCGAGGGCCTTCGCGACCCGGCGAGACGAGTTGTGCACGCCCGCTCTCTGATCCACCAGGGACATGCCGGAGTCTGCGATGCATTGGCTGGCGCTCCAGACGCTCGGAGAGCGTCTGTTCTGGGGGCGCAGGGAGGATGGACGAGGAGCGAGACGGGGTGCGAGCCGCGAGGACAGACTCACGGCCAGCCATCGGCACGAACCGGCTCTTGAGCCGCTCGAGGACCGGAGGCTTCTGGCGACGCCCGGATATGACTACGTGCTGAGCGGGCTCCGCTGGGAGAATCCGTCTCGCATCACCTACAGCGTCGCGCCGGATGGCGTCTTCTGGGACCACGGCACGAATAATCTGAACGCTCGCTTCGATGCCACGCTCGGCGCAGGAACCTGGCGGCGCGAGCTCGCGCGGGCGCTGGCCACCTGGCAATCGGTCGCAAATCTCAACATCGTCCCCGTCGCCGACGGCTCGCATGATCTCAATACTCTCGGCTATGCGCAGGGAGACGCGCGGTTCGGGGACATCCGAATCGGCGGCTATCTCTTCCCGAACAACGAGAGGACCCTGGCGCAGACGTTCTTCCCGCCTCCGAACGGCTCCACCGCGGCCGGCGACCTCGAGATCAACACCGCCCTCGACTTCCGCATCGGCTCGACCTACGACCTGTATAGCGTGGTCCTCCACGAGACGGGGCACTCGCTGGGACTGGAGCATCCACCCAGCCCCTCCGTCGTAATGACCCCCAACTACGGTGGGATCCGGCAGGGCCTGACCGAGGGCGATATCGCCGGGATCCAGGCGATCTACGGCCCTCGCACGCTCGACGCATACCAGCGCAACGGCCAGGGGCTGGCCGGATCGCCGATCGACGCCTCCGCCGCCCTGGGTTCGGGCACGAGCACGACGATCGCGAACCTCGGGCTGCCCGGGATCGGCAGCTCCGAGTACTTCACCTTCCAGGCTCCGAGCGATGCAGCGGGCATCTTGACGATCACCGCTCAGGCCTCCGGCGTCAGCATGCTGAGCCCGAAGCTCAGCGTCTTCGACGACGCGGGGAATCTCGTCGGCGAGGCGGCCACCCCGACGAGCTGGAGCAACGACGTGACCGTCTCCGCGAGCGGCGTGGTGCCCGGCAAGCGTTACTCGATTGTCGTCACCGGCGCCACACAGGACGTCTTCAGCGTGGGGGCCTACGTGTTGACGCTCGCCCTGCCGGGCCGGACCGGGCCACCCGGCGGTTTCGCCCCTCCGCCCGGCGGCAACACGACGCCTCCGACGACGGTACCGGTCTCGACGACCATCCTGCCTGACCGCTACGAGTTGAACGGGACGAGGGCGTCGGCCGCCTGGCTGGGGCGGATCGCCCAGACCTCGCTGGGGGGCCTCACGTTCACGAACGGCACCGACGTTGATTTCTTCTCCTTCCAGGCGGGCAGAACCGGATCCTTCCGAATCACCGCGTCCGGTGCCGTCATCCAGGTCTACTCGGCCCGGGGCAAGCTGCTCTCACGAGGCGTGAGTCTGGTGAACACGGCCTCGGTCAGGTCCGGGACGGTGCTCTACGTGAAGATGTCCCCGTCCGGCGGCGCGGGGGTTCCGGGCTACAGCCTCTCGATCTCCGCTGCGACGATCGCGGCGCTGGGAAGACGACCGCGCTTCCTCTTCGCCGCACGGCGCAGGTGAGGGCTTGCTGCATTCGTTCGAGAGGCTGAAGAGCGCGGAGGGAGTCGCGGAGGATGACTCAGCGGCCCCAGACTTGCCGGCCTGGATGCTTGGACAGCCGGGCCGCGATTCGGGTCGGATCACGGGACCGGCTGGCCTGACCGGGTCGAACTGCGCTGATTTGATGCCTGAGACGAGGATGTGGTAGCCTGTCCCGAGTGTTTCGAGGCCATCTGGCCGTCCGGCGCTCCCCACATCAGCAGGGGTGTCGGATGGCCAGGAGGCTCGGAAAGGCTGTTTCTCTCACAACTGGAGCGACGACGTGGCTGAGTACACCTTGCCCCCGCTGCCGTACGACCATGGAGCCCTGGAGCCGCATATCGATGCGAAGACCATGGAGATCCACCATGGGAAGCACCATGCGGCCTACGTCAACAACCTGAACGCCGCGCTCAAGGATCACCCGGATCATCAGGGTAAGACGATCGAAGCCCTCATCGCCAACCTGAACGCCTTGCCCGAGGCGATCCGGACGGCTGTGCGGAACAATGGCGGCGGCCATGCGAATCACAGCCTGTTCTGGCAGATCATGAAGCCCGGCGGCGGCGGCGACCCGACCGGAGCGATCGGCGCGGCGATCACATCCGAACTCGGCGGATTCGCCGCGTTCAAGGAGGCCTTTGCGAAGGCCGCCACCACACGGTTCGGATCAGGCTGGGCCTGGCTGGTCGTCGGCAAGGACGGCAAGCTCGCCGTGACCTCGACCCCGAACCAGGACAGCCCGATCATGGAAGGCACGACGCCGATCCTGGGCCTGGACGTCTGGGAGCACGCCTACTACCTGAAGTACCAGAACCGGCGGCCCGACTACATCACCGCCTGGTGGAACACCATCAACTGGGACGAGGTGAATCGTCGCTTCGCGGCAGCCAAGGGTTGATGGCACGAGGCGAACGCGCCGGAAGACCTTGACCAGAGCCGCATCACCGGTATGATCCGGGCGCCTCGGGGCGATCGCACCCGACGGCGTCCGGCACGCCTCTCCCGCCCGGGCCGTCGAGATCGTCCTTGCTCGCACTTCGCCCTTCGCATGGAGGTCAGGCCGATGGACCGGCACAATATCCCGGCGCGTCTCGCGCGACTGACGGCCCTTTTCGCGCTCCTGGTGCTCGGCTCCTCGGGATGCAGGACGCCTCGCAGCGAAGTCCCGCCGGGCAAGCCCTATCAGACGACGGGGAACCCGCCCACCGTCGGCTTCAGCTCCGATCCGCATCAGGCCGGCTCGCAGGGCATGGCGGGGCTTTATCCCAACCGCGCTCCCGGGGCGATGGTGCCCGATGGTCAGGGATCCCCACGGGGTTCGGACGACCTGGTCATCGGGACGCCGACTCCGGGGAGCTCGAACATGGGCGCGCCGAGTGACCATCGGTACGGGGCGCCCGGGACCTCGGGCTCCCGTGGGACCCCCTCGCTCGCCAACTCGATCTTGAACGCCACACCCCCGGCGTCCGAGATGCTGAAGAAGGACCCCGAGGCGACCCCGACCTCCGGCGTACCGTCGGGAACTCGCTGACCCGGCCGGCCCACACCGAGCGAGCCGACGTTTGAGCGTAACGACCATGAGCCTCTGCGCAGGGATCCTGTACGAAGACGAACATTGCCTGGCCGTCGTCAAACGAGCGGGCCAGTTCGTCCAGGGCGACTGGGCACCGCCGGGAGAGCAAACGCTCGAGCAGGAAGTGCGTCAGCACCTCCGGCCGGACGACCCCGCGGGGGTCTACCTCGGGATCGTGCATCGGCTCGATCGTCCGGTCTCCGGCGTACTGCTCTGGGCCAAGACGGAGAAGTCCGCGCGTCGGCTGTCGCAGCAGTTCGAGCGGCGGCAGGCAGAGAAGGAGTACTGGGCGATCGCCGAGGCCCGCGTGGAAATCCCCGAGGCGCAGGGGCGCTGGGAGGACTGGCTGACCCGCCCGGGGAAGGACGGCGTCGTCTGTGCCGTCGAGGCGCGCTCCAAGGGGAGCCGCCCCGCCTGGACCCGGTACTCGCTGGGCGACGCCCAGGGACTGCCCGCCGGTTGCGTCTGGTTGCGGCTCTTCCCGGAGACCGGCCGGACTCATCAACTGCGGATCCAGAGCGCCTGCCGGGGATGGCCGATCCTGGGGGATGCCGACTACGGCGCTCGCCTGGCCTTTGGGCCGGGCATCGCCCTGCACGCTCGCCGACTGAGGGTGCGTCATCCGATCCGGCAGACGCCCCTGGAATTGACGGCAGCGTTACCCGACTCCTGGGCCGAGCACGGCATCCAGATCGCGGGCACGGATCGGTGAGGGTCGAGCGAGTCGGGGCGTGCCGATCGCTCCGGTGGCGAGCGGTCAAGCTGCTGCCTCGCTCGCGTGTATGCGTCCACGGGCCGATCCGTTCAGTCGACCCCGATCTCGACGATCTTGAGCTTCAGCTTGCCGCGGGGGATGGGGACCTCGACCTCGTCTCCGACCTTCTTGCCGACCAGGCCTTGGCCGATGGGGCTGGTCAGCAGGATCTTGTTCTGGTCGTAGTCCTCGTCGCCGGGGCCGACCAGGGTGAAGTCTTCCTCCTCGTTGAGGTCGAGGTCGAGCACGCGGACCTTGGAGCCGAAGACGACCCGGTCGGTGGGCATGGTGGACTTGTCAACGATAAACGCCCGGCCGAGCTTGTCCTGGAGGTCGTTGATCTTCGCCTGGAGCATCCCCTGCGCCTCGACGGCCGCGTCGAATTCGGCGTTCTCGGAAAGGTCGCCATAGCCCCGTGCCTGAGCGATCTGCTCGGCGATCAGGGGCATGTCCACGTGCTTCATGTTGTCGAGTTGGGCCTTCAGCTTCTCATAGCCTTCCTTCGACATGGGAATACGATCACTGGACATCCCGGACTGCTCCTGATCCCAACTTCATCTTCAAGAACGACATCTGGCCCGCGTGTCCGGGCAGAAGCCCTTCGCCGCGAGCCGACCGAAGCCAACATGGGTCACGGGCCGAGAAGGACCCCGGGCCCCGGCGATGCGATCCGCTGCCGGGGGAGCGGGGGTCCATGATCATCGGGCCGTCAGGCGTTCTTCCGACAGAGAGTGGCCTGCATCGGAAGTGAGGAAGCCTCAGAACTCCAGGTTGCCGCGCCAAGGCCTGAGACGGCGATGGGACGCGAATCATAGAAAAAAACGCGACATCGGTCCTCCCGAGGTCGCGCTGATCCCGTCGATTGATCCCCCAAGCGTAGTGTCCTCTGGGGCTCCACGCAAGCCCAACCCGGAAGAAGCGGGGCCCGGCCGGCGGAGGCCCGCCGGGGCCTGAGCGACCGCGGTCCCGCGGGGAGTGCGTGGCCGGGTTCGTGGGCCCACGAAGGATCGACGCCGTTACTCGTGACGAAGCGCCTCGATGGGATCCATCAGTGCCGCCCGGCGCGCGGGGTAGAGGCCGAAGAGGATCCCGACGGCGACCGAGATGCTGAACGCGAGGAGGACCGAGGTCGCCGTCACGAACGCCTTCTGGTCGGGGATGAAGTAAACGATGATCGACGGGATGGCGACCCCCAGGCCAACGCCCAGCATCCCCCCGACGCCCGAGAGCACGACGGTCTCGATCAGGAACTGCTGGGTGATGTCCTTGCGCTTGGCCCCCAGGGCGCGGCGGATGCCGATCTCGCGGGTCCGCTCGGTCACGGTGGCCAGCATGATGTTCATGATGCCGATGCCGCCGACCAGGAGCGAGATCGCCGCGATCGTGCCCAGGATGATGCTGAACTGCCGCGCGGTCTGCTGCGCGGCGAGCAGCAGGTCGTAGGGGACGGTCATCTCGACGTCCTTGCGCGGGTGCCACGGCTCGTAGGCGGCCCTGATAATCGAGACCGAGGGCTTCACCTGCTCGATCGAGCCGACCTGGAGGGTGATCTGCGAGAGCTGGGTCTCCTCGGCCTCCATCGAGCCCGAGCGGCTGTTGATGATCTTCTCGCCGAAGCGGACCTTGCAGGTGTTCAGGGGGATGTAGACGTCCTTGTTGAACTCCTGGGCGGCCAGGCTGCTGCCGATTCCGGCGGAGCTCTGCCGCTCCTTGGTGACCCCCACGACGGTGTAGTAGTCCGAGCCCAGCTTGATCGACTGGCCGATCGGGTCCTCGTAGGGGAAGAGGGTCTTGGCCGTCATCGAGGCCAGGACGCAGTAGTTCTGGTACTTCTCGTTGTCGGCAGCGGTGAGGAAGCGGCCCCGGTCGATCTGGAGCATGTTGAACTCGGCGTAGTCCTGGGTCGAGCCCACGACGCGGCCGTCGAGGAAGTACTGGAGCCGGCGGATCTGCTTGCGGATCTCGCGGATCGGGAGCACCTTCTTGATCGTGGGCACCGTCTCCATGATCCGGTTGTAGTCGTCGTACTTCAGCCCGTAGTTGAGGATCCGCGACGGCCGGCCGCCGGTCGCCTGGGCCTCGTCGCTGGGCTTCACCGAGCGGATGATGATGTTGGTGGCGCCCAGGGCGCGGATCCGCTCCTGTGCCTCGCGGCTGGAACCCTCCGCGATCGCCAGCATGGCGATGACCGAGGCCACGCCGAAGACGATGCCCAGGACGGTCAGTCCGGAGCGGAGCTTGTGCAACAGCAGGCTCTTCATGCCGAGCGTGAGCGCACGCCAGATGCGACCCATGGGAGCGGATTCCTCTCAAACGGGATGGGACCGGTCTTGCCCTGCCGGGCTCCCGGGCCGGATCAGCGGCCCGGGGCCACTCACGATCCGTTCTGCGCCTCCTGGGCGAGGACGAGCTCGTCCCCGCCGGCGAGCATCCGGGCGCTGGGCCGATCCTCGATGATCAGCCCGTCCTGCATCCGGATGATCCGCTTGGCGTGCTCGGCGATGTCCGGCTCGTGGGTGACCATGATGATGGTCTTGCCCGCGTCGTTCAGCTTTCCGAGCATGGCCATGATCTCGTGGCTGGTCGCGGTGTCCAGGTTGCCGGTGGCCTCGTCCGCCAGGATGATATAGGGGTCGTTGATCAGCGATCGTGCGATCGCCACGCGCTGCTGCTGGCCGCCCGAGAGCTGCGTCGGGCGGTGGTCGATGCGGTCGCCCAGGCCGACGAGCTTGGCCATCTGGACCGAGCGCTCATGGGCCTCGCGGGAGATCTCGCCGCTCCCCTGATAGGTCAGGGGGAGCTGGATGTTCTCGAGGACCGTGTACTGTGCGATCAGGTTGTACGACTGGAAGATGAAGCCGAGGTACCGGCTACGGACCTCCGACAGCTCGTCGTCGTCGAGCCTGGAGACGTCGCGGCCGCCCAGGAGATACTGCCCGCTGGTCGGCCGGTCGAGGCATCCCAGCAGGTTGAGCATGGTGCTCTTGCCCGAGCCTGACGCACCCATGATGGCGAGGTAATCGCCGGGATGGATATCCAGCGACGCGCCCCGGAGTGCATGGACCGTCACGGTCGTGCTCGGGCCGCGGCGGCCGAGCAGGCCGCCGCCCCCCTCCTTGTGATGCCCCATCACGTAGGTCTTGCGGACGTCGACCAGCCGGACGATCGGCTGGCCGTTGCTATGCTGGCTGGTGAAGTCCACCGTTACATCCCTCCCCCGCCCGGAGGGCCGCCGCCGAAGCCGCCGCCACCGCCGCCACCCGGGGGGCCGCCGCCGCCGGGCGGGCGGAACTGCTTGATCTGCTCGATCTCCGCGTCGGTGAAGCCGGCCTTCTTGAAGATCGCCGCCTTCTCTTCCTCGGTGCCGCTCTTGAGCTTGGGGAAGTCCTCCGGCGCGATGTTGCGGAACTTCGCGCCGAGGGCCCCGAAGCCGCCGGCCCCCTTGGTACGCCCCTTGCCCTGGGCCTTGCCCTTGGCCTTCGGATCCCCGCCCTTCGCGACGGCGAGGTCACCCTTGCCTGCGCCCGGCGCGGCCTTGCCCGCCTCGCCGCCGGGGGCGGCCCCTTCGGCCGCCTTGCCCTTGGAGAATCCGCCCCAGTCCTTCTTGCCGGCCGCCTTGCCGCTGGCGCCGAAGAACTCGCGCTTCTCCTCCTCGGTGAGCAGGGAGATCGGGTTCATCGCCACGACCATCCCCTGCGAGACCCCCTTTGTGATCTCCACGAACTTGTCGTTGGTGGATCCCAGCTCGACCTCGCGCTGCTCGTAGCCGTTGGGCGTTCGCACCGCGACGTGGTCCTTGCCCTTGTACTCCAGGATCGCCTGGACCGGCACGCTCAGGATATTCTCCTTGCGGTCGACGAGGATCGTCACCTCGGCGTTCATGCCCGGCCGCAACCCCGGCAGGGGATCGTCGATCTTCACCTTGGTGGTGTAGACCTTGATGTCCGAGCTGAAGAAGCTGGTCGGGTCGGGCAGGGGGGCCACCTCCAGTACAGTGCCGCCCAGCTCGCTGTCCGCGAACGCGTCCACCCGGATCCGGGCCTTCATGCCCGGGGTGATCTTGTCGATCTGCGACTCGTGCACCTTGGTGTTGACCTGCATCCGGCTGATGTCCGGCAGGCTGAAGATCTTCTGCCGCTCGCGGACGGTCGCGCCTTCCTCGATCTGCGGCTGGTTGCTGCCGAAGGAACGCATCGGGTCGTTGGCGTAGACCACGATCCCGTCACCAGGGGCGAAGAGCTTGCAGTTGAAAATCTGCTTCTCGAGCTTCGCCTCCTTGTCCCGCTCGAGCTGATAGGTCTGCTTCTTGGCCAGCTCGTCGGACAGGGCCTTCTCGACCTCACTGCGGAGTTCCTTGACCGTCTTGCCCTTAGTGTAGTTCTCCAGCACGTTGAGCTTGCTCTGGGCCTGCTCCAGGGTGAACTTGGCCTTCTGGAAGCTCAATTCCTCGGAGACCTTCTGGGCCTTTGAGACGTAGCCCTTGTCGAACATCCGGGTGGCCCACTCGACGCGGTCCGCCGCCCGCTGAACGTCCGACTCGGCCAGCTTGATCTCGCCGAGCACCGTGGCCTTGTCCTGGAGGTAGATGCCCTCCTCGTACTCCTTCACGGCGATCTCGGCGACCTCGCGGGTCAGCTTGGCGTTCTGGTAGGACGCCTCGGCCCCCTGGGTGGCGATCTTCTGGTTGGTGAGTTGGTCCTTCAGCGACGCGGAGTCCAGCTCGCAGACCAGGTCGCCCTTCTTGACCCGCGTCCCCTCCGGCACGATCGAGATGATCGTCGTGGAGCCCTCCACCTGGCAGAGGGCGTCCTGGTTCTTCGAGCTCTCCAGGCTCCCCTTGTCGGTCACCGTGATCGGCAGCGCCGCGGCACGAACCTCGTAGGGGATGATGTCGAGGTCCGGTGCCTTGAAGAACCCCCGGATCGGCTTGCTCAATCCGGGGACCGACAGAACGGTGATGGCGCCGATGGCCATCAGGCAGGCCAGCCCGACCATGAAGACTTTACCGGCCGACACCCTGCGGTGGCTTGGGCGCTGAAGCGGCGGCAGGTCCCGGGTCGCTGGTTCCGGCGCCGAGGCTTGGGCCCCGGTACTCTGCAGGGAAAAGTTCACTGAAAGCCTC
>JAXMBE010000034.1:0-85837 GCA_046349995.1 Isosphaeraceae bacterium | reverse complement strand
CCTGACCGTGGCGATCCCGACCTGCAACGGCGCGGCGCATCTGGCCGAGACGCTCGATTCCGTGCTCGCCCAGTCGGACGCGGATTTCGATCTGCTCGTCTCCGACGACCGCTCCGAGGACGGCACGCTGGAGCTGGTTCGCGAGCATGCCGGCCCGCGCGCGAAGGTCGTGCGGAACGACGAGCGACTTGGCCTGGCCGGGAACTGGAACCAGTGCGTCGCGCTTTGCCGGACGCCCTGGATCAGCATCTTCCACCAGGACGACGTGATGAAGCCGGGGCACCTGGCCTGGGTGCTGCGGCAGATCGAGCGCCTGGGCGACGCCTCCCGGACCGGCCTGATCGCCGGGCCGGTCGAGGTCATCGACGACCAGTCGCGGCCGGTGTCTCCGAGGGTGATCGACCCCGGCGGGATTTGCTATTCAGCCCGGCCGCCCCAGGGCGTCGACTTCGACGACCTGCCGCCAGGGGAATTGACCGATCTTCTGGGATGGCATAATCCCCTGAGATGCTCCGCGGTTGTGACCAGCAAGGCCGCGCATGCGGACGTCGGCGGATTCGACGCGGCTTATCGCTACGTCGTCGACTGGGACTTCTGGTACCGCGTGGCCAGTCGCTGGGGCGTCTGCTGGAAGCTGGGCGAGCCCGGCGTGCAGGTCCGCTGGCACTCCGCCAGCGAGACGCACCGCTTCAAGACGGGCATCGAGGATCTGGAGGAGGCCGGCCGGCTCATCGACAGGATCAGCGACATCGAGCGTCAGGATCAGGGCCGGGAGTCCGACGCCCGCCGCTTCGCGTCCTCGCACCTGGCTCGGGCCTTGCTCAATCGGTCTCACGAAGCCCTGCAAAGCGGCCAGATGGATCTCGCGCGGACCTGCCTGCGGCGGGCCGTCACCCTGTCGCCGACCGGGGTTGCCGCGACCGCCGCCGCGGATCCCCGACTGGCCGTCCAGATGGCCTCGCTCTGGCTGTCGCCCCGGCTCGCCCGGCGGTGGTTCACGCGCCAACGCTGAAGTACGCTCCTTCGCGCTGTGCGATCAGAGCCGGAAGCGTGAGCGACGGCCGGGTGAGCCACGATTCGGGTCACGGCCGTCGCTGACGCTTCCGGCTCTGATCGGCTGGTCCCGGCACTGGCAGGGTGGCGATTCGCGAGATCGTGCGGATTTCCTTGTCCGAAGCAATTCGTCCGGCTACCCTGGCACGGGATTCTCCATCTCTCCTGGGAGCCGCGCCATGTCCTCGTGCCCGGATCCGAGCCGCCTGTTCCGGATGCCGATCAGTCGTCTGGCCATCATCCTCCTGGTTGGGACCAGTCGCGCGGCGGCGTCCGATCCGGCGGGCAGGGTCCTCGATGCCGCGGGGAAGCCCGTCGCCGGCGTCACCGTCTCGGCAATCGGCCGGAACTGGGCCGATCCCGCCGTCAGCGACTCGGCGAAGACCGGCCCGGATGGCCGCTTCCTGCTCCCGGGCGCGTGGAATCTGAAAGACCTGGACCTTCGTTACATCAGCCTGTTCGCGAAGGCCGAGGATGGTCGCTGCGGCTGGATCGGCACGCTCTGGAAGGAACACCCGTCGGCCCGGGACGCGACGATCGAGCTCGTGGAAGGAGCCGAGGTCGCCGCCTCACTGTCGGATCAGGACGGCAAGCCGGTCGGGAATGCGCCCGTGATCCTGGATATCCTCGATCGCTCGGACCGGGAGAACCAGGTGTATGACGAGGTCGTCCTGCCGCGCGCGCTCGCCGCGCCGTTCGAGACGCGGACGGATGCCGGGGGCCGCCTCGTGCTCAAGGGCATCCCGAAGGGCGTGAAGGTCCGGGTCCTGGTCGACGACCCGAGCGTGGGACGACCCCAGGTGTACTGGGACCCCGCGAAAATCTCGAAGCTGGTGCTCGACCGGCGGCTGGGGAAGATCTCGGGCCGGCTGATGCCCGAAGGAGGCAAGGAGCTCCAGTCGGGAGTGAAGCTCGGCCTCCGGCGGATGCCGGCCGCGGCCGGCGTCGAGGTCGGGAATCTGGACTTCACATTCACCCTGAACCGATCGACCCAGGTCGGGAAGGACGGCCGATTCCAGATGGCCGGGTTGCCGCCCGGGGCGTACTTCCTTGACCTCGAGTTCGATGCCGACGCCCCCTATTCGAGCAGCTTCAACAAGTCGGTCGTGCTCGAGCCGAACAAACCGTTCACGCCGATCGAGATCTCGCTCAAGCGGCTGCCGCTCGTGACCGGCCGCGTGATCGACCAGGTCAGCGGGAGCGGAATCGAAGGGGTCGAGCTCACGGCCTATCAGCTCAAGGGGAACAGCCTGCAGTACGGCCGACGAGCGAAGACGGATGCCGCCGGGAAGTTTCGTGTTGCCGTCGAGCCGGGCCTGACGGTCATCCAGCCGGCCACCCCGCCGAAGAGCCACCTGGGCGTCTACCGCGAGGACTGCCCCAAGCTGGAAGTGACCGGCGGTCGCGACTGGCCGGACTTCAAGCTCGGCCGGGCGACCGCGATCGAGGGACGCGTCATCGACGCCGACGGGAAGCCGGTCCCCGGAGCCGAGGTCCGACTGACGAAACCTGACTTCGGCGACTTCATGGGCAACGAGCGGCCGCAGCAGGCCGGTCCCGATGGCTCGTTCCGGCTCGAGCAGCTCGACCCGACCGATAAGATCCCGGTCCGGGTCCGCTCGGCCGACGCGACCTCCGACGGGGCGGTCGTCATCAGGCCGTCCGACCTCAACCCGCCGGGCAAGCTCACGGTCACGATTTCGCCGAAATCGGCGGCCCGGCTTACGGGCCGGGTCGTGGACCAGCGCGGAAAGCCCGTGGAGGGAGCTCCGGTCGCGCTCTGGTGGAACCGGCTGCTGGTCAGCGAGAAGGCCATGAAGGGGATGGGCCTCGGAAGCCTCCTGGACCAGGTGAAGACCGGTCCAGACGGCCGGTTCCAGACCGCCGCGCTCTGGCCGGGCGACCGCTACCACGTCGCGATCGACTTCAAGCCCTACGCCAAGGCCGAGACGCCCGAGGTGCCCCTGAGCGCGGGGGAGGTCCGCGACGTGGGGACCATCGGGCTCGTCGAATCGTCGGCGATCGTGGCCGGCCAGGTGGTCGATTCGGACGGCAAGCCGATCGCCGGCGCGGAGGTCTTCAACCGCGGCGACGGCCCGAAACCCGTCTCCACCCGAACCGGCCCCGACGGGCGCTTCCGCCTGGAGGGCCTCTTCGCCGGCTCCAGATTCGCGTTCGCCCGCCGCGACGGCTTCCGCTACGGCCGCCTCGCCGACGCACTCAGAATCGCCCAGCGAAAGTACCTGTTCGTCCGAAAGGAGGGCTACCGGTTCGGCGGCATGGCGGTGGACGGCGAGCCGCAGGACGTGACGATCCGGTTGGTCAAGGAAGGCGAATCCCCCGCGCCCTGGAAGCCGCGACCGAGCAGCTCGTTCGAGGAGGAGAAGGCGCTGGCGAAGCGAACGTTGGAACGCCTCTGGGAGCAGAGCGGCAAGGACGCCGGCAAGAACGAGGGTTGGTTCCTCGCGAGGCAGATGGCGGCCCTTGATCCGGAACTCGCCATGGAATGGTCGTCGCAGCACGACCATCGCTACGACGACGAGGTCCGGAGGGCGCGGGCGCAGACACTCGCCGCGACCGCCGGCCCCGCGGCCATCCGGCTCCTGACCGAGAAGCCCGACAATCGCCTTTCGTACACACTCCAGGAGCTTGCCGAGCGTTTCGTCGAGTCGGATCGCGAGAAGTCCGCGTTGTTCGCCGAGGAAGCAGTGAAGCAGTCGAGGGGCTTCAACGAGACCGATCGGGCCGCGGCATGTGCGCGGGCCGGGGCCGTGCTCATCGCGGCGGGTCGAGCTGATTCAGGCCGCAGGCTCGTCGAGGAGGCCGCCGGGCTCGCCGAGAAACTGCCGGTCGACGAGCGGGCCGCCTACAGCCGGGGCATCGCGGCCAGGGCACTCGCGCTTATCGAGCCGAAGCGAGCCGCCGCGCTGATCGAACCGATCCAGAAGAGGCAGGATCGCGATCGTTACACGGGCTTTCTCATCGACGCCATCGGCGCGGCGGATCCTGACCGGGCCCTGTCGCTGGTGGAGACGCTGGACGAGAACACCAGCGCCCAGCAGACGTTGAAGACCGGGATCGCCTTCGCCGTCGCGCCGAGTCAGCCCGACCGGGCGATCCGGATCGTGGAAGGCATCAAGGGCTACAGCCCCGAGAAGTACCAGGCCGAGGCCTTCGGCTGGCTGGCCGTGGCGATCGCCTCGAAGGACAAGGTCCGGGCGGTCGGCCTCATCGACCGCGCCCTGGCCCTGCCGCTCGACAAGCCGGAGGCGTTCGGAAGCTGGACGTATTTCGGAGGCGGGCTGGCGTCCGCCGCACGAATCGGTCTAAATGCCCGGCGGATCGGCTATCCGGACATGGAAGGGGTCATGCTTCGGGTGATGGCGGCGCGGCCGGACGGCCGGCACGGCTTCAACGACCCGGCCATGCAGAATCAGTGTCAGACGATCGCGTCACCCCTGGTGGCCCTGCTCGATCCCGCGACTGCGGCGACGATCCTGGGTCAGATCGAGGCCCGCAGCGGGCTCAGTTCCGCCGACCTGGCGGGCGTGGTGGGCGAATGGTGGCTGGCCGCATGGGCCCTGGCTGACCTGAAACGAGCCGAGGCGCTGGTGGAGAACCAGCTCTCGACGCTCGGCTCGGCGAAGGAGCCGGAATCGATCCTGCGAGGGCTGCACAGGATGATCGAGGTCCTCCTCACGCCCCCCGACCGACGCGAGGAGATGCTCCGGCGCGAAATCGGGGCATCCTGGCGGCCGGGGTTCACGACGTCGGACTGACCGCGTCTCAGTTGCCCGACTCGAGTCGGCTGGTCGGCTGCTTGACCCCAAGGCCATAATACCTGGGTCGCTCAAGCCATGACGTTGATTGCAGTTGCATCCCACCGACGAAGAGACATGACGCTCGAGATCGTTGCCCCACCTCCCTGCTCCTCGCGATCCGTCGAGCCGAACACGGCGCCGACGCAGCTCCCCGTCTTGCCGGTGGTGCCGCTCAGTCTGCCGCACCTGCCGGCCTCGCGCGCGGAGATGGACGCGCGGGGATGGGATCATGTGGATGTGGTGTTCGTGACCGGGGACGCCTACGTCGATCACCCGGCCTTCGCCATGGGGATCCTGGGGCGGGTGCTCGAGGCGGCTGGCTTCCGCGTGGCGATCCTCAGCCAGCCCGACTGGCGGAGCGTCGAGCCCTGGAGGCAGTTCGGCCGGCCGCGCCTGTTCTTCGGCATCAGCGCCGGGAACATGGACAGCATGATCAACCACTACACGGCCAGCAAGAAGGTCCGCAACGACGACGCGTACAGCCCGGGCGGCAAGATCGGCCTGCGTCCCGACCGGGCGACGATCCCCTACTGCCAGCGGGCCCGCGAGGCGTTTCCCGGCGTGCCGGTGATCGCCGGCGGAGTCGAGGCCTCGCTCCGCAGGCTCGCGCATTACGACTACTGGAGCGACACGGTCAAGCGGTCGATCATCCTGGACGCGAAGGCCGACCTCGTCGTCTTCGGGATGGGCGAGCAGCAGATCGTGGAGATCGCCCGCCGGCTCGCGGCCGGGCAGTCGGTCAAGGACCTCCGCGACATGCGCGGGACTGCCTACGCCCTGGGGGCCAGCGAGACCCCGCCCGAGAACGCCCTCACCCTGCCGAGCTTCGAGGACGTGAAGTCCGACAAGCGGCAGTTCGCCCAGGCGACGAAGATCATCCACCAGGAGACGAACCCCCTTAACGCGAAGACCCTGGTGCAGTACCACGACCGCCAGGCCGTCGTCTGCAATCCCCCCGCCCTGCCGATCAGCCAGGAGGACATGGACCGGGTCTACGGCCTGCCCTACACCCGCCGGCCGCACCCGATGTACCGGGGTCAGCGGATCCCGGCGTTCGAGGTCGTGAAGGACTCGGTGACCATCATGCGCGGCTGCTTCGGCGGCTGCACCTTCTGCTCGATCACGGCCCACCAGGGGCGGATCATCCAGTCGCGGTCGCAGGAGTCGGTCCTGAACGAGCTCCGCGCGATGGGCAGGGACCCGAAGTTCTCCGGCGTGGTGTCGGACATCGGCGGCCCGACCGCGAACATGTACCAGATGCGCTGCACCCGCCCGGAGGTCGAGGCGAAGTGCAAGCGGCTCTCGTGCGTGCATCCCACGATCTGCAAGCTCCTGGGCACGGACCACGGCCCCCTGGTGGAGCTGATGCGCGAGAGCCGCCAGGTGCCGGGCATCGACAAAGTCTTCGTAGCCTCGGGGATCCGCATGGACCTGGCGCAGATGTCGCCCGAGTACATGGAGGAACTCGCGAAGCACCACGTCGGCGGCCACCTGAAGGTCGCCCCCGAGCACACCGACCCGGGCGTGCTGAAGCTGATGAAGAAGCCCGACGCGAATGACTACCAGGGCTTCGCCGAGGCGTTCCGGAAGGCGAGTGCCAAGGCGGGCAAGAAGCAGTTCCTGGTGCCGTACTACATCGCCTCGCACCCCGGCAGCGACCTGAACGCGATGATCGACCTGGCCGTCTTCCTCAAGCGGAACGGCTACAGGCCCGACCAGGTGCAGGATTTCATCCCCGCCCCGTTCGACATCGCCACCTGCATGTATTACACCGGGCTGGATCCGTTCACCGGCCAGGAGGTCCACGTGGCGAAGCACCTGCGGGATCGCAAGCTCCAGCGGGCGCTGCTCCAGTTCTTCAAGCCGGAGAACTACTTCGAGGTCCGCAAGGCCCTGATGGAGGCCGGCCGCCAGGACCTGATCGGGTCCGGCTGCGACTGCCTGATTCCGGCACAGCCCCCGAAGGCCGCCCTGCGGGCGCGGATGGAGAAGGCGAACGAGTCGCTGGGCGAGGGCAAGTACGTCCACCAGGTCCCCACCCGGAAGTCGACGGGCTACCGGCCGGGCAGGAAATCCCAGGAGCGGCAGCAGGGAAAGCGGAAGGGATCCGGCCCGCCGGCCTAGCCACGCTCCCCCTGCGTTGGCGGAGGCCCCGGATCTCCGGCTGTCCCAATGCGAAGACCTCTCCGCCGGCAACCGGGCAGGAGGCAGGTGGGGATCCGAACGATGTCAAACCGCGCCGGAGATTCTCGACTCCCCGCGGTGTCTCGTGTACCTTCATGATCGAGCCAGGGAGGTCGCCATGGAGCGAGTGGTGGGGATCGGTGGTGTGTTCCTGAAGGCCCGCGACCCGAAGGCCCTGGCGGCCTGGTATCGTGACCACCTTGGAGTCCCGGTCGATCCGGGACAGACCTACGGGGCCTTGATCTCGTCAGGCACGGGCGAGATGACGGTCTGGTCCACCTTCCCCGCCGACACACAGTACTTCGGCCCCGGCCCGGCGACGTTCATGGTCAACTACCGGGTCAAGGACCTGGACGCGATGCTGTCGCAGCTCCGAGCCGCCGGCGCCCAGGTCGATGACAAGGTCGAGGCCCACGAATACGGACGGTTTGGCTGGGCCACCGACCCGGAAGGCAACCGCTTTGAGCTGTGGGAGCCGAGGTAGCGGAGTGAGCAGACCGGCCAGATGGATTCGGACCGCTTTGTTTGTTGCGCCACCCGACTTCGGGACCTGCACCGATTCCACCGGGCTGGATCCGTTCACCGGCCAGGAGGTCCTCATGGCGCGGCACCTGCGGGACCGCCAGAGGCAGCGCTCGGCACGCGGCGCCAGGCCAATGAATGGATGAGTGGCGACCATGGTCATGCCGCGGCGAATCCGGCGGAGTGCGAGACGGTCGGCGAGTGCGGCTTGACGCCCCCTGGGTGCCGAGCAGGGCGGTAGACGTCGTGAGGAGGCAAACCGAGGTGAGCACATGAGTAAGTCTGCTCAAACAACGCTCGAGCACCTGCGGCTCGCAATCCACGGCGTGACCTCGCCCTTTTCCTGTGCCGGAACATTCGTTCCGGACGAGCCGGTGACCTTGATCTTCAAGGACGAGACCAGGTGCGCCGTGGTCCGCTCGAAGAACGAGTTCGACCCGACGGACGAATTGAGGCCGTTGCTCGATCATTGCAGGCCGGCCCCTTTCGGCCACGGGAAGACCACCCGGTACGATCGGCGAGTGCGCGACGCGCTGCAGCTCAAGGCCGAGAAGGGGCAGTTCCGAGTCGAGAACTTCGAACCCGAGGCGGCCGGCATCTTGAAGAAGATCCGGCGTGAACTCGTCCCGCACGACCCGAATCCCATCTCCGCCGAACTCGACTCCGTCAACGTCTACACCCAAGGCGGACACTTCGCTCCCCACAAGGACACACCACGCGGCAGCGATGTGTTCGGAACGCTCGTGGTGTGTTTGCCGTCGCGATTCGGGAACGGGAAACTCGTGTTGAATCACCGGGGCGTCGTGCAGAAGTTCGATTGGGGCCACGCCATCCGGGCCCAGAAAGACCCGAACCAACTTCACTGGGCAGCGTTCTTCGGCGACGTGGATCATCAGATTGACAAGATCTGGTTCGGATCACGCGTGACCCTGACTTACCTCCTCCGGCGCGGCGCGGGCGTCGCGACCTCGCGCGATGCCGCTCGCGAGGAACTGGCCCCGCTCGTCCAGGAAGCATGGCGCGCCCTTCTCGCGGATCAGCGATTTCTTCCGAAAGGCGGGACGCTCGCCTACCCCTGCTGCCACCTCTATCATCAGGATGCGCGCTTCCAGCAAACGCAGAGCCCGATCACGCAGGACACCGCGCCCATGCTCAAGGGACGCGACCACCTCGTGGCGGCCACGGCGCTTGAAGCCGGACTGAACGTCACGTTCCAACCCTACATGTTCGAGAACTGTGCCGACGAGACCTGGCAACTCGATCGCTTTCCGACACGCAGTGAAAAGGCGAAAATGGGCCCACAGATGGACTCTTCCCGCCTCGAAAAGGCGTTGCCGATCCGTGCCAGCTCCGAGCAAGAAGGAGGCTTTGGAGTGACCTGGATCGAGCCCCCACCCACGTCCGACGATGCGGCGATGCGATCGGAATCGGGAGACGATTCGGGCCCCCCGGCGGCGGCGCATCTGCACTCGTGCGAGTACTGTCCGTGGGGCTATTTCGGAAACGAGGCGTCCGAAGTCGATCTTTATACGTACGCGGCGCTTCATGTCGAGATTCCGCCGGCCGGCCGGGGGATTCGCGCTGCGAAGCAGCCGCCGAAACGCACGCCGGTCAAACGTGAGCGATCCGCCCGCAGGCGTGATGCCGGCCCAGATGAGTAACTCGAGGGCTTCGGGGATGATCCTCGCCATGCCTCACGACACGGCGACCTGCCGGGAGCCCACGGGGCGAGTTCCGTTCACAGGCCGGGCGGGCGACCTCGCGCGGCACCTGCGCGACGGGATTCTCCGGCGCGCGTTGCACCAGCACTCTGAGACGGGGATCGACTTCGAGGTCCGCAAGGCCCTGACAGAGGCCGGCCACCGGGACCTGACTCGGTCCGGCAGGGCTGCCCTGTTCCGCGACCGGCCGCCGTGCCCGGCGTTGCGGCCGGGATCATTCGGGCCCAGGAGGTTCCGGGCGAGGGCAATTGCGCTCAAACGATCATAGAGCCCGAGTCGGCCCGGGCCCCCCAGGGGAGTCGCTCCCCGGGGCGATCGCGTCGCGGAGGCTCGGGTGATCGCCCCTTAGCAGGACCGCCGGTGTAGGTCGCGATGATGCTGCGACGGCGGGAGAGCAACTCCCGCCCTGCCCCTTTGGCGACCGAGGGTCGCGAGGAATCCACCGCATGGCCAAGAGACCGCCCCGATTCCCGTCCCCGAGGGGGGGCGATTCCCCTCGTCGCCCGCCCGGCCCCGGGCGTCGCAGGCGTGACGTCCAGGGGCCGGAAGCCGCTCGCGGCGGCAACGCGGGGCGGAGAGCCCCGAAGGGCGCCGCTGCCCGCGATCCCAAGGCCTCTCCCGCGGCCGCCCGGAAGTACGCCCCGCCGGTCAAGTCCCTGACCTCGGCGGCGGGCCTGATCGCCTCGATCGCCCCGCGCGTCCTGCGCGCGGTCGTCGACTCGCACAAGCGGCTGGAGCCGGCCCTGGCTGAGGCGCTCGAGGCGCAGCGCGAGATTCGTCGCGGAGACCGCCGGCTGGCAATCCGGGCGTTGTCCGCCCTGTTCCGCTGGTGGGGCTGGATCGAGCCCTTGCGGCAGGTCCACATCGAGGACCAGCTGGCGCTCGCCTGGCTGCTGGACTCGTCGGATTCGGAAGGCGTCTGCCGGATCTGGGCCGCGCGGGCCGGCCATCAGAGCGATGGGATGATGGCGGCGGGCGACGCCCCGAACTGGACTGGTCGCGCCGAGGCCCTCAAGCGCTATGTCGGGGCCCGTGCAGTCAACGCCGACCCCTGGCTCCTCTTCCCGACCTGGCTCCGCGACCAGCTCCCGCTGCCCCCGGGAGACGTCCCCGCGAAGGCCCGCCGGCTGGCGTTCCTGCACACCGTCCAGAGTCGCTGGCCGCTCTGGGTCGGCGTCCGGGGCGGTTCCGAGAAGGACATCTGGAACGAGATCCGCGAGGCGGGGCTGAAACCCTGGGTGCATCGGCGGCTGACGACCGCCGCGCGGCTCGAGCCGGAGACCGACCTGAGCGAGCTCCCCTCGTTCCGGAGCGGACGCCTCGTCATCCAGGACCTGGCCTCGCAGGCCGTCGGCAACGTCTGCGACCCCGATCCCGGCGAGCGCTGGTGGGACGTTCAGGGGGGGAGCGGCCTCCACGCGCTCCATCTGGGCGCGCTGATGGGCAACAAGGGCACGGTGGTCACGACGCTCGGTCACGAGCGGCAACGCCACGAGACGGCCGTCCGGCTCCGGCGGCATCCGTTCCGGAACGTCGCGGCGAAGCAATGGGACGGCCGCCACCTCCCGGGCAAGGCCGGCACCTTCGACGGCGTGCTGCTGGACGCCCCCTGCTCCGGGGTCGGCCACTGGCGGAGACACCCCGAGACGCGCTGGACCATTGCCAAGGACGACCTGCCGCGGCTGGCGGACCAGCAGCGCTCGCTCCTGGACCTGGCCTGCACCGCCGTCCGGCCCGGCGGCACGCTCGTCTACACGGTGGCGACCGCGACGATCGCCGAGACGATCGAGGTGATCAAGGCCTTCCTCGCCGCCCATCCCGAATTCCGCCTGGACCCGTTCCCCCACCCGGTCGAGGAGTCCACGACCCAGGGGACTCTCCAGCTCTGGCCCCACCTCCACGACAGCGAGGCCCGGTTCCTCGCGCGCATGGTGCGGACGGCGACGGCCCCTTAGAATGAGGGCCGTTGATGTGTCAGAGGATTCGCCACGTGGGGGAGTCGTGGTCATGAACTCGCGCGCCATGGGCCTGGCGGCCGTGTGCCTTCTGATGCTGGGAAACTCTCAGGCGAATCGGCTGGCCCAGGCCGCCGGGACGGTGTCTGTCACGCGGAATGATCGGCAGGTGACGCTCGAGTGGCCGCTTGGTCAGGGGGATGAGCGGGGCCGTGTCGAGATCAACCTGCGCGACGATGCACCGCTGTTCCAGGCGATGGCGATCCGGACGAGTGACGCCGAGCCGTTTCGGGGCGTGCTGACGGGGGTGGATCCGGCCGCCTTCGTCGTCGTCGGGACGCGGAGGGGCACGGTCGGCCGGCCGCCGGGCATGAGTGAGTTCAACGAGTTCTTCGATACCCCGGCGAACCGCCCCCACCAGGCGTACCGGTCGCGGCTGGAGTCCCGGCACGCAGACGTGCTGCAGGGCAAGGGCCGCGCCACGGTTCGCATCGGGGATCTCTCGGCCGGGCCGTTCCGGGGCCGCTGGGAGATTAGCGTCTACGCCGGCTCGCGGCTGGTCCATCTCGAGGCGGTGCTCAAGACCGACGAGCCGCACCGGGCGTTCTTCTATGACCTGGCCCTGGCGAGCGACGAGGCCCCGGCCTCGCGTTTCACCTGGGTTGATGTCGAGGGGCACTTCCAGCGGGCCGAACCGGGGAAACCTGACGAGGACCGTCCGCTGGCGGTCCGGCATCGGATGATCGCGGCGAGCTCGGGCAACGGCTCGGTCGCGTGCTTTCCGCCGCCCCACCAGTACTTTTTCCCGCGCGACCTGACCGACAACCAGAAGACCGTCTGGTTCGGCCGGAACCATCGCGGGCTGGACTCCCGGTTCGGCTTCGGGATCCGGCAGACCGAGCGCGGCGGGGGCGGCTTCGTCCCCTGGTTCAACGCCCCGCCCGGCACGGAGCAGCGGCTCGGGGCCTTCCTCGTGATCTCCCACGGAGACGGCCTCGAGGCGATCCGCGAAGCGCTGCGGTACACGAATTATGACCGCTTCCCCGAGCTGCCCGGATACCGCACGCTGAGCAGCCACTTCCACATGGCCATCGCCGTCGCGGCCCTGGAACGGAAGGCAAAGCGGCTGCCGGATCCGACTCCCGACTTCGTGCGGATGTTCAAGGACATGGGCGTCGAGATGGTCCACCTCGCCGAGTTTCACGGCGACGGCCATCCTCAGGACCCCGGCCCGCTTCGCATCGAAGAGCTGAAATCGATGTTCGACGAGTGCCGGCGGCTCTCGGACGACCAGCTCCTCCTGATCCCCGGGGAGGAGGCGAACGTCCACTTCGGCGTGTCCCGGCCGGGGCAACATCCGGGACACTGGCTCTACCTCTTCCCCAGGCCCGTGTACTGGACGATGAAGCAGGCCCCGGACCAGCCCTTCCGCGAGGAGCGGCCTGGCATTGGCACGGTTTATCACGTGGGGAATGCGCTGGAGATGCACCAACTCCTGGACCAGGAGGGCGGCCTGGCGTGGACGGCCCACGCCCGGATCAAGGCGTCGAGCTGGGCGCCGGACGCCTACCGGGACGCGCCGTACTTCGTCTCGGACCGCTGGCTGGGCGCCGCGTGGAAGGCCATGCCCGCGGACCTCTCCGACGACCGCCTCGGCCGACGGGTGCTCGACCTGATGGACGACATGGCGAACTGGGGTCAGCGCAAGTTCGTCCTGGGCGAGGTCGACGTCTTCAAGCTCGATCACACGCACGAGCTTTACGGGCACATGAATGTCAACTACGTCCGGCTTGATCGCGTGCCGCGTTATGGCGAGGGCTGGAGCCCCGTCCTCGATGCGCTGCGGGCGGGGCGGTTCTTCGTGAGCACCGGTGAAGTCCTGATCCCCCGGTTCATGGTCACCGCGCACAAGGGCGAAGTTCCTTCCGGTCCGCCCGGGGAATCCGCCGTCCTCAGTGCCCATCTCAGGTGGACGTTTCCGCTGCGGTTCGCCGAAATCGTGTCGGGTGACGGAAACAAGACATACCGTGAACGGATCGACCTCTCGGACACGAGTCCGTTCGGCGAGCGAGTCCTGAACACCCGGGCCGAGCTCAAGGGCAGGAAGTGGGTCCGTCTGGAGGTCTGGGACGTCGCGGGCAACGGCGCGTTCACCCAGCCGGTCTGGCTGAGATAGGCCGGATCGCGTATGCAGTGGTACCAGCGGATCAGATCCTCTACAAGGCGCGAGCCCGGCGCGAGGGACGCGTGTCTGTGTTGCCACGGTCCGTAGAATGGCAAGTTCGCCGGAGGAGACACGCCCGAGAGAGGAGAGATTGCGGAGATGGCGGGTTCGAGTGGAAATGGGGAAGCCAGCCAGGATGGCAAACGTCCGGCCGGGATGTTGATCCCCGGCCGGAAGAAGGTCACCGCCGCGTTGCTGGTCGCGATGATGGTCACGGCGATGGAGCAACTGGTCGTCTCGCCCGCCATGCCCACGATCATCGCCCAGCTCAAGGGGTTCGAGATTTACCCCTGGGTCGTCTCCGCCTACTTGCTCGCATCGACTGTGAGCACGCCGATTTACGGCAAGCTCGCCGACCTCTACGGGCGGAAGCGGATCCTGCTCTTCGGCCTCTTCCTGTTCACCGTCGGCTCGATGCTCTCCGGCACCGCCGGGAGCATGGGGCAGTTGATCGCCATGCGGACGATCCAGGGCCTGGGCGCGGGGGCCGTCGGCCCGATCGTCCTGACGCTGCTGGGCGATCTGTTCAGCCTGGAGGAGCGGGCCAGGATCCAGGGCCTCTTCAGCATGGTCTGGGGGTGTTCGAGCATCGGCGGCCCGCTGCTCGGCGGCTGGCTGACGGTAAACCTCGGCTGGCGCTGGGTCTTCTTCGTCAGCCTCCCGTTTGCCCTCGTGGCGATCGCGTTGCTTGTCTGGTATCTCCACGAGAGCCTGGAACACCGCGAGGTCGCGCCGATCGACTGGGCCGGCGCGGGGCTGTTGACGGCCGGGCTCTCCGCTCTGCTGCTCGTCGTCCTCGACGGGTCGAGGCTGGGGATCCAGCCGGCCCTGCTCCTGGGTCTGCTCGCGGCCGTCATGCTGGTGGGGTTCGTCTTTCGCGAGCTTCGAGCGGAGGATCCGATCCTCCCGATGGACCTGGTCATCCGCCCGACCATCAGTGCTTCCATCCTGGGCAACTTCATGATGGGGGCGATCCTCGTCGGGATCGAGACGTACGTCCCGCTGTTCATGCAAGGCGTGCGGGGCGGCGACGCCCGCGAGGCGGGCCAGGCCCTGACACCGCTCTTCCTGGCCTGGGCCGTGAGCGTGGCATTTGCCGCCCGGGCGGCGGTCCGCTGGGGATTCCGCCTGGCGGCCATGATCGGGGCCGGGTTCTCGATCGTTGGCCTGTGCGGGCTCTACGCGGGAGCAATGTATCCCGAATGGACCCGGACCGCATTCACGCTCGGGCTGGTCGTTGTGGGGATGGGCATGGGGCCGATGTCACTGAGCTTCATCCTCTCCGTCCAGAACGCCGTGGACTGGGGCCAGCGCGGCGTGGCGACCGGCTCGATCCTCTTCTTCCGGACGATCGGCGGGGCCATTGGCGTGGGCATCCTGGGTGGGGCGTTGGCCTGGGAGCTTGGGCATTTCCTCAACACGGCCGGCGCCACGGGCATCGACATCGCGGCCGCGCTCCGGCCCGAGACGCACTCCCTGCTTCGCCCGGCCGACCTGGTCCTCGTCCAGGAAGGCCTGGGTTCCTCGCTGCGAGACGTCTTCCTCCAGATGCTGGCACTCGGAGGGGTCACCCTGGCCTGCACGGCCTGGCTCCCGAGCAAGGCCGGGAACGCCCGCGAGGCCCGTGCACCGTCCCCGGACGAATCGACCGCCCGCCCCGAGATCGAGATGATCGCGGCGCAGGCCGTCGACTGAGCCCGCCGGGCGTGGACCGTGTCGCCCGATGGCGGCCCGCGCCCGGGACCTCCAGACCTCGCTTCACCTCGGGAAGTCGGAGCGGATCTCGGCTCCCCTCAGGGCCCGTCGGAGCGTCTCCACGCCCTCGCGCGTAACCTTCGTCCCGCGGAGATCGAGCCGGTCCAGGTTCGTGCAACGTGCGAGCTGCGCGAGCCCGGCGTCGGTGATCGCGGTGCGCCGAAGATCCAGCCAGCGAAGTTCCTTCAGCAAGGTCAGGTGGGCCAGCCCCGCGTCCGTGATCTCGCCGTCCCGGAGAGTGAGCTCGCGGAGAGACCTGAAGGGTGCGAGTCGGGCGAGGGTCTCGTCCGTGACGGGCCCCCGGCGATATACCTGGTGCGCGTCGTTGGTCCGGAACGTGTCGAGATCGATGCTGAGGACCGGGCCGTCGGCCTCGTCGCCGCCGCGGGCACACATCCCCCCCGCCTTCCGGACGACCCCGAGGGCCTCGGCCACCTGGGCCTGGCGCCGGAAGTCGGAATAGAGCTGCGCGGCCATCGCGGCGACGAAGGCGACGATCAGGCCCCTCGATCCGAGCCGCCGCCAGGAAGGCCTCGCGGTGACGGAGGATGTCGAAGCGATATGCTGTCGATCCATGTTTCGCTCCCGGGCTGCGGGATGCGGAGGGTGGCGGGCGTCTCAGCGGGGCGAGATCAGTCTACCAGATCGCGCCCTCACGGACTTCACCCGGCCCTCAGGGCTGACTAGGATGTTGATGGTCTGTCAGCCCCAACCTCCGGAGACGCTTCCCATGCGACGCCTCGCCACCCGTGTCCCGCTGCCAACGGTCGTCCCCATGCTGCTCGTCCTGGTCCTGGCGACCGGGTGGGCTTGGCGCGAGGCCGCCTTCGCGAGCGAGCGGCGTGACGCCCTGGTGTCCCAGACGCGGAACCTCGATGAGCTGAAGATGGGCGTCTACAAGGACGGCGACAACCCGGTCGGCCAGATCGGGCTCTACTTCCAGGGGGTCACTCCGGGGTGCTCCAGCTTCGTGACGGGCCGGTTCATCATCGACCCGGGCAAATCGCCCCACGTCCCGCATACCCACGAGGACGAAGAGATCCTGATCGTCGAGAGCGGCCACGGCGAGATCGTCTGCGACGGCAAGACCACGAAGGTCGGCCCGGGATCGGTCATGTACTCGACGCCGAACGTCGCCCACGGCATCAACAACACGGGCTCCGAGCCGCTGACGTTCTACTTCGTGAAGTGGGTCCCGCGGGGCGGAAGCGAAGCCCGATGAACCGGATCCCTGGCGACAACCCGGCAGCGTCCCCGGCGGAGGATCGATCGATGGCGAGGGTCCGCGTGTTCTCCCTCCTCTTGCTCTCGGGCCTCGCGGCCGGGACCGCAGGCTGCGGCTCCGAGGCGGAGGGGCCTTCGGGCACGGGCACCAGTTCCCCGACGAAGTCGGGAGGGAAGATCGGGGCGGTCCTGCCCACCTTCAATCACCCGTTCTTCCTCGCCCAGAAGAAGGGGCTGGAGGAGAAGGCGAAGGAGCTGGGCGTCGAGATCGACGTCCGCGACGGGCAGGACGACGACGTCAAGCAGATCGGCCAGGTCGAGACGCTGATCAACCTCGGCTGCACGGCCATCATCCTCTGCCCCCGCGACGAGGACGCCCTGGTGCCGGCCGTGGAGGCGGCCAACCGCGCGAACGTTCCGATCCTGGCGCTCAACCGGCGGATCAACGGCGGCAAGGTGCTCAGCTACGTTGGCGCCGACGACGCCGAGGGGGGCGTGCTCCAGGGAGAGGCCCTGGTCGAGGCCCTCGGGCCCAGGGGCGGCAAGATCATCTACCTGGAAGGGACCGAGGGCTCCAGCCCCCAGCGCAAGCGGGCCAAGGGGCTCGAAGCGGTCCTCCAGAAGCATCCCGAGATCGTGATCGCCGACCGCCGCTTCGCCGCGTTCCAGGAAGACAGGGCCAAGGGTGTGATGACCGACCTGGTGCGGCGGTTCTCCCCCGGCGAGATCTTCGCGGTCGTGGCCCAGTCGGACGAGATGGCCCTGCCCGCCGCCGAGGTCGTCCAGTCCGAGGGCTGGAAGGACGTGATCGTCCTCGGCTTCGACGGCAGCCACGGCGCCTTCGACGCCATCCGCGCCGGGAGGCTCAAGGCGACCATCCTCCAGGACCCGCTGGAGCAGGGCAAGAAGGCGATTGAGTCCATGGTCAGCCACCTCCGCGGCAAGGCCCTGGACCCCGAGGTGATCACCCCGCTCCGGGTGATCACCAGGGCGAACGTGGATCAGTTCCAGCCGGCGTATTAGCGCGACTTCCGCCCGCATGGACAGTCTTCTCCCTAGGGTACGCTGTGCGGTCCGCAACGCCCCCTGGTAAGGATGCTTTCCTGGAGTCGCCGGTGAAACAGCGCCCTCTGCGACTCACGGTGCTTTGGTGGTCGGTCGTACTTGCATCGATCGCTGCTGCAGCAATCTTCCTATCAACGGACCTTGGTGGTTCTCTCGGCCTCAGTATGCTGGCAAGTCGTGCCCTCGGTGTGATATCGATGGGGTTGGGGACACTCCTCCTGGTCGGCCTGGCTCCCTCACGGACCGAAGTATCGGAAGATGCCCGAGGATCAGGGCCCCCGATGTCAGCGAAGGCCGGCCCGTCCTATAGACCCAGCTTCACGTTCATGGGATTGACACTCGGCATCGTGGTCGGCTTTCTCTTGCCCGCGAATCCCGGAATCGCCGGAGTAGAGCCGACGCTGGAGGCCCAAGTCAGGCCGTTTCTCGTCACGCTTGCGTTCTTCGGACTGGTTGGAGCTATGATCGAGTTCGTGAGACAGGAGTAAGTTGAACTTTTGGAACGAAGATCATAGCCATGCTGCAAGCGACTCGCAGTAGGATAAGCTGGCACGGAACGTTTCATTACTAATTCAAATTTCTATGCGCGCGTCTCATGATCCCGGGAGTCGCAGGCAGATGGGGCCCTGTCGATTGGTCCTTCAGAGGTCTGGAGTCAAGGATCGGTAGCAAGAAAGGGGGGACAGATGCGATCCTACACGGCGGTCATTGAGCGCTGCCCGGAGACCGGCCTCTTCGTCGGGTACGTCCCCGGGTTCCCCGGTGCCCACTCGCAGGGCGGAACCCTGGACGAGCTGAACCGCAACCTCACTGAGGTCATCGAGATGCTCCTCGAGGACGGCGAGCCCGAGTTCGAGTCGCAGTTCGTCGGGATCCAGACGGTGCAGGTGGCCTGAGATGCCGCGGCTCCCGGTCCTCAAGCCGATCGAGCTTGTGTCGAGGCTCCAGGGCCTCGGATTCGTTGAGGTCCGGCAGCGAGGCTCCCACAAACAGTTCCGTCATCCGGACGGACGCGGCACGACCGTTCCCTTTCATCAAGGAAGGGACATTTCACCGATTCTCTTGCGGAAGATCGCCCGCGACATCGGCATCACGCCCGAGGAACTGGCGGGCGTCGGAGGTTGACGTGCCTTCCCGGAGAATGAGTGTCGGGACTTGACGCCGTCCTCCCGATCAACCGAGGCACCCGGCATTAGACGGCGATCGAGTTTCCGAGTTCCCCCGAGAACACCTCGGTCGCCGGGCCGGTCATGAAGACAGGGGCCTCGGCGGAGGGCCATTCGAGTTCCAGGTCGCCGCCGGGCAGGTGGGCCAGGACGCGGCGATCGGTGCGGCCGGTCAGGACGCCGGCCACGCAGACCGCGCAGGCGCCCGTGCCGCAGGCGAGGGTGATCCCCGAGCCGCGTTCCCAGGTGCGCATCCGGACCTCGCCGCGATCGAGGATCTCCACGACGTGCACGTTGACGCGCCGCGGGAAGGCCGGATGATGCTCGAGCTTCGGACCTCGCGCCTCGAGCGGGAATCGGGCGACATCCTCCACGTAAATCACGGCGTGGGGATTGCCCATGGAGACGGCCGTCACCTGGTACGTCTCGCCGTCCACGACGATCGGCACGTCCACGGGCGGGTCACCCGGCAGGGTCGTCGGGATCCGGACAGCCTCGAGGATCGGCGGGCCCATGTCGACCCGGACCCGCTGCGCCTTGCCCGAGGCGATCTCGAGGTCGAGCGTGAGGACTCCCCTCCCCGTCTCGACCGTCACCCGGTCGCCCCTGGCCAGCCCGTGGTCGTGCAGGTACTTGGCGACGCAGCGCACGCCGTTGCCGCACATCTCGCTCTCGGAGCCGTCGGCGTTGAACATTCGCATCCGGGCGTCGGCCCGCTCGGAGGGCATGATCAGGATCAGGCCGTCGGAGCCGACGCCGAAGTGGCGGTCGCTGACCGCGACGGCCAGGGCGACGGGATCCTTCGGCGGCGGCTGGGTGAAGGTCTCCACGTAGACGTAGTCATTGCCCAGGCCGTGCATCTTCGTGAATCTCATCGCGTTCTGGTCCGTCCGGGGGCCTCGGGCCCTCTCATTCGTGGCGCGATCTCGTTCGTGCGGATGTTCAAGACTCTATCACGGCTTCCGCAATTGCGACAACCGCGGCCGGTGCGGGGCTTGTCTCGCGGTGGGTGCGTACCTAACGTGTTAGGGAGCGGACCGAATCGACCGACCTTTCCCCCCGGGGTCGTCTCATGCTGATCACCGAGGCCACGCCCTACGACCTGAGGTTCCGCCTGCTGGACGTCCCGGTCCGTGTCCATCCGATCTTCTGGCTGGTCACGGCGATCCTCGGCTTCCAGGACCATAACCTCCCCGCGGTGGCCATCTGGATCGGTTGCGTCTTCCTCTCGATCCTGGTTCACGAGTACGGCCATGCCCTGATGGCCAGACGGTTCCACGGTTCGCCGTCGATCTTGCTCTACGGCCTGGGAGGGCTCTGCTACTCCACCGGGGAACGGACCGACGCCCAGCGGATCGCGGTCCTGCTCGCCGGCCCCGGCGCAGGGTTCCTCCTGGGCGTGGTCGTCATGCTGCTCTACTCGGCGTTCTTCGGGATGAGTTTCGCCGAACACCTGGCGCTCCTGGGGAGCATGCTCGGATTCGCGGCCGATCATCAGTCCCTCTTCAGCGGCGTCACGAAGCTCCGCTCCGAGACCACGGTCACGATCTACGAGAATCTCCTGTGGATCAACCTGATGTGGGGCCTGGTCAACCTGCTGCCGATCTGGCCCCTGGACGGGGGGCAGATCTTCCAGGTCGTGATGTCCCGAACCAACCCGCGGAGCGGGCTGCGGCACAGCCACGTCGTCTCGCTGGTCACCGCCGGGCTCCTGGCCGTGTATTTCCTCGCGTCCGATTCCGACCGCTACTTCCGGCCGATGATGTTCGGCATGCTGGCTTATATGAACTACCAGGTCTTGCAGTCGCTCCAGAAGGCTCCCTCCTTCAGCACCTCCGACGACGACTGGTGGCGGCGCTAGGCCTGCCCCCGTCCGCCGCCCCGGGGTCACCCCCGCGGCTCCGCTCCCGAGCATGTCGAATCCCGCCGGCCGCGACGGGGCCATTTTGACTTCCAGCCACCGCAACCTAGATTCAATTAGCGACTTGATTTGCGCCCGGAGATGAAGTCCGCCCGACTCTCCCCTTCCTTTTGTTTCCCGGATCATCAACAATTTCGGATGGCGAACCAGAAGGACGATCGGCTGCAAGCAATCGAGCACTCCGAAGGGGAGAGACACCGAATAAACATCATGCATCCACGCAAGAAGGCACCATCGACGGGTCGGCCAAGGCGAGGGACCGGGACCCGGGTCCGCGAGGGCGTTCGGTCCAGCTCGGCGAAGGAACGGGGTGTCGGCGCGGGGAAGCTCGGCGTGCCGGGCCCCGAGGCCGAGGCGATCCTGCTCCCGCTGCTGCCGCTGCGCTCGGACGTGGTGTTCCCGCAGACGGTGGTGCCGCTGGTGATCAACCGGCCGAGCGGGATCCGGCTGGTCGATGAGGTGCTGATCGGCGAACGGCAGATCGGGCTGGTGAGCCAGCTCCACCCGGAGCAGGACGAGCCGGCCGCGGACGACCTGTATCCGATCGTCTGCGTCGGCAACGTGCTCAAGATGCTGAAGTTCCCGGACGGATCGACCCGCATCGTCTGCCAGGGTCAGAGCCGGGCGCGGCTGCTCGGGCTGATCCACACCGAGCCGTACCTGATCGGCGAGGTCGAGCCCCTGGAGGAGGTGCTGGAAGAGGGGGTCGAGGTGGATGCCCTGGTCCACCACATCAACCGGCTCTTCCAGCGGATGATCGACCAGAGCCAGCAGATCCCCGAGGAACTCCAGGTCGCGGCGATGAACACGCGCGAGCCGGGCCGGCTCGCGGACCTGCTGGCCTCCAGCCTGCCGTTCACGATCGAGGAGCGGCAGGCCCTGCTGGGCGAGATCAACGTCCGCCTTCGGCTGGAGCGGCTGAGCCAGTACCTGGCGCGGCAGCTCGCCGTGCTGGAGCTCTCCACCAAGATCCAGGAGCAGGTCGGCTCCGAGCTCTCCAAGGCCCAGCGCGACCACTTCCTGCGGCAGCAGATCAAGGCCATCCAGGAGGAGCTCGGCGAGGCCGAGCCGGAGAACCCGGAGGTGGCCGAGATCTGGGAGCGGATCAAGGCCGCCGAGCCGCCGAAGGAGGTGCTCCACGAGGCGGAGCGCGAGCTCGAGCGGCTGGCCGGGATGCACCCGAGCTCGGCGGAGTACTCGATCGTCCGGACCTACCTCGACTGGCTGGCGGTGCTCCCCTGGAACAAGTCCAGCCGCGACCGCCTCGACCTGAGGCGGGCCCGCAAGATCCTCGACCACGACCACTACGACCTCGAGAAGATCAAGGAGCGGATCCTCGAGTACCTGGCCGTCCGCAAGCTGAAGAAGGACATGAAGGGGCCGATCCTCTGCTTCGCCGGCCCCCCCGGCACGGGCAAGACGTCGCTGGGCAAGAGCATCGCCAAGGCTCTGGGGCGGGAGTTCATCCGGGTCAGCCTCGGCGGCGTCCACGACGAGGCCGAGATCCGGGGCCACCGCCGCACCTACGTCGCGGCGATGCCCGGTCGGATCATCCAGGGCATCCGCAAGGCGGCCACGCAGAACCCGGTGTTCATGCTCGACGAGGTGGACAAGCTCGGGGCCGACTTCCGCGGCGACCCCTCGGCCGCGTTGCTGGAGGTCCTCGACCCGGAGCAGAACTCGACCTTCCGCGACCACTACCTGGACGTCGACTTCGACCTCTCCAAGGTGATGTTCATCGCCACGGCGAACATCCTGGAGACCATCCCCTCGCCGCTGCTGGACCGGATGGAGGTCCTCCAGCTCCCCGGCTACAGCGAGGAGGAGAAGATCCTGATCGCCCAGAAGTACATCATCCCCAAGCAGCTCGAGGCGCACGGCCTCGTCGCCGGGAACCTGGAGATCACCGAGCTGGCGCTCAAGCGGATCATCTCCGACTACACGCGCGAGGCGGGGCTGCGCAACCTGGAGCGGGAGATCGCCGCCGTCTGCCGCAAGGCCGCGAGGAAGCGTGCCGAGGGCAAGCGGGGCGTGGTCACCGTCGGGCCGGGGCTGCTCCCCGAGCTGCTCGGCCCGCCACGGTACTTCCGGGAGCTGGCCGATCGGACCGGCATGCCGGGCGTCGCCACCGGGCTGGCCTGGACGCCTTCCGGGGGGGAGATCCTCTTCATCGAGGCCAGCCGGATGCCGGGCAAGGGCCAGCTCACCCTCACCGGGCTGCTCGGCGAATCGATGAAGGAGAGCGCCCAGGCGGCGATGAGCTACCTGCGCAGCCACGCCAAGCCGCTGTCCCTGGACGCCTCCCAGTTCTACAAGTCCGACGTCCACATCCACGTCCCCGCGGGGGCCGTGCCCAAGGACGGCCCGTCGGCCGGCGTGGCCATCGCGGCGGCCCTGATCAGCCTCTTCCGCGACCTGCCGATCGCCACCGAGCTGGCGATGACCGGGGAGGTCACGCTCACCGGCCGGGTGCTGCCGGTCGGCGGCGTGCGCGAGAAGGTGCTGGCCGCCCGCCGGGCGGGGATCCGGACCGTGCTGATCCCCCGGCACAACGAGAAGGACCTGGTGGAACTGCCGCCGGAAGTGAAGGCCGACCTGACCTTCCGGCTAATCGACAGCCTCGACGACGTCGTCCCGCGCCTCTTCGAAGCGAAGGGGACGAGGAGCCAGCGCAAGCCCGAGCCGCTCAAGCCCAAGGGGACCCGCATCGGCGCCAAGGCCGCCAAGCCTGCCTCCGGAAAGGGGACCAAGCCCGAGGTGCCGACCATCAAGCCCCCGCGCCGCCCCCGCACGCTCTGAGGGCCGTCGAACCACGGACCGCGACGCCCGCGTCGGCCGGGGCCATCGGCGGCCCCCGGCACGACCGGCCGCCCGATTTCGACCCCAGGCAGGGGTCGTCGAGACCCCGAGCACCCATGTCCAACGATGCGCCCGTCTCGGTCCGGCTGACCGGGCTCACGAAACGCTTCAAGGGCAGCCTGGCGCTCGACGGGGTGGACCTCAGCCTCCTGGGAGGCGAGATCCACGCCCTCTGCGGCGAGAACGGGGCGGGCAAGAGCACCCTGATCCAGATCCTGGGAGGCGTGTTCCCGCCCGACGCCGGCCGGATCGAGCTCGCGGGCACGGCGATCCGCCTGCGAGACCCGGCCGCGGCCCTGGCCGAGGGCATCGGAATCATCTACCAGGAGCTCCACCTGGTCGAGCCGTTCACCGTCGCGGAGAACCTTGCGCTCGGGCATGAGCCCCACCGCGGCGCCTGGCTCGACCGCCGCGCCGCGATCCGCCAGGCTCGACGCCTGCTGGACGACCTGAGGTTCGACCTCGACCCCAGGGCCCCGGTCTCAAGTCTCACGATCGGCCAGCGTCAGCAAGTCGAGATCGCCAAGGCTTTGGGCCGAAACGTGCGGATCCTGATCCTCGACGAGCCCACCGCAGCCCTCTCTCGCGCCGAGACCGACCAGCTCTTCCGGATCATTCGCGGTCTGAGGGAACGCGGCCTGGCGATCCTCTACGTCTCGCACCACCTGGAGGAGGTCTTCGAGATCGCCGACCGGATCACGGTGCTGCGGGACGGCCGCAAGGTCGGGACCTGGCCGAGGGACGGACTCTCGATGGGCGCCCTGGTCGCCGCGATGGTGGGCGAGGCGGTGGACATCCGCCAGGGCCCGGCACGTCGCGCGTCGGGCCCTCCCCTGCTCGCCGCATCGGGGATCGTGGGGCGGACGCTCCGGGGGGTGGACCTGGATGTCCGGCCCGGCGAGGTCGTGGCGATCTCCGGCCTGGCCGGCTCCGGCCACGAGGAACTCGGGACGATCCTGTTCGGCGCCTCGCGCCCGGCCGCGGGACAGATCCGCTGGAAGGACCGACCGTTCCGACCGCGACATCCCGGCGACGCCCTGGCACGAGGGATCGCCTTCCTGCCGCCCGATCGCCGCGGGCAGGGCCTGATCCCGACCCAGGGCATCACCGAGAACGTGAGCCTGGCGAGCCTGGCCGCCCTGGCCGTGGGCGGCTGGATCCGGCAGCGAGCCAGGCGCGCCCTCGCCGAGGACTGGTGCCGGAGGTTCCAGGTGGCCGCGGCCAGCCTGCGGCAGCCGGTGCTGACGCTCTCGGGCGGGAATCAGCAGAAGGTCCTGCTCGCCCGATCCGCCGCGCTGGCGCCGCAACTCTTCGTGCTCAACGAGCCCACCCGCGGCATCGACGTCAAGACCCGCGAGGCCATCCACCGCTGGATCGAGGAGCTGGCCGAGTCGGGCCGCGGCGTGCTTCTGATCTCCTCGGACACCCAGGAGGTCATCCGGCTGGCCGACCGCTGCCTGGTCTTCCGCTCCGGCCGCGTCGTGCGCCGGCTGGAGCCGCCCGATCTGGACGAGCATGCCCTGGTTGCGGCGATGATGGAGGGCTGAACGACCGGGAAGAATGCTCGAAAATGAACCACAGAGGGCACAGAGAACACAGAGGAACGAGAACAAATCAATATTATAACTTATTGTGAAATATTGTCTTTATTGTTATGGATTCTTTAATGGATTGATCGAGATTCTCTGTTTCTTCCCTCTGTGTTCTCTGTGCCCTCTGTGGTTCGAAGTCCCCCTTCCATCCGGCCGCGCCCCGGGACGGGAACTGGAGATACGGGAATGATCCCCCCCGCTCGCCTGCTGATCGGACGTCTTCCGCAGGTCGCCCTGCTCGTGGTGGCGCTGGCGCTCATGCTCCGGACGGAGCGGTTCTTCACGCCGAGCACCCTCACGAGCATCCTCACGCAGGCGAGCATCGTGGGGGTGCTTGCGCTGGGCCAGGCCTTCGCGCTGATCGGCGGAGGGTTCGACCTCTCTCAGGGGGCGATCCTGGCGCTCTCGGCCGCGGCGACCGCCCACCTGGCGACGCGCGGGGCGGGGCCGATGCTGGCGGGCGGGGCCGCGCTCGCCCTGGGCGGGCTGCTCGGGACGATCAATGGATTCATGGTCGCCGTGGTGCGGACGAATCCATTCGTGACCACGCTGAGCACCCTCCTGATCTACCGCGGGGCCACCTTCATCGCGCTGGGGGGCCAGCCGCTCGCGAACATCCGCGTGTTCCAGGCGATCGACTCGGGCATCCAGGCCGGCTCAACGTTCGTGCCCTACCGGGGCGTGCTCTTCCTCGCCGCGGCGCTCGCCTCGTGGCTCGTCCTCCGGCGGATGGTCGTTGGCCAGAGGATCTACGCGCTGGGCGGTAACGAGCAGGCCGCCCGGCTCGCGGGCATCCGGACGGAGCGTCTGCGCGTCGCGACCTTCGCCATCAGCGGCCTGGCCGCCGGGCTGGGGAGCATCCTCCTGCTCTCCTGGCTGCGGGTCTCCAAGCCCGACACCGCGACGGGCTACGAACTCGACTCGATCGCCGCGTGCGTCGTCGGCGGGGTCTCGCTCCAGGGCGGCCGCGGCAGCGTCCTCGGCGCAGCGGCCGGTTGCCTGCTGCTCCAGGCCCTCCGCACCCAGATCACGATGAGCGGCTTCCCCGAGGAATACCGGACCCTCGTGACCGGGGTGGTGATCCTGACCTTCGCCGCCGTGGACGCCCTCGCCCGGCGAGGGGAGCGGACCTGAGCCGCCCGGTCCCCGGGGCTCGGGGGCATGGACTCCTCGACGCCGACGGCACGGCAGATTGGTCTGGCCTCGTCGGGCGTTTTGGCCTACGCTCCGACCGTGCCGTCGTGTTCGGATCGCCGTTCGATTCCAGGGAAGGTCAATCGAGGTCGGCATGAAGATCCAGCATCCGCTGTTGGTCCGGGCCGTGGGCGTCTCGGGTTCCTGGCTGGTCCGGAGCCTGGGCAGGACCATCGATTACCACTTCCGCTACGAAGACCCGATGGTCGATCCCGAGGTCGCTCGCAGGGCCGGCCAGCGTTACATCTATGCGTTCTTCCACGAGGTGATGCTCTTCCCGGCGTATTACTGGGCGTGGCCGGAGATGCATATCCTGATCAGCGACCACCGCGACGGCGAGCTGATCACGCAGGTGATCAGACGGCTCGGATTTGGCGTGGTCCGGGGCTCGACGACGCGGGGCGGAGCCAGGGCGCTCCGCGAGATGACCCTGCGTATCGATCGCGGAAACCTGTGCGTCACGCCCGACGGCCCGCGCGGGCCACGTCAGCACGTCCACCAGGGGCTGACGTACCTGGCCAGCCGCACCGGATTGCCGGTCGTCGGCGCGGGGATGGCGTTCAAGAAGCCCTGGCGGGCGAGGAGCTGGGACCGGTTCTGCGTGCCCCGCCCCTTCTGCAAGGCGGCCTGCGTGGCCCCGGCCGCCGTAACCGTCCCGCCGGACGCGGACCGCGAGACCCTCGAGGCCTGCCGCGTCGAGGTGGAGCGGCGGATGCAGGCGGCGACGCGCGAGGCCGAGGCCTGGGTCGAGCAGCTCTGAGCGGCGCGCGGACAGCACGGCAGCGGGGCGAGCGCGGCCCAGTCCACGGCGTCCTGGACCCATCTCTACTCACGGCAGATCTCGGACAGTCGACGAATCGCCTTGTGAGCCTCGGACGACCCTGGATGGTCGGCGAGCAGGACGAGGCACCATGCTCAGTCGCCGTCCCCAAGCACGTCTCCTCCCGGCCCGCCCTCGCCCGCGAGCCGCCACCCGTTCGAGGCCTCTTCGGGGCGGGCGCGGGCGAGTCCCTCAGAGCTGCCTGAGCCGGATCCCGCTCGTCCGACAACCGACTGCCAACCGCGTCTCCGACGGCGAAATCCGGGCCTTCGCGCCCGGGATCATGGCGTCGCCGGACCCGGGCGCGGGCCGCGTCGGGCCGCGCCGTCCGCGTTGCCAAGACCGTCCGTAGCGGTTAGCTTCGGTGCAGGCTGAGAGTCCCGGCCCGCGGGTGCGGGTCGAGGGCGTGTTCCCTGCAAGGGCTCGCGGCCCGGGGAGGGACCGGATCCGGTGCGGGGACGAGGGGCGGCGATCCCGGGGAGCATGGGGCGCGCAGGCCTCGCGGCGGCGCTGGCGGCGGTCGGGCTCGGCGCGACGGCCCTGGTCGGCGGCTGCTGGCCATCGAGCGAGCCGGCCGTCGCGTCCCGGGCACGGGCGGCCGCCGCCGCCTCGGACGACCGGCTCGCCCGCGAGCTGCTGGAACGCTGGCTCGAGCAGGACCCCAGGGACCCCGAGCCCTTCTCCCTGATGGCAGAGACGGCCCTCCGCCTGGGCGAGCTGGAGAAGGTCGGCCCCGCGATCGAGAGGGCGCGGGCCCTCGGCCTCGACGCCGCCGAGCTCGGCCGGCTCAGGGGCCTCCTGCTGGCCCGGCTCGGCCGCTCGGACGAGGCCCGCCCCCTGCTCGAGGCGGCCTGGCAGTCCGTCGGTCGGCGCCGCGTCGATCCCGAGGTGTCGGAGGCTCTGTCCAAGATCCGCATGAAGGAGTTCGAGCTCGGACCGGCGATCGAGGTCCTCGAGCGATGGGCCCGCGAGTCGCCGGCCGACCCTCGGCCGCTGCTCTGGAGAGCCGAGATCGATCGCCGGCTGAACCGGCCGGCGGCCGAGATCGCCGGTCGCTACCGGGAGGCCCTGCGCCGCGACGAGTCCTGCCTCGCCGCGCTGGTCGGGCTGGCGGACAGCGAGCGGGCCGCCGGGAACCTCCGCGAGGCCGCCGAGCAATATCGCCTCGTCGTGGCGCGAGAGCCGCGCGAACTCGCCGGGTTGATCGGCCTGGGTCTCCTCGCCGTTGCCCAGGGCGAGGAGCAGGAGGCCATCTCCTGGTTCGACCGGGCGCTGGAGGTCGAGCCGGCGAACACCCTGGCGCTCAAGGAGCGGGCGGCCGTCGCGCTGCGGCGGGGGCAGCTGGCGGAGGCCCGCTCGCTCGCGGACCGCGCAGTCGCGGCCGACCCATTCGATCCGGAATTGAGGTACCAGCGCTCGCAGGTGATGTCGCGCCAGGGCCGCGCCGACGAGGCCGCGGCCGAGCTCGCCCGATCCGAGCGGCTGCGCGACGAGCACCGGAGATTCGCCCAGATCCAGCAGGCGCTCGTCCGCTCGCCCGGAGATGTCGCACTGCGTCTCGAGGCCGCCCGCTGGATGATGGACCACGGACGGTCCGGGGAGGGAGTGATCTGGGCCGAGATGGTCCTGCGCCAGCAGCCCACCAACCCCGAGGCCAACCGCATCCTGGCGGATCACTTCGCGGCCAGGGGTGACGTGGGGCTCGCGAACCACTACCGGATGCACATCGGCGGCGGGCCGGACGCGGCGAGCCCCGGGGAGTCCCCGGGAGCGGCGGGGCGGGACCGCTAGCCTGGACCGCTCGCGGGTCACTCATCCGTTCGTGATCGCACATCCCGGTGGCCCCGCGCCGCGAATCGCCCGGGGCCCGCATGCGAAACTGGGATTGCCGCCTCGTGAGCTTTGTCGTACGTTGCGGTCTCAAATCCAGATGACCGAGTGATCGGTGTTGGTTGATCCACCGGTCCTTTCCGCTTTCAGAAGTCCACGATGGGTACGTCGTCCAGGGGAGTCCCGACCCGGGATGTTTCGCGGTGGGGCCCCCCGTTGGTGCTGGCGGCCATCCTGATCGGCCTGCTGCTCACGGCGCGGCGGTTGGAGCCCGACCCCCGCGGCTACGGGACGCACACCCAGCTCGGGCTGGGAGAGTGTACCTTCGCGACGCTGACCGGGCGGCCCTGCCCTTCGTGCGGGATGACGACCGCGCTGGCGTGGCTGACCCGGGGCTCCCCGATGCGGGCGTGGCGAGCCAACCCGGCGGGGTGCCTGATCGGATTGTTGATTCCCTTCGTCGCGGCCTGGCTGCTCCTCTGCGTGTGGCTGGACAGGCCCGTCGGATTCCGGTCGATCGACCGGCCCCTGATGGGACTGGTCCTGGCCGTCGTGTTGTTGAGCGTCGTGTTCTGGATCCTCAGGATGCTCGGTGCTTCCGCCCCCCTCGGCCTCGGCGGCGTCGCGGCCGGGGGCCCTGCCTAGCCGGGCGGCCACCCGAACCACGGAAGGAGCGGGTCAGAGATGCCCCCTCGAATTCAAGGAAGGACGCGGCGGCTGGCCGCGTCGATGGTCCTGGCTGCGGGGCTGGTCGCGCTGGTCGGCTGCGACCCCCGCCCGTTCTTCTACTTCCTCCAGCCGTTCGAGCCGACGATCCCCGCGCCCGGCCCCTCCTTGAAGGGCAAGAAGGTCGTCGTCCTGTCGCATGCCACCGCGGGCAGCCAGGGCGAGTTCCCGTCGCTGGAACGGGACCTGAATCGCGAGTTCGTCGCCCAGCTCCGGAAGAAGGGCAAGAAGATCACGGTCGTCGAGCCGGACAAGGTCGCGAGTTGGGTCGAGGCCCACCCCAAGTGGACCGACCCGACCGAGGCCGCGCGCGACCACGAGGCCGACGTCGCGATCTTCCTGGAGATCGAGCAGTTCCAGCTCCAGGCGCCCGGCGACCTGAACGTCCTCCAGGGGACGGCCAAGGTGCACATCCAGGCGTTCGAGCTCGACTTCCCCAAGAATAGCAAGGGGAAGCCGATCAAGGAGAAGCCCAAGGAATCGCGGCCGATCTACGACGACTACCAGGAGACGACATTCCCGATCCGAGGCCCGATCCCCGTCGACTCGGGCGTCGGCCGCGCCGCGTTCAAGAACAAGCTGGTCCAGGTCGTCGCCTCCGAGGTCTCGTGGCACTTCGTCGAGCACTCGCAGGACGAGATGATCCAGGACGTGCGGTTCAACCAGAGGTGAAAATAACCCCCTCCTCGTGGACCCCCGCGCGACGAAGTGCCTTTTCGTCGCGCGGGCGGGCCTCCCCGAGATACGTCGCTGCCGCCTCCGGCGCCGTGCCCGGCCGCGAGTCACCCATCCCGGATCAACTGCGACGAGGCCGGGGGCTCCAGCCCCGCCGGCGGAGCAGCCAGATCGAGATGGCGAGGGAGATGCCCCCCTGCGTCAGCGACCAGGGCTCGGGGATCTCCGCAACCACGATGATCGAGCCATTGACGACCTCGAAGGGGACGAGATTCCCCGTGACGTCGGTGAGCAGGCTGTCCGTCGATGGCGAGATCACGAGGGAATAGACGCCCGCGGCCGCGCCGGGATCGACGGAGAAGCTCACGTGAGCCAGGCCAAAGGTCTCGCCGGGGCCTACCGTCCGGAACCCCGGTCCGGCGAACTCGATGTCGAGCGCCGAGAACTGGGTGTTGGGGAACGCGTCGGCGGACAGGGGCGGCCCGTTCGGCAGGGTCGTCGCCGAGCTCACGAAGAGATAGGGTGCGGCCGTCGGATCCGTCTCGATCGACGCCCCCGTAAACACGACGCCCGGCAGCCCGGAGAGCGAGAGCACCACCTGGAACCCCGCGACGTCGAAGCCCTCGCCCCCCGAGGGATTCGTGTTCACGAGCACGACGTCGAACGCGCCGACGCCGCCGGCCGAGACGGTCAGGCTGGGCGCCTGGATGAGCAACCCGTCGGCCCGGCATTCCCGAGCCCAGCCAGAGAAACCCGTGAATACGATCGCGAGAAGACCGGCTCTCAGGAGGTGCCCGGGTACTCCGGACCCCGCTCCGGCTCGATCGCGAGGGGGACCCGTGGCGGACCGGGGAAAAATGGGTCTCATGGCGGTCGTCTCCGTCTCGATCGGGGCGTCGCTAAGGCCAGCGGAGCACGCGAAGCCGCACTCTATCCGTCGCTTGACAGCCGGGTCCATACTGTTGCTCGAGAGCAACAGATTAACATGATTCGGTTCTCATGAAGACCGGTTCAGACGGCGAACCCGTCGGTTCCCTCCAGAGACGGCCGGCTCCGGAAGACTCGATATGCCTCGCCTTCCCCGGTCGAAGGATCGTCAGGGCGTCGAAATGGGCGACGCCGGCGTGCTCCAGAGGGTGCCGCCCTTGCTCCGGATCAGGGCCCGCCGGATATCATTGCTTTCCGCACCGCGGCTACTGGGCGCGTGCGTGCCCGAGCGGGCTGCTCGCCGAGGTCAAGCGCCGAATTCCGCGGGCGGCTCGTCCCGATGCTTGCGAAGTCGCGAAAGCTGAAGTAAAGTACTATTTGTTCTGCCAGCCTCCCGCCTCACGAATCCTCGCCCCCCGAAGCGTCGACAAACCAACCTCCTCGCGAGCGACCCGCCTCAAGCCTCGTTCGAACGAGAGTCCGGGACACAGGAGATCCCCATGCACGTCGATCGTCGATCGTTCGTGCGGTCGACCGTCGGTATGATCCCGGCGACCTTCTTGCTGCAGGCCGCGGGTGCTCGGGGGGAGCGAGAGCCCGGGCATGACCGGCCGATCCGCGTCCGGGTCTGGTGCGAGGCGACGGCGCCACGGTCCATCTATCCGGACGACATCGACGGGGCCCTGGCCGACCAGTTCTCGCGCCTGCCGGGTGTCCATGTCAGCCGCGGCCGATTGACCGACCCGGAGGCGGGCCTCTCCGAGCCGGTGCTCGACGGCTCCGACGTGATCGTCTGGTGGGGCCGGCTGCGGCACGAGGACGTCCCGGATGACCGGGCCGCCGCGGTGGTCCAGCGCGTCCGCGATGGCCGGCTCGGGTTCGTCGCGCTCTACGCCTCCTGCGGAAGCAAGCCGTTCCGTCAGCTGATGAGCATGCCCTGCGAGCCGGGGAGCTGGCGCGAGGACGGTCGGCCGGAGTTCGTCAGCATCAAGGCACCCGACCACCCCATCGCGCGGGGGATCAGCCCCTTCACGATCCCCATGACCGACATGTTCTCCGAGCCGTTCGCCGTCCCGCAGCCGGACTCCGTGGTCTTCGTGTCCACCTGGGAGAAGGGAGAGACCCTCCGCAGCGGCCTGACCTGGACCATCGGCAAGGGTCGCGTGACTTACTTGCGGACCGGCCCCGAGACCTACCCCGTGCTGTTCCACCCCTCGATCCGCCAGGCGATCAGCAACGCCGTCATCTGGACAGCGGGACGTTCCTGATCGCCGTTCCAAATCCATGCATTACATCACCTTCCGAATCGAGGGGCGGTCCATTTGCGCCCTGATCGGGGAGTTGACACTCTCCCGAGGCCACCTATAATCGACCCGATCGAAGATCGATTTCTCGGGGTTTTGACGACCTGCGCGAATCCGAGGATCCCCGGGTCTCTACTGGCCATCTTGCTCCGTCTTGACGCCTACTTTCAAGGCACTGCGCCGCGGCCGGCCAGGGTCGTCAGGGATTCGCCCCGGAATGTCTGGGCGGTACGCTCACTCGGTGATGACGGAGAGCGGACCGGATCGTCTCCGGCACGCTCGCGTGGTTTCTCGACACTGACAGGAGACAGCATCGATGCGGAAGTTTCTGCTCAGCATGGCGGTTGTCGCGCTGGCCATCCCGGCCCTCGCGGAAGGTTACAACAAGAAGGTCAAGATCGGTGATCAGGCCCCGACCTTCGCCGGGATCCCGGCCTACGCCCCCAACGGCGAGGAGACCAGCCTGACCCTTTCCGACCTCAAGGAAGACGTCGTCGTCCTCGTCTTCCTCGGCAATCATTGCCCCGCCGTGCAGGCCGCCGACGATCGGATCATCGACTTCGCGAGCGACTACAAGGACAAGCCCGTCAAGCTCGTGGCCGTGAGCGTCAACGACGTCGACCAGGATCGTCTCCCCGGCATCAAGGAGCACATGAAGGAGAAGAAGATCAACTACGTCTACGGCTACGACGAGAGCCAGGCGATCGGCCGTGCCTACGGCGCGACCAACACCCCGCACTTCTTCGTGCTCGATAAAGAGCGGAAGATCCGCTACATCGGCTCGATGGACGACAACGTCATGAACGAGGCGAAGGCCACCAAGCACTACCTCCGCGACGCGGTCGACGCCCTGCTGGCCGGCAAGACCCCGCCGGTCGAGGAGACCCGCCCCCAGGGCTGCGGCGTCAAGTACAAGAACAACTGAGCGTGGCCCCGCGGTCATCCACCGAGGATGATCCACGCTAACTCGGCATCGAATGAGGAGAGCCGCCGGGAGATGACCTGGCGGCTCTCCTTTCGCAATCGCGGCTCGTGATTTCCGATGGCTCTAACGCGGCCTGTCGCGGCAGGCCCGAGGTCCCCCGAACATGACGCTCCCCTTCCCCCGCCGGATCTTTTTCACCTCCCTCGCCGCAGGGGTCCTCGGCGTGTCCATGATCGCGTCGGCCCCCGCCCAGGACGCCGCGAGCGGCGGCGTCAAGCTCCAGCCGATGAAGTGGTCGAGATTCAAGGAACGGCTCGCGGACAAGAAGGTGAAATTCACGCTCGTGGACGTCTGGGCCACGACCTGCGGGCCCTGCAAGGAGAACTTCCCTCACCTGGTCGAGATGCACCGGAAGTTCGCCGACAAGGGCCTCGGGGTGATCTCGCTAACGCTCGACGATCCCACCGACACCAAGGCCGTCGCCGCCGCCGAGAAGTTCCTCCAGGAGAAGCAGGCGGCCTTCACCAACGTCCTGCTCGATGAAAACTACGGCGACGGCTACGACAGGCTGAACATCAATACCATCCCCGCCGTATTCCTGTTCGGGCCCGATGGCCGAGAGCTCAAGCGCTTCACCATGGACGACCCCGATCACCAGTTCACCTACGAGGAAGTCGAGAAAGACGTCGCGGCGAGGCTCGCGGCCGCCGCGCCGGCCTCCAAATGACCCTGGGAATCCGCGCGGGCTTGTGGTAGAATGTTGTTTTGCCTGCGCTCGAGACACGGTACGCCCCAAGGCCCCTGATCCCGAGGCGGCGGCCTCGCGGTTTCCCCTTTCCTGGACCTGGACGGCAATGAAAGACGGCATTCATCCCAAGTATGTGGAAAGCACCGTGACCTGCGGTTGCGGGAATAGCTTCAAGACCCGAAGCACCAAGGCGAAGATCAACGTGGAAGTCTGCTCCAAGTGCCACCCGTTCTTCACGGGCTCGGTCAAGTTCGTCGACGCCGCGGGCCGGGTCGATAAGTTCAACAAGAAGTTCCAGGGCACCTACGGCAAGGGCAAGAAGGACAAGGCCGAGCCGGCCAAGGCCTAGCGGCCGGGACCGGTGTTTGACGGCCCGACGGGGGGCGTCGCTCAGCGCGTCGCCCCCCGTCGGGCCGTTCCTCGTTTGCGTACTCGCCGTGGTCCTTCCGGCGCCCTCCCCCGCGGTGATTCATTCCGGCGCGACCCCATCGGCCACGGGCCCTGATCCAGCGTGTTTGAGAAGCTCCAGTCCGACTACCAGCGATTCCTCGAGATCGAGCGGGCGCTGCTCGACCCGGCGATCACGATCGATCCGGCGAAGGTCACGGCGCTGGCCCGGGAGCGCGGCTCGCTGGCGAAGCTGGCCGTCCCGTACGGACGCTACCTGGACCTCGGCCGCCAGATCGCCGAGGCGGAATCCCTCTGCGCCGGCGAGACCGACCCGGAGATGCGGTCCTACGCCGAGAGCGAGCTGAGCGTGCTCCGCCAGCGGCAGGCTCAGGTGGGCGAGACGCTCCGCGACCTGCTCTACGACCGCCAGGCCGGCGCGGACCACGCGGCGTTGATCATGGAGATCCGGGCCGGGACCGGTGGCGACGAGGCGGCCCTGTTCGCCCGCGACCTCTACGAGATGTATCGCCGGTTCTCCGAGGGCAAGGGCTGGAAGTTCGAGGTCCTGGACATGGAGCCGACCGAGCTCGGCGGCTTCCGAGAGGTCTCCTTCAGCGTCGGCGGCGAGGGGGCCTTCCGGAACCTCCAGTTCGAGAGCGGCGGCCACCGCGTCCAGCGGGTACCCCAGACCGAGGCCCAGGGCCGCATCCACACCTCGGCGGCCACGGTGGCGGTGCTTCCCGAGCCGGAGGAGGTCGAGATCGACATCCGCACGGAGGACCTCCAGATCGACGTCATGCGCTCCGGCGGGCCCGGCGGCCAGCACCAGAACAAGACCGAGAGCGGCGTGCGGATCACCCACCTCCCCTCCGGCCTGGTGGTCAACTGCCGCGACGAGCGCAGCCAGCACAAGAACAAGGCCAAGGCCATGCGGATCCTCCGCAGCCGGCTCTACGATCAGATCCAGGAGCGGACCCGCTCCGAGCGCGACCAGGCTCGTAGATCCCTGATCGGCTCCGGCGACCGATCCCAGCGGATCCGGACCTACAACTTCCCGCAGAATCGGGTCACCGACCACCGGATCGGGCTGACGCTCTACAACCTCGACCAGGTGATCCAGGGCGACCTGCAGCCGCTGACGGGCGCACTCATCGAACAGGACCGCAAGGAACAACTCGGCGAGGCCTGAGCCGGCCCGGCCCGCGGTCCCAGGTCCCGAATCCCCCGCGTCTCGAGTGCCGGGAGCATGCCGTGCCCAGCGACGAAGGCCGCATCGAGGAGCCCTGGACGATCCGCAGGCTCCTGACCTGGACCAGGGACTTCCTCCAGCGGAGGGGCTCCGAGTCCCCCAGGCTGGACGCCGAGGTCATGCTCGCCCACGTCCTGGACTGGGAGCGGGTGGAGCTCTACACCCACCACGACGAGGAGATCGGCGAGCAGGCCCGTTCCGCCTTCCGGGAGCTGGTCCGCCGCCGGGCCGAGGGCGCGCCGGTGGCCTACCTCGTGGGCCGCAAGGAGTTCTACTCGCTGGCCCTGGACGTCTCGCCCGCCGTGCTGATCCCCAGGCCCGAGACCGAGTTCCTCGTGGTCGAGTTCCTGGAATGGTGCAAGCGGCTCGAGCGCCCCAGGGCCGTGGACGTGGGGACCGGCTCGGGCTGCGTGGCGATCGCCTGCACGCACCAGCACCCCACGGCCGAGTTCATCGCCATCGACGCCTCTGCCGACGCCCTGACGATCGCACAGAGCAATGCCCGTAAGCACGGCGTCGGAAGTCGCATCGACTTCCGGCAGGGCGACGCCCTGCTCCCCGTCGCCTCCGAGGCCCCCTTCGATGCGATCCTCTCCAACCCGCCGTACATCCCGACCGGCGACGTCGCGACGCTCGAGCACGGGGTCCGCGACCACGAGCCGCACCTCGCGCTCGACGGCGGGCCCGACGGACTGAGGGTCGTGTCGCGGATCATCGACCAGGCCGTCCCGCTGCTCAGGCCCGGCGGCCACCTGATCCTGGAGATCGGCACCACCCAGGAGCAGTCCGTGCGGGCCCTGATCGAGGCCCACCCCGAGTACCAGCTCGCGCCGACGGTCTTCGACCTGCGCAAGCACCCCCGGGTCATCCGCGCGAGCGTCCGGGGCCAGGCCTGACGCCGAGGCCATCACTCATGCAGCGCGGGAGGCCGCCCGCTGCGGTGGCCGAAACGTACGCGAGAGGATAGACTGGAAAGGTCTGCCGTGTCCGGAGAGCCCGCTGTTCGCGCCGTCCCGCGAGCCATGTCGCGGCGTCGTCCCTCAAGGTCGCCATGAAGCATACTCATCACGGCAGCGCGGCCGTTTCGGACCCGGATCTCGGCTTGCTGATCGAGGCCGCCCTGGGCCGGCACCATCTCCGTGATCTGGCCGACCACCTCCCTCAGCTCGTCTGGACTTGCCTGCCCGACGGCCGGTGCGATTTCCTCAACCGACGCTGGGTCGAGTACACCGGCGTGCCCGAGGTGGAGCACCACGAGTACGGCTGGGTCGAGGCGCTGCACCCCGACGACCGCCCGTTCGCCCGGGCCCTCTGGGATCGATTCATCGCCGGCGAGGCCGAGTACGACCTCGAATACCGCCTCCGCCGGCGGGACGGGGCATACCGATGGTTCAAGGCGCGGGGCCTCCTGATCCGCGAGGCCGACGGCTCGCCGCGGCGGATCTTCGGCACGACGACCGACATCGACGACCAGAAGCGCGCGGAGTCCGAGCTCCGCGAGAACCGCGAGCGGCTCGAGGCGGCGCTTGCGGCCTCGGGGACCGGGACCTTCCGCTGGGACATCACGACCAACGCGCTCGACTGGGACGAGCAGCTCGATCGGCTCTTCGGGCTCGCGCCGGGCGAGGCCGTGCGGTCGCTCGACCAGTTCGTCTCCCTGGTCCACCCCGAGGACCGTGTTGCGGTCCTGGAGCGATGCGCGCGCTGCCGCGACGACGGGGACGATTTCTCGATGGAGTTCCGGGTGGTCTGGCGCGACGGCAGCGTGCGTTGGCTCGACGACCGCGGCAAGACGTTCCGCGGCCCGGATGGACGCCCCGCCTACATGACCGGCGCGTGCGTGGACATCACCGATCGCAGGGGTGCCGAGGATCGGCTCCGCGAGAGCGAGGCGCGGAGCCGCGACATCCTGGAGAGCATCACCGACGCCTTCTTCGCCGTGGAGGGCGACTGGCGCTTCGCCTACGTCAACCATCGGGCCGAGGAGATGCTCGCCCGGTCCCCCGGCGACCTGATCGGCAAGGTGATCTGGGACGAGTTCCCGGGGCTGGACGGCAGCGAGTTCGAGGCGATGTACCGCAAGGTGGCTCGGGACCGGGTCACCGGCTCGGTCACCGCCTACTACCCCGATCACGGCCGCTGGTACGAGACGCATGGCTTCCCGGCCGCCAGGGGGGGGATCACTGTCTACTTCCGCAACGCCACCGAGCGGATCCGGGCCCAGCGGGAGATCGCCCGCCTGGCCGAAGGCCAGCGCCTGGCCCTGGACGCCGCGGGCCTCGGCTCCTGGCATATCGACCTGGCGACGAGCGAACTCACCACCGACGAACGACTCCGCGCCATCTTCGGCGTGGACGATGAGCGACTCGATTACGAGACCGCCCTGGGCCTGATCCACCCGGAGGATCGCGACCGCGTGCGGGCCTCGGTCGCGGCGGCCACGAATCCGGACGATCCGCGGCCGTACTCCGACGAGCACCGCGTGATCCGCCCGGACGGGACGGTCCGCTGGGTCCACGCCGTCGGCCGCGCGAGGTTCACCGGCGAGGGCGCGGAGCGGCGGCTGACCAGCTTCGACGGGACGATCGCAGACGTGACCGAGCGGAGGGCCACCGAGGCCGCGGTGCGGGAAGGCGAGCGGCGGCTCCGCGCGGCCCACGACCTGCTCGAGGGGATCACCGAGGGGACCGAGGAGTTGATCGCCGCCCTCGACCCCCAGTTCCGTTACACGGTCGTGAACGCGGCCTACCGGCGTGACTTCCGGCGCGTCTTCGGCACCGAAGCCCGGGTGGGCGGCAGCATGATCGAGGCGCTCGCCCACCTGCCGGAAGACCAGAAGAACGCGGTCGCGCTGTGGGCCCGGGCGCTGGCCGGCGAGAACGTCTCCGAGACGATGGAGTTCGGCGACCCGGGCCGGGAACGTCGCGTCTTCGATCTCCGCTTCAGCCCCATCCGCGCCGCCGGCGGCCAGGTCATCGGGGCCGCGGAGATCGCCCGCGACGTCACCGACCGCGTCCGGGCCGAGGAGGCGCTGAAGGACGCCGACCGCCGCAAGGACGAGTTCCTGGCCACGCTCGCCCACGAGCTGCGCAACCCGCTGGCCCCGCTGCGGAACGGCCTCCAGGTGATGCGCCTGGCCGGGAGCAACGCCGAGATGGCGGCCGCCGCGAGGGAGATCATGGAGCGGCAGCTCGCCCACATGGTCCGCCTCGTCGACGACCTGCTGGACATCTCCCGGGTGACCAGCGGCAAGCTCGAACTGCGGCGGGCCGTGGTGCCGCTCTCGGACGTCGTGGCCGGCGCGATCGAGACGGCGCGGCCGGCGATCGAGGCCGGAGGCCACTCGCTCGACCTGTCACTGCCGCCGAAGCCCCTGGTCCTGGACGTCGACCTGACGAGGCTGGCCCAGGTCTTCTCGAACCTGCTCACGAACGCCGCGCGCTACACCGCGCCGGGCGGGCACATCCGGATCTCCGCCGAATCCTCGGCCGGATGGGTCGCGGTGCGGGTCAGCGACGACGGGATCGGCATCCCGGCCGGCGAGCTGCCGCGGATCTTCGAGATGTTCAGCCAGGTGGACCGGTCCGTCGAGCGTGCCACGGGCGGCCTGGGCATCGGCCTGGCGCTCGTCAAGGGGCTGGTCGAGATGCACGGCGGCACGGTCTCCGCGGAGAGCCCCGGCGAGGGGCGAGGGAGCACCTTCACCGTCCGGCTGCCCCTGGCCGGAAGTCCGGCCCTGCGCCCAGAGGACGCCCCGGAGGGGGACGCCTCGGGCGGCACGCCGTCCCGGCGGATCCTGGTCGTGGACGACAACGGTGACGCGGCGTCCTCGCTGTCGACCTTGCTCGGGCTCCTCGGCCACACCGTCGCCACCGTCCACGACGGACTGGCGGCCGTCGAGGCGGCCGAGCGGCTGAGGCCCGAGCTAATCCTGATGGACGTGGGGATGCCGAAGCTCAACGGATATGACGCCACCCGGCGGATCCGCGAACGCCCCTGGGGGAGGTCCGTCACGATCGTGGCCCTCACCGGCTGGGGCCAGGAGAACGACCGCGCCCTCTCCACCGCCGCCGGATGCGACGGCCACCTGACGAAGCCCGTGGATCTGGAGGAGATCGAGAAGTTCCTCTCCGCGCGACGCCCGGGCTGAGGACGTCCCCTCCCGGTCACGGCCGGCGGGCCGCCTCGTTCGGCGGCCCTCCGGATCTCGCCCCGAAGCGGGCTTTCGGGAACACTCATCCTTTCTTCGCCGCACTTTTGGATAATATAGAGATAGATCACGAGAGCGACGTGCTGCGGGCTCGTCTCGGGACGCGCCCTGGAAGCTCTTGATGATTTCTCGCGAGACCGGTCTCGGCGTGAAGGACCCCCGGGGAACCTCCCGGGCCGTAATGCCGCCCGTCTCCACCCTTTTTCGAGCGGAGCCTCCGATGAAAGACGCTCAGGCCCCAACCGCCCGCCGGCGGGGCTTCACCCTGATTGAATTGCTCGTGGTCATCGCCATCATCGCGGTCCTGATCTCGCTCTTGCTGCCGGCGGTGCAGTCGGCCCGCGAGGCCGCACGCCGCGCCCAGTGCACCAACAACCTCAAGCAGATTGGCCTGGCTGTCCAGAACTACATCTCGGCCTTCGGGTCCACCCCGGTGCACGAGTACCGCCGTGCGGACGAGTACGGCGGGACCGGGGGCACCTCCGGCAACCGCTCCTGGCTGAGCCTGACCCTCACGTTCATCGAGGGCGGCGCAATGTACAATGCCCTCAACCTGAGTTACTCAGACGGCTTCTACGGCCCCAACAACGACAACATCGTCAACGGGGTCAACGGGACCGTCCAGCGCGCCTCCATCTCGACGTTCCTCTGCCCGTCCGACGGCGAGACGTGCCTCCCGCAGGACGGCTCCGTGAACGTCGCGGGCGGCAAACTTGGGAACAACAACTACACGGGCAACGTGGCGCGGCCTCGGAACATCCTGATGCCGGGCGAGGCGCCGACGGGCGGCAACCTGCCGGGCCACAAGGGCGTGATCTCGACGTCCCGGATGTACAACACGACCGGGCCCTGCAGCCCTCCGGGCCGGGCCCTCAATACCAACGTGAACGTCACGATCGCGTCGATCACCGACGGGACCTCGAACACCGCGCTGGCGAGCGAGTTCCTGATGAACGACGGTTCGGGAGACTCCCGCGACCCGCGGCGGCGCTTCAACTACACCGACTCGGGGATCATCGAGAGCATCGACGTGGACATCTGGGCGGTCGTCCGCGACGGGCTGGCGGGCCCCGCCCAGAACTGGGCCTTCTGGACGACCTACAAGGGTGCCACCTGGGCCTTCACCGACGCGTGGGAAGGGCACCTCTACGCCCACCTCTTCCCCCCGAACGCGCCGACGATTCATGTCTACTACTCGAACACGCTCCGCTGCTTCGAGGGCGACTCGGGCCACAACCCGACGAGCAACCATCCGGGCGGCGTGAACGTCGGGTTCATGGACGGATCGGTCAAATTCATCAGGAACAACGTCGACCTGCCGACCTGGTGGGCCCTGGGCACGCGGAACGGCGGTGAGGTGGTCTCGGCCGACGCCTACTGATACGGACGCGGCGGGTGAGCGCCCGGCGCCGCGTGCCGGCGCCGGGGGCCCCGACTGACCGTCCGGCTGAAACTGGAGGAGATCCATGACCTCGATCCGCCCCCGATGGACACGATGGCTCGCGGCCCTGACGTCGGCCCTGTCCCTGGTCGGCGCCCTCGCGAGCGTCCAGGGCTGTTCGGCCGAGCCCGAGTTCGACAAGGCCGCCATGCACACCCCCGAGTCCCTCGTCCAGGAGTTCGTGATCCGCTACAAGCGCCTGCCCGAGCATGCGACCGCCAAGCAGAAGGCCCAGGCCGCCCGGATCGCGAAGGCCCAGGCGGCATTGCCCGACCCCGACGCCCCCTCCTTCAAGTCCGAGCGCAAGGAGGCCGCCACGAAGCAGACCGAGCGGCAGAAGACCGAGACCCTCGACCACCTGCTCGACACCCTGACCACGAGGCTCGGCCAGCTCCGGGGCATCAGCCGCTCGGATGCCGCGAAGAAGGCAACCGAGTTGATCAGCAAGGAGGCCGCCATCAAGGAGGAGGATCGCCAGGCCGTCATCGACCGGCTCGGCAAACTCTGACAGCCCCGAGTCCCGTCCCCGACGTGGGCGCGGGGCTCCTGAGCCCGCGACCAGGAGCGAAACCTCGTCCCGGTCGTCCGGGCCCCTTGTGGGTCGGCCCCGAGAACCTGGCCGCCTCCCGGGGAACGACAGCGTCTCGTCTGGCCATGGACGGACGACGTGCTCCCGCTCGGCGCACTCCGTTGCCCATCCTCAGAAGCCGTCCGGACTTCCGGAATGCGAGGAGCCATGGACCAGCAATCGGCCGGGCGTGACCACGCGTCCCATGCGCGACTGGAACAGGTCTTGCTAGCAGAGTGTGGACCGACCGCGGGCCGGGGCCCCGGTCGGCCTTCATTCTCGGCTCAAGACGGCTCCTTTCACGGGCGCGAACCTGGACGATGAAGATCTTCCATTGCGGGCACTGCAACCGGCTCGTGTTCTTCGAGAACACCGCCTGCGTGAACTGCGGACACCTCCTGGCGTATCTTCCCGACCGGGTCAGCATGGGCACGCTCGAGCCCGACGGGCCGCAGAGGTGGAGGCCGCTCCCGCGAGCGGCCGAATCCGGGGCGTACCGGCTCTGTCGCAACTACAGCGAACAGAACATCTGCAACTGGGCCGTCCCCGAGGACGACCCAAATCCGTATTGCCTCTCGTGTCGCGTGACGCGGGTCATCCCCGCTTTGGACCGGCCGGGTTCGCGTGAGGGCTGGGCGAAACTGGAGACGGCCAAGCGCCGGCTGATCTACAGCCTTCTCCGCCTCCGCCTTCGCCTGGCGAGCAAGTTCGAGGATCCGGAGCGGGGGCTCGCGTTTGAATTCCTCGCCGACCCCGACATGCCCGGGGCTCCGCCCGTCCTCACCGGGCACGCCGACGGGGTGATCGTGATCAACGTGGCCGAGGCCGACGACGCCGAGCGCGAGCGGCGGCGAAATGCGCTCAAGGAAGATTACCGGACGCTGCTGGGCCACTTCCGCCACGAGGTCGGCCATTACTACTGGGACCGGCTCATCTCCGGGAGCGAACGGCTCGAACCATTCCGACGCCTCTTCGGCGATGAGCAGCAGGACTATGGGGAGGCGCTCCGGCGACATCACGACCAGGGCCCGCCACCGAGCTGGGCGAACTCGTTCGTGTCGGCCTACGCCAGCGCCCATCCCTGGGAGGATTGGGCCGAGACGTGGGCCCACTACCTGCACATGACCGACACGCTCGAGACGGCCGTCGAGTGCGGCCTCTCGCTCTGGCCGAAACGCTCGGACGAGCCCGTCCTCGTACCCGACGTCGCGGTCGTCGGAGAGCGCCGGGCCTCCTTCGACCAGATGATCGACCGCTGGTTCCCGCTGACCTACGTCCTCAACAACCTGAACCGGGGGATGGGCCTTCAAGATGCCTATCCGTTCGTCCTCTCCACCCCCGCGGTCGACAAGCTACGGTTCGTGCACGAGGCCGTCACGTCGGAGTCCTGCCCGGACGCCGGTCGGTCCTCGATCCACACAGCCGCCCCCAGAAAGCCGCGGCGACTCGCCGAAACGGCCGCCCCTGCGACCCGGCCCTGACGAAGGTCTCCATCAATCGAAACTCCGAGCCGGATCAGCGAGGTGACTCGGTGCCGGGGCGTGACCGCGGACGGACGCGGCGAGCCTCCGGACCGTATGGGTCTGCCAACAGCGCTCAGGACACCTGGGCCCTGGGGCGCTTGGGGGGGATGGACCGGAGGGTCTCCGCGAGGGTGGCCATGGACGGCCAGCGATCGTCACGCTTGCGGGAGATCAGCTTGCGGAGGACGTCGCACAGTTCCTCGGAGAGCTTGGGCTTCACCCTGGCGGGATCGAGGGGCTCGACGTTGAGCCGCTGGAGCATCGTCGTCGCCGAATTGCCGGCGGGGTACGGGAGCTGATCGGTCAGGAGTTCGAAGGCGAGGACACCGAAGCCGAAGATGTCGATCCGCTCGTCGATCGGCTCGCGGCGAATCAGCTCCGGCGCCATGTACTGGATCGTGCCGGTCCGGTTCCCCGGCCCGCGGAAGGCCGGAGTGTTGGGGATGGAGAGGCCGAAGTCGATCAGCTTGACCCGGTGTTCCCGGTCGAGCAGGAAGTTCCTGGGGTTGATGTCGTGGTGGATGAAGCCCGCGCCATGGACGGCAGCCAGGGCGTCGGCGGCCTGGGCCAGCCACTCGACTTTCTGCGCGGTGCGACCCAGTTTCCCGTCCCGGAGATACTGGAGGCTGTGGCCGTCCACGTATTCCATGACCAGGTAGTGCTCCCCGTCGTTCGATTCGCCGTACTCGAGCGTCTTCACGACATGGGGATGGCGGATCTGGCTGGCGACGGCCCCCTCGGGCGGACGGGGCTGCTCTCGCGAGGCACGGGCGACGGCCGCGGCGTTCTTCTCCCGGTTCTGGATCTTCAGGCAGACGGTGCGCCCCGTCTCCTGATCCATCGCCTTGAACACCCGGGACATGCTCCCCTGGCTGGAAAGATCCGCCAGGACGGTGAAACGACGCTGGAGGTTCACCCGGGTCCTGTTGAGCTGTCCCGCCGTCGGGGTCGCGGGGCCGAAGAATTCTTTCAACTTTGCGAGCATGGAGTCATCTCTCTGTTGCAGCAATCAGTGACTCTTCCCGTTGCCTTCCCTGGCGGAGCCGCAACGCGACCTAAATCCCTCGGAGCGAATGAGCTTGCGACCTCTGCGGGCCGGAATCTCACTCGCTTGCCCCATCGGCACATTGTCCCAGAACCCTACGCAGGCCGCGACCCAAAGTGACTTTCACATGTCAAGAATCTGGCGAGATGCAATCGTGCATCTCTTTCATCCTGATGAGAACCGGTTGGTGTCCCGGAGTCATTCGGCCGCGAGCGGGGATCATTCGGCCCTGGGCCGGGGTGCGATTTCCTTGTCCGGGAAGATCGCCCCCGAGGGCGTCAGCAGCAGCCCCTCGGTGCGGGCGAGGATCCGACGAGCGCCGGATCGGTCCTGAAACTCGGCCACTTTCCTGAGAGAAGGAGCGTCATCCGGCCAGTGCTCGAACTGAGATTCAAGGAGGAGCACGTGCTGCGACTGGCCGCCCTCGCAATGGTAGGACAGGTGCCGCGGGGTGCTGAGTTGCCGGATCGGATTGCCGATGGCGAAGCCCAGTTCCGTGGGCCAGGGATGGAGCGTGTAGATCGGCCAGTTGGGCAGCAGCCACTGGCCGATGGCCCTTCCCCACGGCCCCTGGCCGACCCGGTAGTTCCATTCCGGCACGAAGACGCCCCAGTGCCCGAGCTTCAGGGCGACGGCGACCAGGGCCAGCGTCACCACGGCCCGCCGCGTGTTCGAGCGTCGCAGGGCCTGCCAGCCGAGCGTGGCCGCCGCGCCGCTGAGCACGAGGACCACGATGCCCACCGTCCGATAGAAGGGGGCAACCACAAGGCAGAAGGTCTCGCCGTAAAGGACCAGCATCAGCCAGCAGGCGGCAATGCCGAAGGTCAGCCCCAGGAACCATTTCCGGCCACGGCCGGCGATCCGCCGGGACGCCGCCGAATCGAGCGTGACGGCGGCGACGATTAGGATGCCCGCCAGTGCGGGCACCCGGGCCGCTCCGGCCAGTCCCGGAACGATCGTGCCGGCGATCAGGCAAGCGAGACAGACCTGCACCCAGCCGATCACGAAATTCCTGGTCGAATCTGGCCAGCTTGCTCGTCCCGAACGAAGCAGCCCGGGGAGGGCCACCGGGGCGAAGGGCAGTCCCAGGGCCATCACCCTGAGCGCCAGTGTCCAGTCCGGCTTCTCGGTGAACGGGTACACCAGGCCCGCGGCGAGCGCCTCGGGCGAGGCGGCCCCGAGCGTCCATGCCGTCCAGCCGGCCAGGGCCAGGCCGGATGGGAGCAGGAGCCGCCAGGAGAAGTTCGCTTCCGCCCGGCCGAGCACGATCACGGCCAGGAGCACAATCGCCAGCGGCGGCCATCCGCCGAGCAGGAGCGCGGCCGAGCACCAGAGGCCGGCCACCGTGTCGGAGCCCTTGCGCATCAGGCGATCGAGCGCCCCCACGATCGCCAGGCCCGAAAGGAAGTCCAGCCCGCTGCCGCCCGAGTGGTCGATCACTCCCACGCAGCCGAACCAGGTGAGCCCGAACAACAGGCCCGCCCCGACGGAGGCTCGCGACGCCAGCCGGTGAGCCATGAGCCAGCCGATCGCCGCCGCGGCCAGCGCGCCGGGCCAGAGGACCGAGCCCGGCCAGGAGCGGCCATCCTCGACCAGCCGCGACGTCAATGCGCAGACGGCGACCCGGGCCGGCCAGAGTTCCGGCCTCCAGGACCCATAGACCTGCCCGAGCGGCCCCATCGTATCGCCCGCGGCCAGCCCGACCAGCGCGTCCTCCGAGCCGAGGTCACGACTCGCCGCGCCCACAAGTACGAAGAGCCCGGCCAACGCCAGGATCAGGGGCGCGAAGCATGCCTCCAGCGCCGGCATCGGCAGGGCCAGCCCGGCTTCGTCGGCCCGATAAGACGGCCGTTTGCGGGGCTGGACGGTCTCGATGGAGTCAGGGGACATCCTGCGCCTCCGTCTGCGGGCTGGCGGGCAACGTCGTGCCGTTCGGCTCGTCGATGTTTCGGGGATGGTGCAGCGCCAGCGACGGCTTGGTCTTCACCATCGCGTAGATGTAGCCGGCGATGAACCCGTCCTTGTAGTTCTGCCGCTTCAACTCGGCCGCGACGTCCTCGACCGTCCACCCGTCCCGCTCGAAGCGATAGAGGGCCACGGCCGACCCGGTGCGGCAGGTTCCCCGGGCGCAGTGAACCAGCACGGGACGGCGATCGGGATCGTCCACCACCTCCAGCACCTTGCGGAACTGGTCCTCCTCGCCGAAGCCGTCGCCGGGCATCGGCAGGTTCACGAAGCCGACGCCCAGGCGCTGCGCCAGGGCCCGCTCCGCCTGCATCTCCCGGCCCGGTAGCTGAAAGTTGACGACCGTCCGGATCCCGTACCGCCGCACGGCCTCCGTGAACTGGGGGGCGGTCAACTGGCCGCTCCGATAGAGGATCCCCGGCTTCACGACGTCCCAGTGGTCCCACACCAGTCGGTTCTGGCGATCGAGGGCCATCAGGTACCCCGCCAGGGCGATGCCTCCGGCGATCGAGAGACCCAGAAAGACCTTGCCCATGCGGAGGGATTCCCCGGAACTCAGAGGGGACCGACCACGGCCATGCCGGCCGACGATCTGCGGAGAGAGGGCGGGATCAGGACGAGGTGCGTGTGCTGGTGGGACCGCCCGGCTCGAGGCGGCATGGTAGGCCAGAACACCACGGCGGTCAATCCGAAGAGCGGCCGGCACGGATCAGCCCAGCGAGCACGGCTGGCCAGACAATTCCCTTCGGTTTCTCCCAATTTTGCGTGATTGTGCACGCATGAGGGCTTATCATCACGCCGACTTCGATCATTTCGAAAAAATCCTTTCACGGGCGCGCCTAGCCCGCAGCGAAGTGTCGGCCATGCCGGTGGAGGACCACACATGGACTCGCCCAGCGCCATGCGCCAGCGGATGCACTCATCGCCACCTCCCTCGCCCGAGCGGTTCCGCTCGTACCTGAGGGTCCTGGCCGAGTTGCACCTCGGTCGCGAGGGCCGGGGGAAGGTGGAGCCGTCCGACGTGGTCCAGGAGACGATGCTCGAGGCCCACAGGAAACGGCACCAGTTCCGCGGGAGCACGGAGGCCCAGATGGCGGCCTGGCTGCGGGCCATGCTCGCCTGCAACCTCGCCGACGCGGTCAAGGCCCAGCGACGGGGCAAGCGTGACGTCGACCGCGAGCGATCGCTCGAGGCGGCCGTCCACCAGTCCTCAGCACGACTGGAAGCCTGGCTCGTCTCGGCCCAGGCCTCGCCGAGCGAACGATGCGAGCGGCACGAGGCGGTCCTCGAACTCCTGGACGCGCTGACGGCCCTGCCTCCGGCCCAGCGCCGCGCCCTGGTGATGCGCCACTGCCAGGGTTGCTCTCTGGTCCAGATCGCCGAGGAGCTGGACAGGACACCGACCGCCGTCGCCGGCCTGCTGAAACGAGGGCTCGCCACCCTCCGGACCATCCTCCAGCCGAGCCAGGGGGACCGACGATGAGCCTCGCGAGTGACCCGTCCACCAGTCGTGAACGTCGCCTCGACGAGGCGATCGCCTCCTTCCTCGCGGCGATCGACGCGGGGGCGGCCCCACGGGCCGACGAATGGCTGGCCGCGCACGCCGACCTCGCGCCCGAATTGGGATCGTTCCTCCAGCAGTATCTCCAGTTCGACGAGCTGGCCAACCCCCTGCGGCGTGCCGCCGAACCGCCACGCGTCCACCCGCCCGACGCGACGCCCCCGGACACGCCTCCGCCGGGGCAAACGTCTGATCCCAACCTCACGACGACCGGTCAGGACACCTCCGATGTGACCTCCGTGAGAGTGAACGGTCGCGCGCCCGCATCGACACTTGGGGACGTCGGGGAGACCGGGGACGGCGTCGACCCGGACGACCACGACCCGTCGCTCCCCGCGAGCGACCGCGTCCGCTATTTCGGCGACTACGAGCTCATCCGGGAGCTGGGACGCGGAGGCATGGGCGTGGTGTACAAGGCGCGGCAGGTGAGCCTGAATCGCCCGGTCGCCCTGAAGATGATCCGCTCCGGCGCCCTCAGCTCGGACGCCGAGCTGCGGCGGTTCCGCAACGAGGCCGAGGCGGTGGCCCTGCTGGACCATCCGCGCATCGTCCCGATCTTCGAGGTCGGATCGTTTCGGGATCATCGTTACTACTCGATGCGGCTGGTGGGCGGCCCGAGCCTCGCCGACCGGCTCGACGCCTACCGCGGGCAGTACACCGCGATCGCACGGCTGGTCGCGGATGTCGCCGAGGCGATCAACCACGCCCATTGCCGGGGCGTCCTGCACCGCGACCTGAAGCCGGCGAACGTCCTGGTCGACGAGCACGGCGCGGTGCACGTCACCGACTTCGGGCTGGCCAAGCGGCTGGGAGGCGACAGCGAGCTGACCCACACGGGAGCCATACTGGGCACCCCGGCGTACATGGCCCCGGAGCAGGCCAGCGGCCGACGCGGCGCGATCACCACCGCCACCGACGTCTACGGCATGGGGGCGATCCTCTATGCACTGCTCACCGGGCACGCCCCGTTCGTGGGCGAGGGCGTGGCCGAGACGCTCGACATGGTCCGCAACCAGCCGCCCGAGCCGCCCCGGGTGACCGACTTCCGGATCCCGCGCGACCTGGAGATCATCTGCCTGAAGTGCCTGGAGAAGGAGCCGTCGCGCCGCTACCCCACCGCCGCCGCCCTGGCCGAGGACCTCCGCCGTTTCGCCGCCGGCGAACCGATCGCCGCCCGGCCCGTCGGCGCGCTGGAGCGCGCCTGGCTCTGGTGCCGGCGGAACCGCACCGTGGCCACGCTCGCCGCCCTCTTCGCCACAGCCCTGGTGATCGGGACCATCGTCTCGACCACCTTCGCCTTCCTGGCCCACCGCGAGGCGACCGCGGCGAAGCACGAGCGCGACCAGAGCGAGGGGCTCCGCTACGTCTCCGAGATTAACGCCGCCTTCCGGGATCTCGAAGTCGATGCGGGGACCTCCGTCCATCGACGCCTCGCCGATCTGGTTCCCAGGGACCCTTCGCAGAAGGATCGGCGAGGCTTCGAGTGGCATCTTCTCCGGGCGATGTGTGGCGGCGAGCTGCGGGTGATGAGGGGCCACCAGGGACCGGTCCATTCCGTCGCGCTTGCGCCGGATGGTCGCCTGCTGGCGACCGGGGGAGAAGACGGCACGGTGCGGCTCTGGGACTCGACGACGGGCAAGGAGGTCGCTGTTCTTCACGGCCCGCGGAAGAGACCCGGGACTCGCAATGTGGCATTCTCTCCGGACGGTCGGCGACTGGCCGGCTGGGTCGGAAACATCTCATTCGGTGGGAATTACAGGGTCGATTACGATGTGTGGCTCTGGGATGTCAGCACCAGGAAGCAGGTCGCGATCCTGGGAGAGCTGCATTCCGAGGTGCGCAGCCTTGCCTTCGCACCCGATGGCGAACGACTGGCCACCGGCGGCGACGACGGGACGGTCCGGCTCTGGGACTCGAAGACAGGCCGTCAACTTGTCGAACTCACGGGTCACGATGGCGTCGTCGACTCGCTGCTCTTCGCTCCCGACGGTCGGCTGCTGGCCGCCGGGGGCCAGGACGGCACGGTCCATCTCTGGGACACCTCGACGGGACGGGAACTTCATCGCCTGCAGGGACATCAGCGCCGGGCCCGGGCCCTGGGTTTCTCGAGCGACGGTTCTCGGCTGGTGACACGGGGGGAGGACGGTACGGTCCACTTCTGGGGCACGGAGGCGGGCCGGGAGCTTTCGCGGATGACGGAACCGAGGGAGTTCTTGACGGTCGTCTCAAACAACCTCCTGGCGGCCATAGGCTCTGATGGCAGCTCAGGGATCCACGACCTGGACAACAGACGGCCGGTTCTCACGCTTCGCGCCCATGGCAAGGTCAAGACAGCTCTGTTCTCGCCCGATCGCCGGCGGCTTGCCATCGCAGGCTACGACGGCGTGGTGCGGCTCTGGGACACGCAGACCGCCAGCGAATTCGCCGCCTTCCGCGGGCATCAAGGCGAAATCACTTCGCTGGCGTTCTCCCCGGACGGGCGACGGCTTGCGTCCGCAGCGCGCGACGGCACGGCCAGACTCTGGGACGCTTCGATTGGAGAGGGATTGACCACCTTGCGGGGCGCGCCAGTGAACGGCGTAGCCTTTTCTTCCGACGGGCGTCACCTGGCCGTCAGCAACTCCGGCGGTCAGGTGCGGTTGATCGACGTGGAGCTGGGCGTGGTCCTGTACACGCTCCAACTGGCCGCGGATTCCGCCGGTGCGCTGGCCTTCTCGCCCGATGGCCGCGATCTCGCCACCGGCGACAGGGATGGCAGGGTGCGAGTCTGGAGCGTCCCCGACGGGCGAGAGCGGCTTGTCATCGGGGAACGATCAGCCACGGTTCTTCGATTGGCCTATGCTCCCGACGGCCGACGAATTGCCGGGTTCCTTCGAGGACCACGTGAAGACTTGGTCCACGTCTGGGATATCCCTTCGGGCCGCGAGGTGATGGTCATCAGAAACCGGCGATCTCTCTCCCCAGAGCTGACCTTTCTGCACGACCATCTTCAACTGGTCATCGTCGAGAACCAGGCCCTGAGCCTGTGGGATGTCGATCGCGGTCGTGAGCGAACGATGGTCAAGTTTGCGTCCCAGGGGGAAGCTCGCTTCTGGGGATTCTCGGGCGATGGCCGACTTGCTGTGACAAGTAACAGCGACACGACTCAAGTCTGGGATGTGGAGACCGGTGAGGAGACTTGCTCCTTCCACGTTCACCTCAGCGACAGGAGCGTCATTGCGCTGTCACTGGATGGACGCCGGATGGTGATCGGGACGGAAAACGGGACAATCCGGCTCCTCGACACGGAAACCGGCCGCGAATTCATCGAGCTTCGCGGGCATGCAGCCGAGATCACGGGCCTCGCCTTCTCGCGAGACGACCTGAGGCTGGTCTCCTGCGATGAGGGTGGCACGCTGAGATTCTGGAACGCCGGACTCGAAGATGGAGCGATGCGAGAACGGCGCGAGGCCAACGGACTTGTCCGCTCTCTCCTCACCCGCAACGATACGCAGGCGACTCTGGGTGATCGCGTCGCCGCAGACGGCACAATCTCGGAACCCGTGCGCTCCCGGGCCCGCGAGCTGATTGAACCCGTCTTTCGAGCCCGGATCCAGCAGGAGGCCACATCGCTGATCGGGCCAATGTTCGCCCGGCCCATGATCCGGGAGGAGGTGCTCCAGTCACTTTGCGACGACCACACCCTCGATTGGGCGGTGCGCGAGGAGGCGATGAACCAGGCAAGCACCTGGCCCGTCTCGGAGCGGGAGCTTTACGAAGCGAGTCGGAAGGTTGTCGACGATCCCCGGCGACGACCGGAGGACTATCGCAGGGCGCTGCGCTGGGTCGAGTCTGCCAGCCGACTTCGTCCCGACAGCATCGACCACTTCACCGTGGCCGTTGCCCAGTACCGGGCAGGGCTGCTGAGCAAGGCCGTCGCCTCGCTCGAGAGATGCGGCCAGGACTATCGGAGGAGCGGCCTTGAGCTCAACCAATTCCCAAACATCCAGACATCATGGCTGGGTCATCTATCCCTCGCCCCAACAGGGCGGGGCGCAACCCATTCACGAAGCAACCTGCCCCCTGACGCCCTGGCCTATCTGGCGATGGCTTTCTATCAGCTGGGCGAGCGTCAGAAGGCCCGGGATACGTTGGAGCGCTCGCGCAGCGACTACGAGAGATTCTCTCGCGCCACGTCTGGATCCCTGAGCGTCGGAGGCTACTCGGTTGATCTGTCGTTCGCCCGACTGAGGGAAGCCGAGGCGCTCATCCTGGGCGATCAAGCCGACCTCCCCGAGAACCTCTTTGCCCCCTGATTTTAAAGCCGACCGGGGCTGGCGGTAGAAGCAGCCTGAGGTCGGATTTGCTGGGTGACGGCCTTCCGTGACCGAGGACAAGAGGGCCGCTCATTCAAGTGTTCTCGATTCGCACCGGTGCCAGGTCAGGAGTTATCGAGCGTGTCCATGAAAAAAATCGATTGTTGGTCGTCGATACCACGAACGTGGCAGTCATATTCCGTGATCCTCGGCGCCCTCTTCTTCGGCTCCGGCTGCGGGTCGTCGGCGCCGGCGAAACCGCCGGGCAAGCCGCTCGACCGAGACGCCGCCAGGGCAATCTTCGCCAAGGCGCCCAGGGGACTCGGGCCCGATTCGTCGATTTCTCTGGACAAGAAGGTCGCGGACCGACCGCCAGCCATCAAGTCCCGGCGCAAGTAAATTCGCTCCGATTCTTCTGTCATGACCGGAGGTCGTCTTCATGCTACTTGCTCCTTCAGGCCGGCGGGCGTTCGATCGAACAGGCTTCACACTGGTCGAGATCCTGGTCGTTATCGCGGTGATCAGTGTCCTGATCGCCCTTCTGCTGCCGGCGGTCCAGGCTGCGCGCGAGGCGGCGCGGCGAGCTCAGTGCACCAACAACTTGAAGCAGATCGGCCTTGCACTTCACAACTACGTCGACGTCAACGGCACGCTGCCCCTGGGCGGAATGGACCAACGCGACAGCAACAACCCGGCACAACTTCGGGTTCATTCGACCGGACCACTGCTGGCAATCCTGCCGCAGATGGATCAAATGGGGATCTTCAATGCGGCCAACTTCAGCGTCCACACCTACAACGCTCAGAACCTCACGGTCGCCAACGTCGGGATCGCGAGTTACTGGTGTCCTAGCGACCCGGGAGTTCAAGTCTCGGAGATCAATCCCCTGTGGAATTCCGTGCTCGATATCGTGGAGCAGCCTTTACACCACACGAGCTACTTCGGAAACATCCCTCTGTTTCCCGAAGACTGGATCTCAAAACCTCGCCGACCGGCCGAGATCGCAGACGGCCTGAGCCAGACCTTTCTCATGGGTGAGAGAGTTCATACCGCGCTGGACGATTACGCACGACCTTGCATTGGATGGTGGTTTTCGGGACACCCGATGGACGTGACCTTCAGCACTCTGTTCCCCCTCAACGCGTACTTGCGTCTGGAGCCGGGTTCTTGGGGGTGGAGTTGGTCCCTCTATCTCGGCGCATCGAGCTCTCATCCCGGAGGCGCGAACTTCGCCATGGCAGACGGATCGGTCCGCTTCATCAAGGACACGATCAGCACCATGGCGTTCCGTCCCGATTCGAACGATCCTTGGCCAGGCCCTCCAGCGACCTACCAGCACCTGGCGACCCACAACGGCGGCGAGGTGATCGGCGCCGATGAGTTCTGACCGCCAAATGGACCGGTGGAAGTAACCGGGTGACGACTCGCGTGCGGTGAATTATTGTGTCCTCGCTACGCGTTGCGACGATGGGCGTCGCTCGCGGGCCAGAGGTGTCACCGGGGGAGCATCGATCGATGTCGAACGGCTGGGTGCGCGCAGGGGCGGGGTTCGTCTGGGGGTTGGCTCTCTTCCTGGCGGTCGCCTTCGGGCTGAAGTGGGTCATGGGGTCGACGGCCACCACCTCGCCGGTGCTCTCGCAGGTGGTGCTCAAGGGACTGCTGATCGTCGTGGCGGTCGCGGTCTGGGCGCTGATGGGCCGGCCGCTCTCCGCGATGGGCTTCCGGCGGGCCGCTACAACCGGCCGCGGCTCCCTCCCGTGGTACGCACTTGCCATCGTCGCGATGATGCTCGGGTCCGTGGCGATGGTGCTGCTCGAACTGCGACACCCGCTGACGGCCCAGATGACGTTTCTCCAGATCGTGCTCTCGGTCTGGCTGCTGAGCAGCGTCTCGGAAGAGGTCTATGTCCGGGGGCTGGTCCAGTCGTGGATGGCCGATGGGACCGAGCTTTCGGGCCCGCGACCGCTCTCCGAGCCCTCGGTCGTGATGTCCGCCCTGCTGTTCGCCGCGATGCACGTCCCGCTCATGTGGTCGCCCATCGGGTTCAGGGGCGGCCTGGCGATCGTCCTGGCGACGCTCGGCGTCGGCATCGCGTGCGCCGTGTTGCGAGCCAGGACCGGCAGCCTCTGGCCAGCGATTCTGGCCCACGTCCTGGGCAATGTCGGCGGTGTACCCGGCGGGATCCTGGGTGTGATCCTGTACCGCGTCATCCACGGGCATCTGCCCGAGATGCTCACCTCGGGGTGAAATTCCGTATTTGGGCTGTCCAACGCGAGATCTCCCCGCGTATGGAACGATCAGGAGGAACGATCGGCAAGGAGGCCAACCTTCCCCGGCACATCCTGATCTGACGGCCTAGCAGACGGAGGATCTTCATGGATGCTTGGTGGTCGGAGGCGATCCAGATCCCCTTCGAGAGCCAGAATGGGGGCGCGTACAACGGGGGACCGTATCGCGGGGTGATCCACACGACGGAGAGCAAGAGCTACACCCCCTCGACCAAGACGTACTACGGGCACCACAACCCGCCGCACTTCACCATCGTGAAGCCCGGCGCCTCGGATGACGTGAAGGTCTACCAGCACTTCCCCATCAACGTGGCCGCCCGGGCGCTCGAGAACCACAAGGGGGGAGTCGAGACGAACCGGCGGTCGGCGATCCAGATCGAGATCGCCTGGAAGGCCGCCGAGATCGATCAGCTCCCCTTCGCCATGGTCATCAAGCTGTGGGACTGGATGCGCTGGGTGGAAGACCAGACCGACATCAAGCGCTGGATCACGCCCACGTTCCGGGGGCAGGAGGCCTCCGGCCTGAACAGCCCGTCCCGGATGACCGACGACGAATGGAACGCGTTCAACGGCTGGTGCGGGCACCAGCACGTCCCCGAGAACAGTCACTGGGATCCGGGAAAGCTGGACATCGGCCGCTTGACCCAGATCACCCGCCCGGGCACCCCGCGCTGTCAGGTGGCGAACTGGTTCTGAGCACGCGACGAGGGACGAGACCGAACCCGACACCGCCCCTCGTTGCTCACGGCTTCCGGCCGCTGACCAGCAGATTGGTGGTCGCGAAGAAGAAGCGGCCGGCACGCCCGCGCGCCTCGAGATCGGCGAGCCAGCGGCGCGCCTCGTCGAGCTCGAGCACGCCCTGGTCGACGGCCTGGCCGAGGGTCCGGCGGAGCAGGAAGACGTCGGCCACGAGGTCGAAGTCGTCGACCACCAGGGTCATCGGCTCGACCGTGATGTCGGCCAGCCCGAATTCCCGGAAGAGGCCCGCCCAGCGCCGGCCCATCCAGCCGTCGGCGATGCCGTCGCACCAGAAGTTCATGACCCTCCGCGTCGTGGCCCTGTCGGGGCTGTCGATCATCCAACCCTCCATGTCGGCGTCGAACATCGAGATCCGCGCCCCGGGCCGCGCCACGCGCAGCAGCTCGGCGAAGGCCTGATGACGGTCGTTCAGATACATGAACACACGCTCGGACCGGCAGGCGTCGAAGCCGGCGTCCGGGAAGTCCAGCCGCCCGGCGTCCGAGCGTACGAAGGACACCTGGGGCAGTCCCGCGGCGCGCTCGCGCGCCTTGCGGAGCAGGAACTCGCTGCGATCGACGCCCACGACGCGGCCACCCGCCCCGACGAGCCCAGCCAGCTCGCGGACGTCTCGGCCCGTCCCGCAGCCGACGCTCAGCACGGAGTCTCCGGGGCCCACCGCCAGGCTCTCGAAGGAGCGCCGGCGAACCTCCCTGAAGAAATCGAGTTCCTCGGCCCGGTCGAGGAATCGGAGCAGCCCGATCGCCTCGAACGACTCGTCCGTGTCCTCGAAGTCGGCGAATCCGGACGGCGTGATCGGCATGCCGGCTCTCCTCGCGACGATCCTGAGCGAACACGGCTTCGTGACGACGGTGCCACGCGTCGCTCGTCCGGGCCATCCGGCGGACCGGGCGAGTCTAACACAGTCCCGTTCGTCGGTCTCGGTGCCGGGGAGCATGCGGGCCATCCGGCGTTCCCGCGACGGCGACGCGGCGATTCGCGGCCGGGACGCCGGCCGGCTCATTGCCCGGCGGCCGGCGGCGGGGTATTACTATTCTCAGGTTCGTGATACTCCGTGCCGCGACAAGGAGACGACGATGCTCACTGCCGTCTTGACGTTGCTGACCCTCTCGATGGCGGACGGCCCGGCGGGCCTCACGCCTAGAACGGCGTCCGGAAGGGTCCCGGCGCGGGAGATCATCGCCAGGATCCACGACGCCCATGGTCACGTGGGGCCCTGGGCGGTGGTGGGCTATCGGATGGGCCAGCGCGCCCTGGAGGAATTGAAGCTCCCTCGCCACAGCAAGTCGCTGCTGGTCGTGCACCACACTCCGCTCGAATTCAAGTTCACCTGCGCCGCCGACGGCGTCATGGCGGTGACCGGGGCCACCCCCGGCAAGATGAACATCCGCCTCCAGGAGTGCCCCCTCGCGGAGCTGCGCACGGTCATCACCGACCGGTCGACGGGGCGGGTCCTCGTCTTCCGACTCCGGCCGGAGCGGGCCGGGGAACTGGCGGGCGTGACTCCCTCGCAGCTCGACGCGATGAGCCGCCGCTTCGCCGAGCTTCCGGACGAGGCGATTTTCGAAATCAAGGAAGAGAAGACGGCGCCCACGATGGACCGATCGAGTGGGGGAATCCTGCCCTAGCGGCGCGGGCCGAACTCGACACGGCTTCGCGCCGACCGAAATCTCGGCGGTCATTGCGGCGCCGATCTCGCGGTTCCGGACAGCCGAGCGAGCGGCGAGGTGGGCTCGGCCAAGCGCGAATGGCCGGGTCGCCGGCCGGATCGGGCCCCGCTTTCGGCGACGGGGTTTTCGCAATCGCCTCACTCGCGACGGCGTCGGCATCGCCTGCCCCGCTTGTCCGCGGTCGCCGAACGACTTAGGATGAGCGAGGAGAAGTTGATGCACCCGGCCCGGCGTCCCGGACCGGAACCCACAGGGTCCTGAACATGAAGCGCGCGCCTTCCCCGCCTGTTTGCAAGGGACTCGCTCTGGTCCGCCGGCTGTTGGTGGTCGCCCTGTCGCTCGCGGTCTGGCAGCCGGCGATCGGGGCCGATGACGCCGCGAGGCCGGCGCAGAAGGACAGCCCGGCCCGGGCGAAGCCCAGGGATGCGGAACTGACGGCCGCCGTCGTCCCGGCCGAGGCCCGACCGGGCGAGACCGTGCGGTTCCAGGTCACGGCGCGACTCAAGCCCGGCTGGCACATCTACACGCAGGCCAGGAAGCAGGAGGGCGAGGGGCCGCGGAAGACGATCTTCGACCTCTTTGACCTGTCGGGGCTCGAGGTCGCGGGCGACTGGAAGGCCTCGAGAGAGCCGGAGTCGAAGGCGGAGCCGGCGTTCGACAACCAGGTGTTCTCATTCTTCTCTGAAGAGGTCACCTGGAGCATCCCGATCAAGGTCCCGACCACGGCCACGCCGGGCAAGAAGGCCATCCACTGCCAGGCGAGCTACCAGATCTGCAACGCCCAGAGCTGCAGCTTCCCCGGGCGGTGGACGCTGCCAGAGGCGACCCTGAATGTCATCGCTGGCGGAGGTGACGGCTCGCAGAACGAACAGCGGCACGAAGTCCAGAGGCCCCAATCCGCCGCGGCCGCCCCGGCGGCCAAGGACAGCCCGCCGCGGCTCCGCCCCAAAGGCGTGACCCTCACGCCCTCGGTCAGTATCGCCGAGGTGCAACCGGGCGGCTCGGTCACCTACAAGGTCACCGCCAAGCTGGACCCCGGACTCCACATCTACGCCTACGCCAAGAAGAAGAGCGACCAGCCCGGCCCGATCCCCACGACCTTCGACTTCTTCGATCCCGCCGACTTCAAGATCCAGGGAGACTGGAAGGCCGACCGCGAGCCGGTCGCCAGGCCCGAGCCCGCGTTCGACAACCAGGTGGTCGAGTTCTTCGAAAATGAGGTCGCCTGGACGATCACCATCCAGGTCCCGGCGGATGCCGGGCCGGGCAAGCGGACCCTCCGCTGCCAGGCCGGTTACCAGGTCTGCACCGCCAAGTTCTGCTATCCAGAAGTGCACTGGACGCTCCCGGCCGTCGTGCTGAACGTCGTCGCCGGCCAGGCGAACGCTCCGGCCGCCGCCGTGGCCGCGACCCCGGCGCCCGCGCCGCCCCAGGCGCTCGCGGACACCGGACCCGCCCGCGATCCCCAGCCAAGCCAGCCGGCCCCGGCGCAGCCCGCGGCCGACCCCAGCTCGGGCTCGACATCCGAGTCACGGACGAGTGCCGCTGCTGCCAGCAAGCCGGTCAGCGAGATCGCCCGGCGGGCCCAGGAGGGGCTGATTCCCTTCCTGATCACCTGCGTGTTCGGCGGCCTGCTGGCCCTGGCGATGCCCTGCGTCTGGCCGATGATCCCGATCACCGTGAACTTCTTCCTGAAGCAGGGACAGGCCAGCGGAAAGGGCAAGGCCACCGGACTGGCGCTCACCTACTGCCTGGCGATCATCGCCATCTTCACGCTCGTGGGCGTGTTCTTCTCGTTCTTCTTCTCGGCCTCCTCGCTCCAGAACCTGGCGAACAACCCCTGGCTGAACCTGGGGGTCGCCGCGATCTTCTTCGCGTTCGGCCTGAGCCTGCTGGGCCTCTTCGAGATCCGGCTCCCGAGCTCCCTGCTGAACGCCTCGGCCCGGGGCGAGAACCGCGGTGGTCTGATCGGCGTGATCTTCATGGCGCTCACACTGACGATCACCTCGTTCACCTGCACGTTTCCGGTCGTCGGCGGCCTGCTCGTCATGGCCGCGGGGGGGAACTTCCTCTACCCCATCCTGGGCCTGGCGACGTTCGCCGCCGTCCTCGCCTTCCCGTTCTTCCTGCTGGCGCTCAGCCCCGGCCTGCTGGCGAAGATGCCCCGGAGCGGCGACTGGATGAACACCGTGAAGGTGGTCGGCGGCCTGGTGGAGATCGGCGCGGCGTTCAAGTTCCTGAACACGGCGGAGCTCGGCTACGTCACGCCCGAGAACGCCTGGTTCGACGCCCACGTCGTGCTCACCGCCTGGATCGTGCTCTCCGCCGTGTGCGGGCTCTACCTGCTGGGACTCTTCCGCACGGATCACGACCACGACGCGATCAAGGTCGGCCCCGGGCGGATGATCTTCGGGGCGCTGTTCCTGGGCATGGCCCTCTACATGGCCCCTGCCCTCTTCGGCCGCCCGCCGCAGAGCCTCGTCTGGGATCGCCTGATCGTGGGCATCCTGCCCCCCGACTCATCGGAATTCGCCCCCGAGGCGATTGCCGGACTCGGCCCCGCGGCCGAGGGCGGCGCCTCCGGGCCGACGGAAGTCCGCGCCAGCTCGACCGACCCGGCCCAGGCCGAACGCGAGGAGAAGAAGTTTCACGGGGTACTCTGGGGGATGAGCCTGGATCAGGCGAAGGAGCTCGCCGCCGCTCAGAAGAAGCCGATCCTGATCGACTTCACCGGGGTCAACTGCGCCAACTGCAGGACGATGGAGAAGTACGTCCTGCGGCGTCCCGAGGTGGTGGATCGCCTTAAGCAGTTCGTCACGGTCCAGCTCTACACCGATTTCGTGTGGATCAACTCGCTGTCCGTCGCCCAGCGCAAGGCGCTGGCTGAGCGGAACCAGGAAATCCAGCTTGACCTGACGCAGGAAATGACAAACCCCTTCTACGTCGTCCTCACGCCCGACGGCAAGCTGGTCGCCTCCCTCGGCGGCCTCACCGAGCCGCAGGTCTTCGTCGACTTCCTCACCAAGGCACTTGAGAAGGCCCGCGGCGAGGTGAGCGTCGCTCAGATTCCGAGCGACTGAACCACGTCGCCTGGCGGCGCAGCGTGCGCCCGTCGGAATGGTGGATGAACGCCCGGGCTCGACCCGCCCGGCGCGACCGGTGCTGCTTGCCCCGCGGCTGCGACGAGCTCGTGTGGTTACATCACTTGACGACCTTCTGCGGCTCGCCCCGATTCACGTCCACGTCCCGCTCGACGGTCTTCTCCTCCGTGATCCGCACGGGCGTGTCGGTCTCCTCGGTCTTGAGCACCTCGCCGGTCTGGCGGTCGATGACCTTGGTCGTCTGCTGGACAATCACATCCCGCTTGCTCTCGGTCGTGCGCTCCTTGCTGCCTTCCTTGACGCCCAGGGCCTCTCGGGCGATTTGCTCCGGCGTCCCCGGGCGCTCCGCCTCACCACGACATCCCCCAGCACCAGCGTGGCCGCGAAGGCGCAGGCCGGAAGCGAGAACGCTCGAACGTTGTTACGCATTTGGATACCCTTATGAGATACTGGGAAGGTCTCGCGCCCCGAGGTCGTCCCGTCATGACAGACGACCTGGCACAGCGGTGCGTCAGGGCTCTCGGGTAAGATCTCGCAAGGGGTGTGCCGGGCAGGTGGTGGTCGTGGAGGGGCTTGAGCGAAGTCGGTGATGACCGTCATTAGAGCCAGCCGCGGGCACGAGGTGATGGCTGTCTGCCGGTTTCACATCTCACATCATTGCGGTCGCATTTCGCCGCCTACCGCGTCAGGGCTCCAGCGCGCCGCCCTCTTCAGGTTCGGCGGTCTCGCCGGCCCGAACATGGCGTACTCCTTGGATCAGGCGGTGTGCGTGGGCGAAGTCCTTCGCGTACCAGGATCCAGCACATCCTCCACCTCCACGAGGAGTGCAGATTGAATCGGAACGCAGACTTCGGCCCTGACTGAGCCCGCCTTCGTGACTCGCGGTGGCCGCGGCCGGGAGCGGCCTGGCAGTCAACGGCTTCCCGAGTAGAGCCGGGGCCGACCCAGCGACTGTCGGACGTGCTCCACCTCGAATGGGTCGTTGACGGGGAACTGGGGCGGGGTGCCCTGGAGGACGCTGATGACGTCCTGGGCGACGAGGGTGGCCATGTTGCGGAGGCCCTCCTCGGTCTGGGCGGCGCTGTGGGGTGTCAGCAGGACATCAGGCCGGCCGATCAGGGGGTGGCCGGGCGGGGGGGGCTCCTCGGCGAAGACGTCGGCGCCGAAGCCCCAGAGCTTGCCGGCGTCGAGCGCCTCGGCGACGGCCGCCTCGTCCACGACAGGCCCGCGGCTGGTGTTGATCAGGATGACGTGCGGGCCGAGAAGACTCAGTGCCGCCCGGTCGATCATGCTGCGGGTACTGGCGTCGAGGGGGACGTGGAGCGTGATGTAATCCGACGTCTGAAGCAGTTCCTTGAAGCCCACGCGGCGGGCCCCGGCGCGGAGCTCGACCTCCTCGGGCGCCGGGACGATATCGTGGTACTGGACCTTCATCCCGAACCCCAGGTGGGCGATCTCGCCGACCCGCCGGCCGATCCGGCCGAAGCCGATGATCCCGAGCGTCTTGCCCGCGATCTCCCGCCCGACCAGTTTGGTGCGGAAGTGATAGTTTCCCCGGGCCAGCTCGGAGGTCATCCGGGGGAAGTGCCGGGAGAGCCCGATCATCAGGGCGAAGACGTGCTCGGCCACGCTCTGCGTGTTGGCGCCGGGCGTGTAGACCACCTGGATCCCCCGCGCGGTCGCGGCCGGGATGTCGATCTGGTCGTAGCCGACGCCGTGCCGGCCGACGACCTTCAGACCCGCGGCGCAGTCCATGAGGGGGCCGTCGATCACCCCGCCGGTCCGGATCACGATGGCGTCCGCATCCGCCGCCTCGCGCTGGAGCGTCTGGGGGTCGAATCCGCTGGCGAGTCGCAGGTCGCCCGCCTCGCGGATCAGACGCATGCCGGCCTCGTGCATCGGGTGGACCAGGAGAATCCGCGGAGAACTGGGCATGGCGGGGCTCGCTCGCATTCGGTCGGGGTGGGAGTCCGGGATCCGGAAAGTCCCCACGGGGGGTTCATCGGGTCTCGTGTCGTGTTCCTCGCAACTCTCCTATTATAGAGAGACTCCGGGGCGCAACGCCTGGTTCGCCCTGGACATTCCTCAATGAGAAGGACCGGGAGCCAGCACCGTGAGCACGACGCCGGAGAGATCCCCGAGGCCGGCACGAATGGCCGCGGCCTGGGTGGCCGCCGCGGTCCTGGTCTCGGTCGCGCTCCGGCTGGGGCTGATGGGCCTGCGATCCGGGACGTTCGACGATCCCGACAATTACCTGCCCCTGGCGCGGAGCCTCGCCGCGGGAGAGGGGCTCTCCCTGAAGGGACGGCCGACCGCCTACCGGCCGCCGCTTTACCCCCTCGTGCTCGCTCCGATCGTCACGCTGCTCGGGGATCGGCCCGAGCGGGGCGTCGCGCTGCTCCACCTGGCACTTGGTGCCGCGACCGTGGGACTGACCTCGATTGCCGCCGCTCGCTACGGCCTCGGCCCGGCAAGGGTCGCGACGGCGGCCTGGATCGTCGCCCTCGACCCCGTCCTCGCCTGGCAGGCCCGGTCGGTCATGACCGAGACGCTGAGTGCTGCGCTGGTGGCCGCTGCGCTCGCCGCGCTGACCGTTCCCGGCCGGAATGGCGCCGTACTCGGGGGAGGGACGCTCGGACTTTGTGCGCTCTGCCGGCCCAGTCTGCTTCCGGCCGGGGCGCTGACGGTGCTGGCGGCCCTGCTTGTCGGTCCCGGCGACCTGAGACGACGGGCCGGTCACGCCCTGGTAATGGGGATGACTGTCCTGCTGACGCTCGCCCCCTGGGCGATCCGTAATGCGACGGTCCTCGGCGAGCCCGTCTGGACGACCACGCACGGCGGCTACACCCTCGCCCTGGCCAACAATGAGGTGTACTACCGGGACGTCCTCCAGGCGGACCCGGGGCGTGTCTGGACGGGCCGGGATCAGTGGTTCTGGTGGGATTCGGTCAACTCGGCGACCGCCGGGATGACCGAACCCGAGGCGGATCGATTCCTCCGCGACGGGGTGATCCGGCTGGCTCGCGAGCGGCCGGGCACCTTTCTCATCGCGAGTGCCGACCGCCTCGCGCGGTTCTGGAGCTTCGCACCGGCCTCTGCCGTCTACGGCCGGGCCGTGCGGTGGGGCACGGCCGCCTGGACCGTCCCGCTCGGCGTCGCACTGGTGCTCGGGCTCTGCCGGAGAAGCCTCTGGCGATGGCCAGAGATCGCGGCCCCGCTCCAGCTCGCGGGGTTGTCGGCGGTCCACTGCCTGTACTGGACGGATCTCCGGATGCGTGCGCCCATCGTGCCGGCGATCGCGGTCATTGCCGCGGCCGCCTGCGTGAGCTTCCGCCGAGCCCGTGACGATCGTTCGCTCCGCGATCAGGAGGCGACGACTTCCTCCGGAAGCGCGGCCTGATTCGCGAGGGCGTCCGCCGGCAGTTCGGCGGGCGAGGAGCCGGACGTCCGCCGGGTGAAGACGACCCAGCGCGACATCGAGAAGCTGATGCCCGTCGCCATGACGATGCCGACGACGGCCGCGGCCAGCTTGTGCTGGTCGAAGAACGTGATGCTCCTCGGCAGGTAGATGCTGAGCGTATAGCTCACCAGGATGCCCAGCGAGTTGCCGAGCACGTAGGTCGCGAACTGGCGGGGGATCGAGCCGCCGCGAGTGTCGTTGAAGGTGAGCCGGCGGTTCAGGGAGAAGTTCCAGATCAGGGCGATGAAGATCGCCAGCGCGCGGGCCTTCTCCATCGCCAGGAAGATCTGGAAGCAGGCGTAGAGCGACAGGTCCACGACCATGCCCGAGGCACCCACGACGCAGAACTGCACGAGCCGGCTGAAGGTCCCGAATCGCTGGTCCCAGACCCGTTTCAACTGCCGCAGGTCGTCGAAGTGCAGCGGCAGCAGGCGCAATCGATCGCGGTCCGCCGTCGGCACGGGGACGTCGCGATGCGCCCGGCAGGGCCAGGCCAGCAGGTCCAGGACGAGCCGCGAGCCGCGCGGGGGGTGAGACGTCGGGGCGTCGAACAGGTGCTTGCGGCGGACCGCCATCAGCCCGGAGAACACGTCGGCGGTCCCGAACGAGGCCTGGCCGACGAGGCCCAGGAGCCGTCGGCCGGTTTTCCGTACGGGGCCATGCTCGGCCTCCATCAGCGGCACGCCGATGGCCAGGTCGGCCGAGGAATCGCGGAGCGACCGCAGGACCGACGCACACGCCTCGGTCCGATACGCCCTGGAGGGGTCCAGGACGATGAGCACCTCGCCGGTGGCCTCGTCGATCGCCCTCCTGAGGGCGGCCACCTTCCCGTCCCCCGAGAACGAACCCTCGACGGCCAGCCTCTTCAGGCCAGCGGCCCCGTGTCGCGAATCCTCCGGATCGGGCCGCCCCCCCGCCACGATCACCTCGACGCTCGTGATCCCGGGCTCTGAGGCAAGCTCTCGCTGGAAGGCGATCAGCGGCTCGGTCTCGATCGTTTCCTGGGCAGCAAGCGGGACGATCAGGCTGACACTATTCGACAAGACACAACCCTCTGCGCGGAGGCGGTCTCCGGCGTCACTCGACTCGGTCGGCGGAGAGAACCAGGAAAACGGGCGAACGCGATGCGACCCGAGGCGTGCAGGCCCTTCATCTCAATCCCGTCGGTCACGCCCACAGGTGACATCTGCTCACATCCGACCGGTCGCCACAGGACGTAACTCGCCTGTTCTACCCGCACCGTCTCTGGCTGGACACTCGGGGAAGGCGGGCCCTCAAGCGGGGATTCTCCCCTGGCTAAGATAGCCCAATTGACTTCAGTCAGCAAGCGAAGCAAGTGGACTCGATGTTCATCATCCGCATCGCGCAGCCCTGAAGCCAATGCTTAAAAAAGCATGAACGAGCACCATCGCATTAATCGGCCGGGACCTCCGCGAGGGCCCGCTCGATCCAGCCTCCTCCGAGCACGAGGCCGTCCTCGTAGAGCGTGACGACCTGCCCGGGTGTCACGGCCGGCTGAGGCGTCTGGAAGAGCACGCGTGTGCGATCCGGCTCGAGGCGTTCCACCGTGGCGGGGACTGCCAGGTGGCGGGCGCGGATCTGGGCGAGGCAGGGACGACGGCCCTCCGGCACAGGCCCCTGCCAGTTGAACCGGCCGGCCTCCAGCCCAGGACGCTCCAGCGATCCGCGGGGGCCGATCGTGACGGTCCGGGTCATCGGCTCGATCTGGACGACGTACCGGGGCGAGCCGACGGCCACCCCGAGGCCCCTCCGCTGTCCGATGGTGTAGCCCTCGATCCCCTCGTGGGTCCCCAGCGTCCGGCCCTCCTCGTCGACGATCGGCCCGCTCGAATCGTGGTCGGGGTGGCGGCGGCGGACGAAGCCCAGGTAATCGTCGTCCGGCACGAAGCAGATCTCCTGGCTCTCCGCCTTGTCGTGGACCGGCAGGCCGCGGTCCCGGGCGATCGTCCGGATCTCGGACTTGGGCAGGTCCCCGACCGGAAAGAGCACGTGGGGGAGTAGTTCCGGCCGCAGCCCGAACAGCACGTAGGACTGATCCTTGATGCGGTCGACGGCCCGGGCGACCCGCAGCGTCGCGTCGGGGGCCCTCGCAATCCGCGCGTAATGCCCGGTGGCCACGAACTCGGCCCCGACCTGCTTGCCGTAGGCCCACAGGCGGCCAAACTTCAGCCAGATGTTGCACATGACGCACGGATTCGGGGTCCGGCCGGCGATGTACTCGTCGGCGAAGTACTCCTTGATCCGGTCGAACTCGCGCTCGAAATCGAGCGCGTAGAACGCGATGTCGAGCCGATCGGCCACCCGCTGGGCGTCCACCGCGTCGGTGACACTGCAGCAGGTCTTGGACCGGCGCTCGGCGTCCTCAGCGTACGCGCCGGTGCGCATGAACAGGCCAATGACTTCGTAGCCCTGCTCCTTGAGCAGGGCCGCGGCCACGGAGCTGTCCACCCCGCCGCTCATGGCGACGACGACGCGCGTTCCCATGGGGCATCCCCGAGGACGATTCCCGGCGGGCCGGTCACCCGCCAGAGGCATCGTATGCCCGGCCGGTCGCCGACGGCAAGGGCAGGCGGGCGCCCGTCACTTCGCCCGCCCGCCGGCGGCCTGGGGCGCGGCCACCCGGGGCATCGAGTTGAACAGGGCCAGCAGGTCCGCGATCTCCTGGTAGCTCAGGGTGTTCAGCAACCCCTCGGGCATGACCGAGGTCGGGACGGCCTTCTGCTCCTCGATCTCGTCCTTGGGGATCGTGACCTTGGTGCCGTCGGAGAGCAGCAGGACCAGGTTCGGCCCGTCGGAGACGATCGGCATGCCGCTGTAGACCTTGCCGTCCTGGGTCGCCAGCGAGATCGAGCGGTACTGGTCGGAGACGACCTTCGACGGCAGAACCATCGACTCGAGGATCTCGGCGGGGCGGAAGCGGCTGTTGACCGTCGTCAGATCCGGGCCCAGCCCGGCCCCCTTGTCGCCGAACTTGTGGCAGTCCAGGCAGCGCGCCCTGACGATCACCTGCGAGCCCCGCTCCGGAGAGGCCGTCCTGGCCGCCGGCCCGCGGATCGCGTTTTCGATCAGCATGGGCAGGTCGTAGGCGTGCGACCCCGCGGCCTCGGCCGGGCCGATCGCGGGACCGTTCGGATATCGCTCGCGGTAGACCCGTTCCCAGGCGGCGAGGCTCTCGTCGAATCCGAGTCCGGCCGCCGGGCTCGCGGCCTTCGTCCAGCGGCTGGCGAGCTGGTCCAGGATCGGCCGACTCGCCGGCCCGGTCCGCCGCGCCAGCCGGAGCAGGTTCACCAGGCCCTCCGGGGTACCCGGTGAACCCTCGAGCTTGAGCAATGCCGAGGTCGCCAGGTTCGAGGTGTTCGGATCCCGAGACGCCAGCGCCGCGACGAAGATCGGCAGGTCCCGCTCCTCGGGATGGTCCGCCAGCGCCCGGGCGATCTGGTCCCGCCGGGCCGCGTCCAGCTCGTGAAGCTCGCTGAGGGCGGCGTGCGCGTCCGGCCTACGGCTCCGGCCCAGTTTCTCCAGGATCACCCCGCGTAGGTCGTCCGCCTGCGGGCCCGAGGCAGCCGATGTGACCAGCCGGCGGTAGAGCGAGACCAGCCGCGCCGGCGCCCCCGCATCGTCGTCGATCGCCAGCTCGCGCACCAGGATCCGCGTCGGGAATGGGGATTTCTCACCCGTCGCGAGGAACTCGGCCCGCTCCCCCGGGCTGAGCTGCCCGACCAGTTCCTGGATCATGTAGTCGAGATAGCCGAGGAAGCTGAAGCCGCCTTCCCAGCGGCTCGCCGTTTCGTACCAGTCCCAGAGCTGCCGCTTCGTCCCGGCCGTCCAGCCCTGCTTCAGGGCCCGCAGGCAGTAGGCGTCATGGATCTGGGCCGGACGGTCGGACACGGCAGCCTGATGGGCCAGGATTGCCGGGACAGCCTTCGGCTCCTGGAGGAAGGCGAGCAGCCGGGCGGCCTCGCGGTTCGCCGGGGAGTCCGTCTTGGTGGAAAACCGCCCCAGGAGGCATGCCCTCAACTCCGCCGACGGGGCGCAATCCGCCCTGCGGGGTCCCAGCAGGTAGGTGAGTTCAATTAACCGTAACAGGTCGACCTCGACGTCCGCAGCGGGCTTCTGCTCGAGCATCACGATCTGACGCGTGAGGAGGTCCTCCTGGTCGGCCTCGCTCAACGGACCTCGACGCACCAGGGCCAGCATGCCCTCGACCCGGGCCCGGGCATCCGACAGCGCCAGGACCTCGGCCCGGTGAGCCGCCAGGTCGGCGTGCTCCAGGGCCACCCTCGCCGAGTGCCGCAGGAAGCGGTCCGGATCGGACAGGACCGCCAGGAGCGGCGCGACCGGGATTCGCTCCTCGGGCTGCTGCATCAGCCCCTCGCAGGCGTGACGCCGCACGAAGGGGTCCCGGTCGGACAGGGAGGAGGTTAGCTGTTCGATCACCCCGGGCGAGGACTGGAGCCCCAGCAGGGTGACCGCACGCACCCGGACGGCCGGATCGGCGTCCTTCGCGAGCGTGATCAGGAACGCCTCATCGGCCCGTCCGAACTGAAAGACCAGGTCGAGGGCCCGCGCCCGCTGCCGGGGCGGACGCTGGCGCGAGGTCCCCAGCGCGGCGTCCCGAAGACCTTCCTCCAGTTCCGGGCCGTGCTGGCGGTGCAGGTCCTCGATCCGCCGCCGAGAGAAGCTCGCCAGCGGCGAATCGATCCCGATGGCCTCCTCGACCGGATTGGGAAAGTCGGATGATCGACGCGCGGCGACGCCCTGGGCCCACGCCACCCGGAACAGCCCCCCCTGGGTGCCGCGGCCGCCGGTCGTGAAGTAGACGGCCCCGTCCGGGCCCACCTCGATGTCGGTGCAGTTGAGCGGCTGGCCCGTCACCAGCTCGTCGGCGGTGGCCCTGTAGCTGGCGCCCTCGCGGGCGAGCTTCACGGCGAGGATCCTCCCCTGCGACCAGTCGCAGATGAGCATCCGATCGTGGAAGTCCTCGGGGAACTGGCCGGCCTGGTAGAAGGTCACACCCGTGGGCGAGCCGCGGCCCACGTCGAGGACCGCCGGCAGGCTGTCGACGTAGTAGGTGGGCCACTTGCCCGAGCCGTTCCGCCAGCCGAGCTCCGCGCCCACCGGGCAGTGATTGACGCGGACCGGCCGATACCAGGGCAGGCCGACGTCCCACTCCATGTCGCTGTCGAAGGTGAACAGCTCGCCGTCGCGGTTGAACGCGAAGTCGTACTGGTTGCGGAAGCCGGCGACGACCCGCTTCCACGATCGCCCCTCGTCGTCGCTGCGCAGGATCTCTCCTCCGGGGGCCATGATCCCGGCCGCGTGGCCCCGCGAGTCGTTGTAATGAGGGAGCAGTTCGCCCTCGTAAGCGACGTTCACGGGGCTCGCCGGATCGATCGGGGGCTTCGGATGCGCATGATTGCCGGTGTCGAAATAGAGCCGCCCATCCGGGCCCGGCGCGATCGCGTGGGGACCGTGCTCGCCCATGCCCCCTTCGGAGAGCCGGATCAGCTCCGTCTTCTCGAAGACGCCGTCACGGCCGGGGTCGCTCAGGCGGTACACGCCCGCGCCCTGGGGACCGTTGCCGACAGCGTAGAGCTGGTCCTTGATGAACGAGAGCCCCTGGCAATTGCTCATCTCCGGCGCGATCGGCTCGCGCCGGTCGTAGCGGCCGTCGCGATCGTCGTCGAACAGCCGCGCGATCGGCCCGCCCTCGATGGAGACGCAGGGCCGCCCTTCGGGATCGAAGGTGAAGGCCACCGCGGAGCCCGTCACCTGCGGAGCCCCGACGGTGTCGCAGGTGAATCCGGCGGGCACGCGGAACCGCTCCGCCGCGTCCTTCAGGACGGTGGGCATGCCCCAGGGGCCCGTTCCCAGGGGCCCGAGATCCTGGGCCCGGGCCCAGTCCCGGTCATCGAACTCCGGGCCGGTCCAGCCGTCGCCCGGCGGCACCTTTTCCGATGATCTCCAGGTCGCGTCGGAATGCACGGGGACGCCCTGCCCCAGCGGCAGCACGCCGCCCCGGACGAGCAGGCCCGCCGGGCCGGGGGCCTCATTCGAGGCTATCGCCGCCAGCACGTGCGGGCCGGCCGCGAGCCTCGCATTCACGCGCTGGGCCGTCGCCCAGTCGCGCCCCTCGGCCATGAGCTTCCCGTCCAGATAGAGCGAGAACGCGTTGTCGGCCGTGACCTCCAGGGCGAGTCGCGAGTCTTCCTTGACCCGGAACGACTTGCGGAAGTAGCGGGTCCCGGCCGGGAATGAGCCGGGGGCATCGCCGCCGGGGTGCCAGATCCAGTGCGGCGTCCCGGCCTCCTGCCCGTAGGCACCGGTCGCGGGCATTCCGCTCCAGGCCATCACCAGCGACAGGCAGGCGATCGCGCCCACCGCCCGCCGGCCGTGCCGCCCTCGGAGGCCCCGACGTCCGGCCACGAGCCATCCGGCCTCGTCCCGGTCCTTCCCGCCCTCTGGTCGCATTCGTGGCTCCTTGACCCGCTTCGGTCACTGGACAGGGGGAATTGTTCGCACGACTCTCATTCTTCGCTGGACCGCGGGGCCCGCTTCCGCGCGGCCTTCTCCGCGTGGCCGGAGGTGCCGAACCGGCGCTGGAGCTCGCCCTCGACGTCGGTCCATTGGAGGTCGCGATGGGCCAGCAGCACGGCCAGGTGGAAGACCAGGTCGGCCGCCTCCTTGATCAGGTGTTCGCGGCCGGCGTCGCCGGGCTCGTCGGCGGCCTCGATGGTCTCGGCGGCCTCCTCGACGATTTTGGCCCCGATTCTGGCCACGCCGCCGGCCAGGAGGCTGGCCGTGTAGGACTTCTCCGCGTCAGGATTCACCTTCCGCTGGGCAATCACCGCCATCAGGTCGGACATGATCGACGAAGCAGCCATCGTTCGCCCCCTGCCCCGGTCTGGTTGGGCTCCGAGCCGGAAGGACCTGGCCGGGGACGAGCCCCCGACGCGGTCATTTGAGTAGAATAACCAGGGTCGCGCCGGCTTGGGAACAGCCCCGCGGCGAGCGGACCGAGGACGCGCCCTGGAGGCCGTCTTGCGACTCGGAGGCCGCCGGTTCGAGCTCGGGACCTTTAACCCCGGCAGGGGGCCCTCGATGATGCCAGGCGAGATCGAGTACGAGCTGGGTGCGCCCATCCCCGGCCGGATCCTCCCGCAAGACCGGTGGGCCCGGACGGCCCTGAAGCGGCTGCCGGGGCCCGGCCCACTCGACTGGACCGCGCTCTTCGGCCGCGCCGCGCCGGTGGTCGTCGACCTCGGCTGCGGCAACGGCCGGTTCACCCTGGGCAGCGCGGTGGCGAGGCCGGATCTGAACCACTTCGCCGCGGACGTCCTCCCCGTGGTGATCCGCTACGCCACGCGCAGGGCCAACCAGCGAGGGCTGCACAACGTCCGCTTCGCCGTGAAGGACGCCCAGACGCTGCTGGCCTCGCACATCGGCGACGGCTCGGTCGCGGAGATCCACCTCTACCATCCCCAGCCGTTCCACGACCCCAGGCAGGCCCACCTCCGGGTCTTGACGCCGACGTTCCTGGCCGACGCCCACCGCGCCCTGTCGCCGGGGGGGCTCTTCGTGGTCCAGACGGATAATCCGGATTACTGGCACTACATGACCCGGGTCATCCCCTGCTTTTTCCAGTTCGTCGAGCACGAGGGCCCCTGGCCGGACGCCCCCGAAGGCCGCAGCCGCAGGGAGATCATCGCCCGCCATCGGGGGCTGCGGATCTTCCGCGGCGTGGGCACCCGGCTGGACGACCTCGACCGGGCATCCGCCCTGGAACTCGCCGAGTCGCTCCCTCCGCCCCGCTTCCGCAGCCGCGGCCCCTGGTGCGACCTGGATCGGCGGGAAAACCCGGCCCGCTGAGCCGGCCCACGGCCCGCGTGCCGAACACGCGAATCCCCTGGAGGAGGCCGGGTGAAACTCCCGAAAAGAGGCTGTGTACAATCCGGGCCCGCGCCCGGTATCCTTCTCGTGGCACTTGCCTGTTCAGAGTAGGGTCGAATTCTCGGCCGTCCCCAGTACGACGCTGTCCCAAATCGGGCTGGCTCGATCGGTGCGTCGCGTGCCTGATCGCCAGGCCATCCGAGGGCCTTCCCGCGATCGATCGGGGCACCGCGTCGGAGAGAACCAGAGGAGAACGCCGTGCGCGCATTTTCCCGACTGCTCATCGGACTCGTCCTGGCGACCCTCGCGGGCACGGTCAGGGCTGGGGACCCGGATCCCGATCGGATCCGATCCGCGATCCAGAAGGCGTTGCCCCCGGTCCAGAAAGGGCTGGCGGAGTTCCAGGCGCGGTGGGTCCCCCCCAAGGACATGTCGATGCCCGACCACCTCAAGACGGTCGGGTGCATCTCGTGCCACCACGAGGGCGTCGGGCTGAGCACCCTCTCGCTCCTGCGCGAGCGGGGATTCGAGGTCGACAGGGGAGTCCTCGGCATGGAGTCCCGGAAGCTCGCCTCCGCATACGAGTCGTTCGCCCCGCTGTATCGCCGGGCGCTCACGGATCGCGAGGCCGCCGCGGAGGCCGACTTCTTCGGCGACATCTCGGTGCAGATTGGCTACATGCTCGGCGGCCTGCTCGACGCCGGCCACGCGCCGGACGCCGCGACCGAGGCCGCGGCGAGGGTTCTCATGAAGTTCCAGCAGGAGGACGGGAGCTGGACGTCGAATTTCGATCGCGAGCCGATGCAGATGAGCGACTTCGCCGCCACCGCCATGGCGGCGCGGGTCCTCAGGGCGTACAAGCCGCAGGCGGACTCAGGGGCTGCGGAGCAGTCGCTGGCAAAGGCCCGGGGCTGGCTCGAGTCCAATCGACCCGCCACCACCGATGACCTGGTCTACCGGCTCCTGGGCCTGGCGTGGACCGGCTCGTCGGAGGGCGTCCGCGCCGAGGCGACCCACGCGATCCGGGCCGCGCAGCGGTCGGACGGCGGCTGGGCGCAGCTCGCCTCCTCCAGGGAGAGCGACGCGTACGCCACCTCGCTGGCGCTGATCGCGCTCCATCGGGGGGGTGGCGTGCCTGCCGAGGATCCCGCCTTCCGGCGCGGGATCTCCTTCCTGCTCTCGACCCAGCGGGCCGACGGCACCTGGTTCGTGCGCAAGTGGTCGCACGCCTACAACGGGTACTTCGACGCGGGATTCCCGTACGGCAAGAACCAGTTCATCTCCTTGCCGGCCACCTGCTACGCCATGACGGCGCTCTCCCTGGCTTGCGAGCCCAAGGCCGGGGCGGCCGATCGCAAGCACACCGCCGCGAGGTGACGCGAAGGACCTGCCGGAAAGCGATCCGAGGCGTGCCCGACAGGAGCCGTCCGGGCCGAAGGCCCGATCGGCGTGCCGGGCACGCCTCGGATATTTCTCACATGCTTTTCTGTCGAACAGTCGCTACGTGGTTGATGGGCCGAAGACCCTCGCGCCCGCGATCATCGCGACGACGAAGAGGACCGCGAAGAGCAGGGCGAAAAACTTGGCGATGTTGGCCGACATGTCGCTGAGGCCGTAGAAGCCGAGGGCCCCGGCGATCAGCGCGATCACCGCGAACAGGATAGCCAGGCGCAGCATGATCGGATCACCTCCGCATCAGGAGCCGGTCCCGGGGGACCGAGGCGACGCACCCCGAGGGCCCGAACGGGCCCTCGAATATCCGGGGGTGTCGTCACGGCGATAGGAACGAGAGGAAGCAAAAGCAACCCACGTGCCAGCCCCGCGATTTCCACGATGGCGGCCAGCGTCGACGGCCCGCAAATTCCGTCCCGCCCCGTACTCGCCGGTGCCAGCAGGCTCCCGGTGCGGCCGTTCTCAGACCTGATGAAATGCTGATTCGTGGCCACGTCGCCCGCCGGCCGAGGCGGGTGTCCGGCCCGCGTGGGTCTTCCGGCCCGGTCGGTCCCGATCGCGCGACGTGCTGCACGATGCTGGGAAATTCATGGAGAATTCCTGGCGCCTTCCCGTGGCCATGCACGCGGGCGTTGTTCCCCTCAATCCTCGACTCCCAGGACCGTGAGGTCCACCGCGTCGCCGGCCGGCACGACGATGGTGCGGCCCACCCCGCCGAGCAGCGACCGCATGGCGTCCAGGTAGAGCCGCCGCACGGTGAGGTGGCGCGCCCCTTGCGACCCCTCCAGGAGCGAGAGGAACCGCTGGGACTGGGCCCGCGAGACCAGGATGGTGCGCTCGGCGTCGGCCCGCGCGGACTCCAGAAGCGAGCGGGCCCTTGCTCCGGCCGCGGCGAGCGATGTCTCGGCCGCGGCGCTCGCCTCATGCACGAGCCGGTCTCGCAGGCTCTCGGCCGATTGCGCGGCGGCGAAGTCGGCCGCGACCTCGGCCGGGGGGCGGGCGTCCGTCAGGCTGACGCCCAGGATCTCGACGCCCAGGCCGAGTCGACGCTGCACCGCGGCCAGCTCTACGGCGGCCTCGGCCCCGAGCCTCGGGCGGTCTTCCCGGAGCGCCGCGTCGATGCCCCGCCTCGCCAGCGCGGAGGAGACCGCGGACGAGGCCAGGCGGGCGAGGATGGAGTCCGCCTCGGCGGCGCGGACCACCCAGGTCGCCGGGTCGGACACGCGGTACTGCACGACGGCCTGGATCCGGATCAGGTTCAGGTCCCCGGTGAGGAACTCCCCGCCCGCCGGCTCGGCATCGAGATCGTCGGGCCCCACGACGAGACGGCGGACCTGGTCGGTGCGGACCCGATCAAAGCGGTCGATCCCCAGGGGGAGGCCCCAGTGCAGGCCCGGCCCCCAGGCAGGCTCGACCACTCGGCCGAAGCGTCGGACGACGATCCGCTCCCCCGGCCGGACGGCGTGGAGCCCGGAAGCCGCCAGGGCCAGGGCGCCCAACAGCACGATCCAGGGCCAGACGTTCCGGAGTCTCATGGGTGGCTCCCGCGCGATCGCGCCGGTGCCGGCACCGCGGTGCCACCGCTCAACGCGTCCGCCGGCGCGGCCTCTTCCAGCGGCCCCCGGGTCAGGAGCCTGAGCAGCGGGCTCGTCGCCGAGAGCACGATGGTCGTCTTGCGGTCGAGGATCGCGCTGTAGGATTCGAGCGTCCGTAGGAACTCGTAGAACTTTGGATCGCGGCTGTGGGCGTCGTTGAGGATCCGGATCGCATCGGCCTCAGCCTGGCCACGGATCCGTTCGGCCTCGGCCTCGGCCTTTGCGAGGATGCCGTCCCGCTGTCGGTCGGCCTGACTGGTGATGGTCGTGAATCGGGCCTCCCCCTCGGCCCGGAACCGTGCGGCCACCTGCTTCCGCTCGCTCCGGATGAGCTCGAAGATGGCCGGCCGGACCTCCAGCGGGTGGTTGAACCGCCGGAGCCCGAGGTCCACCACGTCGATGCCCAGGTCCTCACGGGCCGTCGGGGCCACCGCCTCCAGAGTCTCCCGGGTGATCGCGTCCAGGGCCCACTTGCCGGGGTCCCTCGTCGCCAGGGCCGCCAGCTCGCGGCGGCCGAGCGCGTCGCTGAGCGCCGCGGCGGCTCGCTCGCTCAGCCGGGCCTCGGCCTGGTCGAGCGAGCCTGCCCCGCTGAGGAAGCGGACCGGATCGGCGACGCGGTAGACCAGGTACGAGGCGACTTCCAGGTTCCGCTTGTCCCCCGTGATCACCTCGCGAGGCGCGGGGTCGAGCGTCCGGAGCCGTCGATCAACCTTCAGGACGCTCTGCCAGGGCCATTTCAGGTGCAGGCCCGTCGTGCCCGGCTCGAGGCCATGGACCGCGGCCACCCGGCCGAAGCTGGTGACCACGCCGAATTCGGTCTCGTCCACGGGGGCGAGCGTGGACCAGCCGAGCAGGGCAAGGACCGCGACGGCCCCCCAGGCCAGCAGGGTGCGAATCGGGCGTTTCGCGATCATCGCGGCGTTCCCCCTGATGCCGGAGCGGCCGGCGGGCCGACGGGCGGGACCGCGTCCGATGCGGCCGCCGCGGCCGCGAGCGCCGGCGGCAATCCCGGGATGATGAGCCGCTGCGGCCGCGGCGAGCTCGCTTCGAGGATCAGCTTGGGCCGGCCCGGCAGGACCCTGCCGATCGCCTCCCAGAAGAGGCGGAAGTCGGTGATGGCCCGCGCGCCTTCCCGGGCGGCCAGGCGATAGCCGAAGGCGTCGGCACCGCTGCCGGCGAGCGCCACTTGCCGCTCACGCCGGGCCTCGGCGGCGTCGACGAGCGCCGCCGCCCTCGCCTCCGCGTCGGCGAGCCTTTCCACCCGGTAGGCGGCCGCCTCGTTGGCTCGCCGCTCGCGATCGCTCTCGGCCCGGGAGACGTCGCGGTAGGAATCCAGGACTGCGAGCGGCGGATGGACGTCTTGGAACGTGAGGGCGTGGATCGCGACGCCGATGTCCAGGGCTCCGGTCTTCCGCCGCAGCAGTCGGGCCGAGGACTCCTCCGCCTCCCGCCGGCCGGAGGTCAGGAGATCCAGCAGGGGCCCCCGGGCGACGACCTCGCGGACCGCCGACTCCGCCAGGACGGCGAGGGCCCGCTCGGGATCGTCCACCCCGAGGGCGAACCTGCGGATCGCGTCGGGCCGCTCGGGATCGACGGCGTACTGGAGCGAGGCGGTGATCTCCAGGAACTGACCGTCACCGGTGACCAGGAGGGCGTTGCTCTCGTCCTCGGTCCCGGCCCTCGACCGGCCGTGACCGGACTCCCAGCGAACGGGCTCCTGAGACGGGCTCTGGCCGCGGAAGCCGAGCGAGAGGCTGCGGACGAGCGCCGGCTCGACCGTCGTCACGGATTCCAGGGGAGGCGGCAGGCGGAGATGGAGGCCCGGCCGGAGCTCGCCCCGGTAGCCGCCGAAGCGCCGAAGGACGCCGACCTGGCCCGGCCCGATCCGCACGATGCCGCTCGCGAGGTAGGCCAGGGCGAACGCCGCGAGCCCGACGGCCGTCAGCAGTCGGGCGTGGTGCAGGCACCAGCGCCGGGCCCGTTCGAGATCCAGCGCCTCGTCAGCCCGCCCGATGCGTTCGCCGGCGGCCCGGAGCCAACGGACCGGAGGCAGCTCCGACCAGCCGCCGAAGCTGAGCAGCCGCATCGCGTTGAGCAGCACCAGCAGCGAACCGATCTGGTGCAGGATCGCCGCGGCAACGGGGCTGAGGATCCCCAGGGCCGCCAGGATCACCGCCGTCGCGTTGAGCCCGAAGGCGAAGCCGATGATGTTCTGGCGGATCACGCGCACCGTGGCCCGGGAGAGCTCCACCAGCTCGGGCAGCTTGCGGAGCGGGTCGCCCAGGACGATCAGGTCGCCGGCCTCGGCGGCGAGGTCGGCGCCGACGCCCCCCAACGCGATCCCGGCGTCGGCCTGCGCCAGCGCGGGGGCGTCGTTGATCCCGTCGCCGACCATGGCCACCCGCCGGCCGGCGGCCTGCTGCTCCTTCACCCAGGCGGCCTTGCCCGCCGGGAGCAGGGCGGCCAGCACCGTCCTGAGGTGGACCTCCTTCGCGACCCTCCACGCGACGGCCTCGCGGTCTCCCGTCAGGAGGGCCAGCTCGGTGATCCCGAGGTGCCTCAGGTCATCGACGACATCGTGGGCCTCCGCCCGGACCTGATCCCGGAGGCCGATCCAGCCGACGACCGCGCCGTCCGAGGCCACAATCAGGGGGGTCTCCCCCTGCCCCTCCAGCTTGCCGAGCGCGGCCAGGGCATGCTCATCGAGGGCGACGCGCTGCTCGGCCATCAGCCGGACGTTGCCAACGAGCACCTGCGTGGCACCATCGGCGGGCAGGGCGAGCGTCGCCTGCACGCCAGCGCCGGGGAGGATTCGCGCGTCGCGGACCTCCGGCACCTCCAGGCCCCGGCCGGCCGCCTCGCGAGCCACCGCGATGGCCAGGGGATGCCGGCTGGCCCGCTCGGCCGCGGCCGCGAGCGAGAGGACCTCCTCCTCGCCGCGCCCCGCCGCGGCCGTCAGGCTCGACAGCCGAGGGTTCCCCTCCGTCAGGGTGCCCGTCTTGTCGAACGCGAACGTGTCGCAGGCCGCCAGCCGCTCAAGGGCGTAGCCCCCCTTGATCAGGATCCCGTGGCGGGCGAGCCAGGCCATGCTGGCGAGCATCGCGGCCGGCGTGGCGAGCACGAGGGCGCAGGGGCAGGCGACCACCAGGACGGCCACCGCACGCGACCAGACGTCCGGCCAGCCGCGCAGGTAACCGGCCAGCAGCGTGAGCCCCGCGGCGATCTCCACAGCGGGCAGGAAATACCGCGCCAGGCGGTCGGCCACTCGCTCCAGCTCGGCCTTGCGGCCGCGTGCCTGGCGGACCATCCGGACGACCTGGCCGAAGGTCGTCTCGGCGCCGACCTTCTGTGCCCGCACCTCGATCCTGCCGAACTGGTTCAACGTCCCCGTGTAGACCTGGTCCGACGGGCCCCTGTCCACGGGGATCGACTCGCCGGTCAGGGTGGACTGGTCGACCGTCGAGCGGCCGGCCTGGATCGGCCCGTCCACCGGGATCCGCTCGCCGGGGCCGACGATCACGAGGTCGCCGACGACGACCTCGTGGACGGGGACCTCGATCTCGGCCCCCTCGCGGCGCACCCGCGCGGTCCGGGGCGTCTGCTCGACCAGCCGGCCGAGGGCGCGGCGGGTCCGGGCGAACGTCACCGACTCCAGGACCTCGCCCACCAGGGCGATGAACACCACCTCCGCCGCGACGAACGGCTGACCCAGCACCAGCGCGGCGATGCAGGCCTGCGCCAGCGCCAGGTCGGCTCCGATCCGCCCCTCGAGGAGCGAGGCGAGGGCACCGTGGACGATGTACGTCGCGCCCAGGATCGCGGCCGCCAGGGTCAGCCAGGAGGCCCGAGGCCGCCACTCGATCGGGCCGAGCCACTGGGCCAGCAGGTCGACGCCGAGCAGCATCCCGATCGCGATCGTCAGGGTCAGCAGCCCCCGCGACCCCGCGCCCATCTCGTTCTGCCCGGACGAGCGGAACGGGTCGTCCTCGAACGGGCGCATGTCCTCGGGGCGGAATTCGCGGTGCATGACGCGGGAGGAGCCCTGGGGCCGGGGAAACTCGGGAGGGGTGCGAGCCGACCTCGAAGGTAGAGGCCCTCCGGGGAGCGGTCAAGGCTCTGGAACCTCCCGCGGCCGAGCGAGCCGACCAGGCGGATGCCGGATGCGCGAGATGATCCGGCTGTGCCGATTCTGGCGGCGCGATCACATCGAACCGGCCCCTCGACGTGAGGATCAGGCAACCTGGGAAGTATAATGCAATCCTCACGACGAGCGATTTGCGCTCGCCGCCAAGGTTCCATCCCCGAGGTTATCGATGCGAATCCTCCTTCCGGCATGCGTCCTCCTGGCAGTCGCGGCACTGGGTCTCGGCCTGGCGAGGTCGGGGGGCCCGGCGCTGGCCGCCCAATCGGCGAAGCCGAGTACGATCCTGGCGAACGCGCCGCTGGAGGCCGGGGAGTTGGCCGATTTCCTGGGAATCTCGTCTTGGGCCTTCGCCTACGAGGGGGGCGTTCCCGAGTGCTGGCTGGAGGTGCAGGAGGAGGGCCAGCAGACGGTCAAGAACGCGAAGCTCCTCGGCATCAAGGAGCCGAACCAGTCGAGGGAAGCGATGCGTGGCAAGATCCTGCTGTTCCTCCGGCCGGGAAACCTCGAGCTGCGGATCAATTCGGGCGCCTCGTCGGGGGGAGCCGGGGTGACGCTCCCGCCGGATGCCCTCTGGTGGGCCTGGAAAGGCCGGGCGGGCAGCTCGCAGCGGCTGGAGCGGCCGGTCGCCCCGAAGCCGGGGCAGGACGTGACGCTCATGAACATCACCATGGACGAGGACAAGGCCGTCGCCAAGGACCCCAAGAAGCCCCGCAGGGTCCAGCTCGTGCTGAAAGCTCGCCTGGCGGCCTAACCGTCGAGGTCTTCGGCGTCGTCGTCCGCCACGGGCTCGAGTCCCGGGGGATGCTGCCCGAGCGAGGCGACCCAGTCGTCGATCTTGCCGGGAGGCAGCTCGTCGCTCGGGGAGGGCGACGAGGACGCCGAACGAGGCACCGAGAGGTAGTGGTACATCTGATAGACCCAGCGTCCCAGCGACATCAGGAACAGCACGCCGAGGATCGGGAGCATCCACGAGAGCGGCGTGTTGCGGGCGCCGTTGGCCGCCCGGGCGGGCTGATCGGGGGGCGGGGCGTCCCAGCCGAGCCTGCCGACGAGGACGGGCGCCCCGCGGGCCACGTCGCCGGCCTGGTATTTCATGATCTTGAGGAAGAAGCCGTTGAAGACCACCCGCTCGGAGACGCTCGCTCCCAGGGGGAAGCCCTCGGGCGCCTCCTCGAACGTGCAGCAGTACGGGTAGCGGCTGGCGTCCGCGGTGACGATCCAGGCCTCGTAGAGCCAGCCGGTCCTGCTCAGCTTCGATTCGTAGCGGAGCACGCGCATCGCCGTGCCCAGCACGTGGACGGGCACGCCGCGATAGTCGGCGGGCCGCTCCCAGAGGTGGGTGAGGAGCACGTCCCGCCGGCTCCGCCTCGCCAGCTCCTGGGGGCCCTGCGCGCGGGCCTTCTCCAGCAGGTAGGCGTAGGCGGCATTGTCCCGGAAGCCCATCGGGGTGCGGTCGGTCACGGTCTCGAAGACCTCGGACCGATCGGCGACGACGGGCTCCGGGGCGGGCCCGGCCTTCGGCGCGGGTTCGTCCGGCTGCTGCCGCTGCTGGGAGAACTGCCAGACCAGGGCCCAGCCGACGACCATGAGGGCCGCCAGGATCAGCAGGCGGGGGAGCTCGGATCCCCGGAACATCCGGCGGCTCGGATTGGGCTCCACGCGGCTCACTCCCCCTCGCCCGGGGCCAGCTCGGCGAAGCTGAGCTTCGGATCCTTCTTGGCCCTCGAGAACGCGTTCGAGAAGGCGTTGATGACGGTCATCCGCTCGGAGTAGCGGAGGTTCGGGTCGACGTTGATCAGCGTCTGATCGAAGGGCAGGTCCGGGTCCTGGAGATACTTCAGGAGGGCCTCCTCGAGGGCCCGCGGCTCGTTCGGGATCACATCCTGCTCCACGACGACGCGGGCCAGGCCGCCTGTCTCGTCGGCCCTGAGGGTCGTGGGCAGCGTGCGGAGCGAGACGGGGAGCTCGGTCGACGGCGCCACCTCGGTCGTGGTGGTCGCCCCCCGCGCGGTCGCCGGCTGGGCCGGCAGCAGGCTCATCACGAACTGCCCCTCCTGGGGCGCCGGATGGTAGGTCAGGACGAAGAACGTCAGGAGCTGGAAGGCCATGTCGAGCATCGGGGCGATCGGCACGTTCGGCTCGTCGACCTTCTGCCTTCGCGGTCGCCGCTTCATCGGGCAGGTTCCTGGGGTGGGAGTGCGCGGCCGTTCTTGTTTACGAACCCGTCATCGCCTTGAGCGCGAACTTCTGGAAGCCCTGGGCCTGGCAGGCGGTGATGAGCTGCATGACCGAGTCGAAGGTCACGTCCTTGTCGGCGCGGAAGATGATGGTGGTGGGCAACGGCTTGCCCTGCTCGTATTTCAGGCCCGACGCCTTGAGGTTCAGCTTGACCAGGTCGGCCTGGTGCTTGATGGTCCGGATCGCCTCGCTCATGGGCTGCGACTGGCCGCCGACGAGGAGATGGCCGTCGCGGTCCACATTCAGGACGAACCGGTCCTCGGAGACCCGCTGCGAGTCCTCCACCGGGCGGGCCGAGCCGGCGACCGGGAGGCGGACCCGCTGGTCGTAGTTCTCCGCGGTGAAGTTGATCACCAGCATGAAGAAGGTGATCAGCTGGAAGACCACGTCGAGCAAGGGCGTCAGGTTGGGCTCGGCTTGGACTTCGGACTTGACGGATCCGGCCATGGTGGCACCCCCGGGCGACGGCTCAGGCCGACTTGGCCGACTTGGCCGCGTTCACCAGCGAGCTGATCGTCCGGTCGGCGACCTTGTTGGCCTCCATGGTCATCTGGGAGATCCGGTTGCGGAAGAACGCGAAGAAGAAGATCGCCGGCACCGAGAGCGTGATCCCCTCCAGGGTGATGAACAGCGCGGTGGAGATGCCCTCGGCCACCTTCTCGGGCCGGGGCTGCTCGCCGCCGGCCGTCGCGATCGTCTGGAAGCTCATGATCATCCCCCAGACGGTCCCCACGAGCCCGATCATCGGGCCGAGCGTGCCGATGGTCGCCAGGTAGCTGATCTTCATCTCCAGGCCGGTGACGATCTCGTCGGAGGCGGCCATCATGGCCTCCTTCGCCTCGGGGCGGCCGTTGGGGAGGTTGGCGATGCCGGTGCGGACCAGCCGGGCCAGGAACGAGTCGTTATCCTTGCAGACGTCGTAGGCCTCCTGGAACTTCTTGTCGCGGATGGCCGCCTCGAGCTTCTCCACCAGCGGGGTCGGCACGGCCTCGCTGACGCGGTATTCCATGAACAGGCGGATCACCAGGGCCGTGAAGTAGATCGACAGGAGCAGCAGGAATAGCCCGATCGGGCCCGAGGCGCGGATGGCCCACTGGAGCATGTTCTCGCGGGGTGGTGGCTTCTCGCCCTCGCCGCCGGCCGCCGGGTCCGTTGGACGGGCCCCCGGGGGCTTCGCGGCCGCATCCGCGTCCTCTCCGGCCGGCGCGGGGGCCTCCTCCTTGGCCGCGGGCGCCTGGTCCTTGGCCGGCGCCTGGGCCCTCGCCGCAGCGAACTGCCCCCAGCTCAGCCAGATCAGGAATCCGGTCAGCACCGAGAACACGATCCACGCCCCGTCCACGGCCCTCGATGGACGGACATCGCACGACTGCCGCATGGAAAGACGCTCCCCGAGGAGGACTGGCGAATGTTGGGAATCACGCAGAGGGGGGGGCACCATCACCATGCCCGGGTTCGCGACCCTGCCGCCCACGGCCGACGCCGTCCCCGCGAGCCGCGGCGTCCGGACCGCGCCTTCGCCTCCGGGCCCCGGCCGCCGATGATCCCGTGCCTTCACTATCGGACGCAAGATCCGACCTGTCAATCGGGAGCGATCGCCCGCCCCGGCCCCGACTCCACCCCGCGGCGTGCAGACTCGGGTTGCCGCCGGGAGCCTCGACCGGGAATGATGGGGGTGATCTTCCCGCTGGCACCGAGGAGTCGCCCATGACCTGGTTGCTCACCCTGGCCGTCTTGCCCCTCGGCTGGACCGACCCGCCCCGACAGGCCTCCCCGGCCGAACTGATCGCCTCCCTGGAGACCTCCGTCGCGGACGCCATCGCCCGGGCCGAGCCGTCGGTCGTGGCCATCAATCGGATCAAGGGCGAGAATCCCCAGGAGACCGTCGCCGTCCGCGGCCGGTCGCGTCCCCAGGCCGCGGACTTCCGGACGCCTCGGCCGCGGTTCTTCCGCGACCTGGACTCGGCCGACGCGATCTCCTTCGATTTCGGGTCGGGCGTGGTCATCGGCCCCGGCAGATCCTCACCGCTTTCCACGTGGTCCGCGGCGCGCAGGCTGGTCGTCCGCGCGGCCGACCGGCAGCAATTCGAGGCCGAGATCATCGCCGCCGACCCGCGGAGCGACCTGGCCGTGATCTCGCCGGTGGAGGCCCCGAATGTCCCGCAGCCGACGCTGAACCCGATCGCCCTGGGGGACGCGGAGCGGCTCCGCAAGGGCTCGTTCCTGATCGCGCTGGGCAACCCGTTCAACGCCGCCCAGGACGGCAAGCCATCCGCGAGCTGGGGGATCCTCTCGAACCTGGCGCGGCGGATCAGCCCGACCCGGACGACCCGATGAGGGCGGCTCTCCTTCCCGAACTACCCGACGCTCCTCCAGCTCGACTCCAAGCTCAACCTGGGGATGAGCGGCGGGGCGGTGATCGACCTGAGGGGGCGCTGGTGGGCCTGACGACGATGGCCTCCAGTCCGGCCGGCTTCGACGCCATGGCCGGCTACGCCATGCCGCTGGATCGGCTCGGCCGCCGGGCGGTCGAGACGCTCAGGGACGGCAAGGAGATCCAGTATGGACTGCTCGGGATCCGCTCAAGGACGATCCCGGCCTCGAACCGCGTCGAGGAGATCTCGCCCAACTCCCCGGCCAACCAGGGCCAGTTGCAGGTCGGGGACGAGATCATCGCGGTCGACGACACCCGGTCGTCGACTGGGACACCCTGATCCTGGCGATCAACACCCACGCCCCGGGCGACGAGGTCCGCCTCAAGGTCCGGCGGGGCAGTGCCGAGCTCGTCAAGCCCGTCGTCCTGGCCAAGTACCCGGTCGATCCCGAGACGATCGCGACCAACCGCCCCCCCGCCTGGCGGGGCCTCCGCGTGGACTACCTGAGCACGCTCAACGCCGCGCCGGGGATCCTGCCGCCGCTGGAGGAGCGCGTGGGCGGGGTGGTGGTGTCCGAGGTCCAGGACGACTCGGCCGCGGCCCGCGCCGGGCTCAAGAAGTTCCAGATCATCCGCCAGGTGGACTCGGCTCCCGTGGCCAATCCCCGCGTGTTCGCCCGGGCGATCGCCGGGAAGAACGGGCCGGTCAACCTGCTCACCGACCAGGGCACGATCACCGTCGGAGACTGAGCGGCCGGCCCCGATCCCGGGTTGCCGCTGATGCCCCCGTCCTGCACAATGACCAGCGTCCTCGTATCCGGCTCGCGGCTCCGCGTGGGCGGGCGGGCCACCGAACCGATCGTGTACGATCTGCCGGGCCTCCCCATCCGCCCCGAACCAACCACCCCGTTTGACTCCGACTCCCTGGTTCCATGAAAACTGACGAACTCCGCGAAGCCTACCCCGATTACTTTGCCTCCCAGGGGTGTACCCGCCGTCCCAGCGACGTGCTCGTGCCGAATGACCCGACCGTGCTCTTCACCCCGGCCGGGATGAACCAGTTCAAGCGCGAGTTCATGGGCGTGGGCGACGCCAGCCTGAGGCGGGCCACCACCTGCCAGAAGTGCATCCGGACGGGGGACATCGAGAACGTCGGCAAGACCCCCCGGCACATGACGTTCTTCGAGATGCTCGGGAACTTCAGCTTCGGCGACTACTTCAAGCGCGAGGCCATCCACTGGGCCTGGGAGTTCCTGACGAGGACCCTGAAGATCTCGCCCACGCGGCTGACCTTCACGGTCTACCTCGACGACGACGAGGCGTTCGACATCTGGCACAAGGAGGTGGGCGTCCCGGCCGACCGGATCACCCGGATGGGCGAGGACGACAACTTCTGGCCAGCCGGGGCGCCGACCCACGGCCCCAACGGCGTCTGCGGCCCCTGCTCGGAGATCTTCTACCACGGCGACGGCATCGAGGAAGTCGAGATCTGGAACCTGGTGTTCACCCAGTTCAATCGCGTCGGGCCCGGCCAGCTCGAGCCGCTGCCCCAGAAGAACATCGACACCGGGATGGGCCTGGAGCGGACGGCGGCCGCCCTGCAAGGAAAGCGCTCCAACTTCGAGATCGACCTGTTCCGGCCGATCGTGGCCGCCGCGGCCGAATCGCTGGGGATCGATTACGCGAAGGTCCAGGACTCGCTCGACGGCGTCCGCATCCGGCGGGCCTCCGACCATGCCCGGGCCCTCACCTTCTGCATCCACGAGAACGTCCGCCCCGGCCCGGAGAAGCAGGGCTACGTCGTCCGGCGGCTGCTCCGCCGCGCCGTGCTCGACGCCTACCAGATGGGCCAGCGCGAGCCCTTCCTGCACAAGCTCCCTCCGGTCATCGCCGAGGCGATGCACGGCGGGTATCCGGAGCTCCGCGACAGCGTCCCGCGGATCCAGAACGTCATCCGCGAGGAGGAGGAGCGGTTCCTCCGGAACCTCGAGAACGGCATGCGGATGATCAGCGACACGTTCCGGCGGACCAGGGCCGGCGGATCGGACACGATCGACGGACGCGAGGCCTTCAAGCTCCACGACACCTACGGCATCCCCATCGAGATCACCGAGAGCCTGGCCGCCGACCAGAATCTGCGCGTGGACATGGCGACCTTCAAGGCGGCCCAGGACGAGGCCCGGAAGATCGCCCGCGGCACCGCCGAGGCGGCCGACGTCTTCGCCACCGGCCCGCTGGACACCCTGCGCGAGGCCTATCACCAGGGCTCCGAGTTCCTCGGCTACCAGACCACCGAGGCCGAGGGGACCGTGATCGGCATCCTGGAGCAGGGCCAGCTCGCGGACTCGGCGGCCGCCTCCGCGTCGTCGGGCCCGCCGATCGCGCTGATC
>JAXMBE010000033.1:0-86574 GCA_046349995.1 Isosphaeraceae bacterium | reverse complement strand
GCCGAGGCCTCGTTCCGCGTGGCACGAGGACGTGGAGGTTGTTTGTCGGTATGGCCGCCAGGGGTGACGATTCGTCTGGTGAGAGCGGGGCTCGCGGATCGGTTATACGAAGGGTTTCGCGCATCGCGCAGGTTGACGCGATTGGGAGCGGAGCGAACGACTGGAGGTCGATTTCGACTGCCTGCGACTGTCTGCGGGGTGACGAAGAGCCGATAAGTTCATCGGGCATCCGTGGCAGCGGGAAACACAGGCAAACCGCCCTACCGAAGCCCTCCGCCTGGCTCATTGATCCCCGCTGTTCACATGATCGTCAAAGCCTCCCAACCGAAACTTCACGGGCCGAGAGCCCTCCGGGTCACCCAGAAAAAAAGCGCGGAAATCGAAAAAATTCCGAGACCCGTCGAGCGGTCCTAAGTGAAGACGGGAACTCGGGCCCCTCGTGCCATAGCGACGTCGCAACGGGTACGAAGCGGGGTTGCCGACCGGAATTCGGTTGGCTAGGTTCGTCCAGGCGGTTATCTTGCGATCGTCTGGACGAGGGGTGCTGGCGGGACGACCGACCAGCGATTCGGCATCCGAGGAGCATTGCCACGATGCCTCATCTGTCCCGAATCGACCGTGTCCGTGGGTGCCTGCTGGGCCTGGCCGCGGGGGACGCGCTGGGCGCGCCGCTCGAAGGGCTGACGGCCCAGCAGATCAGGACCCACTACGGACGGGTCAGGAACTACGTCGACGGGGTGCAGGCCTGGAAACGGAAGCCCTACCGCTGGCGGCTCCGCGGCCTCTACTCCGATGACACGCAGCAGGCGCTCGCCCTCAGCGACGTCATGCTGGACTGGGGGCGCGTCGATCAGGACCGACTGGCGGAACTCTACCTCGGGTTGGCGACCCCCAAGGGCTCGTTCGTCGGCGCCCACCGGGGAATCGGGCGGAGCTTCCGGCTGGTCCTGGCCGACCTCGAGCGCGGGGTCGCCCCGGGCGAATGCGGTCAGCGGACCGCGGGCATCGGCGCCGCGATGAGGATCGCGCCGGTCGCCCTCTATTTCGGGGACGATCGTGATGCGATCTTCGAGTCGGTGATGGCGGCCAGCACGATGACCCATCGGGACATCCGCAGCCTCAGCGGAGCCCTGGCCGTGGCCCACGCCGTCCGCCGGCTCGTACTCGGCGAGGAACGCGACCCGAGCCTGCTCCTCTGGATCGCCGGCGATGTGGCCCGCGACGAGGTCCGGATCGCGGAGGCTTACGCGGGCACGGTCATCGCCTACGATCGCCACGCCAAGGCCCTGTCGATGGCCCTCGCCCACGTCGAGAGGATCCTCGACATTCCCCGGGAGCGGGCCCTCACCGCTCTCGTGGAGGAGGCCAACCGCCACGGGGCCGACCCGGTCTGCAGATGCCCGACGATGGGCTTCCCGCCCGCCTGCATCCCCACCTGCCTCTACCTCCTCCTGACCACCGAGAGCTTCGAGGAAGCGATCACCGAGGTGGTCAACCTCGGGGGCGACACCGACACGGCCGGGGCGATCCTCGGGGCCATGGCAGGGGCCTACTACGGGGTCGGCGGCATCCCGAAGCGATGGCTGGACGGCCTCCAGAACCGCGCGGGGATCGACGCCCGGGCTCGCGCCCTGGCCCAGCAATCCGCGACGGGGATCGACATCCCCGACCTGATCCTCACCGAGCAACAGCTCAATCGGAAGGAAGGCGAAAGCCTCGAGCGATTCGCGACTCTTGCACGCAACGGCGGCGACCGGGGTGCCAACCAGATGATCTAAGGGAGCCCGACGGCATCCCCGGGGGGTCCCCGGCCCGGGCGTTTCCCCGAGGTTCCTCATTCGGCCGGGCTGATCCGCCCCGTCGGTACTCTCGGGGCCCGGTTCGGCCCCGGTGTGCTCTCTCATGCCGGCGGACGGGCCCTGGGGCATTTCCGGGGGGGATCGAGAGCCCTCCGGGATCGTCCCCTTGCGGCTCCCGGGGCCGCGCGGGATCGATCCTGCCGGACTGGGGGCACCCAGACGGGCCTGGCGGACTTTCCGGCGGGGCAGGGCGCGAGTAGAATTGGGTGGAAAAGTCGATCATCGAGAATCGCCGCAGGAACGACGGTCCAGGATTCTCAACCCCGATGATCCGGCGTCCGGGAATTGTTCACTGATGAGTCGGACCACCGTCGACCGGATCCGCAGGAGGCTCCACGAGGCCGAGGGCTACCTGGAGCTTGACCTGCCGAATCACGCGCTGAGGATCCTCAACGCGGACACGGAATGGCCCGGGCTTCAGTTTGAGGCTTGCCTGATCAAGGGCGAGGCCCTTCACCGGCTTGACCGATACCGTGAAGCGATCCAGCCCCTGGGAGATCGCGGCCGGTCTCCAGCCGGGCGACAGCCGAGTCGCCCTAGCCCTGGGCTGGTGTTACAAGCGCACCAACCGACTCGCCCAGGCCATCGACGCCCTGGACCGGGCCCGGCGCCATGACCCAGAAAACGCCCTGCTGCACTACAATCTGGCGTGTTACTGGAGCCTGGCGGGACAGGCGTCCAGGGCCGTGGACGAGCTCAAGGCGGCCCTGGACCTGGAGTCCGAACTCAAGAACCTCATCGCCGACGAGCCGGACTTCCACAAGCTGCGTGGAAACCCCGACTTCGACCGCCTGCTCGCTGCGTCGGCCCCGGGGAAGTGAGAAAGAGCGGGCGCGATCCAGACCGCGAGCACCAGCCCTCCACGCCCGCCCGCCGCAAGTCAGACCTCGTCCAGCACCCGCTGGGTGATCTCCCGTTCGCAGAGTTTGCACCATTTCCAGCGCCTGGCGCCAACCTGTTCGTCCAGGTGCCGGTGCGCCACTCGGACGCTGCGGAACCAGATCTTGGTCTCGCCTTCGGAGGTCTTCTCGAGTTTCGGGCAGCGGGCGAAGTGGAGCAGATTGGTACCGGCAGGCGCTGGCCTTTGCCTTTGGCCGGGCTCAGGTTACCGTGAAAGATGTACCCGATTGCTTCGAGGCGAGTCTCGCAGAAGTCCTCGGGCGACTCGATCGGACGGATACCTGTTTGTTCCTTGATCGGCATTTAATGGTTCCCGGGATACCGGAAGACTGGGTCACCAATAAGGGATAGTTTAACCGAAGTGAATTAGCCGACGCAAGACGGGGTACGTCCGCGGCGGCCCACCGGCGGCGGGGCGGTGCCGTCCCGGAGACGGGGACGGCCGAACGCCGCACGGGAGGACTGGCCCTCCGGGGTCGGCATGCCCTCCAGCGGTGTTTCGATTCGGCTCCGGCCGAGAGGATCAGCTCTCTTGCTCCGAGAAACTGTCGGCCATCATCACGGCCTCCCGCGCGCACCGGCAGATCCTGACCACGCTGGTCCGCCTACGGCTATCGACGTGGTCTCGGCGGCTTCCACCTGGAGAGCATCATCCGGCCGATCGAGCGGGTGGCCACCGGGACCGAGTCGACCCCGCGGGACCGGCCCCGGCGGCGCTGCGGCTCGTTTGCGAGGACCTCGGCCCAACATTCGTGAAGCTCGGTCAGGTCCTCAGCACGCGGCCCGACATCATCCCCGAGGCCTACACCGCCGAGCTCGCTGCGGCTCCGCGACGGCGTCCGGCCGTTCCCCTTCACCCAGGTCGAACAGATCCTGGTCGAAGACTACCGGCATCCATGATGAGGTCTTCGTGTCGATCGACCCGGAGCCGGTGGCCTCGGCCTCGATCGCAGGTCCACCGCGCGGTCCTCGGGACGGCCGCGTCGTGGCGGCTCAAGGTACGACGCCCGGAGATCACCCGGGTCGTCCGCGCGGACCTCGGATCCTCAAGAACCTCGCGCAGCTCGCCGAGCGGCGGCTGTCGTTCCTTGCGCCCTACAGGCCCTGGCCTGGCCCGCGAGTTGGAGCCTGAAGCGAGAGCTCGACTTCACGGTCGAGCTGCGGACGATGAAGCGCTGCCTGTCCCAGTTCGCAGACGACCCGACGGCGCACATCCCGTATGCCGTCGAGGCGTTCTCCACGCATCGCGTCATCGCGATGGAGTTCATCGAGGGGACGGCCGTCGACGACCTCGACGCCATCCGTGCCTTGGGAGCTGACCCCGCGGGTTGCCATCTGCGGGGCGCGAATCCTCCTGAAGCAGATCTTCACCTTCGGCTTCTTCCACGCGGACCCCCATCCCGGAAACCTCCGCGTCCTGCCCGGCGGCGTGGTCGCGCTGGACTACGGGATGTTCGGGCAGCTCGACGGCAAGACTGACGTGGATCGCGGACCCCCCTGCGCTCTCGGGGCTGATGTCCCAGGATCCCGACCGGGTGCTCCGGGCAGCCGACGCACTGGGGCGTCGCGACCAGGCGTCGATCCCCGGGCGCTGCGGCGGGACGTGAGCGAACTGGTGCAGGCCTACTCCCAGCTCACGCTCAGTCGGATCAGCCTCAGTCTCCTGCTCCGGGAGCTCATCGGCTTCATCCGTGCGCTTTCCAGCTGAGAATCCCGCCCGACCTCGTGCTGCTGATCCGGTCGCTGGTGACCATCGAGAGCGTCGGGAGGAGCCTGGACCCGCACTTCGACATCGCCCGGCAGCTCGAGCCGTTCTCCGGGAGCTGACTTTCCAGCAGTTCCATCCTTACCGCCTGCTGAACCAGACGACCCGGACCGTGGAGGATCTCCAGCGGATCGCCACGCTCCTGCCCGACCTCCTCAGCCAGTCGCTGGAGTCGATCAAGCGCGGGGAGCTGAACGTCCGGTTCGATCTCCAGGGATTCGAGCGGCTGGTGCGGCAGTTCACCCGGGCGAGCAACACGCTCGCCGTCGGCATCGTGATCTCGGGCCTCCTCGTCGCCTCGTCGCTGATCTTCCGCGTGGGTGCGACGTCCCTGGCCTACGCCGGGTTCGCGACCGGCCTGGTCCTCAGCCTCTGGCTCATCTGGAACATGTCACGCAGCTAGGGGATCGCCGTTCGGATTGCGTACCGATCGTGACCCAGGGCCCTCTCGCGGGCGAGCGGCTCGAAGGCCCGGCGCGTCGGGCTCGCAGGGTCCGCGTCTCTACGTCAATCGCTCGCCAGGCTGTCGATGGGCTGCTGGGTCCGGCGCGGACTGGACGAGGACCGTGCCCGGACCTTCACAATGGACTGGAACCACCTGTGCACTCATGGATACCCGCGACGAACCCCGGGGCAGCTCCGGTTGACTCGTCCGGGGATTGCGGAGGCCCCTCGTGAACGGCGGAACGATGATCTCCGGTTCGCCCAGGGAGCTGCTCGCTCAGATACCGGCGAATGTACGGGAGCGACGACTCGCGAGGGGGCTGAGCCTGTTTACGCTCAACCTCACGAGCTATCTCGTCCTGGTCTCCGCCGCCTGCCTGGCTCCCGGCTGTCTCGCCAGGTCAGCCTGCGTGCTCGTCGCGGGGGGCGTGATCGGGAGCCTCTACGTGATCGGGCATGACGCCGGTCACGGCAGCTTCGTTCCCGGGAGGCGGCTCAACCGCTGGCTGGCCCGGATCGCGTTCCTGCCGGCCTACGCTCCGCTCGCCTCGTGGTACCATGCCCATGTGCTGCTGCACCACCGGTTTCTCCGGGTTCGCGGAAGGGACATGGCGTGGGTCCCGTGGAGCCACGAGGATTACCGCAGAGCGTCCCTATGGCGGCGCACCTGCTACAGGTTCCTGCGGACCCCCGTGGGTCTGTCGTTCTACTGGACGGCAGGGAACTGGGTCCCTCATCTTCTGTTCCCGCCGACGTCGGAGCTGGGTTCCCGGGTCAACCAGTTTCGTGCCGATCGGCTCCTGGTGGTCGCCTACGCCCTGATCCTCTACGGATACCTGCTTCTGCTGACCTGGATCGCGACGAGCTGGCGCTGGGCCGATCCCGCGGGGCCGCTCGGGGTCGCGTTTCTCGGACTGGTCGGGCCGTACCTGGTGTGGACGTACCTGATTGGGATGACCGACCTGCTGCACCATTCCCACCCGCGAGCCATTTGCTTCAACGACCGTTCGGAGTGGGACTACTACTCGGCAACCGTGGTCAGCACGGTCCACGTGACCCTTCCCTGGTGGATCAACTGGCTCACCAACAACATCCTCGAGCACACGGCCCATCACGTGGACCCGCGCGTGCCGCTCTACAACTTGCCGGAAGCGCAAACCAGGCTCGAGGGTGCCTGTGCCGGGGATGTTCAGGTCGAGTCGTTCAGCTTCGGTTATCTCCTCCGGATCCTCCGGATCTGTCGGCTCTACGACTACGAGCGACGGCAGTGGCTCGACTATGACGGCACGCCGACTTCTCCCTCTCAGAGAGAGGCGATATCGGTGCCTCCGACATCACAGGCGTCACCTGCCGACACCCCAAGATAGGGGGGCCACGATGCTCTGGGTCGCCATGAAGATGCTGACCGGGGATCGTTTCCGATACGCCATCGCCGTGTTCGGCGTCTCGTTCTCGACGATGCTCATCGCCCATCAACTCTCGGTGTATCTGGGGGTCATGAGCCGGACGTCCAGCCTCATCCGGGACTCTCACCCCTGCGGGATCTGGGTCATGGACCCCGGGGTACTGAACCTCGACGACGCGCGCCGGCTTCCCGACAACGCCTTGCAGCGGATCCGAGGCATCCAGCACGTGGAGTGGGCAGTTCCCCTCTTCAAGGGCCAGGCGCTCGTGCACGGAGAGTCGGGCCAGTATCGCCAGGCGATCCTGATCGGACTGGATGACAGCTCGCTGGTCGGATTGCCAGGCGAGTTGATCCAGGGGCATCCCGCGGAGCTTCGGAGGCCTGACGCCGTGATCATCGACGAGGCGGGCTGCGACTACCTCTGGCCCGGCCTGGAGGCGTTCGAAGAGCGGGAGGTCACGGTCAATGATCGCCGGGCGATGCTCGTCGGGGTCTGCCGGGCGTCGCCGCCGTTCCTGTCCGCTCCCGTCGTCTACACCAGGATCAGCAACGCCCAGCGATACTGCCCCCTGGACCGCAGGTGGCACTCCTACATCCTGGCGATGCCTGCGTCCGGAGCCGATCCGGAGGCGCTCTGCCGACGGATCTCGGAGGAGACCGGATTGCTCGCGATGAGCAGCCGGGATTTCACCGAACACACCGAGGGATTCTTCCGGACCAACACGGCGATCATGTACAACTTCGCCCTCGTCGTCGGCCTCGGTTTCGTGGTCGGGGTCGCCGTCGCGGGCCAGATGTTCTACCTGTTCGCCCTGCACCACCTGCGTGATTTCGCCAACCTCAAGGCGATGGGACTTGAGTTCCATACGCTGGCCGCGATGGTCCTGACTCAGACGGCCCTCGTGTGGGCCCAGGGATTCGGCCTGGGGATTGGTGCCGCGGCCCTGGTCCTCGAACTCACGACCCGCGGGGCGCCGTTCCTCGCCGGATTCCAGATCCGCGGGGCGGGCATTGTTTGGGCCGGGATTGCGACCCTGGTGATCATGTTCGCGTCCGGGCTGATCAGCCTCCGCCGGGTCCTCCGGGAGGAACTGGCAGCCGTCATCGCCTAAGCCCGGACGCTCCCCACAGGCCGTGTGCTCAACCCGGCACGTCGAGCAGTGCCGCTCCGAAGGTCAAGCCACCGCCGAAGGCCGTCAGGCCGATCGTGCCGGGGGTGATCCGTCCCTGCCGTTGATACTCGGCGAGGCAGAGCGGGATGCTGGACGAGGAGGAGTTGCCGGAGGTCGCGATGGTGCTGGCGACCCGCTCCTCGGGCAGCCCGAACCACTGGCCGAGGTTGCTCATGATCTTCAGGTTGGCCTGGTGAGGGACGATCAGGCTCAGGTCCTGGACCTTGAGTTCCTCGTCCTGACACGCCTTCTGCAAGACGGCGGACATGCACCTTACCGCCTCGGCGTAGACGCGGAGGCCCTCCATGCGGAAGCGGCCGGTCCCCTGGAGGGGGACGCTCAGGATCCGCCCCGGTTCGCCCCGGGCCGAGATTAGCGGACGCCGGGCATACGCGAACGGCCGCCCCGGCGCCTCCGGGCCGCTGACGACCGTGGCCGTCGCGGCGTCGCCGAAGAGGATCATGGTGTCGAAGTCCGCGGGATCGGGCAATCGTGACATGCCCTCGGCCGTGACGATCAGGAAGCGCGACCGCGGCCGGACGAGCAGTGCCTCGAACGCATGGCTCAGTGCGTAAAGATACCCGGTGCACGCGGCGAAGAGGTCGAACGCGGGCATCTCGCGGACTGGCCCCCCCTTGCAGAGCGCATTCAGGATCGTGCAGGCGAGCGAGGGCGTGACCGCCGGCGGCGTCGTCGTGCAGCAGATCAGGCCGTCGAAATCCGAGATCGTAAGCCCCTCGGCGTCCAGCGCGCCGCGGGCGGCGGCGACCGCCAGGTCCGTGATCGTCTCCCCCTCGTCGAGCCAGCGGCGGGAGACGATGCCCGTGCGGGTCGAGATATCGTCCGTCGTCCTGCCGGGGAAGTTCCGGACGAGCTCCTCGTTGGTGACGAGCCGCGAGCCCTGGGCGACCGCGATCGAGCCCAGTTGCACCACGCTCCAGCGGGCGCGGGCCGGGCGAGCGGGCCGGCTCGCCGAGCGCACGATCGCTCGCGGCGGCCGCTCCATCGGCGCGATCGGCCTCCGGGCAGCGGGGCGATCCAGGGACAGCTCCAGGATCGGAGTGCCCGGACGCATCGACCGCCCCTCATCAATTAGGAGCGCCCGCACGGTCCCCGCCGCCGGTGCGGAGCAAGGATACAGGGCCTTCTCGGCCTCCAGCTCTGCCACGAACTGGCCGGTCGTGACGCGATCCCCGACCGCCACCTTCCACTCGACAATCCGGATGTTCTGATCCGCCGGGCTGGAACCGACGGCCTTCACGATCAGGTTCGCTTCCGATGTCCCGACTTCCGCGTGCTCATCCCAGGTGATCTCCAGCCCCAGCAGGTCGGCCACGGCCGAGAGCACCCGGCGGGCTGAGGGAAGGACCTCGAGCTGACTCCCGTAGTGACACGGCACGTACGTATCGGGCCGTGTGACACGACGCAGCTGGACCGGACCCGGCACGTGCTCGGCGACATCGGCGGCGATCTCCGCCCCGAAGCCGCACGTCAGGCTGTCCTCGTGGACGATGACCAGCTTCCTCGTCCGCGACACGGACTCGCGCACGGCCGCCCGATCCCATGGGCTGATCGATCGCAGGTCGAGGAGGTCCAGCGTTGACTCGTGCCCGGCCGCCCTAAGGTATTCCGTCACATGCTCGCAAATCGGGACGGTCGACCCCCAGGTGACGACCGTCAGCTCGCCGCCGGCGTGGATCCTTCGAGCCCGGCCGAGGGGCGTCCGATAATGGGCGATCTCCGGCGCGGCCGCGCGGTCGGGGTCGTTGAGACAGACCTTCGGATACAGGAACACGGTCGGACGGCCCGAATCGAACGCGGCCTGCAACAGCCCGACGGCGTCACCGGCCGTCGACGGCATCACGACGTCGATGCCCGGCACATGGGCGAGCACCGACTCGAACGTCTGCGAATGGAACGGGCCCAGCCCGGGGCGATATCCACCGCAGGCCACCATCAGGATGACCGGGCAGCTCCATCCCCCGGCGCTCCTCCAGAACATGCTGCCAAGCTCGGCATGAATCTGGTTGAACGCCTGCGGCAGGAAGTCGGCGAACTGGATGAACGCCACCGGCCGCGCGCCGATCAGGGCCCGACCGATCGCCGTTCCCACGATGAGGGATTCGCTCAGTGCGGTGTTCAGGACTCGTCCGGGGAATGCGGTGGATAGCCCGCGAGTCACCCCGAAGACGTCCCCCTTGGGATCCTCGATGTCCTCGCCCAGCAGGACAACGCGCTCGTCGCCCTCAAGTCTCACGCGGAGCACCTCGCGGATCGCCTCGAGCATCGTCCGCCTCGGCCCGTCCCTGAGGGCCTCGGCCTCGGCGGGCGGGGATGCCAGGTCGGCCTTTGCGGTGAGGCACAGCCGAGGAGCACCTGCTCGCAGGGCCTTCTCGGCGGCCTCCTCGGCCTCACGGCCCGCCCACTCGGCGATCTCATCGAGCCGGTGGTTCGACCCCTCGGTCGAGGAGCGACTTTCGGAGGTTGGCCAGCGGGTCGCCCCGCTCCAGCGCCTCGACGCGCTCACCGGGCGTGCGGTACACCGCCTCGTTGTCGGCGTTCGTGTGATTACTCAGGCGTTCCACCTCGAGGACGACGATCGCGGGTGATCGGGTCCGGCGCACGTCCGCGACGATCTCCCCCATCGGCTCGAGGCAGCCTGCCGGGTCGCGGCCGTCCAGCCGCCGAATGGGAATCCCGAAGCAGGACTCCACCTGCGGACGGCCCTCCGGAAGCGAGAAGAAGGTCTTCCCCGCGGTCCGGGTCGAGATCGCGTAGCGGTTGTCCTCGATCAGGAAGAGGACGGGCAGGGGGGCCCGACCCGCCTCGCCGGCACTCGAGGACCTCGCCCTGCTGGGTCATGCCGTCGCCGAGCCCGCGACGACTATGGCCTCAGGGGTACGGCTACATCCGCGCCGCTGGAGCTCGGCCGCGATTCCGACGGCCTGGAGCGCATGGTTGCCGACAGGGATGTTCTGGCTGAGGATCCGCCGCGCGGATCGCTCATGAACGGCGACATCTGCCGACCCGCGGATTGCGAGTGCTCGGTGCAGAGCAGGTTGTGGAAGAAATCCTCGATGGGCACGCCGCGGGCCACCAGCAGGGCCTTGGATCGGTAGTGGAGATGCAGCCAGTCGTCGGCGATCAGCGCCCGGGGCCAGCGCGGCGTTGCCCTCGACCGGTGGAGGAGAGCTGGAAGGCGGCCTCGCCGCGATTGACGAGCTGCATCTCGAGCTGGTCGATTTGCCGGGCCAGCGACATCCATCGGTAGAGGTCAAGAGCGTGCCGGCCTCGCTGGGAGAGGCACCGACCGGGCCGGAGCCGACCGGCTCGACGTATCGGCGGTGGAGGATCTCTCGACTGGTTTGATGGCGAGCGTCCATGCCTGTGCCTTTGCGAAAATCGACGGTTCCCCCGAGGAGACCCCTGAAGACGGCTCCCGGACCGGAAAGGTGCTGCACGCACTCAGGTTCGGATCCGGTCCCACCTCCACGTCGCCAGCATCGCGAACGCGAACAGGGGGAGCCACGCGGCCAGGGCTGGCGCGACGACGCCGTTGCCCCCGAGGTACTGGCAGGCAGCACGGTCCCGTAGAAGAGGGCCGAGTTCCCCAGGGCGAACCCGAGGTTGATGAACATGTTGCGCTGTAGCCCCCGAGGACCAGCGGAAGACTCATGAACATCAGCGTGACGGCCAGGATCGGTCGCATTAGCCGAGTGTGAATGCTCATCGTGATGTCGGCCCGTTCGGTCCCCACTCGCCGGGTCGCCGAGGCCGTCGAGCAGTTCCGGAGCGAGGCGTAGAGATACCAGCTCGGCTTCCGGGTCATCGCCTTGAAGGAGAGGGGGACTTCAGGAAATAGGTCTCGCCGGGCAGCATGGCATCTCCCACGGCCGAGGGAAGCCTTGCTGGTCCGTCACCCGGTCACGATCGAGGCCCCGGGCTCGAGCTGCTCCGCGTCGAGCGGCGGGTTCAGCCGCGCCCCGGATCAGCCAGCCCCTCGCAGGGCGCCCTCGGGTCGTCGGGCGGGATGTACGTGGCCTGGCGACCCTCAATCTCGTGGATTCCGCCGAAGATCTGCGGCGGCAGGGTGGTGTTGAAGCGGTTGATGATCGTGCGGCTGACGCGGTCGGCCTCGCGCGTGATCATCACGCCGCGGGAGTCGTAGCGGCTGGGGACCTGCACCTTGCGGACGCCGTCGTCGTCGTGCGACTTCTGGATCTCGTCGGCATATCGGGGGATGATGACCTCCTGGTTGGCCACCGCCAGCAAGCTGACCAGGACCGCCGAGACGAGCACCGGGCGGATCGCCCGATGGGTGCTGATGCCCGCGGCGAGCATCGCCAGCTGCTCGTTGTTCCGCTGCATCCAGGTCACGGTGAAGATCGCGGCCATCATGCTGATCACGCCGCCCAGCATGTCGAAGTACTGCGCCTGATGGACCAGGTAGTACTGGCCCATGATCCGGAGCAGCTCCCCGCCCTCCGCACGTTTCATGAACTCATCGACGTTACTGAATGCATCGATAACGATCCAGAGTCCCACGAGCGAGACGTAGCAGATGAAGTAGGCCTTGATGAAGGCCCAGTATCGTTGACGGTCGAGGATTCGCATGTCGGACCTCCGGCACGCCAGCCGAGTTCGGGGCTCAGTGTCTGAGGATCTTGGGATAGGCCCATCCCGAGAGGACGACCAGGACGAGGTTGCCGATCCACAGGGCCTGGAACGGCGGCAAGGTGCCCTCCTTGCCGAGGTTGTCGCCGAAGAGCATCAGCGGATAGTAGATCGTGATGATCGGGACGAAGCACGAGATGAAGGCGCTCAGGAAGTCGCGGCGGGCGAAGAGGATCCCGACCGGCGCCCCCAGGAGGACGAAGAGCAGGCTGCCGAACGCCATCGACGTGCGGAGCTGCTTCTCGGTCTCGAATTCGTTCACCCGCTTCTGGAAGTAGGAGTGTTCCACGAACGAACGTTGCACGTCGCCCCATTTCACGTCGTCGAACCGGCCGGCCGCGAACTGAAGGCCCACCGTGATCGCCTGCCGCTTGCGATCGGTCGCGATCTTTTCGCGAGCCTTGGCGAGCTCCTGCTCGATCTCGGCGTTGGTGTACTCCTGGACCGCCTTGTCGGGTGCGAACTGGTTGTCCTGGGGGATCGGGATCTCGAGGATCCGCTGGTTGATCAGGGCCACATCCTCTTCCTTGCCGTAGTTCTGGAGCTCCGCCTGGTCGAGGTGGACGCGCACGATCTTGTTGGGGAAATCGAAGTGCAGCTCCGCCCGCTTCGCCTGGATCGTCGCGCTGTAGGTGTCTCGGTTGTCCTTGCCCTTGGAGCGCTTCTTGAAGGTCGCGTCGATCATCACCTTGCCCTCGACGTCGCGGACCTTGATCAGGAACGGCCAGCGGGCGTTGTTGAACTCGCGGTCCCGCTTGAGGAATTTGTAGAACGTATCTTCCAGGTCCTTGAAGATGACCATCTTGGCGCGGTGGGCGCTTACGGGGATCCATGTCCGACCCACATAAAGGAGCAGGCCGCTGAGGGCGGCCGCCAGGAAGATGGTCGGCCAGATGACGGTCATCACGCTCAGCCCGGCCGACTTGACCACGCGATGATCTCGTTATCGCCGGCGATCCGCCCGTACACCACCGTCACCGCGAAGAGCAGCGAGACGGGGATCGTGTAGGGCAGGGTGCTGGGGATGACGTAGGGGACGAGCTGGGCGATGTCCTGCGGCGAGAGCAGGCGGCTCCTCATGGCCTCAGCGGCCACCATGAACAGGACGAAGATCGACGTCATCGTCAGCAGCGCCAGCAGGAAGGCGCGGAGGATCTCTCCCGAGACGTAGCGTTGCAGGATGCTCACGGCGACGGCCCCCCTGTGTTCACGTCCTTGCTTGACAGGTCAGCCGCCACGGGCCGGCTGATTGCTGGCGATGCCCCGAGGCCCCTCCCGGACCTCCCCGGCATGCCGGCGGATTCGCTCCAAGCCGACTCGCTCCCGCCCCGGCCGGGGCCGCCGATCAGGCCCCGGCCCGATCCAGACAACCGTGCAGGGCGCGAGACAGGCGCCGGGCACCCTCCTCCAGCTCAGCCTCGGACGGCACTCCGAAGGTCAGCCGGAGGTGATTCGAGGGGGCCGGCTCGGGCTCCGCCGCGAACGCGTACTCTCCCGGGACGTAGAGCACCCGCTCCTCCAGGCACTTCGGGAACAGCGGCCCGCCGAATCCCGTGTCCAGGCCCTCCGGGACGGTCATCCACACGAACAGGCCCCCCCGGGGATGGGTCCAGCGCACCTCGGGACCGACCGCCCCGAGGTGCCGGTCGAGCGCCCCCAGGAAGACGTCCCGCTTCCGCCCGTAGACCTCGCGCAGCTGCGCCAGGTGGCGGTCGTAGTCGCCGCTCCGGAGGGCCTCGTCGAGCAACTGCTGGCCGTAGTTGGAGCTGCCGAAGTCATGATTGCCTTTCAGCTTCAGGATCGGTTCGATCAGGCCGCGGGGTAAGATCCCGTAGCCGATCTTCATCCCGGGGCTGAAGGTTTTGCTGAAGGTGCGTGCGAGGATCACCGTCTCGCCGTCGCGATCCAGGCTCCAGAGGCTGGGGAACTCGGGTACCCCGTAGGAGAGCCCCTGGTAGGCCGCGTCCTCGAGCAGGAAGATCCGCCGATTCGCGGTCGCGGACCAGCGCTTGACCAGCTCGACCAGGGGACGCCGACGGTCTTCCGCCAGGCTGATCCCGGTCGGATTGGCATGGACCGGGATGGTGTAGATCAGCTTGACGCGTTCGAGGTCTCCTTCCTCCTTGATGCGCCGGAGGGTCTCCTCCAGGGCATCGATCCGCATCCCATCGTCATCGATCGGGATCCGCACGGCCCTGGCTCCCCGGGTCTCGACCGGCCCGAGGAACACGAAGTACGTGGGCGACTCGACTAGAACGATGTCCCCCGGGTCAAGCAACGCCTCGCAGACCAGATAGATGAGCTGGGCCGATCCTGTCGTCACGACCGTCCGGGAGACGGCCTCCTGGTAGGTCCCCGTGGTCACCCCCTCAGCCTGCTCCAGCCGTTCGATCAGGCGCGTCCGCAGCCGGGCGTGGCCGATCGACGTCCCGTACTGGAGGGCCCGACGCCCCTCGGTCGCGTCGCTGAACAGCGAGGCGGTCGCGCGCGAGGCGGCCTCCACGGGAAGCGAATGCTGGTCCACGAAGCCGGCCGCGAGCGAGACGATATCGGGGTTCTCCAGCGCCGTCTGCATCAGGCTGGTGATCGACGGTGCGTTCGTCCGGAGGGCGGCCTTGCTGAGCGGGACCCGAAGCGTCGAGGCTCGCGAGAAGGGATGGTCGTGCGACGGCCCCTGGGCCTCGTGGGGCACTCTAGCGACGGGGGGGGCGGTGTCAAGCTCGGTCTGCATGCAATCCTCGATCCAGGGCTCGCGGATCGACCCGGCGCGGCCGGGAAGGTCCGGGGGAGGGGGTGGGAGAGTCCGCGCGGGAAATAGTGCGGGTCTCGCTGACTCGGGAGACACGCCCGAACGGAGTCAGGTTCATCGCAGTTCCAGCCCGGAAAGAAGAGGTGTGCACCCATGGCCCCGAGGCAACGTCCGCCCCTGGCGGCATTACTCGGGGTGTCGTTCGCCACTTTCTCAATTATATCGATCATGCCGTCTCCAGGCACTTTTCCGGGACGGGGCACGTCCCACGGCGACAAGAGCCTCAGGCGGCTTGCCCCTCCTCCGCACTCCAGAACAGGTACTCGTTACTATTCGAGGGATGAAGGCGGACCTGTCCTTCGAGCAGATCCAGGAATCGCTGGACCCAGACGCCGGCCTGACCCGTCTCCGCGACGTCGCCGGGGACACGGAAGGAGGGGCGGAACTCCACGTGGAAGCGCCGATCATCCCCGACGTGGCAGGTCACGACGACGACCGGAGCCGAGGTCATCGACGCGAGCACGACCCAGGTGGATGAAAATGTCATGGTTTTCCCGAGGAACCGCGCCGGCTCGGTCAACTTCCCCGACCAGCGGACATCGCCCGCCATGTAGAGCAACATCCCCGCCTTGAGAACGCGCGAGGCGCGAATGATCGAGCTCGCGGCGTCCGTCGATTCCCCTCGGCGGGAGATGAACAGCTTCTCCTGGCTGTGGGGCCCGTCTTCCATGAACCGGCGAGCCATGAACTTGGAGATGCTTCGGGGGCGTTCCATGTAGAGGCGGAGGGGATAGTCGTGCCGGTACAGCCAGTGGGCCGGCAGCATGTGGGCACCAAAATGGCTGGTCAGCAGCAGGCAACCCCGGCCCTGGGCGACGGCCTCGTCCAGGTGTTCCTTCCCCAGCACGTGGAACATGGCCGCGGCCCGCTCGTCGGAGACACCGTCCAGCAGCAGGTCACGCGTCCGCCAGAGGATCTGGTTGCCGGCCAGCTCCCGGCTGGTCCGGGACAGGTCCCAGGTACAGCCGAGTGCGGTGCTGCCCTGGCCGACCGCGGCGTCGAAGGCCCGCCGAAGCTGGGGGTGCAGCCGGTACTCCAGCTTCCCCACGCCTGACAGGATCCCCGACGCCGCCGTCAGGGGCAGCAGGCGAATCACTGGCAAGAGCTGCCTTAGCAACTTCTTGCGGATATTCAGGCCGCGTCGCTCCATCGACGTTCCCCGCTGAGCCCAGTTCCGGCGAGTTCCCCACGAACGTGGTCCTGCCCGGGCACGAGAGCCTCCCTGCCTCGTTTCCCCGATGACGGCCTGGAGTTGGGCTCGAGACCGCGCGGGTGGCCAGAGTTTGGCACGACCCGCTTGCTCTGGCAACGCCAATTTCGCCGGCCTGGCCGGGGACCGACGCCGTGCGAGGGTCTCGTCTAGATCCTCGGGCGGCCCAGGACGAGGACGTTGTTGGTCCCGCCGAACCCGAACGAGGCGCTCAGGACCGTATCGAGCCGCGCGGGACGCGCCTGGTCGGGTACATAGTCCAGGTCGAGTCCTGGGTCGGGGCGATGGTTGATCGTCGGAGGGATGACCTGGTCGCGGAGGGCCCGCACGCAGGCCGCCGCCTCGATGGCCGCCGCGGCGCCCAGGCCGTGTCCCAGGGCCCCCTTGATCGAGCTGACCGGCAGCCGGCTCGCCGACTCGCGGAAAACCGCCTTCAGGACCTGGGTCTCCACCTGGTCGTTCAGGGTCGTGCTCGTGCCGTGGGCGTTGTAGTAGTCGATCCGGTCCGGCTTCTGCTCGCTGCGGTGGAGCGCGGCGATCAGGCACTCGGTGATCCGCTGCTCGCTGGGCATGGCCATGTGGTACCCGTCGGAGTTCATGGCGTACCCCAGCAGTTCGGCCTGGGGGGCCAGGCCGAGCCGTCGCACCGCCGAGGCCGTCGCCAGCACGAGCATCGCGGCGCCCTCCGCCATCACGAACCCCGCCCGATCGATGCTGAAGGGGCGGCTCGCCTGCGAGGGATCCTCAGCGGATCGGTCGCCCGGCCTGCGCTGGAGCAGAGCCTTCATCGTGGAGAACCCGTTTACGACCGCGGGCGTGAAGGCGCTCTCCGACGCCCCGCACAGCGCGATGTCGGCGTCGCCGGCCCTCAGGCACATCGCCCCCAGGATGATCGCGTGGCCGCCGGTGGCGCAGGCGTTCGACGGGGCGAGGCCGGGGCCGTGCAGCTTCAGGTGCTCGGCGATCTGCCCGGCCGCCTGGTTGATCAGGACGCCCGGCATCAGGAAGGGGCTGACGGAGAGATCCTGCCGCCTCCGCATCCGTGCCTGTTGCGCCTCCAGGAAGTCCATCCCCCCGAACGCGGAGCCGACCACGATGGCCGCCCGGCCGGGATCCAGCGGCTCGGCCGGGCGATCGAGGCCGGCGTCCGTCCAGGCCTCGCGGGCCGCCTTCATCGCCAGTGGCAGGAAGCGTGCCGAGAGCTTCACCAGGGTCCGATCGCCCGTGCCGCCGTCGGGCTCCAGTTCGTCCACGAGCCCGGCGAGGTCCTGGAGGAAGGACTCGGGGCCGAGCTGGGCGTGGCGGCGGATCCCCGACTGACCGGCGATCAGGCGGCTCCAGGTGGCGTCCATGTCGGGACCGAGGCAGGTGACCGCGCCGTGGCCGACGATGAAGATCCGTTCCGCCATCCGTCCCTCCTGAGCTTGCGCGGGCGGCTGCTCGGCCCCGCGATCCGCCGGGTCGCCCGTTGACCGCCCGGGGCGCGTCGTATAAGCAAGGTCCTAACGAGCCAGGCTATCCGTGCGGCTAGAGATTGGGAAGGCCGGAACATGAAGCTGATCAAGTACCGGATTTCGTCCGAACGCCATGCCCTCGTGGGGTTCCTCGAAGGGGAGACGGTGCAGCCGCTGGGCGGTGGCCCCGGCCGACTCTCCCAGCTCCTCCACGGAGGCGATGTCGAGAAGATCGTTCGGGAGCAGGCGGGCGCGCACGGGCCTCCGGTGCCGGTGGAGTCCGTCGAGCTTCTGGCCCCGATCGATTCACAGGAGGTCTGGGGAGCGGGCGTGACCTATGAGCGGAGCAAGGTGGCCCGCCAGGAAGAGTCGGAGCAGGGGGGTTCCTTCTACGACCTGGTCTACCGGGCGGACCGGCCCGAGCTTTTTTTCAAGGCCACCCCCAGCCGCGTCGTCGGGCCGAACGAGGCGATCCGGGTGCGCGGAGACACGGCCTGGTGCGTCCCCGAGCCGGAGCTGGCGCTGGTGATTTCGCCGGCCCTGGAGCTGGTCGGCTTCACGATCGGAAACGACGTCAGCGCCCGGGATATCGAGGGGCAGAACCCGCTCTACCTGCCCCAGGCGAAGGTCTACTCCGCCTGTTGCGCCCTGGGGCCAGCGATCACCCTGGCGACCGCCATGCCGCCCCTGACAGAGATCGAGATCCGGCTTGAGATCCGGCGCGAGGGACGAGTCGCCTTCGACGGCTCGACTCCGAGGAGCCGCATGGTTCGCGGCTATCAGGAGTTGATCGCGTGGCTGGGCCGGGACAATGAATTCCCAGACGGCGCGATCCTGTTGACAGGGACCGGCATCGTGCCGCCCGACGAATTCAGCCTCCGCACCGGAGACCAGGTCCGGATCAGCATCAGCGGTATCGGCACGCTCGCCAACGCCGTCGTCCAGTCCCCTCCGCCGGCTCCGATCGCCCGGGGACGCTGAACGAGCCGGCCGGGCAACGCGTCCCACGAACAAGGCCGCGACCCCTTGAGGGGCCACGGCCTACGAGAGAATTCGTGTTCAATCCGACAGGACGAAGGTGACAGCAAGGCAGCCGCCTGCGGGCCGGTTGCTTACTTCTTCTCTTCCGCCTTCGGGGGTGCGGGCTTGGCCTCGGGGGCCTTCGGGGCATCGGCCTTCGGAGCAGCCTTCACAGCGGCCGGCGGGGTCGGCGGAGGAGTGGTCGTCTTGGCCGGCTCGTCGGGATTGCATCCCGACACGAGGACGGTGCCCAGACCGAGGCATGCCACCATTCCCACTGCCTTCAACAGGGTCTTCATCGCGGAGTTGCTCCTTCGGGGTCTCAGGCGAGCGCGGCATCCAGAATCGAGAGCGGCCGGCGGCTTACGCCGCCAGCCCGCACGTCCTAACGAACGTGCGAAGAATGGCTTATCTCGCCTGTACGGCTGATGATTGTAGTTCCCATCATGAACGGCATCAACGCTCTACCGGCTTTTCGAGGCACGGCCCGAAAGCAAGGTGGCCCATCCGAAAGGCAGGAACTGATCCTCCGGAGCATGACGGCTCCCAATTTCTTCGGGCTCGCTGCGACCCACATGCTCGGGCTACCTCCTGCAATCGGCTTTTCCAGTCCCGCCTCCGAGAAAGACTCAAGCCGCCCATCCCATCGGACCGATGCCGAAAGTGGAGGCGGAGGGCCGAACCGTCGGGCAAGACTGCCGGGGCCTCGGTGGATACATCGGGCGGAATGCTCCCGCCACCGTCGGTCGGGCAGATCCGCGAGGCTGCGGCCTCCCATCCATGGTCCGACCTCAAAGTCACGAATCGAGGCGATTCATGTCCCAAGTGCTCCAGGACAACGGCTCCGCGACGGGTCTCTTCCCCGTGCTCGTCGACCTGATCCGCTCCGTCTCGGCCACATCGCGGGAGCGTGAGATTTCCCACGAGTCGCTCCTGCTCGAGGACCTGGCCCTTGATTCGCTTGACCTCGTCAGGGTGTTGCTGCAGATCGAGAACGACTATCAGGTATCGATCGATCTCGACCAGGTCCCGAAGTTGCGGCAGATCGGAGACCTGATCGAGCTGATCGACCGGCAGATCCACCCGGCGGTCTGACCCGGCAAACGTGCCGTGCCGACGACGAGCGCTGTTCGGCCCCAAGGCCCCGCGCCTCAACCCTCCCGACGATGTCGACTCATGCGGCCCAAGCCGCCATATCTGGCACGTTCTCTCATCTAGCATCCCCCCGTACAAGCTGCCCCTCCTGAACTTGGCGCGCAGGTCGACCCGATCCCAGCGTTCGATAATGACCTACACCCGATGAAGTGCCGACGATAGGCCTGCCCGGCCCATAGAGACGACGCCCATATCGCGACAGGGCAGTCCGGGGCCGATCCCGGCCGGCGACGAATCCGTCGCCCCGACGCGAGGCCCGGATCGATGTTGCAGTTCCGGCCCCTCGATTCCGTTCCGTTTCGGCCGGGAAATTTGACATGACGGCAACCTCCGGGTGCGCTCAGCTCGAAGTGAACCTTCGACTTGTCGGATTCCGCCTGCCGGAGCGGTTTTACGGAGTTACCGGGGGCCTTGTAACTCTTGCCACGACCCGCGCTTCTCGGCGAATCGTCAGGTCCCTCAAGCCAGGAAAATCCGGCTTCCGAGCCATTTGAGCCAACTGACCGAAATGCAAGGGGTTAAGGAGAGAGCACAGGTCCCGACCGCCGCTCGGCGGTCGTTGCAGGCTGCTCGCCAGGAGCTTTGGCATCGCGCTTGCTAAAAGAAGGGCGTCGTGCGAAAGACTTCTTGAACTAGCGTGTCCCGCGATGATCGGTCACACCCGATGGGATCGGGCTGGGCCGACCGGAAAAGCACCCTTCGTGCCGGTTTCCGGAGCCGACGATCGCCGCGGGGACACGAGAGGACTTGAGGTGGTGAGGACGAAGCAGATCGAGAAGAACGGGTCGCCAGGGCGGTGATCTCGTTTCCGAGCGAACAAGGAGGTTCGTGATGACCCTGCTCAAGACCGCTGCCGTGACCGTGCTGGCCTGGGTAGCCCTCGGACCGCTGGCGGAAGCGGCGCCGCTGTCTTGGTTCGGATCATCAAACGTCTCCGCCTGGTACGCCAGCCAGGCGTTCGCCAACGGCGGCTTCTATGCCCCGCCGCAATCGCCGGCTCCCTTGCTCGCCGGTCCCTCCTGGTACGCCAGCCCGACGTACTTCAGCGCAATCCTCTCGGCCCCGCAGCCGACTCCCACCGTCGCACCGCCGAGCACGGCCTCCGCTGCGCCGGTTGATGCTTATATCAACATGTCGAGCGCATCCTTCGCCGACTCCGGCAACCTGACGACCGGCAATCCTCAGCCCTGGTACAACAGCCCGGCTGTCGTCTCCGCATTCGGCGGGACGCCGACGCCGGACCAGCAGGCGAGCTTCGTGCAGGATGTCCTGGGCGGCGTCCAGCAGACGTTCCGGAACAGCGGGCTGGACATCAGCCTGACGACCGACCCGTCGGTCCGAGCCGACCACATGCTCAGCGTGGTCTCGGGCGCCTCGTACCCGGGCAACCCGAGCGCGATCGGCATCACCACGGTGGGGGGCAACGGGTTCAGCTTCATCGACAAGCTGGCCTACGCCAGCACGCCGGACCAGCTCGCCTGGGCGGTCGCCCACAACGTCTCGCACGAGCTGGTCCACGCCCTGGGCGTCGGGTCGCATCCCGACACCACCGGCGAGTATCTCGACGCGGCCACCGCAAACTGGTCAATGCTGACTGATCCGAACGCGAAGTTCAGCCCCGAGGCCGTGGAGCTGGTGAAGTCGGCCATGGGCGGCAGCTCTCTCGGATCCGCGGTGAGCCTCGGCCTCCAGCAGATCTCCCCGCATTCGCTCAGTTGCAGCTGCCAGTGCTGCGGGGCCGGCGTCGAAGGCGCACAGATCCTGGAGGCGCCTGTCCCGGAGCCGGCCACCATCGCGATGTGGTCGCTCACCGCGTTGGGGGCGATGGCGATCCTGCGACGCAAGTCGCGGCGGCCGGCCGCCTGAACGGTCCCGTCCCCGCGACCCCGGCCCGCTTGGCTTGACCCCCTCACCTCGTCCGTGGTTCGATCGTAGAAGGCGCGACCTCAGTCCGCCGTCGGCACGCGTTCCTCTTCTACGACGAGTCCTCGATGAACGGCCCGATCCTGCTTGCGGTCTCCACCCTGGTGCTCGTCCTGCCTCTCCTCCTGAGCCACCTCTCCAACGCGAACCGCCCGAAAAGGCCTCGGCCCGAGATCCACGGCGCACTCCGGCCGATGCACTGGATGATGATGGGCTACTGTGGCCTGATGTACCGGCTGCGGACCAACGGCTGGGCGCCGCTGCCGGAGGCCGGGCCGGCACTCCTGATCGCCAACCATACCTGCGGCATCGATCACATGATCCTCCAGGCGGGCAGCAGGCGCGTCCTGGGCTTCATGATTGCGCGGGAATATTACGAGTGGGACAAGATCCACTGGTTCTGCAAACTCGTCGGCTGCATCCCGGTCAATCGCGACGGGCGTGACATCTTCGCCACGCGCACCGCGCTGAGGGCGCTGGAGGACGGCCGTGTCGTGCCGATCTTCCCGGAAGGCAAGATCACGCCCAGCTCGGGCCGCGAACTCGGCGAGATCCGCCCCGGCGCCGCCTATCTGGCGGTTCGCTCGGGCGTGCCCGTGATCCCGGCGTACATCACCGGCACCCCGCTGACCAACCAGATCGGGGAATCGCTGAAGACCCGGTCGCGCGCCTTCGTTCGCTTCGGCCCTCCGCTGGACCTCACTGATTTCCATCCCGACCAGGCGGGCGACAAGGAGGTGCTCGTCGAGGTCTCCCGGCGATTCCGGGAAGCGTTCCTGGCACTCCGCGCGGCTACCCTGGATGAATCAGACGGCCCGCCGCCCGTCACGATGAGTCGAAGCATGGCCGCCGCGTGAATTCGCACGACATTCGCAATGGATGAACGGGTACCCACCGATCTGCTGCGGCTCTATCCCTCGCACGTCCAGCCCATCGGCAGCATTTCGGCGCTCGGGAACGCCGGCGGGCTGAGCGGCGCGAGGCTCTGGAGATATCGGTCGGACCTCGGCGAGATGGCCTGCCGCGCCTGGCCCACCGACGGCCCGACCCCCGACCGGCTCGCCACGATTCACCGCTGGCTGGACCTCTGCCGGGCGCTCAGGTTCGTGCCGATACCCGTCGCGGCCCTGGACGGGACGACGTTCCACGTGCGGGAAGGAAGGCTCTGGGAGCTCGCCCCCTGGCTTCCTGGCGCGCCGTGCGTCGACCAGATACCCGGCCGGGCACGCCTGGTCTCCGCGTTACAGGCTCTTGCAAGAGTCCACGTCGCCCTGTCGGGGGAGACGACCCGATCGACAAGTCCCGGGCTCGCCCGTCGCGTCCGCGAGCTTCAGGAACTCGAGTGCACGGGATTTGCGCGGATCGCCGAATCGCTCCAGGGCCGACCCGACGATCCGATCGTCCCTCTGGCACGTCGGTGGATGACGCTCGCCCGGGTGCAGGTCCCTCGGCTGCTTCCCTGGCTGCTGGATCGCTCCCGGCTGGAGGTGACGCTCCAGCCCTGCTTCAGGGACGCACGTCCCGAACATTTCCTGTTCGAAGGCGACTCGATCACCGGCCTGGTCGACTTCGGGGCCATGGGTATCGAGACCGTTGCCGTCGACCTCGCTCGATTGCTGGGCGAATGGCTCGATGGGTCCCCAGCAGCTCGCGCCGAGGTGCTGGCGGCCTACGCCGACGTGCGGCCGCTCGACGACTCCGAGCTCGCCCTGATCGAGGCCTTCGCGGCCGTCGCCGACGTGCTGATCGCCGGGCACTGGATCAGCTGGACGTACCTCGAATCGCGACGATTCGACTCGACAGCGTCAGTCACCCTCCGCGTCCGAAAGGGTCTTGCGCGGCTCGAACGGTTGAGCGCCGCCACCACACCCTCTCTCCCAGGGCCCAGGTAACGACGCTCGGTCACTCCCTCTCACCGTACCCGGGGGACCGAAAATGCCCAATTTTTTACTGGACATCTCTCCAGCGGTCGTCCATATTACCTCGCGGGTTCACTAACTCTTTGTCCACCAGAGGAGCGAAGGACGACCATGACGATCCGCAAACTGATGGGACTGGCGGCGAGTCTGGTGATCGGTGCCGCGGGAGTGGCCGCCGCGCAAGACATCCCGGTGACCAAGCCCACCGCAGAGCATCAGCGACTTCACGACGGGGTGGGGACGTGGGACGCGACGATCAAGACCTGGATGCAGGGCCCGGACTCGGAGCCGTCCGTGTCTCAGGGCTTGGAGAAGTCGAGGCTGATGCCCGGGGGGCTCTGGCTGATCACCGAGTTCGAGGGGAAATTCGGAGACCTTCCCTTCCACGGAGCTAGCCAGACGGGATACGACCCGCTCAAGAAGAAATACGTCGGGAGCTGGGTGGACTCCATGTCGCATTCCCTTTTGTTGACCGAGGGTGAATACGACCCCGAGACCAAAACCACGACTTCTTTCGCCAAGGGGACCGATCCCTCGGGCAAGCCCTTCGAGGCAAAGATGACCGAGGTGCAGAAGGACCGGAACCATCGCGTCTTCACGATGTCCATGAAGTCCGACGAGACGAAGGGCGAGTACGTCAAGTCGATGGAGATCACGTACGTCCGGCGCGACAAGTGAGCGCCCCCCGCGCGATCAACGGCCGGCCTCGGGTGCGGCCTGTCGCTCCGGAGACACCAGCCAGCGGGTCACCGCCGCCCCCGTGCGGCGGATAGCCAGCGAGAGTCGCTTCCCGGCAGGGCCGCCGAAGTGGAACGCCAGCCACTCGACGGCCCTCGTGTTCAGCTCCGCGACCAGCCCCAGGAGGGGGTAGGCCTTGACGGACTCGATACCCGCGGAAACCTGGGCGTACTTCGAGAAGCGGGTCTTGCCCGCCGACCTGCAGAAGATGGCGAAGTGCTCGCAGTTGCACGTCAGGAGATGATAGGGATAGGTCTTCCCGACCTCGGAGAGGGCCGTCCCGACGATTTTCTCGAGCGGCTCCGGCTCCAGGTCAGGGTATGTCCAGTGCTGTGGGCCCCGGCCCGCCAGGAATTGGGGCCAGGTGACGCGGTAGACATGGTTGTCGTTCAGGTAGTGCACCACCTCGCCGTCGCCGATGTAGACCCCCAGGTGAAACGCCGTGCCGAAGTAGACCGCATAGAGCTCTCCGGGGATGGGTTCCGGGCTCGTGGCCTCGTAGAGCAGTTCCCGCTCCGAACGGAGCGCCCGGAGTGCCACCCAGCACAGGGTGCCGCCGAAGAGGATCAGCTTCAGGCCCACGAAGAGGCCCGCCCAGCGGAGCGGGTCCGGGACCAAGCTCAGCACGATGACCACGCCGATGCCGAGGGTGAGCATGGCGGTCACCAAGACGGCGTTCCGGCTGCGCAGCGTCGGTGCTCGCAACGCCATGTAACCGAGGATCAGGCCCTCCAGGACGAACAGCAGGCCGAGCGCGACGGAGGCCAGGCGGGCGGAGCCCTTCCATTCCTGGAGCAGCACGACCCCCATCGCGGCATCGATCGCCACCTGGAGGAAGATCAGTGGCCAGCCGCGCTCGCGGGCGCTCGCGGATCGCCGGCCGAGGAGTAATTGACAGGCCTTGAGCCCCGCGGAGGCCAGGAGCAGCACGCCAACCAGCTTGACGAAGGAGCCGAACACCGACAGCGGCAGGGCGACGGCGAGCGATCCGAGGAGCACGCAAGCGAGCCCGACGCAGAGCAGGATGCCCCGGTTCAGGCCGAACTGCGCCTCGATGCGCTGCTCCAGCTCGGTCAGGTCGATGTCGGTCTGCATCTTCGATCCGATCAGGTGCGGGGGACGGAGGGCAACGGGCGGGAACAGGTTGTCGAGGCCCCGGGCGGTAGGGGCTTCGGGTGCACTCAAACGGTTTCGTCGAGGAAATTCAGGATGGCCGCGATGGCCTGATCACGCTCGACATCCACCGCGATCAGATGGTCGGAACGGGGTAGGTAAACCACCTCCTTGTTCGCCGAGCCGAGATTCTGATACAGCCAGGTGGCGTTGGCCGGCTCGACCACGGTGTCGAGCCGGCCCTGGTGGATCATGGTCGGGGTCATGATCAAGGGCACGAGCGGCTTGACCCTGTCGATCAGCTCCAGCGCGCTGACCGCCGCGTGCAGGTTGAATGTCCGGAACCGGTCGGTCTGGGCGGCCCAGCGGCGCATCAACGGATCGCGGACGGCCGGGGGGCGGCGCGGGAGGTCGGGTAACAGCCCCGCCAGGTGGCGGAGGTAGCTCGCCGGCCGCAGCGGGATCAGCCCGGCGTAACGAATTGCCAGGAACGGGGCGAGAAGGACGAGGCGATGCACCGGCCTCTCGGTCGCCAGGTGCAGCCCCAGCGTACCACCGGTGGAGAACCCCAGCACGGCGACGGCCCGACCGTCGGCGGCCAGGGAATCGAACGTCTGGCGGGCACAGTCGTACCAATCACGCCAGGACGAAGCGGGCATGGTCGGCGTGCTCGGCTCATGCCCCGGGAGCACGGGGGCTGACGAGTCGAAGCCAGCATGCCGGAGGGCCTCCTCCAGCGGCGCGAATTCATAGGGGCCTCCTCCAAGGCCGTGGAGCAGGAGGCAAGCGGGTTTGGAGCGCTCCGACATGGTTGGGCGACTCGGGAGGCTCCGTCGTGGAAAGCAGTCGCCGAAGTGGCGACGCACATCGGTCTTCGTCCTGCGCGGCCGGGACTCCGTCACCCCCGCCGATGGCTCCTCGGCATACTCGGGGCTACCTTCGCCGATTATCCCGAAACCGGCGATGCCGTCGCAACCGCCGACCGCCCGTCCGGGCGCGTTCTCGTCCGGCGGATCCGTCGCGCGGCACCGAGCGATTGACCCCCGCGTGCCGTCTGATAGATTAGGTGACGTACCTCATGCCCCGACGGGCATGGGCTTTAGTGCAACCGGGTGGCGGCGCCCGGGCGCCTGCTCGGCGAGCGTCGCGTCCGCCTCCCCCGGCGACCGTTTCCTGAGGGCTTCAGCCGCCTTACGCCCGGGACGTGCGACCGCTGATAACGGCACGACCGGCGAGCGCGGATGTTAAACGCCGACGAGACAAACTCACGCCCGCGATCGACGCGGAGACAGGCCCCCCGTGACGGCAGAGATCGGCTGGCTGAACGTGATCCTGGCCTGGTTCGCGGTCGCGACCGGGTCGGTGTCGCGGCAACGGTGCGGCGGGGTCCGGCCGGCAGCCGACCTCGTCGGTCGGCCAGCGGCTCCTGGCCTTGCCGCCCGGCCACAGCCGCCGAAGTCCGCCCTCGAACCCGCCCCGATGCGGGATCGATGCCGGACTGGCCGTCCCCCGGGACGAACTCCCCGCGATCATGCCCCACACGACGTCTTCCGCGCCCGTGACGTTCAGACAGGTCCGTTGATCACCACCTTTCTGAGTTCGCTCCGGCCGAACATGTGGGATTCCCGGGGACCGGGGATCGACGTGAGCCGTTGACCGGCGTCCCTGGCCTCCGGCGGCCGTGTCCGAGGCGACCGAGTGGGGAAGCCCGAGGGCTCGCCCCTGGCCCCGGACCTTCGCGGCGCGCCCCCGGGCGACGCCGGCCGCCGCCCCGCCCGGGCGGCCCAGGCTCGTGCCCGCGGCGGGCCTTGATCCAGCTTGTGGAAAGGCGAGACTTCGTGGACGGATCGATGACTGGCGGCCTCATCGGGGTCATCGTGGGGATGCTCGGCAGCTTCGCCGGGATCTACGTCATGGGTCGGCTCCGGGCACAGACCGCCCAGACGCTCGCCGACCAGATCCTCGCCAACGCCAATCGCGAGGCCGAGAACATCCGGATCCAGGCCGAGCTCAGGGCGCGCGAGGAGGGCCTCCACCGGCGCGACGAGTTCGAGCTGGAGATCGAGGACGCCCGAAAGGGCCTGCGCGAGCAGGAGCGCCGGCTCGAGAAGCGGAACGACCTGCTCGACCAGAAGCTGGAGCTGCTCAACAAGAAGGATCGCGAGCAGGAATCCATCCAGAAATACCTCGCCGAGCAGCAGGACGACCTACTGCGGCGCCAGGTCGAGCTGAAGCAGACCCAAGCCCAGCAGCGCGAACTCCTCCAGAAGATCGGCCGGCTGTCGATCGACGAGGCCCGCGAGATGCTGCTCCAGCGTGTGGAGGCGGAGCTCCAGGGCGAAATCGGCGCCCTGGTGCTCCGGAGCGAGGCCGCGGTCCGCGAGACCTGCAACCAGAAGGCCCGGGAGATCCTCGCGACCGCCATCCAGCGGTACGCCGCTCCTCATACCGCCGAGATCACCGTCAGCACGGTGGACATCCCCAACGACGAGATGAAGGGGAGGATCATCGGCCGCGAGGGCCGGAACATCCGGGCCTTCGAGAAGGCCACGGGGGTGGACGTCATCGTCGACGACACGCCGGGCGTGGTGATCGTCACCGGGTTCGACAGCGTCCGGCGCGAGGTCGCCAAGCTCTCGCTCGAGAAGCTGATCCAGGACGGTCGGATCCATCCGACCCGGATCGAGGAGCTGGTCAAGGAGACCCAGGAGGAGATGGAGCAGCACATCCGCAGGATCGGCCAGGAATCCGCCCAGGAGGCGGAGGTCGAGGGCCTGCACGAGAAGCTGCTGGACTACCTCGGCCGGCTCAAGTTCCGGACGAGCTACTCGCAGAACGTGCTCCGGCACTCGATCGAGGTCGCGTACCTCACGGGGATGATGGCCCACGAGATCGGCCTCAGCGGCGTTCTCGGCCGGCGCTGCGGGCTGATGCACGACATCGGCAAGGCGGCCGACCACGAGATGGAGGGCGGGCATCCCTCGGTCGGGGCCGAGCTGCTGAAACGCTACGGCGAGGGCGCCGAGGTTGTCCATGCGGCGCTCGGGCATCACGACGACCTGCGGGTCGACCGGCCCTACACTGTGCTGGTCGCCGCCGCCGACGCGATCAGCGCCAGCCGCCCGGGGGCACGCCGCGAGACGCTCGAGAAGTACGTCCGCCGCCTGGAGGAGCTCGAGGCCCTGGCCCTCGGCTTCCCCGGGGTCGAGCACGCCTACGCCGTGCAGGCCGGGCGCGAGGTCCGCGTCCTGGTCAACAGCCAGCTCCTGGACGACGCCGGCTCGGCCGCGCTCTGCCGCGAGGTCGCACGCGCCATCCAGGACCAGCTCAGCTATCCTGGAGAGGTGAAGGTGACGGTCCTGCGGGAGACCCGGGCTGTCGAGTTCGCCCGCTGATCACACGAGCCAGCACGAGCCGCCCCAACGCGATCCAGAACGAGCCTCGAATGTCCCTAAAGATCCTGTTCATCGGCGATGTCGTCGGTTCCCCCGGCCGCCGCATCGTCTCGCAGGCCCTCCCCCGCCTGATCCCGCGCTGGGGAATCGGACTGGTCGTCTGCAATGCCGAGAACGCCGCCGGGGGATCCGGCCTGAACCTGCGCTGCTTCGAAGAGCTCACCGAGGCGGGCGTCGACGTCCTGACCATGGGGGACCACGTCTACCGCAAGGACGAGATCTTCCAGGTGTTCGAACGATCGGACCGGGCCCTCCGCCCGGCCAATTTCCCGCTCGACGCGCCGGGGCCCGAGCTGGGCATCGTGGAGGCCCGCGACGGCACCCTGGTCGCCGTCTTCACGGTCCTCGGCCGGACCTACATGCGCCCGGTGGACTGCCCGTTCCACGCCTCCGACCGGATCCTCGAGCAGATTGGCCGGAAGACCCCGGTGATCATCGTGGACGTCCACGCCGAGGCGACGAGCGACAAGCAGCTCCTGGGCCGCTACCTCGACGGCCGCGTCTCCGCGGTGCTCGGCACCCACACGCACGTGGCGACGGCGGACGAGCAGATCCTCAAGCAGGGGACCGCCTTCCAGGCCGACGTGGGTATGACCGGCCCGCACGACTCCATCATCGGCCGGCGCTACGACCGCGTCCTGAGCACCACGCTCAGCTTCGTGCCCAACTACTTCGACGTCGCCACCGGGGACCCCCGGCTCACCGGCACGCTGATCTCGGTGGACCCCCAGAGCGGCCGGGCCGAGTCGATCCGCCGCGTGTCCATCGACCAAGAGGAGGCGCGCCGGATGCTCACCGATTCGGGCGACGACCGAGGCCCGAGTCCGACGGTTCCCCCTCTCCACGGCTGACCACCTCGAGCCGCCCGGGGCCGATCGGAGATCCCTCCCCGTCGGCGCGGCTCTTTCTCGCATGCGACCCGACGGGTCGAGCGAAAATCAACCCGAGGCACGAGCCGAGCTTCGCATTGCGACAGACCTGGAGTATGGCCGCCAGGATCACGAGAGGGAGCATCGCCTCCGCGTGCGTGATCGCGGCGAAGACGGTCGCCAGAGCCGCGATCCAGAACATGGTCCGGAGAATCGAGACCTGCTTCGGAGGTGACGACGGCTCCATGGTTTTAGTCCCCGAGAAGCGACCCCGAGGCGGCGTCCCGCGTGCTCTACGTCGCGAAGCAAGGTCACCCGAACGATCCGAACCAACCGCGCCAGGGGGACCGAGCGGTGTCCGCCGGCCGATCCGGTGTTCGTCGTGCGCGATGCTCAAACAATCTACCATCTCTGAACCTGACGGGCAGCTTACGGCTCGCTCGAGCCAGAGTATGCTGCCCTGAGTCGATGCCCTGGTATCCGACCGGGGGCGTCGCACAGTGCGATGCCAGAGCCGAGGATTCTCCCCGCCGACCTGTCGCGTCGCGCGGTGCGAATCCGGAGAATGGCGTCCGCAGAGAGCCCGATCCCGACCGTTCGGCGGGATCGCCCCATTCCCTGGATGGCGCGGATTCCCCGTTCGACGACCCGCATTCCGCCCGACGAAGGAACCAAGAGGAGAGCTCGGACCCATGCGATTGACCACCAAGTTCGGCTTTATCTCGCTGATTCCCATCGGCGCCCTCGGGGCGAGCTACTGGTTCGCCTCCGAGGCGCTCGAGCGGCTCGCCAGGGGCCAGGTGGAGCAGGAGGCGAAGATCATGATGCGGGCCGCGAAGGCCGCCCGGGACTACACGTCCGACGAGGTCAAGCCGCTGATCGAGCGGCTGACCGGCGCGCCGGGCGGGACCGATCCGCGGCCGGCTTCGCCCTCCCAGCCCCGCGAGTTCATCAAGCCGACCGTCCCGGCCTATGCCGCCCGGCAGTTGCTGACGCGGATGTTCAAGGATGAACCCCAATTCGAGGGCTACGAGTACAAGGAGGCCGCGCCCGCACCGACCATCGAGTCAGACCAGGCCGACGACGAGGAAAAGCTCCTCATCGACGAGTTCGCCCACCGTGTCGGCGATAACGCCCAGCCGATCTCCAAGACCCTGACGCGGCGGGGCAAGGAAGTCCTCTGCTTCTCGCAGGGGATGGTCGCGGGCGAGCGATGCATGGCCTGCCACGACACGAAGGAGCGGGCCAGCACCCCGGAGTTCGTCAGGGAACACGGCGACATGATCCGGGCCTACGGGGGCGAGAGCAAGATCGGCGGCTTCGGCTGGATCAAGGACTCCGTGGTCGCCGCGCAGGTCGTCTACGTCCCGAAGGACAAGCCGCACGAGATCGCCCGCGGCGCGATCCAGAACATCGGCCTGGTGCTCCTCAGCTCGGGCCTGCTGATGGCCGCCTCGCTCTGGTTCGTGGTGAACCAGCTCGTCCTCCGCCCGGTGGCCCGGCTCTCGCAGATGGCCGACCAGATCAGCCAGGGCCGGCTCAGCTCGACCGAGCTGCCCGTCTCCGGCAAGGACGAGATCGCCGAGCTGACCGTTGCCTTCAATCGCATGAACCGCAGCCTGTACAAGGCGGTCAAGCGCCTGAAGGGCGACTGACGGCCCGAGGCCCGGCGCCATCCTCGGGCTCTCGTTCAGCGGGGGTCGCGGAACGCCCGGAGGAATGCTTCCCGGTCCGCCTGGGTGTCGATCTCCTCTGCGGCCCGGCGGCAGAGATCGGCCAGGTCACGCGACTTCATCGCCTTCTCGTCGACGATGAAATCCGCGAGAGGCCCGATGTACCTCCGGAGCATCGACCGCACCCGCTCGAGGTCCGCCCGGCCGATGGCCGGGGGCTGCCCCGGCCTCGGTGCCCGTTCGGGGGACGAGGCGGGCGGGCGGGAGCTACGGGCCGGCGCGCCGGCCGCCGCCTCCGGGCGGACGCCTTCCCGGCGGCGACGCAGGAGCACCGGCGTCAGGTGCTCGGGGATCCCTTCGAGCTCGATGGCGCTGCGGCCGAACTCGAAGGCCGCCTCGTAGGATCTCCCGGCCACGAGCCCATCGTAGAAGCCCACGGCGAACTTGATCGCCGCCCGGTCGCCGACGGCCTTGTTCATCCCGATCACGTAGTCGATCTTCTCCGCGATCGCCGCCCCCTCGCTCGCCGAATGGCAGGCGTTGAGGACGACGCACCGGACCTGCTCGGCGAACAGCCCGAAGAGCCGGGCCAGCGAGCCGCCGGAGACCGTCAGCAGGCCGCCGTGCTCGCCCTCGAAGGTGAAGCCGCCCGGCGCGGCCGTCCCCTTGGAGGCCAGATCTCTCGCTCCTTCGCCCCCGCCGGATCCTGCCCCGTGCCCGAGGAAATGGACGATCTCCGGCCCGTGATCGAGCAATCCCCGCCTCAGGTCGTCGGCGCTCACGGCCCACTTCGCAACGATCCGGAACTCATCCCGCCGCCGCGACCGCTCAACGACCTGTTCGATCTTCTTGACCTCCTCGTCGAGGCGCAGCGGCTCGGTCCCCGCGGGATTGGCGGCCAGGAGCAGGATGGTCCTCACGACAACGGCCCTCGACTCAATCGCAACATCGCTGCTGAAGTCCTGAGGCACGCCTCGCCGGCATCTCCCGCACCGGGCGGGCGGGGAGCACTGGTCCGCCGGACCGGACGGGTCGGGCTTCGCGAGCGGGCCCCGAGGGAATTGCAGTCGATCGCGTGAGGGGCCGTCAAGGGAAATCCCGCGAAGGGTCTTCAACAACGCGGGTCGGAACCGGCCTCCGTGAGCGGGGGCTCGCTCACGGAGGCGTTCGGGCGCTCGTTCAACGTTCCGCCGGGCGGCTCGAGACCGAGGGAGCCGTCCCGACCTTATCGGCGCGGGTCCCCTCCGACGCCTGCCGTTCGCCGCCCCCGGCACCCTCCTGGAGCAGGAGGACGAGCGCCTGCTCCAGTTCCTCGGGCTTGAAGCCGTACGGGCCGCGGCCGTTCTTGAAGGCGATCTTGCCGGCGCGGTCGATCAGGTAGAACCGGCCGGGCATGCCGCTGTACCGGCCTCCCACGGCATCGTCGATCGTGTCGACCAGCATGGGGAAGCCCAGGCCCAGCAGCTTCCCGCATCTCTGGGCGACCTGGACTCGCTCCTCATTGGTCGTCGGCTGGGCGGCGGAGACGCCCAGGCGGTCGTTGCTCTCCATCTTCCAGCCGTCGGTCGGATGGGCCTCGCGGACGTAGACCATCAGAAAGTTGGCGCGGTCGCCATAGCGGCGATGGAGCTTCTCGAAATTGCCGGCGTGGCTGCGGAACGGGCCGCAGGTGAAATTGCCGAAGATCAGGACGATCGGCCTGGGACCGACCTGCTTGGAAAGCGTGACCTCAGACTTGCCGTCCACCGAGCGGAGCGTGAAATCCGGTGCCGTCTCGTCGAGCTTCGGGCCGGGCTGGAGGGCTCCGATCTCCTGGCGGAAGAGGCCGCGGATCAGCGTCTCCTTGGAGGGGCCGTCGCCCGCCGAGAATCCGCGCGACATCGTCGGCGCGGGGAGCACGGCCTCCAGGTCCATCCGCGAGAGGAACCCGGCCCCCTCCTTGTCGGCCGCCTTGAAGAAATTCTCAAGCTCCTCGCGGGTCAACTTGCCGTTGCCGTCGCGGTCGCAGCGCGCGAAGAGCATGAGGCCGGGCGAGGGGGGGCCGTTCTTCGGCGAGTGGTCGAAATCGGCCGCCGTGAGCGAGCCGTCGCGGTCGCGATCAACCCGAGCAAAGTCGCGGTCGCTGCCGGGGAACTCCTTGCGGGCGATCGAGCCGTCGCCGTCGCGATCGTACTTCTTCCGGGTGTCGTCCCAGCCGAAACGGGTCTGAGTTACTGCGGTGCGGAACCAGCCGGAATTGGGCCCCATCGGCTCATCCGCGAGGATGGCCGTGTACATGTCGAGCCATTCCGGATGGTCCGGCCAGGACTCCTGGAGCGCCCGGGCGATCGCCGCGGCGTCACTCCTGGAGGGATCGGACGACGCGGCGCCGCGGGGCCGGGCGTCATCGGCGAGGGCGATCCGCCCGCCACCCAGGCAGGCGAGCGCCACGGACAGGATGAGGCACGAAGGACGATGGAATCTCATGAGTATCTCCAGGGCTTTTGGATCGACGAGAGGATTCGAAGAATGGTGACCGAGCGACCCCCGAAGGACGATTCACCAGTCGGGAGGCTCAGCGTTTGAGCATATCGCGAAAGACCGTGACCGAGGGGCTCGTGCCCACGAGGTAGCTGACCGTCTTCTCGAGCTTCTTGGAGCCCGCGCGTTCGCCGGCGAGGGTGAGCCTGGCCCTGATGCTCAGGTTGGCCCCTCGAGGCTGGCCATCGCCCTGGATTTCGTAATCCAACAACTTGGCACCGCGCTCCCAGTCGGCATCCTGCACGGTCATGGACGCCACGGACGTCGGCGCCTCGCCGCGTTTCCAGGAATCGAGGGCCGCGCCCAGGGCCTCGCGCGCCCGCGACTCGTCCACGGCGTGGGCGCCAGAGCTCGAGCAACCCGGGAGCGAGGGGATCGCAATCGCGGCCAGGGCCGCCATGAGGACGCCGAGCGAACCGGCACGCGCCAGGCGCCCGGGATGAATCGTACTGATCATGGGCTGCCTCCCGGCTCAGTAGCTGTCCGCGCTGATGACCTCGCCGCCGGCAATCGTGCCCAGCGAGCGCCAGATGGACCGGTCGACGGTGTCCTTAAGGAACCGCACCGAGCCGTCCCCGAGCAGGAGGTTCACGCCTCCGGGGTGCTTGCTGCTGGGCGGCATGACCGCCCGCAGCGCCAGGAAGAACCCGCAGGATCGGCCGTTGGGCGGCGAGACGTGCGTGACGACGTGCTGGCCGGCCAGCCAGGGAGCCCCCATGAACAGCGGGAACTGGTTGCGCAGATCCTGGATATCGAGCGCCCGGCAGACCTGGAACGCCTCGTCCGGGGTCGCCGGGGCGTCGCGCGAGAAGAAGACGTCGGCGATCGGGCTGACGATGGCGTTGTTGCCGTCGGCCAGGACGCGCTCGCTGAAGAACCCCGTGTTCGAGAGGCCGTCGGTGATCGCGGCGAACTTCGTGGCGCTGTCGCCGTGGAAAACGCCGTTCGGGGCCGGCATGCCCATGTTCGGCCCGATCGGCTCCTGCCAGACGATCCCGCTGCCCATGTCGGCCATGTAGTTGGTCTGGCCGCCGAGTTCCGGCAGCGGGGGGCTGAGGTCCGACGGGCAGACGAACTGGCTGACGACCGCGTACATCGCCGTCGTGTTCGCCGCGCTCTCGTAGTTGAAGCCGAAATTGATCGAATTGTAGATCGGCGACTGCTCCAGGTGCGGGAGCAGCATGGTCAGCGCCGAGAGCTCGGTCTGGTTGAACACCATGTCGGCACCCGGCAGCGAGCCGCGCGACTCGTGGTAGTTGTGGGCCGCCAGCCCAATCTGCTTGAGGTTGTTCACGCACTGGATGCGGCGGGCCGCCTCGCGGGCCGCCTGGACGGCGGGGAGCAGCAGGGAGATCAGCACGGCGATGATGGCGATGACCACAAGCAGTTCGATGAGCGTAAACGCGCGGGACGGGGAGCGAGAGTTCATCGGCACCTCCTTCATTTGAATGACTGATCGATACGTGTATCGAAAGAGAGCTCGTGACGCGCTGTGACCATCCGGACGGATCCGGGGGCATCGGCACGTGGCCGGTCATCCGGTGGCGAACTCGGTGTGGGCTCGGGTGGGCAAGACGGTCGGCGGCCGCGCAGGCTCTCGCGCGCCGTTGCCGAGCGCCGTCCCGGCCGATCAGGCGGAGGAGGAGGCCGCCTTCGGTCGGGGGGGGTGGAACACGCGTCCCGCGGCAGGGCAGGCCCGGACGGGCGGGTTGGTAGTGAGTGAGTGGAACCGGCCTGCGGGAAGGGGGAGACAAAGTCCCGTCGTGAGGGCCCATTGCCCTCCCGGGGTAAGGAACGGAGCAGGAGCCGCCGAGGTCGGCGCCGGGCTCCCCGAGCAGAGGGCGCCCGTGCACGGGGCGGGCCGCGACGGCACTTCAAGAGGATTCTCGTGAGCGAGCGCGGACAGTCGGTCAAGCCGGTGGAGCTGGGCCGACGCGCGCTGCGATCGACGCTGCGCGTCGACCGCGTGAGACGAGCAACCGGCCCGCGCGTGGGCCGGGTACAGCGCCGCCGCCAGGAGCAGCCATGCCGCCGCGAGGCGGAACACGTTGCGGCGATTCGAGAAGCTCATTCCACCTCGCGTATCGTGCCGAAGTGCCGGAGGCACGACAAGCTGCAGGATGCGGGGACGACCAGTTCGACTTGAGACACAAATGCAAGATCGTAGCAGCGGCTCGAGTGATCTTCAAGATCCCGGGGAAACGTCTCGCCCCAAGACCTCGCTTTCCGGATCGGGGTCAGTGCGATGCAGATGTTCCTGTCCGTGGCCTGAATCGAGCGGCATGTGTAGCCGGACCGCACATTGTCGTGGACCGGTCCGACCGGCAGCGATGCCGCCCCCCGGCATGCACGGCCATCCACTCATTGAACCTTGCCAGGAGTGCCGTAATCAAGAGGGCTGGATAAGCTCTACCAATTGTACGAAGCGTTCCCATTTCGCTTCGCGTGACCTCTCTCCGAAAGGCTGGAAGGTCACCCACCGTGAGGCCGGGTCTGTGAGATCAGATACGGCCGAGATCGCGTCAATCAAGCATTGACGCAACCAGTCCTGGATCGTTCAGTCGACCCGGCGAAATCCGGGCGGCAAAGTCCGGCCACCATTAGCGGTGGGTCCCGGACGATGCCTCCTGGTGCGTCATCCCGAACGAGACAGGACAGGGGCAAATCGGAGTAGCGGCCAAACGCGACGCGATGCCGGTCTCACCACCCTCCAGGATGGTCCTTCGTGCTCCTCGACCTGCATGCATCCCGACCTTCAGTAAGTCGCGTCCCGCGTCGACATTACGGCTCCTTGTTCGAAGCGAACAACACGCCCTTTGAGGCGGGATAGCGGTGCTGAATGCACCTCGTCACGTGGGCGGCCGGTGAGTGGGTCCTTGCGAGTCAATCCCTGGTGCGTTGACAATAACAAACATTCCGGCACACGGAACCATGCACTGATGATCTCGACAGAATGGCCAGGATTTCCGTAAATTCAGATGGAGAAGTTAGATAGTGAGATCTATGCGGAATGTGAAACAAAATTGTACAACAACAATTCTCTTGACCGCACGGAATCGGGGTGACTAAGGTACTCTGGCTTAGGATTCGGACCGTCGTTCCGACATCAGGGATCCTGCGAGTTCTATCATCTTTGAACCTCGGAGACAGCGTAATGAAAATGTTTCGGACGCTTCTGGCCAGCGGTATTCTCTGCCTGGCCTCAGGCATCTCGGCCAATGCGGCAACTCTTGAAGGCACCATGGCCTTCCAGCTTCAGTCAGGCAGCCAGATCACGGTCGATCCTGATGGGGCGGATCTCAACAGCATCGTCTCCGTGACCTTCGGCCTCGTCGAGGTTAACGGGACAACCGGCGACTACACAGGCGTGCCGGATGGTACGTCTTTCGGCGGGCCCATCACGTTCATCCTCGCCCAGGCCGGGACCGGCTTCGGCATTGGCAGTGACCTGAGCAACGCGGGTTACGGCACGTTCACTGCGACCGGTCCTGGAAACATCGAGGTCCAGAATGCGAACTCGCTGACCCTCTATCTTGAGGGTGACTTCGATCCGGCTGACGGAGGCCCCTTGGGCGCGTTCGAGACGACGAAGTCCAGCATCCGCGTCACCATCGTCAAGAATGGTGAGAGCTATTCCGGCGGGTTCGTCCTCTCCTCGCCTCCCACCGGGACCGTTCCCGAACCCTCGTCCATCGTCCTCGCCGGCCTCGGCATGGCTGGTCTGGGTATGATCCGCGTGGTTCGACACCGGGCCAGCAAGTAAGGATTCCCTCGCCGTCATCGGTGAACCAGGGGATGGTCGAATCATTCGACCATCCCCTTTTTTATTGTGAGGCAACAACGTGCTTCCATGCCTAAAGCTGAAATCTGTCGTTGGACCCGAATCCTCAGGACGCTGTTGCACTCGACCTTTTCCGATCCTGACGCTTTTCCTGCGATGCGACTCCTCTCGCGATCGCCCTGATTGTGGCCTCCGAATCCGTCCTTAAATCGCTCGCACTTCATCCCCGATGTCGGCTCCCGCCCGGGATGACACTCGTTGTCAAGCTCGCGAAAGTCATCTCGGTTCAATCCAGATTGCGCTAAACCGTCCACAAAAAGACTGCTTTAGACGGCCCCCGATCGAAAACGATTCGGCACGCGCCCAGACGGAGACCGGGCCGACCAATCGGCCATCAACTTGTATATCGTTATCCTTCATAGACGAATGGATCCGATTGATCGCGCAAGAAAGCGGCCCGGGCGACGCGCCCGGGCCGTGAGGGATGTTCGATCAGGTTGGTCTTCAAAAGATCACACTAGCCCCGTAAAGGGCAGGTCGTCCATCAATCCAGGATCTTGGAGATGTCGGCCACGACGGCGTCGATGTCCTTCGTGGTCGGCAGGTCCTTGAAGGCGCGATTCACCTTGATCTCGGACCGTTTCCACATCAGGACAGTCATCCCGGCGTCCTTGGCCAGTTCGTAATTCGGGGGCCCGGTGATCTCCTGGTACATCGTCAGTGGGACGTGCTGGACGGCCGCGTCGGCGGCCAGCTTTTGCAGGTCTTCCTTGGCCCGGTCACCCTGGTCGGTGATCAGGACCACGAAGCTCTTCAACTTGGAGTTCTCGCCGATCTTCCTGTCGATCTGCTTGACCAGACTGGCCAAGGGCTCGGAGGTCTTGCGGGCGAAGACGCAGACCACCGGAGCGGGACCGTACCGTCAGCGATAGCAGAGGGTCTTGCCCTTGTTGGGTCCGGTCACATCATCGACATCGAACGGGCTGGCGAATTCGCCGATCGCCGGGCCCGACTTGATCTCGTCTCCCGCTCGGGAGGCCCCCACCATGACGATGGAGACCACCATCGCGGAGAACGAAAGCGCGAGCTTGAGTCGCATCCGATCCTCCTCGAAAGGACCTGAACTCGCACCCCTCACCACTCAGTTTGGAGTATTCCGGACCATTGTCAAGATCCGGGTCAATCGGTGCCCTGGATATAACCCGCATGTTGGACCGACGATTCTCTCGAATCCGCCTGGAGGCGTGCTCCAATCGCTGATAGAACCATTCCGTCCTCCGTGTCAGGCCAGCAAGCGCAGCGAATTTACGGGCTTTCCGAGCAGGTCAGGCCCGGGCACGGAGTCGCCCTCGTAGAACGATGCAACCGACGGAACTGGGAGACGTCTCCATGCAATTGAAGCGCGTTCTGCTTGTCGCCGCCCTGGGCGTCGTCGCGGGTCTGGTCGCAGACCCGCAAGCCCGGGCAGGCACCATGTTCAGCTACGTCTCGACGGTGAACGTCGCGGCGGACCCCACGCTGCCGGCCAATCCGCCCCGGATTCAGCGCGTCCGTCATCGGGATCGGTTCCAGCAACTCGCTCACCTTCACCACCAACTCGGAAGCGAACCTCGACGCGGGCTTCCCCGGCGGCGCCGACGTCAACTATGGCGGCATCATCTTCAACGGCTCCACCAACGGGACCATCGTCAACTACGCCGTGAATTTCAATTACGAGGTGACAATCACCGACCTGGGGAGTGGCCTGACCGGGACCGTGAACTTCACGGGCAAGCTCAGCGGCTCCGCCCGGGGGACTCCCCGCTCCATCAGCGGCTCGTTCTCCGACTACGATGTGGTCCCCAAGTCCATCCAGATCGGGTCGACGGTGTATCTCGTCTCGATCCAGCCTTCGTTCGGGCCGGGTGCCACCTACGACGGCGTGCTGCTTGGCAATATCTCCGTCGTCCCGGAGCCGACCTCGTGCCTGCTCCTGGGACTCGGCGTGCTGGGTGCCGGCCTCGGCCTTCGCCGGTTCCGACGCCCCATCGCCTGACCGATCACCCGCCCCTCGCGAATGCTCCTCTACGGGCCGGACCATGTCCGGCCCGTTCCGTTTGGTTGAGAGACGGGATGAACTTCCCCAGTTGCCGGCCCGCCACCCGGCTGGATCAGTCCTGGTGATCGTTCAACCGGGTTGGAGCCGCGCCGACCTGAGGCCATCCAGCAGGAACAGGACGCCGATCAGGAAGAGCGGCCCAGAGATCACCGCGTACGCGGACCAGTGGAACCGGCCCCAGGCCGTCACGATGTAGAAGAGCCCCAGCCCCACGTACACAACGGCTCCGGCCCAGGGCCACCGCCAGGCCACGACGAGGCCGGCCAGGACGAGCCATGTGGGAATGAGGTGGATCATGAGCGCGAGCATCGTCCTCCAGAATGCTCCGCCCTCGCCGAAGACGTCGAGCGCGAACAGGCTCAGGAAAGCGGCGAAGGCCAGGCAGAGGACGCGCGGGGCCCAGTGGAGCAATCGAGGTCCGAGGTTCGCCATGGTCAAGCCCTTGTCGGTTGAGTCGGAGGAGAAGGCCGGGCCGCGTTATCGATCAGGTGGAGCATCCCGGCGTTCCATTCGATCATGCTCGAACGCGGGCACGATGTGCCATCCGCGAGGGAATCATGGCTGAATTTCTCCCGGGTTGGCGAGTTACGGTCGATCGCGTCGGTCCGGATGTGGGCCCAGCGTGTGCCGAGCCGTCAGGGAAGAAAGGCTCCAATTCGGTCGAGCTGGGTAAGCCTGAAGTCCGTTGCCGAGCAAACCCGCCGTGGCTGGGATTTCGGGCCGCCGCAACCCTGGTCCTCCCCGAGATAACGCTCTCAGCTCGGACAGGCCTTGGACTCCACCACGCGAGCGGATCGTCTCGTAACTGAGCAGGACGATCCCGGAGGAGTCCCTGGCTCGACGTCAGGCGGAGCTGGCCGCGGGCCCCAGGGGGCGGGAGCATCGGAATTCCGTCCCCGAGCAGGACGGGGATGACCGCCAGCTCGACGGTGTCCACGAGGCCGGATCCGAGCAGGCTCGAGAAGAGGACGCCGCCCCCGAAGAGCCAGATGTCTCGCCCCGGCTCCGCCTTGAGCGCGCCGACCCGGGCGGCCACGTTCTCCCTGATGATCTCCAGGCCGGGATGGTCCGAGGCCTTCATCGTGCCGGAGATGACGACGATCCGCTTGCCGAACATCGTGCCGCCGGTGGTCTGGCCGGCGGACATCTTGTACGTGTGGCGGCCCATCAGCAAGCAGTCGAACCGTTCGTAGAGCGCCTGGAAGTCGATCGCCGGATCCATGATGATCCAGTCGTACTCACCGCCGGGCCCGGCGATGTAGCCGTCCAGGCTCACAGCGGCGTTGAAACAGAGCCGGCGCATCGCGTTTCCTCCTCCGGACCCAGGGAGGTGACTTTCATTTCGGTCCCGAAGTCCTGCGGACGAGCTGCTTGCCGTCGTAGAGCTTGCGCAGGGTCTTTGTGAGTAGCGAGTCCATCTCGAACAGGCCGTCCGACACCCTCAGCTCGATCAGACGGAGGTTCCTGCGGAGCTCCACGAGGCGATCGGGATTGGACCGGGAGCGTTCGAATTCCCGGCGGGTCTGCTCGATCAGGTCGAGCACCCGCTGGACATCGCCCTTGCCCGCCAGCCTGAGCTTGCGCTCCTGCGCCTCGCTGAGGTGGAAGACCTGCTTCACCTCGGCGAGCTTCCGATCGAGAAGCTTCTCGAGTTGCTGCCGGAACTTCGCGGCGCCCGCCATCCCGTCGAACGCCCAGTCTTCGAAGGAATCCTCGACAGGGATCATCGGCTCCCGGGGGGCAGCACCCTCCTCGCGCGGGGCCGGATCCTGCCGTGATACCGGCTCGACGATCCCGCGCTTCGCGTCCTCTTCCCATCGGAGCGACTGCATCCGCAGGAGGCGAAATCGGACCAGATCCACGCCGGCCGACTGCTCCCGGCTACGGCCGTCGGGGTCGGCTCCGCGGTGCAGGAGCTGGAGCAGCCGCCGCTGGAACTCATCGCCGCCCGCCGAGCCACGGTCCGCCGACTCGCCGACGGCCCGTTCGGCGGGCTTCACCAGCGGCCGCGTCCCCTGGTCATCCGCAAGGCCAATCCCCTGCGCGAGGCGGAATGTCAGACAGGCCAGGAAGATTCGATTCCGCGTCATCGGGTCTCCGCGATCCGGGCCGAGCAACTCCCGGCACTCCACGATTCACCATACGTGACCTCGGCCCCAAGCTCAAGGAACGGAATCGGCTGCGGGGTTGTGGGGCAGCCTCCGGCCATTACAATCGAGCCAGGGTCGTGCGAGTACCCGTTTCAGAGGATAGGTCGTCGGATCGAGCTGCGTCCCTCAAGCCTCATCGCGGGGATACGGCTCGGGGAGGTGCCCATGTCGAGGACCGCGGCGCGCGTGTTCGTTTTCATTCTGGGCCTGTCGCTGCAACCGGCTCCTCGCCTGTTCGCCCAGGACGGCTTCGTCGAGCTCTTCCCGAGCGAGGGCGTTCCGCCCGGCTGGAGTGTCCGCGAGTGGAACGACCTCCGGAAGCCGGTCAGGGCCGACGTCTGGTCGGTGAAGGACGGCGTGCTCGTCTCGGGCCCCCGGCGCGGCACCTGGTTCGTGAGCGACGCCGAGTATGGTGACTTCACCCTCGAATTCGAGATCAAGCTCGGCGAGCTTGGGAACAGCGGCGTGGCCCTCCGCGCCCCGATGTTCGGCGACCCGGCCTTCGATGGCATGGAGCTCCAGGTGGCCGACTTCCGCTACAACACCAGCGCCAAGGACTCGGAGCTCACCGGCGGCATCTACCGGGCCGTCGCGCCCTCGAAGCAGATCTACCGTCCCGCGGGGTGGAACCACTTCGTGATCGAATTGAAGGGGGACCACCTGAAGGTCACCCTCAACTACGAAGTGATCCAGGACACCGATCTCTCGAAGTACGACCAACCCGTCAAGCGTCACGACAATACGAACGCCTCGCCCGTGAAGGACCGGCCCCGGAAGGGCCACATCGGCTTCCAGCACCTCAGTCGCGACCAGGTGCCGGTCCAGATCCGCAAGGCGCGGATCAAGGTCGAACCGGCAAGGCAGTGAGAACCTCGAGGTCGGCTAAGCTTGATCGCGCCGTGAGTTCCCGGCGTTCAAACGACGTCGGATGACGAGGTACTGTTGCCCGTCACGGCGAACTCTCCGTCGGGCCCCCGGGAGGCTGGACCGTTCTATCCTCGTTCCGGACCGACTCCTGCACGAGCGATTCAATTTCCTCAGCCGTGGCCGGTCCGGTCACACCGGACCAGTACGGAGCGGGGGGATCGGGCTCGACGGAGAACCAGGGGTATCGAGAGGCGACCTCGTACTTGCGCTGGAGCATCGTGCAATAGGCGAGGGTCTTCTCTGTGTGGTCGCGGTTGGCCCGCCACCAGAGCCATTCATCGGCATTCCGCCGTTCCAGTTCCTCGGGCTGGTACAGGTTCCGTAACTCAGATCGGATTCGTCCGGCCGCACGGAGAATGCCCTCGATCTGTTGCTGGCAGAACGCGAGGTGCTCACGCTGGCCCGCGGCCGTCTGCCCCCACCAAAGGGCTCGGGATCGGTAACGCGTCGTGCTCTTGACCATCACCCAGCCGAAGCTGAGCAGGCCGCACAGGAGGACGACGGCCATCACGGCCCTGAGCGTGAATCGGAATCGGATCCGCCCCATGCCCGGTGCCTCATCGGTTTGCTCGGGGACGATCCAGCGATCGGAACGTCCTTCGCTCAATCATATCCCCCAGGGCCCTGCATCCTGCCCGCACCGTTCCGTTCGGGCACTCAGTTGACGACGTGAATCGGGCGACCCGCGAGGAATGCCTCGACGTTGGTCACAGTGGTCTGCATCAACCGGCCGCGTGCCTCGCTGGTGGCCCAGGCGATGTGCGGGGTCACCAGGCAATTCCGCGCCGAGAGCAGGGGATTGTCGAGCTGGATCGGCTCCTTCGCCACGACGTCCACCGCCGCGCCGGCCAGCCGGCCGGCGTTGAGCGCCTCGGCCAGGTCAGGCTCCACGACCAGGGGCCCGCGCGCCGTGTTGATGAGGAAGGCGGTGGGCTTCATGAGCGCGAGCCGATCGCGGTTCACCAGGCCCGCCGTCTGCTCGGTGAGTGGGCAGTGCAGGGTGATTGCGTCCGACCGGGCGAACAGGTCGTCCAGCTCGCAGCGCTCGACGTCCCCGTCGTACGGCGAGGGCGGCGAGAGGTCATGGACGATCACCTTCATGCCAAAGGCCCGCGCCAGCTCCCCGGTGCGTCGGCCGATCCGGCCGTGACCGACGATCCCCATGGTCTTGCCCGCCAGCTCTACCAGCGCCGTCCTGCGGAGCGAGAAGTCCGGCTGCCGCGTCCACTCGCCGGCCCGGACGGCCTCGGCATGCAGGACGACGTGGTGGCAGAGCTCGAGCAGGAGCGCGAAGACGTACTGGGCCACCGAATCGGTCCCGTATTCCGGCACGTTGGACACCGGGATTCCCCGCTGCCGCGCCGCAGCGAGGTCCACGCAGTCGAAGCCCGTCGCCAGCACCGAAATGAACCGCAGGTCGGGAAGTTTCCGGATCAGGTCGGCCCGGATCGGCGTCTTGTTGGTCAGCAGGATCGTCGCGCCGGCGGCCCGCTCGCGGACCAGCTCGGGCGGCGAGTGATCATGGACAACCAGCTCGCCAAACCGCTCCAGTCGCACCCACGACTCGCGCTCGGGAGCCAGGGTCCGGCCGTCAAGGACCACGATCTTCACGTTCCATCGCCCTTTCCGAGATCGGTGTCGCTGCCCTCTCGATCAGAGTCGGAAGCGACGGCCGGGTCGTGCAGTATTCTACAGACTGCCGCCACTCACGTTTCCGACCCTGACCTCGGCGCCCCTTCGGTTCGCCCGGTGGCGAGGGATCCCAGAAAGAAAGCGTGAGGCATCGAGTGTCTCGTTGCAAGAAGCGACCGGGCTCATCCGGCGATCCCCTCGCCGGGGACGGCTCCTTTGACGATGTCCGCCGCACGGCTTACGCTGATGCACGAGCGTCACGGTGATCCGGCCAACGCCACGTGCCGATGGGAGCCTCACGATGTATGTGATGTACACGACCCTCCTCAAGCCGTCCTCGATCCAGGGCTGTCTCTCGCTGGCCGAGCAGGCGATCGTCTCTCAGGGTCTCCAGCTCCTCAAGGGGGCCGACGGGCAGGACTACCTGGTCGTCGGCGGCAGCGGCGACGTCACCCTGACGATCGTCTGTGCCCCCTTCCAGAACGCGACGTGGGTGATGATCTCCGCCTCATCCCACGATCAGATGATCGCCGCCCAGGCGCGCGACGTGTTTCGCGGCATCATCGAGGGCACTCCGGTCGCCTGAGGCCGGGTGCAGCACATGATCGTCCCGGCCGCCCTATCGCACGGCGGGCACAAGCCGACGCAGCAGGTCCCGGGTTGAGCCCACATCCTCCAGGCGGTTGACCACTCCTTCAATTGCATCGGCTCGATACGACCCGACCACCGGATCGGCCTGCGCGTGGAACTTCGCCGAGAGCTGTTCATAGGACAGCGGGTTCTGGTCATGTCCCGGAGGATGAGCGACTTCCTCCTCAAGGACGGTCCCGTCGTCCAGCGTGATCCGGACCCGGTTGGGGATCGCGGCCGGATAGCGGGCGGTCAGCGAAGGGTCTTCCACGACGCGGGTCCGCGCGACGAGTTCGAGGATCGCCGGATCCCGGAGGCGTTCCGGCGTGAACTGGGCGGCGGTCAGCGTGCCGTCCGCGAGCGCCGCCGCGATGCAATAGGGCAGGCTGTGGTCGGCGGTCTCGCGGGTCCCGGGCCGCCATTTCTCGGGATCGCTCGCGATGATCTCGACGGCCGCCCGGAAGGTGGCGACCTCGATCGCGCGGACGCGAGCCGGATCGCCGATCTGCGGCCGCAGCGTCAAGGCCGCCGCGACGGCGGACTGGCTGTGATATTCCGCCGGGACGAACTTGATGCAGGTCCTCGGCAGCATCCAATCGTCGGGTCTCGGCCCCCCGAGCTGGTCCAGCTCGAACCGGCCGGAGACCTGCTGCATGAACCCCATCGGGCCCTCGAACAGGGGAGCCGGGCCGGTCAGGCCCTCTGCGGCGAGCAGGGCCGCGAACACGGCGTTCCGGCTGGCGAATGCGAACGCGCACCCTTTCCACATGGAGAGCTCGCCGGTACGGGTCAGGCGGAGCGCAGTCCCCGTGGTGCCCGCGATCCCCAACGCGTGGAGCGTTTGCCGTCGGTCGAGCCCGAGCAGGCGGCACGCGGCGAGCGTCGCCGAGATCTCGCCGAAGGTCGTATGGTCCCATCCCCGCGAGCGCAGGCAGGCCGCATCGCAAAGCCGGCAGTGGACCTCGTAGGCCACGGCCGCCGCCGTGAGCCAGTCGAGCCCCGACGCACCGGCCGCCTCGCCAGCCGCCCAGATCGCCGCCCAGTTGTCGCTTGGGTGGGCCGGCTCTCGTGCCAGATACGTGTCGTTGCAGTCCAGGTAGCGGATGTGGACCCCGTTGACGAATGCCGCCCAGTCGGGCGTCGAGGCCCCTCCTCCCACGAGGGACCCGGAAGGCTCGCCCCGCCAACGGGTCGCCACCCGCCGCGCCATCTCCGGTGCGGGCTCGCCGATCGCGGCCAGGGCACAGCCGATCGTGTCCAGTAGCCTCCCCTTCGCCTCGCGGACGACCTCGTCGGGGAGGTCCCCGAACCGGACGGACAGGGCGAAGTCGGCAAGTCGCTCGGCTAGCTCGGTCATCTCGCCTCTCGGAGCACGCAGGGAGGGCACGCCGACGGGCGGGGCACTGGCCCTCCCCCAGCTTAGATGGTGGTCCTCTCCGGGGCCAGCGGCGTCCTGAGCCGTCCGGCGATGAACCGAGCCGCGGACTCGACCGCCTCTCGCGACTCGGGCAGCGTGGGTACGAACAGGTGCCAAACGTGCCACATCTTCGGCCAGACGGCCAGGGTCACGTCCACGCCGGAGGCACCGGCCTTCTCGGCTAGACGCTCCGAGTCGCTCAGGAGCATCTCGTCCCCGCCGGCTTGGATCAACAGCGGCGGGAGGCCGCGAATGTCGCCGTGGTGCGGAGAGATGAGCGGCGAGCGCGCGTCGTGGTCGCCGATGTAGAGCTTCCTCATCCTCACCACGAACTCAGGGGTGATGACCGGGTCCTTGCTGGTCCAGAACGAGGCGCCAGTCCCTTCCAGGTCTGTGGCCGGCGAGAGGCACACGGCGGCCGCCGGCAGTGGCTCGCCCGCGTCGCGCAGGCACAACTGCGTCGTGAGCGTCAAGTTGCCCCCCGCGGAATCGCCCGCGATCGCGATCTCGCCCGGGGAGATTCCGTTCGCCCGCAGCCAGCGGTACGCCGCCAGGCAATCCTCGAGCGCGGCGGGGAAAGGATGCTCCGGGGCCAGCCGGTAGTCCACCGCCAGGACCCGGCACCGGGCAGCCTTGGCCAGGTGGGCGACCATCCGGCGATGGATGTTGGTCCAGCCGAACGTCCATGCCCCGCCGTGCAGGTAGAGAATCACCGGGCAGTCCGAGGCCCCCGGTGGGGTCAACCATTCGGCCGGGACGTGCCCCGCCAGGGCGGGCTCGATCTGGACGTCGCGGGGAGGCTTGAAGTACTTCTCCTGATGTCGCATCAGCGCGCGATACCGATCGACCGGCGCATCCCAGCGGAAGAGGGCCCTCCGCAGATCGAGGAGTGGCCGCAGCAGGCGGGCCTGGAGGCTCGGCATCCGGTGTCTCCTAAGCGGCCGGACCGAGATATCCTCAACACTCTAGCTGCGGCTGACTCCGGCGATGTCGCGATGAATCGGTCAAAAAGCCCGGGCAGAGCACTCCTCTGGAGAAGTTCAGGGTGACTCGGTCCGGCCGCTTAGAGCTCGCCCTGAAACGTGTCTCCCTGCTTCAGGTCGCCGGTGTCGAATCCCCGCATGAACCAGCGGAGCCGCTGCTGGGCCGTGCCGTGCTTGCCGCTCCAGCAGCCCTCGCAAGTCCCTGGACCCGGGCGCCCCTCGCCGAGTGTCGCGACCGCGGCCCTCGCCGACTCGAGGTCTCCGGGCTCCAGGATGTGGCGCAACCTGTCGGCATGATGGGCCCAGTAACCGGCCAGGAAATCCGCCTGGAGCTCGAGCCGGATGTGCAGCTTTTCGGCCTCCTCCGGGCTCAGCTTCGCTCGCTCGCGACGGACCGAATCCAGCGTGCCGAGCATCTGCTGGACGTGATGCCCGACCTCGTGAGCGAGGACATAGGCTCGGGCGAAATCGCCTGGGGCGTGGTCGCGGTCCTTCAGCTCACGGAAGAAGTCCAGGTCGATATAGATCTTCTGGTCGTCGGGGCAGTAGAACGGGCCCGCCGCCCTGCGGAGCACGCCGCACCCTGTCATCACCTGCCCGTCAAAGAGGACCAGCCGCGGCTCGGTGTACGCCCGACCGGAGCGCCCTGAACTGCTCCTTCCAGACGTCCTCTGTCAGTCCGAGCACGGTCCTGACGAACGCGACCGGTTCGTCGGGGGCCGGCAGCGATACGATCGCCTTCTCGGCGAGAGCCCGGGCGGGGAGCTTCCCCGCGCCGGCAACAGTCGGGCTGATCACGCGTAAAGCGACAGCGATCAGGACCATCGCGATCGCGCCCCCTCCGACCGCCATCGAGCGGCGTGAGCCGCGGGGATCGTCCACCAGGTCGTTCGCGGGGCCGAGTCGGGCGCGCATGACGTTCGCCTCCGTTCTTCGGGGACGCGATCGCGACTGCGCCCGATTGTACGGCCGACGGCGCGGTCCGGGAATGGCGACGGCGGCGTTCTCGCCGGTCGGCCGATCAAGGCGCGAACACCGCCCGGACGCAACCATTTCCCTTGTGTTTGAACATCGCAAGGCCCCGTCGGACGAGCGTCCGGTTCGCGTTGCCAGAAGAGAGGGCCATGGAATGAGGGCGGCCTTGAGTGGGCCGCTGGCGTGGGCTTCAGCAATTAGGCCGCCCTCGACGAATTGTCGTCGCGGTCTGTCTGGGAGGCGGGCGAGCGGGCGAGGGGGATGGCGCGATGCAGGTTGAGACGGGCCTCCTTGATCAGGGCGAGGATGTTGGTGATGACCTGTTCGCCCCGGATCCGACCTTCACAGATGTCTCCGATGAGCTCTCGTCGAATCGTCTCAAGTCGGTCTTCGAGGTATGCGCTGAGGTTGTTCGACCGGATCTCATCCTCCGAAACGACGTCCGCGCCCTGGGCCAGCAGCTCGATCCTCCGGATCGCGGCGTAGTAGTCCGAGGGCTTCCGCGACTTCTTCCGCCACAGCAGGCCGTACAGGGACAATGCCAGCGCGCTGAAGGCACCGAAGAGGCTGAAGCCATCCTTCATCCAGCCGATCACATCGTTGATCGGGAGGGGTTTGTCTCGATCCAGGTACGCGATCGCCCCTGGATGGATCGGGAAGGTCGTCGCCAGGTCGCGCGGCGACTTCGTTCGGATCCGCCTGGCGAAGTCGCCTTCGAACAGCGTTCGCATCAAGAGCCGGATGGCCCGAACGGGGACGGTCTTGCGGGCCACGATAAGGAGGCGGACCCCCACCGTCTCGCAGTCGGTCTCGGGGTGGCCTTCGGTCTTGAAATAGCTCTTCGCCAGGATCGAGGTTGGCTCCAGGAACTCTCGCAGGAGCGAGGTGCTCTTCACCTCGCCGTCCTGGAGGCTGTCCGCGATGTAAGCCCGCGTCGCCGGCTGGGGTAGCAGGCGATAGTCGGCTGCCTGGATCAGTTCCTGGACCGCGGTGGCGGGTGTCGAATCGAGCAGCAGGATGCAATCCGGCAACTCCGCGATCAGCTTCTCCCTGGCCGGCCCCTGAGTCTGCTGGATGACCTGTGCCTTCTCGACGAGTTCCGTCTTGCTGAACTGCGTGTCGATGACATCTCCGGGATGCGAGGGCGAGGCGATCGACAGGTGGGAGAACTTCAGGAAATCAAGCGCGAGGAGATGCTCCGTGGTCCCCTTCACGCCCACATTGACGCGCTTCCCGCGGATGGCCCCGCCGAACCCGGTCGCGTCGGCCAGCTCCTTGCGAACGAGCACGTGAAGGGCCTCGACCTGGATCGCGCCGAGGACCATGAGGTCCTCGGCGTCGGGGACCGCGACCCCACTGCTCACGATGGCCAGGTCCAGTTTGCCGTCCCGAAGGTTCTCCAACGTTTCCTCGGTCCCGCTGTTCGACACGGTGTCCAGCAGAAGTCCATTGCGCGCCGCCTCTTTTGCGAGGTGCATCGCAATTTGATGCCGTCTGGTGGCACGGGGCCCGGCACTCATGCGCAGGAGCGGAAGTTCGCCTTCAAACATCAACGGCAAGAGCTGCATGAGGCCAAACGACATCAACACACCGCAACTCAGGATGACCAGGGCGGTCCTGAGCAGGCGGGAGCCACCGGCGTCACTCCTCTGCAGAGGATTCATCATCGGGCAGCCTCCTTGCGTCCCCGAGAACATTCTTCGTTATCTGGCTCAGGCGCCGAGCACCGGCCCGCAACATGCGGGAAACGTAGCGAGGAGTCAAGCACAGATCATCGCCCATGGAATCAGGAGAGTCTTCGAGACACACTCGGCCCCAGACCCTTAACCAGCAGGAACGGCAAATACCTCCGTCGTCCTCTGGAGTCGGAGTTCCGTCCGGCCTTGGCTCAGACCGTCCGGGGAGAACCATGCATGATTCCTCGGAATCACTGCCGCCGGACTGGAACTCCGAGGCTCGATCGTCTCCCCGCGGTGATGCGGCGCGGCCCTCTAGTTGACAGACCGATTCCGCAGAGGCCAATCAGCCGGGCGGCTCCGCATCCCTAGCGGACGGTCCAGTGGAACCTCGCATCGAACCTCTCTCATCACATCACAGTGTCCGGGCCGCCGGGACGACTCACCGCAGATTCCCGCACGGCGAATCCCGCCAAGTATGCCAAGCCGCTCTCGGCTCTTGATCTTCTGTTGCCAGGCAGTTGTCGAAGCTGCACACGATTGGGTTTGGTGAGGCTCGAGTCATTCCGCTGAGAAACACAAGGCAGGTCTCAGATCCAGCTCGACGCGGGATTTTATATATACTTTACATATTCGGCTTCATGCATTCTTGTGGATTCAGGGGTGTTTCCGGAACCAGCCGGTGGAATACCGGGACGGGCAGCGATAGCCTGAGTCGCGGGCAGGAATAGAGACGTGGCGGTTCTTCACGCATCAGGGTAATCGCGAGGGTCAGGTCCATGGACCTCACGGGCAAGGTGGCGGTCATCACCGGGGCGGGCTCGGGCATCGGCGAGGCAACGGTGCGGGTGTTCCTGGAAGCGGGAGCCCGGGTGGTCGCCGTGGATGTGAACCGGGAGCTGACCCGCATCTTCGAAGGGATTGCTCCCGCCCAGCTCCGCTGCGTCGTCGGCGACGTGGGCCACGAGTCCACCAGCGCGGAGTCCGTGGCGACAGCGCTGGACGCCTTCGGGCGGATCGACGTGATGATTTGCAATGCGGGGATCGCCCTGCCCAATCCGATCCACGAGACGACGCCGGAGCAGTGGGATCGCGTCATGGACGTGAACGTCAAGGCGATCTTCCTGGCGGCACGCCACGTGATCCCGGTGATGAAGAAGCAGGGCGGGGGACTTTTCCTGCTGACCGGCTCGATCTCCTCGGTCTGCGGCATGGAGCTCCAGGGCGTCTACGGTCCTTCCAAGGGGGCCGTGATCCAGATCGCGCGGACGATGGCCGTCGACTACGCGAAGGACAACATCCGGGTGAACGCCGTCTGCCCCGGCGTCGTCGAGACGCCCCTGCTGAAACGGACCGCGAGCGAGTCCGGCGACCCCGAGAAGTTCCTCGGCGACCTCGCCGCGGCCTCCCCGATCGGACGGAACGCCCAGCCCGAGGAGATCGCCCGCTTCTTCCAGTTCCTCGCCTCCGATCACGCCCGCTTCTTCACCGGCTCCGTGCTGATGATCGACGGCGGTTACTCGGCGCGATAGGCGAATCGGAAGGGGGGGCGGCTCCTCACCGCTGGAGCGGCGCGACAAGCTCGACCTGCGCTTGCGCTGGGGGCGTGGCGACGGCGGAGCGTGTGGCGGCGGGGTCGGGACGCGAGCGGGCGGCCTGGACGGGCACGCCGATGTGCTGGTGGAGGATGCGGACCACCTCGCGGATGGCCTCGCCGTCCTTCTGGACACCGTGGTCGGAGCGGACGACCTTCTCGGACTCGACCCCGTCGAGGTGGGCGCTGCGGTAGGGGACGACGCTGTCGGTCGTCTGGTCCACGGGGCCCGGGCGAGTGGAGCCGATGATCGAGTGGAACGCGACCCCCGGGCCGGGCTTCATCGCCAGCAGTGCCATCAGGATCGGCGAGTTGGTCTCGAGGGTCTCGATGCTCGACGGGAAGCGGCGGAAGCGGCGGCGATCGAAGGCGTCGGGGTTGTCCTTCACGAGCTGGTAGAGGAGCTTGTGGATGTAGTCGGGATCGTTGATCAATCCCGCACTGACCCGGCCGACCACGCCGCGCGAGAGGTCCGACCCGCGATGCGGCGTGGCCAGGAAGACGACCCGGCTCACGAACGGCATGGGCTCGAAGAAGAGCAGCTTGCGGAGCTCGTCCAGGACGTTCTTGGGCCCGATGATCTCGTCGAACGACCGGTCCGAGTTGAGCCGCCAGAGCTGGTCGCCGCTGGAGACGGTCATGAAGTGGCTGAGCACCCCGCCCATGCTGTGCCCGAGGAGCACCATCCGGTCGAAGTCGGGGTCGTGGCTGTCGGCGTTGAAGGTCATCTTCGCCTGGCTCAGGGCGTCCCGCAGGGTGGCCGCGGCGATCGGGACCGGGACTCCCGTCGGATACATAAACAACATAAATTGATATTTTTTCTGGATTACGGGATCGCGGAGCAGCTCGTCGAGCATGGGGATCCACGCCAGCGGGCTGGAGATCAGGCCGTGGACCATGACCACCGGGATCTTGTTCGGTTCATACGGTCGGATCATGAGGAGGTTGGCCCGGGCGAGGTTGGCCTCGGGCCGCAGCAGGCCCGACCAGCGGAAGCGATCAAGGTCGGTGCGTGACCACATGTAGGCAAGCGGGGTGGTGAGGTCCGTCTCCAGGGCGATCGCGTTTCCCTGCTCCCCGACGGACCGCCGCCGCACGGGGTCGATCAGCTCCAGCGTGCACTGGCGGACCTGGTCCACCGACTCGGCCGGATCGCGGAGCCGGGAGTTGGGGATCAGGAAGGCCGTCAGCGGGAAGGCCATCTCCTCGGGGAAAAACCGCTCTTCGGGCGTGCGGTTCTCCTTCTTCGGGTCGGTCACGCGGACGCCAATCAGGGGGACGCCCAGGCCGTACTGGTTGCGGCTGCTCGCCAGGCCGGAGACCTCGAAGTCCGAAGCCAGGATCAGCTTGTGGACGTCGGCCGGCGTCCAGGGCGAGTCGCGGACCACCACCTGGAGGACCTGCTCGTGGCCGTTGACCTTGAGCCGGATCACGCCCTGCGGGTCGATCGGGTCCTTCGATTGCGCGGCGCGGATCAGCCGTTCCAGGCCGGCGTTGTAGATCTCGCAGGCCAGTCGGAATCGCGGGTCGGACGGCCCCCGGCCCTCGGCCAGCTCGGAATCGAACAGGTAGTCGTGGGCGTAACCGACGGCGTCCAGGAAGCGGTCGATCGCCTGAGACTTCCGCCAGCGGTCCTGCTTCAGTCCGTCCACCCAGGAGAGCTCGGCCAGCGCGTAGACCAGCTCTGCGCTGGGCTGCTTGCGGGCCAGCTTCTCCAGGCTCATCAGCGTGTTGTTCACGTTGCGGCGGTACGACTTCGCCAGGTCGAAGCGCTTCAGCGTCTCCATCGTCCGGTCGCTGGGGCGGTCGATGCCCGCGACGCTCCGCTGGAACGACGAGAAGCCGCGATCGCCGCGACTCGCCTGGATGGTGATGTCCGACCAGCCCGAGAGCGCGGAGACCAGGACGGCCACCTGAGCGATTGGCATAGCGGGTCACTCCCTCGACCCAGACACGTGCTTCCGCGCGAATTCATGCCACCCGCGTGTTCTGAGGTGGCGGGCGGCTCCGGGCCGGCGAGATGATGACCGGGAAGCCCGGGGCGGTCAATGCCGGTCGGTCGCTTCCGTCGGTCCCATCCCGTACGCACGCCGAGGGGCGCGGAATTCTCCGTGATCTGTCATCGGACTTCGGGCCGGAGATCCTGAGGAATTCGCGAAATCGCGGCAGCCTGCGTCACCGCCATAACCGGATGGGCCGACGGCTGAGCGGCCTGACTGGCGATCACCCGGCTGCCGCTGCGGCGTGGGTCCAGGCCATGTACTCGTCGATCACCCGATCGATCGGGCCATCCGCCACGAGGCGACCCTGGCGCATCCAGAGCCCCCGGGTGCAGAGCTCTCGAAGCGTCTGCATGTCATGCGAGACCAGGATCACGGCGTGCGAGCGGCCCAGGAGTTTCAGGATGCGCTCCTTGGCGCGATCCTGAAAGGCCGCGTCGCCGACTCCGAGGGCCTCGTCGATCATCAGGATCTCCGGGTCGATCTCGGTGGCGATCGCGAAGGCCAGCCGCATGTACATGCCGCTGGAGTAGTACTTCAGGGGCAGGTCGGCGAACTCGCGGAGGCCCGTGAACTCGTGGATGCCGTCCACCTTCGCCAGCATCTCGCGGCGAGAGAAGCCCAGCATGGCCCCGTTGAGCAGGATGTTGTCGTTGCCGGAGAGTTCCGGATTGAACCCGGCCCCCATCTCGATGAGCGGAGCGACGTTACCGCGGACCGTGACCGTGCCCTCGGACGCCGGGTAGATCCGCGCCAGGAGCCGCAACAGCGTGCTCTTACCCGCGCCGTTGCCCCCTACGATCCCCACTCGTTCCCCGTGGCCGATCCGCAGGCTGACGTCTCGGAGCGCCCAGAACTCGGAGACCGGCACGGGCGACTCGCGGCGGAGCACCAGGTCCAGCACGGCCCGCTTGAGCGAGTACTGCTTGTCGCCGTAGCTGATGAACCGCAAGGACACGTCACGCAGCTCGATCAAGGGTTCTCCCGCCCCCGGGCTGTCGCCGCTGAGGCGGCGGCCTTGCCGCTCAGAGTCGGAATACCATCTTGTCTTCGCTCGACTTGAATATGGCATAGCCGATCCCCAGGCTGACCGTCGCGATCAGGGAGGCGCAGAGCCAGTGGCCGAGCGACGGCCAGCGGCCCGCGAAGATGATGTCGTGGAAGAGCTCGATGAAGTAATAAGCCGGGTTGAGCCGGAACCGCCAGAGTGCCGATTCGGGGAACCGCTCGATCCGATAGATGATCGGCGTGGCGAAGTACCAGGCCTGGAGGAAGACGCCCACCAGGTGGCCGCAGTCCCGGTAGAATGTGTTCGCCGTGGCCACCATCAGGCCCAGCCCGAGCGAGAACATGGCGAAGAGGGCCAGGGCCAGGGGCAGCAGGATCATCGCCACCGATGGCCGCGCCCCCAGCGGGCCGAGGAGCACGAACAGCGAGACCATCGAGAGTCCCGTCGTCACGAGATTGATCAGGAGCCGCGAGATCGGGAACACGAGCTTCGGGACGTAGATCTTCCGGATCAATCCCTCATTGGCAATGATGCATGTCGCGCACTCGCCGATGCTGCCGCTGAGCAGTCCCCAGGGAACCATCCCTGCGAACAGATAGATAGTGTAGTTCGAGATCTCGCCGAAGAGGTTCGAGAAGACCCAGGACAGGGTCATCATCATGAGGAGCGGATTGACCAGCGTCCAGAAGAAGCCGAGCACCGACCGCTGATACCGGACCTTCAACTCCTGGCTGACCAGATTATGGATGACCGGCCAGAACCGGGGCAGTTGCTCACGGTCCTCAGTCAGCCGCCTCCGCCACTGGCTCGGTCGGCCGGGACGTGGCGGCGGCGGGAACGGCTCCGATGTCGGGCCCGGGGCGGTCGTACAGACATCCATGTTTCGAGTCTTCCCGTCCCCTCCGGGTTCCACGGCCGACGCCTCCCGGTCGAATCCGCAGGTCGGCGGCATCTTACGGACAAGCCCTCGTTCTTGAAAGATCAACCATCGCTCCTTCGCGGTGGTTCACTCGCCTTGCCGAGCAATCCCAGGCGACCAGCCGGGTTGCGCCACGGCCCTCCGCGCGGGAATCATCTCAGTCACTGTCACCCCCCGGGGTCACCGCGCGGACGCCGATCCTGGCCGCCAGGCGGACCTTCTGGCGATTGCTCAGGCTGTCGATGTAATGCGACCGCACGGCACCTAGCCAGCGGATCTCGCGGCCGTCGTAGCTCACGATCACGTGCGTGAGAACCGGCCCGGCCAGCCCCAGGGCACGCTGGATGCCGGGAAGGACATCCTCGTTGCAGGCGATCTGGTTGTAACCGACGCCGACCCCCTGGGCAAATGCGGCGTAGTCGATGCGGGCGATCTCGGTGGCCGTGGTCCGGCGGTAGACCGGCTGCTGGAGCATCTGCATGTAGTGGTAGGCGCCGTCGTCGAAGACGAAGAACTTGACCGGCAGCCCGGCCCGGGCGGCAGAACTCATCTCCATGGCCGACATCAGGAAGCAGCCGTCGCCGGTGACGCAGACGACCTGGCGGTCGGGCCGCACCTGCTGGGCCCCGATGGCGGCGGGGATCGCCCAGCCCATGCTCTGGTTGTCCGCCGGAGTGAAGTAACGCCGCGGCCCCTGGACCTCGATCGCCTCGGAGGCCCAGTGCGTGGAGGCGGTCACATCCACGAAGATCAGCTCCTCGGGCCCCAACGCGCAGCGGAGCTGGCTCAGGAAGTACATCGGGTCCACGCAACGCGTCACCTGCGTGGTTCGGGCCAGGCATCGATCGACCTGTCGTTGCCGGTGGATCTTCTCCCAGAGCGGCGGGCTGGGGGCGCGACGGATCGCCGGGGCGTCGGCCACCAGGCGGTCCAGGAAGACCCTGGCATCGGAGCACATCGCGACGTGGGCCGGCACGTTCTTGCCCAGATTCTGGGGATTCGCATCCACGTGGATCAGCAGGTCGTGGCGGGGGATCGCGTAATTGGCGGTCGAGACCTCGCTGTAGCGGACTCCGACGGCCAGGACGAGATCCACGTCCTTGAACACGGCCTCGGCGGCGCGGGTGCCCTGCTTGCCGTATCCCCAGCCGACGGCCAGGGGATGGGCGTCGGGGATGCAGCCCTTGCCGCTGACGGAGGTCGCCACGGGCGCCTGGAGCAGCTCGGCCACGGCGGTCAGCGAAGGGCTGGCGTCCGCGCAGCCGAGCCCCGCATAGATGCCGACCCGTTTCCGCCGGTCCTGGAGATGGCAGAGGATGCGCTGATAGGCCGACTCGTCGAAGGCGACGGGGAAGGGGGGAGGGGCCGGCTGATCGTAGTCCCAGGCCTCCATGAACAGCGGGTAGGGGATGATCACGGCCACCGGTCCGGGCTCCCCGCAGCGAGCCGTCCGGAAGGCCTGGAAGAGGGCGGCACCCGGGATCTCGCCCTGGTGCCGGACCGAGATCGTCGATCTTGACCGGCCGGACGATCGCCTCGTTGGCCAGCCCGTGGACCTGGCCGACGGCCGCCCGGGCTTGCGCGGTCGATATCGGTGATGATGCCGACCATCGGGATGCTGTCGTAGAGGGCCTCGCCGATGCCCGTCAGGGCGTTGGTCAGCCCGGGCCGGGGACGACGGAGAGCCCCGACCTCACCGGTCGCCCGAGCAGGAGGCGTCGGCCATGACGCTCGCCGAGGCCTCGTGGGCCACGAAGTACGGCTGGCCGTAGGCCTTGAAGGCGTCCCAGGCTCGTTGTTCTGGGCCCCGGGGATCCCGAAAACGCAGCGCCTGCTCACAGCGGAGGGGTCGCGGCGATGGCCTGGACGCCGGTCATCCGCCCGTGGACGCCCTGGCGGCGGGCGTACCGCTAACTCCACCGGCGGCCTGGGCTAGCCGGGCGGGCCGGTTGCGGCGGCCGCGGCCCGCACCGATCAACCCCAGGGTCCCCAGTGCGTCTCGACGGTTAAGCTTCGGGGTCACGGTCGTGCGCCCTCCTGGCCGGCCGACCGAACCGCCCAGTCCTGGAGCGGCCCTGCCCTTACCCCGGACAGGGTCGGGCCTCGGCGGTCACGCTGTCGTATCCGGCACGGCCGCCGCTCTCTTCGAGTCCGGGCGAGCCAGTTCATCCTTGGCGTCTCCCTCGCCGTGCCATCCCTACAACCGGAAACGGCGGGTCACGCCGGAGAGTTGCACCGAGATCAGCGTCTCCAGCACCCGGCGGTCGTGGAGCGAGGGGTTCTTGCAGGCCTTGGCGAACGCACTCGAGCATGACGGGCCCGAGATAGCCGACCTGATCGAGGGCACGCCCCAGGCCGGCCAGTTGATCCTCCTCGTCCGGGAGGATCGTGGGTATCACGTCGTCCGTCATTGTCATGGACATGCGTCGTTCTTAAGAGGTCGCCGGCGAGGATGGTCTGGCCGGGGAGGTCGCCGCCGATCTGTGCGTGGCCGGTGTCGAGCAGGGCAGTTCGGGGATGACCAGTGCCAGCAGGAGCTCGCGGAGGTCCTCCATGCGGCTTCCGGGATAGACGCCTGGGGGCATGTTCTCGGCCTGGACGACCAGGCCGCTGCCGCAGAGCGTGCCGGGCGAGAGCCGTCAGGCCGCGGGCGAACGTCTCGGTCCGTGCGGGCTGTTCGTCCGGTGCGGAGAGGCCGCCGGGATGTGGACCACCAGGAACCGCCCTCCCGCCGCGTCGAGCCAGTCAAGCAGCCTCAGGTCGTCCAGCGACTCGCGAAGAACGGTCTCGTCGGTGCTCCCGAGGTCCACCCAGCGGGCGTAGCCTGGCCCCCCAGCAGCCGTGTGCGGAGTGGATCGCCAGGCCTCGGTCGACAACGGCCTGCCTGAGCGGCGGCGGGGTCGAGGACGACCATTCCGGGCAGGATCTCGAGCACCGAGGCCCCCAGCAGGCCGCGAGGTCGAGCTCGGACTCCGGCGAGAGGCCGGGATAACGCTGGGGGTGATCATCGTCCCGAGGAGGCGGTGGATCACGACGAAGTTCCCGGTTCTGCGGCGACCTCCGAGTGCTCGGTACGCCCTCGAAATCTCTTGTGGAAGTCGCGGCCGGTAGTCATGATAGCGTCAATTCGTCGCCGGTGAACTCCTTCCCCCGGCGGACGCGCCTCCGGCCAGGGCGTCCGACATGCACCCCGAGTCTGGCCGCACGTGCCCGGGAGATCACCGCCCCCATGCGCGGTGATCTGTGACTTCGTCTGTCGGAAAGGACGCTCCTTCATGCCGCCGGTGCCCCTGGTCGAACCCGCCAGCATCGACACGTCGCGTGTCCTCGCCGACCGGGATGGGATCCACCGCCATAACCCACAGCGGTTCGAGATGGAGCAGCTCACCGCGATCGTCCTGATCGACCTGGAGGAGCGCCTGATCATCGGCTACAAGGACGTGGGGGACGACGAGTTCTGGGTCCGCGGCCACATGCCGGGCTATCCCTGATGCCGGGCGTCCTCATGTGCGAGGCCGCGGCGCAAGCTCTCCAGCTTCTACTGCAAAGGAGGCCGGCCTGTTCGAGTCGGGATTTGTCGGCTTCGGCGGAATGGAGGACGTCCGGTTCCGCGGTCAGGTCCGGCCTGGAGATCGCCTGGTGCTTGTCGGCAAGGGGATCGGAACATGCCGCCACTCCATCTTCGAGGTCAGGGGTTCGTCGGGACCAACGTGGTCTTCCACGGCCGGGTGATTGGCGTAATGATCGCCGGCGGAGAAGACTCCCGACTGAATCGTCTCCCCGGGCCCTCCCCGAGCCTCGGACCGGCAAGACCCCGCCGAGGACGAGGCTCCTCATTCACCCGCCGATATTCACGATGACTCGTCCCGCGCCCCCCTCGCTCGATGTGACATCCCACCTGCTGGACCCGGCGGGCCGCCCGCCTGACAGGCCCTGGACTGGATGGCCGTCTTCGGCTCCGCAGGTCGAGGGTGAGCTCGGAGTCGGCTCGGGCAAGGGGCTGTTCTGGCGCCGCGCAGCAACACCCCGGGCACCATTTCTTCGGGATCGAGATCTCCAGGAAGTACGCCCGGCTCGCCGCGGAGCGGCCGTCCAGCAAGGGTGCCCAACGTGCGGCTCTGGCCGGGAGACGCCAAGCCGTTGCTGTCCCGGATGGTGCCCGAGGCGAGCTTGCGAGCCGTGCACGTCTACTTCCCCGACCCCTGGTGGAAGAAGCGGCACAAGAAGCGCCGGGTGTTCACCGAGGGCCTGGTGGCATCCATCTGGCGGTGCCTCGGAGAGCGGGGGACGCTGCACGTCGCCACCGACGTGGAGGAGTACTTCGGGGTCATCCGGTCGCTGGTCGCGGGAGGCCGCGGCTCGTCGAGCTCCCCCCGCCCGCGGTGAAGGAACCCGAGCACGACCTCGACTACCTGACGAACTTCGGCACCCAGTTCCGCATCGAGGGGCGGCCGATCTATCGGGCCTGGTACCGGAAGACGGAGCCCGATCTGCCCAGCCTCGGCTGATTGGCGGATCGGGCTAACCGGTGGAGGGAACAACAGCGCCGTCTCAGGCCGTGCCCACCGGGCGCGGGCTCGTAGCTACCTTACCCTGCGACTGCGAGCACGAACCGACCTCGAGTTGATAGAGTTGCTGGCCGGTCTCGGTGGGGTAGCCGCCGGTGATGCAGGCCCGGCAGGGTCGATCGGGCGAGCGTCACGGAACGGGCGATGGCATCGACAGGCAGGTAGCGGAGGCTGTCGGCCCCGGTTCCTTCGCCATCGCCTGCTGGGCGGCCTCGGAGACCATGTTCCCGGGCAGGTCGATGAATTTGGTGGCGAATAGCTCGTCGGTGCTGGACATGTCGATGCCGTAGTAGCACGGTGCGATGATCGGCGGGCAGGCGACCCGCAGGTGGATCTCCCGTGCACCGCCTCGGTCGCGGATCTCGTGCACCAGCGCACGCATGGTGGTCGAGCGGACGATACTATCCTCGACCAGGAGGACGACCTTCCCCTTGAGCACCTCGGGCAGCGGCGTCGATGCCCAGGCCGGGCCTTCGCGGCGCGGTCGGCCGTCCCCTCGATGAAGGTGCGGCCGACGTGGCGGTTACGCATCAGCCCCTCGACCGACGGGATCTTCAGCGCGAAGGACATCGCGTCTGCCGCGGCCTTGGCCGTATCCGGGACCGGGACCACGATCGTGTCGGCGTCCAGGACGGTCTCCAGCCGAACGCCTTGCCGAGCTCCAGGCTGGCTCAGGTAGACCGAGCGGTCGTCCAGGTGCTCGCCGACGTTGGCGAAGTAGATCCATTCGAAGAAGCAATGGGCCTGGCGGGGCGATGGGGCATACCGGCTGACCTGGATCCCCTTGTGGTTGGCGACCGCGATCGTCCCCGGCTCCAGGGAGCGGACGTTGCGGAACCCCAGGTTCGACAGCGGAACGCTCTCGCTGGCGACGGCGAAGAGGGGGCCGTGCTCGGCGATGCAGAGCGGCCGGAAGCCGAGCGGGTCGCGGGCCACCACCAGCTCCCCGTGCGCGGTGATCAGGACGATGTTGTAGGCTCCGTCGAACTTCTCCGCGAGCCTGCCGAACACGCCCACCCAGTCGGGCTCCACGTCCTCCGACTGGAGTTCGTAGGCCAGCGAGTGCATGATAATCTCGGTGTCGGTGTCCCGCTTGAGGTGGTAGTCCCCCTTGGAGAGGAGCTCGTTCCGAAGTTCCTGGTAATTGGCGAGCTGGCCATTGAAGGCGAAGGCAAACCACTTCGTCTTGCGGCCGTGGTCGCGTTCGAAGGGCTGAGCGTTGTAGCGATCGTCGCCGCCGCAGGTGGCATAGCGGACGTGGCCGATGGCGACCGGCCCGTCCATCCCCTTCATGATGTCCTCGAACTCCACGCGGTGGTTGAGCCGGAAGGCCTCCGCGACGGTCCCCAACTCCTTGTGGGTGCGGATCAGGGCGTTGCGGTCGCTCCGGAAGCTCGCCATGCCGGCGGCGAGCTGCCCGCGATTCTGCATGTCCAGGAGCATCCGGGGGACCAGCCGAGAGACGCTGTTGATGTCTCCCCGGATGGGTGCGAGCCGCGACACCTGCTCGGGCTGATCGACGTTGGCGTGAAAGACTGCCGCGACTCCGCACTCATGCTGGAGTTCACCCATGTGTCGGGTTTCCCCTGAATTGAACCCCGCGCATGCCGGGGAGGAGTAGGAGAGGAGACGCCCTGGATTGGCCGAGAGTCGAGTTCCTCTAGGCCCCCCCGCCGAGGAAATTATAATGACGAACAAACCTACCTACAACCTTCACCATGAGTTCCTCCTCACTTTGGCGGGGAACTGCGACGATAGGTAGATTTGGAGTGCCCCTTGACGCGGAGCGGCGCTCCGGGATTCGCTGGATGACCTATATTGTCGGCACGGGAGGTCGAGGTTGAACACTCCAGCCGGGACTCAAGTTTCTCCAGATCTCCAGGCGGGGGGCGCAGGCCGCCTCCAGACGATGCCCATGCCTCCTTCCCCGATCCGCGACCTGGTCCGCGACGAGGTTGTGCTCTCCGCCGGCGTCTGGGTTGTGAAGGTCGGCACCAGCGTCCTGACGGGACCCGACGGCGTCCTCGACCCGGGTCGGATCCACCACCTCGCCGAGCAGATCAGCGCGGTCATGGATGCCGGCCACAAGGTGGCCCTGGTCAGCTCCGGTGCCGTCGGTGCGGGCATGGGGCAGCTCGGCCTGAAGCGACGGCCCGAGGACCTTCGCGAGCTCCAGGCCGCCGCGGCGGTGGGGCAGGCTTACCTGATCAGGGCATACGACGAGGGCCTTCGCCAGCACGGCCGGCACGCCGCGCAATTGCTCCTGACGCATGAGGACTTCGACAGCCGTCCGCGTTACCTGAACATGAGGAACACCCTCCACGCGCTCTTTGACTGGAATGCCGTCCCAATCATCAATGAGAACGACACCATCAGCGTCGACGAGATCAAGTTTGGCGACAACGACCGCCTGGCGGCCATGGTGACCAACCTGCTCCAGGCGCCGTTGCTCGTGATCCTGAGCGTGGTGGATGGGCTCTACCGGACTGACCCGGCCAGCCAGCAGCGCACCGAGGTCGTGCCGATGGTCCCCCAGATCGACGCCGACGTCCTCGGCCTGGCGGGATCGAGCCGCAGCACGCTGGGCACCGGCGGCATGTCGAGCAAACTGGCGGCCGCGCGGCTGGTTACCCAGGCGGGCGGATCGGTCATCATCGCCTCCGGCACGCGGCCTCGCCCGCTCACCCGGATCCTCGCCGGCGAGCCCGCCGGCACGCTTTTCCTCGCCCACGGCCAGGCCCATCGCGCCCGCAAGCGTTGGATCGGACTGACGGCCCGGCCGCGGGGCTACTACGTGGTTGACGATGGCGCCCGGGTCGCAGTCCAGGGGGGGTCCAAGAGCCTGCTGGCCATCGGCGTGGTCGAGGTCCAGGGCGAGTTCGAAAAGGGCGACGTCGTGGGCGTCCGCGACCGCTCCGGCCGCGAGTTCGCCCGCGGCCTGACCAACTACGCGACGGCCGACGCCAACGCCATCAAGGGCCTGCGCACCGAGCAGGCCCGGAAGGCGCTCGGCGCCACGCTTTATGACGAGGTAATCCACCGGGACAACCTGGTCATCGTCGAGTGACCCGTTCCCGATCCGGTCGGATCCCGGTTACGTCGCAGTGTCCTCCAGGGCCCGGCCGACGGGGACGATCCCAACAGTCTCAATGCCCGACAGTCGTTCCAGGAGACGCTCCAGGTAGACTGCCCGGAGCGGGCCCCATCCCTCGTCGTCCAGCCCGTGGGTGTTGAAGATCATCCATCCGGATTCCGCCGCGAGCAGGCGCTTTAGCTCCCGATCGATGGCCGCCTCGCAGTTGCCTGGCCCGGAGCTGGCGCAGGTCAGCCGGACCTGGCCCCTGTGCGGCAGCGGGTTGAGTGCCTCGTAGCCGGTCCGGAACGCCCGGACCTGGCCCGGCAGCCAGCCCTCGAGCTCCGGCGTCGACGCGTTGAACGGGAAGTTGAAGACCGCTCGCCTGGGGTCGAAGCCATCCAGCTTCTCGCCGAAGACGTCGAGGCAGCGTCGGATCAGGTCCTTGCCGTCGTCGAACGAGATCTTCTGAAGATTCTCGTGGCGATGGCCGTGGGGCATGATCTCGTGGCCGCGGCGCTTCAGCTCGTTCCAGAGCTTGAAGTCCCCCAGCGGGGAGCGCCGGATGTACGGGTCATCCGGGATGCCGGCGGCGACCACATTCAGGCACGCCGGTAGCTTGAACTTCTCGAAGATCTCCGCGGTGCGGATGAACGACTTCCGGAAGCCGTCGTCGAAGCTCAGGCTCACCAGATGCCGCATGGACTTCGGCGGGCCGTCCGCCTGGAGCTGTCGCCCTGCGACCGGCCCGATGGTAGCGACAGCCCCCGAGTACCGAAGGAACTCTCTGCGCGTCGACGAAGTCATGATGCCTCCATCGAGAACGGATCGCCCCGCCCCTGACCAAACCGGTTACCCAGGTGGCCGGATCTTCGAGCTCCTCCCGGCCCGATCCGATCAGGCCTCTCACCCGCCCTTGGCCCGCCCTGCATGTAACCTCGCGGTTGATGTTCCGATCGGAGGCGGAAGCGTCGCGACGGCCGCTCGTCGGCGGCAGCGGTGACCGGCCGTCAGGGACGCTTTCTGCCCGCGACCATGTGCTTATCGCTTCCGATCGATCCAGCCGAGAAGCTCGGCGTCGAAGAGATCCGGCTCCTCGAGAGGCGGCGTGTGGCCGCTCCGTTCGAAGACGCGGACCGTGAGGTCGCGGAACCTCGGCCGGAGCGGATCCCACATCGAGGGAGGGCCGACGAGGTAATCGTGGCGGCCCAGGGCCAGGAGCACCGGCCGGTCGAGCATCTCGAGGCCTCGCGTGACGTCGATATCTCGGAAGACCTTCCCCCAGACGTGGTCGAACATCCGGGTGTTCAACTCGACACCTTCCCAGAGCGGCGTGGCGTCGAAGCGATAGTCGTACCAGGCCCGAGGCCCCGAGCGGACGTAGTCGCGGACCAGGCGCTCCGCCGGCGGCAGCTTCATGAGTTCGCTGTCCGGCAGACGCTCCTCGTTCGCCCTCATGGCCGCCTTGCGTCCCGGGTCGACCGACTCCTCCCAGTTCCGCATCGACGCCGTGATGGCCTCCGGACCCAGTCGTGGCGAGATCCCGATCATGACGACGTGCGAGACGTGCTGGGGATACTTCTTGGCGTACTCGAGGGCCATGTAGGAATGGCCGGAATGCCCGATCACCACGATCCGGCCGAGGCCGAGCGTCTGCCTGGCTCGCTCCATGTCGTCGATGATCTTGTCCAGGGAGAAGGCGTCGAGATCCATCTCCCTCCGGTCCGGCACGAAGCCCCGATGGTCGAGGAAGACCAGCCGGAGCCCCTTGCGCAGTGCCCGTGAGAACACGCGGGGATAGTAGACCGAGCTGCCCACGACCAGAGCCGGTCGGCCTTCGCCCTCGATTCGGTAGTGCAGGAGGAAACCCTCCGCCGGGATGGTCCCGACGGCCGGCACCTGAAGGCCGGCACTCGATTTCGGAACCGGCTGCGCTGCGGCCGGATCCGTCAGTGCGATCATGATGCAGGCCGCGAGGGCCGAAAGGCGAATCAGGGCTCGCGAATCAGCATGTTCCATCGTCGGCGATTCCACGCTCCTACGGGGATCCGTCACTGCGTGCGTCGGCGATTCTAGGTTGGGTCGGCGGCCCGTGCCAGTGCCTCGACGACCAATGAGGGGAGGAGCAAGAGCTGAGGACGGTCGGCCGCGCTCAGAACCGCACATTGAGCTGGGCGAGGAATTCGCAGTCGAAGGGGATCGGGCCCACGGTGGGGACGACGAAGCCCAGGCCGAGCGTCGCCCGGTTCCAGAACTCGAAGGTCCCGCCGAAGGTCAGGTTGAGCTGCGTGTTGAACGGTAGGCCGGCCTGCTCGAAGATCCACGCCGCCCGCTGGGGGCCCTGGAGTGGGACGTTGAGGTGCATCTCGAAGGTGGGTGCGAAACCGGTCAAGAAGGCCGAAGGCCTCTCGCTCCGATAGGCCCACATGCCGATGCCGAGGTCCTGGAAGAAGATCATGGACTGGACCGTGACCAGGGGAAGGGTCGTCGAGGAAAACCCCTGGAAGAAGAAGCGATTGCGAGTCCAGATGTAGCCAAGGAACGGCTGGAAGATCGCCGCGGTCGAGGGGCCCGGGTTGATCGACTGGTTGGAAGCGGTCGGAAAGCTGAGCGCGGCGCCCGCGGAGAGCAGGTATCCCTGGTTCACGTCCTCGACGAGCTTGAATTTCACGATCCCGTTGATGTTTCCGAAGATCGCGGAACTGTAGTCGGGGGGCGCGGGCCGGGGGATCGGCGGCCCGCCGGGGATCGGGTTCCTGACGTAGTAGGTGCCCCGGGAGAGGGCCTGGATGCCGTTGATCGGCAGCCGGAAGCCGAGCGAGACCCACTCTCCAAACGTCTTCTCGAATCCGAAGGTGTTGAGGTAAAGGTTCACCCGCTTGTAAGGCGTCGAGACCGACTGGTAGCGCTCCGGATCGAGATTGCTGTAGAAGTTGAACCGATAGAAGACGCGGTCCAGCGGCCGCGGGCTTTCGCCCTCGCCGACCTTGAGGTCGGTCATCGGGTTGGCAAGAGGGCCGACGAAATCTCCGAGCATGTAGGGGATGAACGGGGCGTCCGCCCGACCTGGCCCGAAGAGTGAGCTCGCCGGGGGCGCGGTCCCCGGAGGGCAGTCCAGCGTCCCGCCGGGATCAAGGACCCGCGTCCGGGACGGAGAGGAACCCGCTGGTATCGAGGGCACGTCGATTGTCGGCCCGCCGTCCTCGGTGAGGTCCTGAGCCTGGAGGAGTCCCGGACAAAACGCCAGGATCACCAGGAGCCACGACGAGATCCACGGGATCGGTCTGCCGGTCATCCTTGACCCTCAGAGATTCGCCGATGGCCCGGAGAATGGGGTGGGCGCCGCGTGTTGGTTGCGGGACCCGAGCCAGGCGGCGGCGAAGTGGACGTGACCACGGACCGATGCGCCTTCGCCCGATCAGTGCGACTGGCTTCTACCGCGTTGACAGCGCGTTGTCAACGTCATCCTCGAATGGCGGCGGCGTCGACTCGCCGCACGTTTGGCGGCGGCGGCACGGGCCGGGGATGGCCGTCGTTGGGTCAACGGCCGTGCGGAGGTCTACGAAGCGGCTCACTTTCCCCGCGTCGGGAGCGCCACCAGGCTCGAAGGAGGGGTCAGCGGCGTGGCATCCCAGATCCTGGCCGTGCGGTCGATTCCGCCGGAGAGGAGCCTGGTTCCATCCGCGCTGAAGGACAGGCTGGCCACGCCCGCGGAGTGGCCCTTGAGCGCCAGCATCCGATCCCCGGTGCTGGCGTCGATGAGATCGATCGCGCGACCGAAGCTACCCAGGGCGATCCGCGTCTCGTCCGGGCTGAGGTCCATGCTGGCCAGGCTGTCCGATTGAGTCGAGATGGTCCGCTCGAGCGTCCCCGACCCGACGTTCCAGACCCGGACAGTCAGGTCCTCGCTCGCCGAGGTGATCCTCAGGCCGTCCCGCGAGAACTTGATCTTGCGAATCGGCTGCGAATGCCCTTGAAATCGCCGGAGGATCTTGCCGGTCGCCGCCTCCCAGACGAGGATCTCGGGGGGGTTCGGCTTTGCGCCGGGCGAGGGACCTCCCCCCGAGGCGATCCAGCTTCCGTCCGGGCTGAAGGCGAGGGCGAGGACGCGGCCGCTGTGTCCCTTGAATGTCCTCCGGAGGTTCCCGGTCTGCGAATCCCAGATGCAGACTTCGCCGGGGGGATACTCGGTCTTGAAGTCGTGGCTGCCGCTGCATGCCGCCAGCATGGCTCCGTCGGGAGAGTAGGCCAGGGCGCGCGTAAAATCGCCGAGACCGGCCAGGTCGCGGAGGTGACGGCCGGTGCTCGCGTCCCACTGCTTCACGCCCCGGTATTCGGTGGATGCCGCGAGCACCGTGCCGTCCGGACTGAACGCGACGCCGCTGATCCAGCCGCTCTTGGGATTGATCGCGAGCAGCCTGGAGCCGGACCCGGCGTCCTGCACCGTCAGCGTCCCGTCCCCCGACCCGAGCGCGACCTTCCGGTTGTCGGGAGAGAAGGCCACACTGCTGACCCAGCCGCCGAATCCGGCCGTGATACCCGGAGGCTCCTTTGAGAACGCCCAGATTCGGAGCGTGTGGTCCTCGCCGCCGGTCGCCAGCAGCCCCTCGTCCGGGGACAGGGCCAGGGCGCCCACCCCGCGTGAGTGGCCGCGCAGCACATAGAGCTCGCGTCCCTCGCCGGTGGACCAGAAGCGGACGGTATGATCGCTGCTCGCGGAGATGAGCCTCGATCCATCGCGGGTGTAACAGAGCCCGGTGACGGGCCCCTCATGCTGGTCCAAACTGAGCCGGATCGTGCCCGACTCCAGGTTCCAGACCCGGATCGTCTTGTCCCAGCCGCCGGACGCGAGCTCCTTCCCATCCGGAGAGAACGCCAGGGCATAGATCCAGTCGTCGTGGCCCTTCAGTTCCCGGAGCTTCCGGAAGGGGCTGGATTGCCACAGCTCCACGGCCCCGGTGACGGCCAGCGCGAGGGTCTTGCCATCCGGTGAGAACGCCAGAGCATTCACTCCACCCGAGGTCATTTCCTGATTGATGACCTCCTTGCCGCCGGAAGTCTTCCAGATCCTCAGCCGGCCCGGCACATGACTGCTGCTGTAATGACCCAGGCCCGCGGCCAGCAACGAGCCATCGGGGCTGAAGGCGACACATAGGGTGACCAGATAGGGGTGCCGCTCGTCGAACAGCGCACGCCCCGTTTCCACATCCCACAGCACGACCTTGCCCTCGCCCTGCGGAGCCTCCGCGTAGTAACCACTGCCGGTCGCGAGTGTCTTTCCATCCGGGCTGAATGCGGCGGAGAAGATCCCGCCCTGGAGCGGGCCGAACCGACGGACCTCCTGCCCGGTCCGGGCACTCCGGAGACTCAGCACACCCGTATCACGAGCCTTGGCCCACTGATAGGTCTTGCCGTCACCGGCCGCGAGGAGCGAGGAGTCGGGGCTGAAGGCGACGGTATTGACACTCTCGACATGGTCGCGGATCGTCCTGAGGTCCAGGTGACATTGCCTCTTGAGGTAACTCCACTCCCAGCCCCGCAGCGCGGGAGGGCACTGGTCGAGGACCTGTTCCGCGATGTCGATGTCGTTCTGAAGGTCGCGCTGGGCGAGGTTAATCCGATTGACGTAGAGCTGACGCTCCAGGATCTCGGCCTTTTCGCCCAGCTCTCTGCTGCGGGCCGCCGCCAGGTCGCGCTGGGCCTGCGCCTCCTCGAGGTTCCGGATGGCCAGACGCCGTTGCTGTTCGGTCCTCGCCTGTTCCCGGCCGATCAGGGCCGTACTGACGGCGAGGGCGACCACCGCCGTCAACAACAGGGCCCCGAGGCTCGACGCGATCGTCCGGTTCCTCCTGCCCCAGCGCGTGAGCCGCGTCGTCAGGGGCTCGCGATAGACCGACACCGGCTCATCCGCCAGCCAGCGCTCCACGTCCTGGGCCAGCGCCCGTGGAGACCCATAGCGGTCCACCGGCTTGAGGGCCATGGCCCTCAGGCAGATCGCCTCGAGGCTCCTAGGCGTGACGGGAGCGATCGCCCTCGGCGGCGGGAAGTCTCCCAGCTGGATTCGCGAGAGGACCGTCCCGACGTCCGGATCGTTGAATGGAGGCCTTCCGGTCAGGATCATGTACAGCGTGGCACCGAGGCAGTACACGTCGCTCAGGGGTCCGACGTGCTCGAGCCGCCCGCCAGCCTGTTCGGGGCTCATGAACGCCGGAGTTCCGATCGCCGTGCCGGCGACGGTCTCGGTGGTTCCGGACATCGAGGTCGGCCGGAGCGTCGCCTCGCCGGGCGCGAGCGTGAGCACCGGCTCGGCTCGGCCGATCGGCTTGGCCAATCCCCAGTCGACCACCAGGGTCTCCCCGTAGGCGCCGAGGAGGACGTTGGCCGGCTTCAGGTCGCGGTGGATCACCCCCCGGCTGTGGGCGTAGGCGATCACGTTGCAGACCGCGACGAAGCGATTGAGAAGGTCACGCAACTGGAGGTTGCGTCGATCGGCGACGCTCGTCCCGTTCTCGACCGGGCGATGGTAGGCCTCGATCGCATCCTTGAGGCTCCGCCCCTTGATGAACCGCATCGCGTAATACGGGCGGCCCTTCTCGTCCTTTCCGAGCGAATAGAGGGGGACGACGCCGGGATGCTCGAGACGCCCGGTGATCTCGGCTTCCATGACGAAACGCGCACGGCTCTCCTGGTCGTCGACGCGTTCGGGCAGGATCTCCTTGAGCGCGACCTCCCGATTGAGCTCCCGGTCCAGTGCGACCGAGACCTGCCCCAGCCCGCCCCGGGCGTGGGGGCGCAACACGGAGAAGCGCCGGCCGTCCGGCGATTCGGGCCCGTCGACGCCGATCCCGAGCGTCGAGTCCATCACCGTCCGCATGATCGCGCTGGGGGTGTCCCTGCGGTGCTCCCCGGACGCCGGGAGCGTCGCGCGCGACAGGGTCTGCTGGATCTCCGGGTCCGCGATGCCCCTGAGGGCCTCGCGCGCCTGCTCGACCCTCGGGTCCTCATTCAACGACATGGCAGCCAGGCTGCGCTCGATGTCGCCCCCGTTCACCCGGAGGTGCTCGTCCACCAGCGGGTCCAGGAGCGCCCGCCTCGCCGGGGCAAGGGCACCGCGGGCGACGAGGATTTGTCCAAGCGACTCCCCCTTGTCGAGGACCCATGCGTTCATCGCCGAGATCAGCGCGTCGCGATCGATGAAGTTCATCTGCAACGCGAGGATGCCGAACAGGAGATTGCGGTCGGCGGATGTCATTTCGGATCCCTGACAAGCGGAGGGAACGTCGGGGCGGCGTATCGACTGACGCAACGGGCGGTCGGATCGGCGGACGTTTACGGAACTCTCGCGGCCCCATCGGCTCTCCGCGTCCGGGTCGGATCCAGCTCACCGATCGAGAATCGTGCACCGCGGAGACTTCGAATCGACCATCCGGATCGCCTTGCGGTTTCGTCCACGGATCATCGCCTGCGGACGCAGGGCACTCGTCAGAAGAAGGCGAGCCAGGCGACGTCGCGGTGTCGCCGCTTGTATGCCGCGAACCAGCGGCATGGGAAGTAGATCAGGGCGATCGTCAGGGCCCACATGGCGTACACGACGGACAAATTGTATCCATACCCGGGGGGATAATCGAAACTCCAGACGAACCAGTTCACGGATTGGCCCGAAATCACGCCTGTAGCAGACGCAAGGACGTGCACCACTGGCCACTGGATCAGGTAATAGAACAGCGGGACTCGGCCGAAGGTCGCCAGGATCCGGCGGGATGCGTCGAGCACGGGCCGTCCCACCTCGCGAGAGGCACCGTCCGAGCCGAGGAAAACCGACAGGAGGACCAGGCCCGGCCCCAGCGTCATGAAGAGATACTGGAGAGAGGGGGGATACTTCTGGCAGTTCAGGAACGAGAGAATCGTCCTGTGTACGGCGTCATGGACCTTCCAGGGAGTCGGGTCGCCATAGGTGTTGAAGGCCCGGAGCAGCACGAACGACGCGACCAGAGTGCATCCGAGCCCGAGCGTGATCCGTCTCCGGGTCGCCGGAGCAAGCGTCAGAACCTCGCCGAAGGCGAAACCGACGGCCATCACGCCGAACCAGGGAAGGAGGGGATAGGCCACCTGGATCCGCACCGGCTCCAGGACGATTCCCCCGGGCCGCAGCAAGATCGTCCAGGCCCAGTTCCAGCCCTTCAGGGTGTCCGCCAGGTCTGCCAGGACCGCCGTTTCCAGAAGGTTATGGCCGGCGATCAGCGTCAGCCCCAGGAGCCCGATCTCGCGTGAGCCCAGCCCGATCGCCAGGAACACGGAGAGGCAAATCATCGCCAGACCGATCGCCCAGATGACCTGAAGCAGCACGAACGAGTAATCGAGATTGAAATTCCAGCCGAGGCGGACGAGCGTCAGTTCGAGGACCATCAGCACGATCCCGCGGACGGCCAGATACCCCGCCAGCGCGCGGTGGGTGGGGAACTTTCCCGTCGCAAGCGCCAGGTAGGACGATGTACCGGCGAGGAGGACGAAGACCGGGGCGCAGAAATGGCTGACCCAGCGGGTCAGGAACAACGCCGCACTCACCGTGTCCAGGTCGGTCGAGTCGACGTGCTGATCCGTGAAGAACTCCCGCGTGTGGTCCAGGACCATGAGGACCATCACGACCCCGCGCAGCAGATCCACCCCCTCGAGACGGCCGGGGGATGTGACGATGGCAGCGGCGCCGGTCCCGGGAGCCACTCCGCGCTGCGTGACGGCGGTCATCGTGACTCCGTAGGAGGCGCAACTCCCGATGCGAGCCGGGGCGGGCCGGCTCAGGTTGGCGGGTCCCGGGTTTCAATACTGGTCCGCGCTGATCACCTCGCCGCCGGCCCGCGTGGACAGGGCCTGGTAGACACCCATCGTGGTCCCGGGGTTGACAGAGTAGACCCCGTGGGGATAGCCACCCCCGGAGATCAAGCTGGTGAACGTCACGTTGGAGGGCAGGAACATCCCGGTCGGCACGATCTGCCAGGAATTGACCGTGTCCTTGACGAAGCGCACCGAACCGTCGCAGAAGGCGAAGTTGCAGCCGCCGGGGTGGTGGCTGGAGGCCGACAGCAAGAACGGGCTGGCGCCGCCATCCAGCAGCGCGCCTGGATTCACGAGCGGGCTGTTGTAATTCCAGTTGAGAGGAGGGTTCGGCGGATACATGCAGCTTTGCATTGTATCGCCATAGCTTCCCGCCATCCACCAGTGCCAGCAGTTTCGATCTCCGGCCGGCGAGGACCACTGGTAGCCCGGGGGGAGCTTGGCGTAGGATCCCTCGCCGAACATGAAGGTGTTGCTGGTTCCGTCGGTGATGGAGCCGATGCTGGTCTTGCTCATCACGTAGAAGACACCCAGGGCATTGGCCAGCATGGCCGGCCAACTCGGGTCGCGGACGAAGCTCGACCCGCTGTCGTTGGTGCCGCGTGGAGGATTCACCCACGGCCCGCAGATCCCTCGATAGCTGTTGTGCCCGACGTCGAATCCATAGGTCTGATCGCGGGGGAGTTTCGTCGCGACCTCGGGATCGCTCGGGCACCAGAGCGTGGAGACCTGGGCACCGAGGATGGTGTCGTTCGCCGGGCTGGTGTAGCGGAGATTGGTGTTGTAGGCGGCGTACAGCGTCCCTTGCTCGACGTAGGCCATGATGCCCACGAGGCAGCCCCGCTCCCAGGTGGCGTTGGTGAAGACGCCCCCCGCCGCCGCGGCGTCGTAGCCGCCCATCGTGAAGACGCCATTCGCGTCGTGATAGTTGTGCTCGGCGAGGGCCAGTTGCTTGAGGTTGTTGACGCATTGAGTTCGGCGGGCCGCCTCGCGGGCACTCTGGACGGCCGGCAACAGGAGCGAGATCAGTACGGCGATGATGGCGATGACCACGAGGAGCTCGATGAGCGTGAAGCCGCTCCGACACGCCCGCTCCCTGGAGGATGGCGAAACTGACATCATTCGTGCTCCGAGTATCTGAGGATAGATCCGGGACCGCCCGCGGCAGGGGTCCCCGAGGAGAGGACTCAAGCCCGAGACCGGCACACCCCGGCCGTCCGGGATTCCCGACGCCCCGAGGACCGGCTCGACGAGCACCTCAACGACTCTGCTTCCGGACCTTCTTCTTCACCGGGGTGCCATACTCTTCCGGGTGGAGGTCCTTGTACTTCGCGGATTTCTTGAAGTCCGAGGGATCGACGGGCCCTCCCGACGGGGCGCACCCCGCAACGGCCCGCATCACGACGACGGCGATGCCCGCCGTGACGCCGGTACAGAAGGACCTTCTGGTGAGCTCAGAGCCATGATTCATCGATTCAACACCCTGCCCCGGAGACAGACATTCCTCCCGGACAACCGAGGGCGACGGAGTCGCGGGGCCGGCGAGCGGGCCCGACGGCGGGGGGCGGAACACCGCGACTGCGGAGCTTCAGTTGTCATTCAGATATCTAAATGCGAAAAAGTGCTGCCGTGGACTTGCTCAGCCGCCAGTTCCCCAGGTCCAGGCACGGCCACCCGTCCCGCCCGGAACCCTGACCCCCGGGCGACCTCGGCTCCAGATGGCACCGCGCCAGCATCGCAGACGCTCATCGCGCCACGCAGGTAAATGATCGAACTGATGAACTCGGATCACGGGCGGGACGTGCGACCAACAATTGATTGCGATTCTCGATTTCCTCACATGAAATCAAGAATCGCACCCAATGATCCAAGGTCGCACTGATCTTGCCCGCGGGCCCGATCCGTGTCAAGGCTTCACCCCGAGGAGCACGTTCGATCCGCCGGTGTCGACGTCGCTGGCCCCGTTGGTCCTGGCATCCCCCGATGCCCCTTCCGCCCGGTGCAATCGCGTCCACCTGAACACTTCGAGCGAACGCCCGCAAGGCCGACGGCCCCGGATCCGGCCCCGCCTCGGCCCACGGCTCCCCCGCCTGATCACGGAATGGGGATGTCGGAGAACGAGAAGGCGACGTCGGTTGCCGCCTCAGTGATCCGGTAGTAGCGCAGTTCGCCCAGCTCGTTGCCGACCCCGTGCAAGGTCAGGGTGACGCGGTTGGATTCCATGTCGATGACAGTCTGGAACCAGGGCAGGGACCGGCCCCGCTCGTCAACCACCTCGAGGGACTGCTGGAGCGGTTCGCCGCGGACGCCCAGCTCGCCGGTCGAGGCGTCGGTCGTCCCAGCCACGATGTCCCGCCGCCCCCCTTGGATCGACAGCTCGATCTGCCGACGCCGGAGCTTCGGGTCGGATCGGACTTCGTGGATGGTGAGGCTGAGGTCGTCCTTCGAGAAGGTCTTCCCCGCCGCGCCGTCGAGCTTCACGACGAGCGGATCGGGCCGCCGGGCGGTGATCCTCAAGGGGACCGTCCCTCGGAGCGAGCGGAGCAACTTGCCGCAGTCCGCCGGCCGCTGGACGGCCGCCTGGAGCTGGAGCACCGAGGTGCAGGAGCTTGCCGCATATCCCCCGGCTCGGGCGAGGTTGGACGACGTGTCGGCGGGTACGAGGAGCGAGTTGCCGCGCTCGTCGCGTGCCTCCAGCAGGCGCATCGGGGCCCGGAGGTTCAAACTCAGACGGGGCTCGGCCTGCACATCCAGTTGCACCGTCCCCAAGATCCGGACGGCAGGCCGGGGTTGAGCGGGCTCGGGCCCCCGGCCCGGGTCGTTCCCAACCGGCGAGCCGGGCTGCGTCGAGGCCGGGGCGAACTGGAGCTTGTGGATGAACTGAAGGTCCTTGAGACGCACCCGGAACGGGCCCTCATCGATCCTCGGGTAGACGGGCTGGCTGCCGCGCAGGCTGAACGCCAGGGCCGTCCCGCCCCGCGCCGGCCCGCGGGTCTCGAGATCCGCGTGCAGCCCAACCGCCTCGCAGACGCGATCCACCGCCTGCCAGAACGGGACCGTACCTGCGTCCCGGATCGTCACGCGATCGGACCGCCAGCGGGGCAGGGCTTCCGGCACGAGAGCGAGGCTCATCCCGCTCCGCTCTCCGAGGGCACGGATGACCTCGGGCAAGGGCGCGCGGTCGAAGTCCAGATGGACGGGCGTCGCCCGGGTGAGCAGGCGGCCCTCCACCCGGCGGAGGATCCCCGCAGAGCGGGTCCGGATCTCCAGGTCCTTCGACTTCCCCCCGGTTTGGAGGAAGGGGATCGCCGGCCCGCCAAGTTCCTCCAGTGCCCTCGTCGCCGCCTCGCGCTCGGCGAACCGCGAGGAACCGAGCTGGTCGATGAGGCGGGCGGGGTCGGTCGCTGCAAGGGATTGTGCCAGCACGCCGAGGCTCAGGATCATGCTCGAGGCGACCATCACCGCTCCGCGCTCCTCATGGTTTTCCGCTTCGATTTCCGGCCCGGCCCTGGCCGATCAGCTTCGATCCGGCCGGGACTCCGCCCGCTCCGGCAGCCAGTCCACTGCTGACCAGCCCGATCGGGGCATCATAGCCGAGCCGCCCGATTTGCGGTACTCTCCGTCTCGTGGGAGAAACGTCCTTGCGGATGACGGACCGTGGCGTGGGGGTCATGATCGAGTGAGCCCTCCCTGGCTGATGGTCGACCTTGATGACGAGGCGCAGACCGCTCGACTCTCGGCGTGGATCGCCTCGTGGGACGCCACGTTGTCGGTTCTCCGCCCCCCCGCGAACGCCCTGCTCTACGAGCCGGACGCGACGCTCTACGGCGTCGGGCTGGGCGGATCGATGACGATCCGACTCGACCACCGCGAGCGGGTCGTTCGGGCGGGTGACCTGATCGTCGTTCCCCCGGCGCTGGCCCTTGAGATCGAGCCGGAAGTGGACCTCCTCGCCTGCGCCTGCCTCGGGACACCTCCCGAGCATTTCCGCGCGCGGTTCGTCCAGGTCTGGGGCTACGAGCATCTGCCGGCGGCGCTCGCGGAAGGGCCCTCTCCGTCCGGCCCGGCCCATCTCCTCGGCCCGGAAGACCTTCGATTCCGCGTCCGGTACGCGACGGCATCCGCCGCGGAGGGGAGCCCCCGATCGCGATCCCGGCCGACACACTCGACCTGTCAGTTCTGGTCGCGGCTCCGGGGCTCGCTCGTCGTGTCCCCGGCGGGGCACGGGCCCATGGAGATTCAGGCACGTCATGCGGCGGCATCGAGCCCGGACTGGCTTTCGAGCTGGGTGGTGAGGGCGCTGCGGGGATCCTTGGGCTGGTGAGCGATCCGGCATTCCACGCCCGGCTGGCCTTGCGTGCCGCCGGCCTGTGAGCCACCCTGCGTGCGGGTCCGTTCCCAGGCCTCACGACCCATGTGACCCGGAGGTTCCCGCGGGAACCTCACCTTGACAGATGATGTGCCCGAGTGACGCCATCCGATCGTATGGTTACAATGAAGGGGCAACTCCGCGCATCAAGCCTGGCCGGAAGGCAGAGGGACTCGATCCGGGAGGGGTGCCCCGGTCGGGTGTGACCGTGCCCGGCGCAGCCCGAGACACTCTGGCTCTGGTAGGACGGAGAGATCTCATGATCCGCTCGGTGCCGTGGAAATGGGCTGGCCTGCGGTGGGGCATCCTCGCATGCATGGTGGCCGCAGCCCCGGCCTCCCAGGCGTTCGGCCAGGGATTCGGGCCCGACCCCTTCAACCCGTACAATTCCCGGTATGAGCCGTTTGTCTATCCCGTGGCACCCGGTCCGCTGGACTACGGGTTCAACCAGGGATTCTCCGGAGCGGCCCGGGGGGGCGTCCGGGGCGCTAACCAGTTCGAGGACTACATGGAGAACCTCCGCGGCGGCCAAACGCCCGACCCCGCGGAGGGACCAACGGCGGGGCCGGGACACCCTACTATCGTTCCGACCGGACGTTCGATCGGGAGTTCGATCGCACCTACCAGTATCGTCCCAACCGGTTGGCCGATGAGAAGTTCGAGACCAACCAGGAGGAAGTCAGCCGGCTCTATTTCCGGTACCTGAGGGAGAAGGATCCCAAGCGGCGGGCCGAGATTTTCCGCGAGTACAATCGCGCCCGGAACCTGGCGGATCGGGATCTGAGCGGTTCCGCCACGTCTCGCACCCGTGGGACTCCGAAGTCCGGCCGCAGGGAAACGCCGGCGCCGGGCCCAGGCGCAGCTGCCGGGTCCGGCCGAGGCGGGCCCGCGCCTCCGGTCGTCGGCGAATCGTCCCCCCGCACGCGGCGGAGCCGGGCGGGAGCCTCGGGCGCGCGGTCGTCGGTCGGCCCTCCCCCCTCGCCGCTCGACGACTCGGCCGCACCGCGGGATGTCGGCGGGGAAGCCAGCCCGTCCCGAGTGCTCGAACGGGCCCTGCGGACCGATCCGGCCGGGCGGAGCACGCGCACCAGGCGTCCGGCCGCTCCGGGGCTCGGCCCGCCGCCACCTCCCTGATGGGCAGGGGCGGTTTGGACCACCCAATGCGAGCCGTGAGTAATGGTCGTGGCCTGGGCGAGGCCCCGATTCTGCGCCGGGGGAGAAACCCTGCGCACGGGCGCTAGTGCGTTGACGCAGCGGAATTGCTCAATACAATGGTTCGGAACCTGTTGCCCGCCGGGCTGATGAGCCAACGCTCCGGTCGGCTCCTCCGCCCGATTCGCACGACTGTTCGAGCCTGAACCGACCTCGCCTATTCGTCCCGGCCTCGAGCTGGGTTTTTTTTCAGTCCACTTTGTGAAACCCTTCACAATGTGGGCCGGATCGAATCTTGGCGATCATAAGAGTTCACCCGATGAGCACCGACTTCACCCCGATCTTCCTGTTCCTCCTGGTCGCCATCGGGATCGCCGCGAGCATGCTGATCGGCAGTGCGGTGATCGGCCCCAGGAAGATCACGAAGGTGAAACAGATGCCCTACGAGTCGGGCATGAATCCCTTCGGCGACGCTCGCCAACGGTTCGACGTCCGCTACTACCTGATCGCGATCGTCTTCCTGCTCTTCGACGTGGAGCTTCTGTTCCTCTACCCCTGGGTCGTGGCGCAATGGTCGGCCGGGGTGATCGATCCGACGTCATCCCCGGTGGGTGTGGTCGGGTCGGCCGGGATCCCGGCGATCTTCCGCTCGCTCGTCTTCTGGGAGATCCAGATCTTCATCGTCCTCCTGGCGGCGGCCTACGCCTACGCCTGGAAGAAGGGGGTGTTCGAATGGCGGTGATTTCGACCGGCCAATCCCGGACTGTCCCGGGGGAGGCCCGGCCGACCGGTTCGTCGCTCACGGTGACCTCTCCGGGTCGTGTTGAGGTCCCGGAGAACACGGTGCTCACGACCGTGGACGCCGTCGTCAACTGGTGCCGGAAGTACAGCCTCTGGCCGATGCCGTTCGCGACGGCCTGCTGCGGGATCGAACTGATGGCCGTCGGCGCCAGCCGGTTCGACATCGCCCGCTTCGGCGCCGAGGTCATGCGGTTCAGCCCCCGGCAGTGCGACCTGATGATCGTGGCCGGCCGGGTGGTGATGAAAATGATGCCGGTGCTCCAGCGGATCTGGCTCCAGATGCCCGAACCGAAGTGGTGCATCAGCATGGGGGCCTGCGCCTCGACGGGGGGCGTCTTCGACACCTACTCGGTGGTCCAGGGCGTCGACCGCTTCATGCCGGTGGACGTGTACATCCCCGGCTGCCCTCCCCGCCCCGAGCAGATCCTCCGCGCCCTCATGGACCTCCAGGGCAAGATTCAAAAGGGCGGCTCGCTCTTCGGCACCGGGCTCCCCGAACTCGCCGAGCGGGAACGCGCCCTGTCGGAGAAACGCCAGGCTCCCGCCGGCTACAGCATCGCCGCCGAGCGGGGCGACGAGGACCGCTTCGGCTACCGCCTGCCCGGCGGGCCGGCCAAGCTGGGCCTGGAGGAGACGCGATAACCCCGGGCGGGGGGCCGACTCGCCCCGGCGCCTCCGCGCGACTGGAAATCACCGACCCCATGAGCACGACCAAGACCCACAATCCGGAAGCCCACTGGGCCACGATCCGCACCCTCTCGGAAAAGCTCGGCGAGGGCGCGTTCACCACCTCGACGTTCCGGGATAACCTGCGCATCTTCGTGGGGCCCGCGGGCCTGAAAGGGCTCCTGCGGGTCCTCAAGGAAGACGGCGGGTTCAACTTGCTGGCCGAACTCGGAGGCACGGACTACCTCGGGTACCCCGGCCGGACCCGGTCGCGATTCGAGGTGCATTACGTGCTAAGGAACCTCGCGACCAACGTGCGGCTCGTGGTGAAGGTCGGCGCGGACGATCCCGACCCGGAACTGCCCACCGCCGTGGACCTCTGGCCGGGCGCGAGCTGGATGGAGCGCGAGGTTTTCGATATGTTCGGGATCCGCTTCTCAGGGCATCCGGACCTCCGCCGGATCCTCATGCCCGAGGAATTCGCGGCCTACCCCCTGAGGAAGGACTATCCTCTCCGCGGCCGGGGTGAGCGGCACAACTTCCCGCGGCTCACCCGGGGCGAGTCGTGACCGGCCGGCCCGACGGTAGATCCGCCCGGCGGTCATACCCCCGGTCGGAGCGGCCGACGACGGCCGCGGGCCTTGAGGACCATGAACGGGGCCTCTCCGTCGCCAGCCTCGTCGAACTGCCCCTCCCCTGAGGACGCCCGAGCGAGCAACGACCTTCCCCGAACCAGAGCCACGCCCTACCCGAGAGGATCGAATGGCGGCCCCATTGCTGGACGAACCTGAAGTCGAGAGCCAGACGCAGCAGGCCACCTGGACGCTCAACTTCGGCCCCCAACATCCGGCCACCCATACCACGCTCCGGCTGATCCTGGAACTCGACGGCGAGCGGATCGTCAAGGCGACGCCGGACATCGGCTACCTGCACTCGGGCTTCGAGAAGCTGGGCGAGCACCTGAACTTTAACCAGTACGTCACGATCGCCGACCGCAAGAACTACATCAGCCCGCCGATGAACGAGGTGGCCTGGCACCACGCGGTCGAGAAGCTGCTGGACATCGAGCTGACACCGCGCTGCCAGTACATTCGCGTGATCATCTCCGAGCTGGCCCGGATCAGCGACCACCTTCTCTGCACGGGGGCCGCCGCACTGGACCTTGGCGCCTTCACGGCGTTCCTCTACGCCTTCAACCTGCGGGAACAGATCTACGACATCTACGAGGAGATGTCCGGCTACCGTTTCCACCCCGGGTATACCCGGGTCGGCGGCCTGATGCAGGACTTCAACGACCGCGTGCTGGATCGGATCGCGAAGTTCCAGGCGAGCTTCCCGGCCGTCCAACGGGACATGGAGAAGTTGCTCTTCCGGAACCGCATCTTCCTCGACCGCATGAGGGGGGTGGGGCGTCTCTCGAAGCAGGACGCGATCGGCCTGTCGTGCACCGGCCCGATCGCCCGGGCCAGCGGCGTGACCTACGACCTCCGGAAGGACGACCCCTATCTCGCCTACTCCGAGCTCGACTTCGAGGTCCCCTACACCGAGGAGGGCGACTGCTGGGCGCGGTTCATCGTCCGCATGGAGGAGATGCGACAGAGCCACCGCCTGATCGAGCAGGCCGTCAAGCGGCTGCCGACCGGCCCGGTGAACGTGCCGCTGGCCGAGAAGCTGCCGATGCCCGACAAGCTGACGACCTACAGCAGCATGGAGGGCCTGATCCAGCACTTCGAGCTGATCATGCCCAACCGCGGCTTCGAGAGCCCCCGCGACGAGGTCTACGCGGCCGTCGAGGCGCCCAACGGCGAGCTCGGCTACTACCTGGTGGCCGACGGCAGTGAGTTCGGCTGGCGGGTCCGCACCCGACCGCCGTCTTTCATCCACTTTCAGGTTTTCCCGCATATGATCAAGGATCACCTGCTGGCGGACGTCGTCGCCGTCCTCGGCAGCCTGAACATCATCGCCGCGGAGCTGGATCGTTGATCGCGGCCCGGCCGGCCGCGGCGCGTCGCCCGGCCCGGCGGAGCGGCTCGAGGACAATCGTTCGATGTCAGCCGACCTGAGCACACCCACGACGAAGGCCCGCATCCCGATCCTGGGGGAGCCGCTCCGCGAGAAGATCCGGGCGCTGATCCCGCGCTATCCCAGCAAGCGGGCCGTCACGCTGCCGGCGCTCCACCTGGTCCACGAGCACCTGCGATGCGTGCCCAACCAGGCGATGGCCGAGATTGCCGAGATCCTGGAGATCACCCCGGCCGAAGTCCACGACACGATGAGCTTCTACGGCTTCTTCCCACAGGCCCCGATCGGCGACGTGCGGGTCTGGATCTGCCGGTCGATCTCGTGCATGCTCCGCGGCGGCGACGAACTGCTGGAGCACGCCTGCAAGCGGCTGGGGATCGAGCCCGGCCAGACCACGAGCGACGGCTCGCTGACCGTCGAGTACGCCGAGTGCCTGGGGATCTGCGACCACGCCCCCGCGGCGCTGGCAGACGACGGGCGAGTCTACGGCCCGCTCGACGAGTCCGGGGTCGATTCCATGATCGCCGAATTGAAGCAGGGTCGGCGCGATGGGCAGCCCTGAGGTCAAGATTCAGCCCCCTCGCAACGAGCCACCGCCCGAGTCCCCGCAGGAGAGTTGAGCGCCGTGTCCACCTTTGAACCCGTGCTGAGCCGGAACTGGGGCGTCGCCGACAGCCACACGCTGAAGGTCTATGAATCGCGCGGCGGCTATCAGGCGGCGCGCAAGGCGCTCACCGGCATGGACCCCGACGCGGTGGTCAACCTCGTCAAGGACTCCGAGCTGAGGGGCCGGGGCGGCGCGGGCTTCCCGTGCGGCCTGAAATGGACGTTCCTTCCGAAGGACCGGAAGGAGACCCTCATGTGCATCAACGGCGACGAGAGCGAGCCGGCGACGTTCAACAACCGCTACCTGATGGAGCTGGACCCCCACCAGTTGCTGGAGGGGATCCTGATCTCCTGCTTCGCGACGAAGGCGAGCACGGCCTACCTCTACCTCCGTTTCGAGTACATCCGCGCTTACAGGATCCTCGAGGCCGCGATCGAGGAGGCGAGGGCGGCCGGCCACCTCGGCAAGAACATCTACGGCACCGGCTTCAACCTCGACGTTTGGCTCCACCGCGGCGCGGGGGCCTACATCTGCGGCGAGGAGACGGGGCTGATCGAGAGCCTGGAGGGCAAGCGCGGCTGGCCGCGGATCAAGCCGCCGTTTCCGGCCATCGAGGGCGCGTTCCGCAAGCCGACGGTCGTCAATAACATCGAGACGCTCTGCTGCGTCCCGCACATCGTCGAGCGGGGGGCGAGCTGGTTCAAGTCGATCGGCACGCCCAAGAGCTATGGCCCGAAGCTCTACACCGTCTCGGGGCACGTCAATCGCCAGGTCTGCGTCGAGCTGCCGCTGGGCGTGACCTGCCGGGCCCTCATCGACGAGCACGCCGGGGGAGTCTGGAAGGGCCGCAAGGCGAAGGCGGCCGTGCCGGGGGGCATCAGTATGGGCCTGCTCTCGGCCGACGAGCTGGACACGCCGCTGGACTTCGAGAGCCTGCGGAAGCCCGGCTGCCTGGGCCTGGGCACCGCGGCCGTCACGGTGCTCGACGACCAGACGCGGATCATCGATTACCTCCACAACACCTGCCGGTTCTTCGCCCACGAGAGCTGCGGCCAGTGTACCCCCTGCCGCGAGGGGACCGCCTGGCTCGACAAGATCGTCCGGAGGATCCGCGCCGGGGGCGGTCGCCTCGAGGATCTGGACATCATGCTCAACCTGGCCAACAACATGGGCATCATGCCCGGCACGACGATTTGTGGCCTGGCCGACGGCGCCGCCTGGCCGATCACGAACGCCCTTGCCAAGTTCCGCGGCGAGCTGGAGGATTTCATCAGGACCCACCAATCGCCGGCTTACCAGGTGACCCGGCTCCAGCAGAACGTCGCCGAGGCGAGGCGGGCCGACGACGGCAAGCTCGCCCTTCCGGTGATCTCCGCCCCTGCGCCCGCCGCGGCCCTGCACTCCCCCGCACCCGGCGGCTCACACTGATCCACCCCGCGGACAGGAACCACGATGGCCACCATCCTCATCAACGGCACCGAGTACCCGATCCCCGAGGGGGAGAAGCTCAACGCCATCCAGCTGGCGAAGCGCGTCGGGGTCGATATCCCTTACTACTGCTGGCACCCGGCGCTGTCGGTCGTGGCCAATTGCCGGATGTGCGAGATCGAGGTCGGCTCGAAGGATCCGAAGACGGGCGAGGTCAAGATGATGCCCAAGCTCGTCCCGGGCTGCCAGACGCCGGCCCGGGACGGGACCGTGCTGGTGACCAACAGCCCGAAGGTGAAGGAGCACCAGCGGATGATCATGGAGCTGTTGCTCCTGAACCATCCGCTGGACTGCCCGGTGTGCGACCAGGCCGGCGAGTGCGGGCTGCAGGACTACAGCTATCACTACGGCCAGGCCAACCACCGCTTCGTCGAGCAACGCCTGGTCAACCCCCGCAAGGACGTCTCCGAGCTCGTGCAGCTCAACCAGGACCGGTGCATCATGTGCACCCGGTGCGTGCGGTTCACGCGCGAGATCACCCAGACCGGCGAGCTCCAGGTGATGCGCCGCGGGAACCACGCCGAGATCGACGTCTTCCCCGGGCATACCCTCGACGGCAACCCACTGGCGGGCAACGTCGTGGACCTCTGCCCGGTCGGCGCCCTGCTGGACAAGGACTTCCTGCACAAGCAGCGGGTCTGGTTTCTGACCGGCCACGATTCAATCTGCACCCGCTGCTCGACCGGGTGCAACATCAGCGCCGAGGAGAACAAGGGGCAGCTCTGGCGGTTCAAGCCGCGTTCCAACCCGCACGTGAACGATTACTGGATCTGCGACGAGGGGCGGTACAGCTACAAGGCGGCGAACGACCCCAATCTGCTGTCGGCGATGTACGTCCGCAGGGACGACGACCTTCGGCCGGTGCCGATCGACGAGGCGATCAAGGCTGCCGACCTGGGCCTGCGCCGGGTTGCGGAGCAGGGGGGCGTCGTCGCGGGCGTCCTGTCGCCTTTCCTGACGGTCGAGGAGGCGTACCTGATGGCCCGCTACCTCAAGGGCCTGAACCCGGCGAACATCCTGGCCCTCGGTCCGGTCCCCGTGCGGGGCAGTGACACGACCTTCAGGCCGGATCAGAGCAAGGGCCGGACCGGAGACACGAGCTTCGTGGTGCCGCGGCCGTTCACGATCCACGCCGAGAAGTGCCCGAACCGGAAGGGCGTCGAGGCGGTCCTGGAGCACTTCCAGGGTTCGGTGATCGGCTTCGACGAGCTGAGCCGCCGGGCGGCGGCGGGGGAATTTCGCGGCCTCTACGTCGCCTCCGACGCGATCGACACCTGGATCGACGAGGCGGCCAGCCGGGGCCTCCGCTCGGGCGCTAGCTTCCTGGTCCTCCAGGACACGAACGTGACGCCCCTGGCGCACCTGGCCGACGTCGTGCTCGCGGGCGCGACCTTCGCCGAGAAGGCCGGCAGCTACGTCAACGCGGACGGCCGCCTGCAATACTCCGAGGCCGCGTTGCCGCCGCGCGACGGGGCCCTGCCGGACCTCGACCTGCTGGCGATCCTGTCGCAGCGCCCCGGCGGGCCGGCCCGCTCGGGCGAGGTACTGGCCGAGGTGGCCGAGACGATCCCGGCATTCGCCGCCGCCCGCGGGGGCGTCCTGCCCCGCGATGGCTGCCTGCTAGGCCAGGCCGCGCCGTCGGCCGGCCCGGCCCAGCCGCCGGAGTTCATCGACTCCTGGTTCGCCCCTCAGGGGGCCGCACGCTGGCGCTAGTGTTCTGTCGCCGGGTCCGCGAACGGGTAAGATAGGGGCCTCGACCGGCGGGTCGGGATCGGATCGGTCAGAGTCGCGACGGTCGTCGCCCTGGAAGGGTCGCTCTCATGTTCCTGATGGTGCTCGGCATCCTGCTCAAGATCCTGGTGGTCGTCTCGATCGCGATGGGGACGGTGGCCTACCTGATCTACGTCGAGCGGAAGGTCGCCGCCTACGCCCAGGATCGGGTCGGGCCGAACCGGGCCGGCCGCGAGCTCGGTATCCCCTTCGGCCTGCTCCAGCCGCTGGCTGACGGGGCCAAGATGCTGATCAAGGAGGACGTGATCCCGGACTACGTCGCCAGGCCCCTCTACATCCTGGCCCCGGTGATCGCGATCGTTGCGGCCATGATCGGGTTCGCCGTCGTCCCGTTCGGGCCGGTGGGCGACGGCCAGATCATGAATTTCCAGATCGCCCCGAACGTCAACATCGGGATTCTCTACGTCTTCGCCATCGGCAGCCTGGCGGTCTACGGCGTGATCCTGGCCGGCTGGGCGTCGAACAACAAGTACGCGTTCCTCGGCGCCCTCCGCTCGAGCGCCCAGCTGATCAGCTACGAGATCCCGCTGGGGATGTCGATCCTCGGGATGGTGCTGATCGTCGGCTCCCTGGATCTGAACCGAATCATGAACTGGCAGGACTCGCACGTCTGGGGCATCTTCGTCCAGCCGCTCGGGTTCCTGCTCTTCTTCGTGAGCGCCTTCGCCGAGACCAATCGCCTGCCGTTCGACCTGCCGGAGTCGGAGCAGGAGCTCGTCGGCGGGTTCCACACCGAATATTCGGCCATGAAGTTCGGCATGTTCTTCCTCGGCGAGTACCTCCACGTGATCACGGTGAGCTTCCTCACGGTGATCCTCTTCTTCGGGGGCTGGGACCTGCCGTTCGTGCTCGACCAGAACCAGACCGGATTCCTCAGCGCGGCGTTCAAGGTGCTGGTCCTGCTGGCCAAGGTCGCGCTGGTGATCTTCTTCATCATGTGGGTCCGCTGGACGCTGCCCCGGTTCCGTTACGACCAGCTCATGGACCTGGCCTGGAAGTCGATGATCCCGCTGGCGCTCGTGAACCTCGTGGCGACGGCCGCGATCGTGCAACTGGTCTATTCCCGGGGTTGAACCGCATCGCCGAGAGACGAAGGAGCCCGCAGCGTGCGAGCCGATGACCCGAAGCTGAAGCGAATCGACCCGCCGAGGCTGACCCTCGCCGAGAGGTTCTTCCTCCCCCAGATCTTCGAGGGGCTGGGAGTCACGGCGCGGCACATGGCCGGGGTCGCCTTCCAGAAGAAGGCGATCACGGTCCAGTATCCCGAGGATCAACACGTCCCCTCGCCGAACGACCGGGGCGTGCACCGGCTCAACAAGGACGAGCAGGGGCGGGTC
>JAXMBE010000032.1:0-87107 GCA_046349995.1 Isosphaeraceae bacterium | reverse complement strand
CAACCGCTCGCCCGGTGGGACGGGCCAGGCCGCAGGCCGTTCGATCGAATCTCGGGGCGACGGGAGATGCTTGCCCCGTTGAGAGGATGAGGAACCTCAGCCGCGAGCAGGCCGGAACGGCCGCCGACCCCGGACCGGGCGTGGCGACTGGGGGCCCCGCGAAGCGGGGGGATCCTAGCATGACCAGGAAGGGACGGTCAAGCCGACCCTCGGCCCCGGTGAACCGGACGGTCCGGGAGCCGGGGAGTTCTCGCATTGACCGACTCCGCGGTCCCCTGTACAAGTCCCCCGGTCGTGCTCGGCGCGATCGCACCGACCGGCGCCCGCGGATCTCGGACGCGCCGATCGGTTTACCTCTCGCGACTGAGTATCGGTTCCGTAGGCTCCGAATCTGAGCTCTTTGACGATTGATAATCCTTCAGGATCGGGCATGGCAAGGATCTTCCTCGCTGATCCATCACTCATCTCATACAGCGGGCACTGTTACGAATACCTTGCCTCGCTCGCCGTCCCCCTGCGCGATCGGGGCGATGAGGTCGTGATCCTCGGCAATCAGGCCGTTGACGCGGCCCTCCGCGACGAGCACGGCGTCGTCCCCGCATTCCGGCTCTGGTGCGACACCCGGTTCGGCACCGACGGGCGGACGCGGCGGATCCACGAGCGGGCCATCCTCGACGACCTCCTTCGCGTCTCGCAGGAGTTCCGGATCGACGATCGGGACCTGCTGGTCATCAACACCCTTCGACACTGGCCGCTCCGGGGCGTCGTCGACTGGCAGGAGGCCCTGCCGGCGTGGTCGCGGCCAGGGACGGCCCTGATCCTCCATTTCACGGCCTTCCCGGACCCCACGACCTCGATCGGCTGGGAGCGCCACTATGGCGAGGCGTTCGCCCGCATCGAGGCGAGCCCCTGCAGGGACAACTTCATCCTGATGGCCGACTCGGAGGAGTTGGTCGCCGAGTTCTCCCTCATCAATCCGTGCTTGCGCTTCCTTCTCGCGCCCATCCCGCACGCCAGGGTCCATGGCGGTGAACGCGACACGCTGGACCGTCTTCGCTCCGGCCGGAAGCCGCGGGTCGGCTACGTGGGCGAGGCCCGGGCGAACAAGGGCTTCGACCTTCTCCCGCGGCTGCTCGCACGCGCCGAAGAGCGGGAGATGGCCCGGTCGTTCGAGCTGCACGTCCACGCCCATTGCGGCGACCCGCTCGCGCCGTTCTACCGCCGGACGATGAGCGGGCTGCGTCACCCCTCGGTGACCCTCTACCACGAGACGATGGACGATCGGCAGTACGGCGAGTTCATGGCCGGGCTCGACATCGTCGCGTTGCCCTACACGACCGACAACTACCATTCGCAGACCTCCGGAGTCTTCTCCGAGGCCATGGGCAGCGGCAAGATCGTCGTCGTCCCGAAGGGCACATGGCTCTCCACCCAGCTGGGGCGCTATCTCGGCGGCATGTCCTTCAGCCCGCTCGACTGCGAGGATTTCAGCGACGCCGTGCTCGAGATCGTCCGGGATCCCCTTCCGCACGCCGTCGCCGCGGCGGAGCGGGCTACGCTCTGGCGGCAGTTCCACAATCCGGATCGCCTCATCGGGCTTCTCGAAGGGACGCGCTCGCGGTACTCGAAGGCGATCTAGGCGGCGCAAATTCATCAAGTAAAAGAACAAGTATAATCTGTCTATTCGCTGGTTCGTCAGAGGGTGTGCCGATGGCTCCAAGACGCGTCCCGAGGATCGGCCTCCCCATGGCCAGGCTGAGCGACATGGAGCCGCGGGGGGTCGTCCGCGTTGCACGGGCGGTCGCGGAGTGCTGGGCCGGGTCCGATCGCGTGGAACTGATCGCCCTTTCCGAGCCGTGCTACCATCGCCATGACATCGTTTTCTCCACGGCCCCGCTGGGGCAGTGGCTCGGGCAGACTCCGATCGTCTCCGACCGGGGGCCTCCCTCGGCAGGTGACGGATGCCGCGAGTTTCATTCGATCCGTGAGCTCGACGCGATCCTGAGCTTCGAGTGTTACGAGTCCATCTGGGACTGGCCGACGGAATTCTACCCTTGCCGGATGGTGGGCGTCTTTCACGACGCCATCCCGTTCCGGATCGACGAGAAGGACGACCCGTCTCGGTACTTCGCGCCGTGGGGCGGATGGTCTCCCGCTCGGACCTGATCTTCTGCGACTCCGAATCCTCGCGTCGGGACCTCAGCTCATTCTATCCGGGGAGCGAGCGGAAGAGTCGCGTCCTCTACCTGGGGCACGACCGCGCGCGGTTCCTGCCGGTCGACGGTGAGGCGAGCCGCCAGGCCCCCTCCGGCGGGACGAGGCCCACCGTCGCGATGGTCGGCCAGCTCGAGCCGCGCAAGAACCAGTCGGGGATGCTGCGGGCCTGCCGGTTCCTCGAATCGCACGCAGGCTCCGACCGCATTCGACTGCTCCTGATCGGAGGCCGCCCGACCTCCTCGCCCTACGGCTTCCTCGAGGACCAGGCGAGGCAGCACGTCGACGTGATGTACACGGGCTATCTGCCGGATCAGGACCTGGCAAGTCTGCTGCGTCAGTGCGACGTCTTCGTGTTTCCGTCGCTCTGGGAAGGCTTCGGCTTGCCGATCCTCGAGGCCATGTCGGCCGGCGTGATGGTCGTCACCTCCGAGCTGTCGTCGATGCCCGAGGTCGGCGGCGAGCACGCCTTCTACTGCGACCCGCACGATCCCAGGTCGATCGCCGCCGCCGTGAGCCACGCGCTCTCCCTGGCGCCGAGCGAGCGCGCTCGCCGAATCGATCAGGCGCGTGACTGGGCCGGCTCGTTCACGTGGGAGCGGATGACCGACGCCCTCGAGGACCAGATCCTCGAGTTGCTGGTAGATGGACGTCGGGACGTGGAGCCCGCGGGACGAACGCCTCGGGACGCTCCGCGGGCCACGGCACTCGCCGGCTCCCATGAGCAGGCCGCTCCCCTGGGTGGGATGCCGGGGCAACTCCAGCACTGACCGATGATGGGGCCCGCGGTTCGTCCCAACGGGCCGGGACCCGAGGCAGGGATCGGATCCGGGGTGACGCCCCGCCGATGAGCAAGGAGGAATCGTGCTGAACACCACCATCCAGCGGTCCAGGAACGCCCTGAAGCGGCTGCTCAAGGCCTGCGGCCTGGACGGCCCCGCGCGGGCGGTCCGGCGGCGGATTCAGGTCCAATCGAGGCGCGCCTCCCAGGCCTTGCATCGCCTTACCGGGTTGCTATCGGGCGTGCAGTTCGATCGGACCCGCACCTGCCTCGCCGTGCAGGCGGAGCTGACGCGGGCCGCGATGGCTCGCGATTCGGAGCTCCTCCACGAGCTGATCCGGTCTCAGGTTTCGAGCCTGAAGGCGACGATGGTCGAGCAGTCCGAGCGGACCCGTTCCGAGCTCGGGGCACCGGGCCGTCTCGCGAACGACGAGGGACCCGTCGCGGCCGGGGAGGGCCACGAAGCCTGGGACGGCCCCGGGCGGCTCGATGCGCTGCGTCGGGGAATGCACGGGCCGGTGACCGAGCAGGACATCCTCGGGGCCTGCAAGCTGTTGCTCTCGCGGCCCCCCGAGCCCCTGGCGGTGGCTGCCCTGCTGGAGGAGCATCGGCGTGGGTGTCTCGGGCCGGCGGAGCTCCTTCGCCGGCTGTCCGGGCTCTTGCCCGTGGAGAACGAGCGGGCCGATCGCGGCGGGCTTCATGGCCGGGTCGCACTGTTCAACCGCGTCTATCGGGATCCCGAGACGGATCGGCTCTCGGCCTGACGCCTCGCCCCCGCCCCGGCGGCCGACTCATCCGGCGGGAACCTCACCGGCGATCATTCCCGACCGAGCTGACCCCATCTGCGAAGGGCTCGTCCATGCGTGTGCTCCACTACTGTAACTGGGGATCCTTCGCCCCGATCAGCTGCGGCGCCGATGTCATCGCATCGAACCAGCTGGAGTACTTCCGGCACCGCGGATGGGAGGTGGACTGCCTCATCGCCGACAAGGCACCCCGGGCCCACCAGGCCAGGTCGTTCGAGGCGCTCTACCCCTGGGTGCGGTCGATCCGCCTGATCGATCACCCCATTGCCCCGCTCACCCTGAGAGGCCAGCTCTTCGCGCATCAGCAGATCGCCGAGTCAAACGCGTTCCGGACGATCGCCGGCGAGGGTTATGACCTCTTCTTCACGAACTATGTCTTCACCGCGCCGCTGCTGGAGGCGTTTCCCGCAGGATGCAAGCGCGTCCTCGAGGCGCTCGACCTGATGTCCGAGGCGTTCGCCTACAATGAACAGGAAGGGGACCCCTGCGTCGACGCGCTGGCGACGGCCCGCAAGTCCCTCCTCCTGGACATCGAGTGCGAGCTGTTCCGGCTGTTCGACGGGGTGCTGTTCATCAACGAGGACGAGCGGCGACAGGCCGAATCAGCCGCGCGCGCCCGGCTGTTCACCGTCCCGCCGATGATGCCCTGGGAGGTCGAGTCCGACGGGCCGTCGGCCGCGGGCCGTCCGGAGGAGTCCTACGACCTGATCTTCGTGGGCAGCAACGCCCACATGAACACTCGAGGATTCACCCACTTCTACAGGCAGATCTACCTGCCCTTCCTGAGGAGCCGCGGGATCAGGGTGGCGGTCGTCGGGTCCGTCTGCGACGCCCTCGAGTTCGAGGACCATCAGGTCACGAAGCTCGGCTACGTCTCGGGGAACCTCGAGGATTGCTACGCCCGGTCGCGGATCGTGATCATCCCGATCCTCTATGGCAGCGGCCTCTCCATCAAGACGATCGAGTGCCTGGCGCACGGCCGGGCCGTCGTCACCACCCCCATGGGTTGCAGGGGCCTCGTCGACGAGCCCGGGGCGTTCGTCCGGATCGACATGGAATCGGACCCGCGCGGGACCGCGGAGGTCATCCTCGGGCTGCTCGACTCCGAGGAGAAGCGGCGCCTGCTCCAGCGCCGGGCGAAGGCGTACTACCTGTCCCACTTCAGCCGGGAGCAGTACTTCCGGAAGATGGACCGCGTGATGGAGTCGCTGGGCCTGATCGGCTCGCACGAGGTTGCCGCCTGAGCCCACCGCCGGGTCGGTAAGGTCGTCGCTCACGCTCCCGGCACTGATCCGCCCCGGGTACGTGCGAGAACGCTCGCCGATCGCATCGCTCAGGCGGCGTTCGCGGCTCGGGCCCGATCGGTTTCGAGGAGTCGGGCCAGCAGCCGGGCCGGGGAATGGACGGCCTGCCAGTCGATCCGGGCCAGCCGCGCCCGTTCACGGTACTCGGCGTATCGGTCGCAGATGCGGCAGACCGCGTCGGCGAGCGAGGCCTTATCGGTGAAGGTCTCGCCCGATCCGGCCGCCTGCTGGGTCGCCAGCCAGGTCCCGGCCTGCACGACGGTCGGCTTCCCCGCCATGATGGCCTCGGCCATGATCCCGGAGCTCCGCGCCCGGTAGATCCGCGCCTCGTACGGGCAGAGCACCAGGTCGGAGCCGGCCAGCAACTCGTAGTATCTGGCCGGCAGGAGGAACCCCTCGCGGCCGACCAGCTCGACATGGGCCGGGCCGAACTCCTCCAGCTCCTTGACCGCCTGGCGGAGGAGCCGTGAGGGTTCGTCCTCATGGATGCTGGCCTGGACGATGAACCGGACCTTGCCGGTCCGGACGTAATCGTCGAAGAGCGCCTGCACCAGCCCCGGCAGCAGCTGGAAGCCCTTCTCCTCGCGGACGTCGCCCAGGAAGAGTACCCGGAGAGGAGCGCGAGGCTGGTCCGCCTCCCGGACGACCGGGATGAGCTCCGCGCGGAACGGGATCGGCAAGACCGTGAACGCGAAGCCGCTGAGGCGGCCGTAGTCGGCCGCAAGCTCCTCGGTGTCGGTGTAGAACCTCATCCGGCCGGTGTCCTCGTAGCCGCGGCAGGCGTCGAAGTATGCCTCGTGCACCTGGGTGTAGCGAAGGACGCCCGGCTCCTGCCGCCTGCGGTCAGGTTCGTCGAGGGCGACCGCATGCCGGAACTCGAGGTGAAAGGTCGGGGCGTGCTCCTCGCCGAGCTCGTGGATCAACCGCCGGATCGCGTACGCCTCGCGGCCGTGCGCCGTGGGCAGGAAGACGTGGTCGCCGGGGCCTGCGTTCGTGAGGCAGAGCAGCCGCTCGATGTCCGTACGGAACAGATGACAGAGGCGGAACTCCTCGGGCGAGTCGTGCATCAGGGCGGATGCCAGGTATCGCTGGATCCGGACTTCCGGCGAGTTCGACCCGTTTCCGGACTCGGATCGGCCGGCGGCGACGGACGAGCACGCCGGGTCGGTATGCCTCCCCAGGATGACCCGCTTGAGCCAGCGATAGAGGAAGGGCGGAGTCAGGCCGCGGAGCGCCCTCTTGGCCAGGTGTCGCCGGGCCAGGATCCTGCGAACCGGCTCGACCGCCAGAGGGGGGACAATCTGCCTCGCGAGTTCCCTGATCCGGGCTCGTTGACTCAGCGACAGCGACCCGGGCCAGACCGAATCCGCCTGATTGAACCGCGCCAGGAGATATTGCCTCATCGTCGCCCGCCCTGCGACGACGTCGTCGATGGGCGTCTCGCGCATGGCTCTCCGGTCCAGGCTCAGCCACTGAAGGCCGGGGACGTTCTCCGAGACCTTGCCCCCCCAGTGGTCCACGCGGAAGATCGGCAGGAAGTCGATCGAGGGGGCGAGATCCCTCGCCTGGCACAGCGCATGGGTCGCCATGAGCGCGTGGAAGCCTTGCCGTTGCGCCTCGCGGGCGATCGACACGCCGGTCTCGTAGTAGTGCCCCCGAAGCCCGGTCATCCCGTTGTTGACAATGATGAATTTCGGCTTCATCGTCGGTTTGCGACTCCGGCTCGGGACGAGGACGCCTGGCCTCGACCGTCGCATTCGAGGTCGTTCGTGGCGTGCGGACTGGACGGCGCGCAGGTGTGCGGCCGAGGGGGGTATAGCGGATTTTCAGGAGTCCCACAATCTCAATGTCGCGGGCCCGGAAGGACGTGATTTCCCCGGCTTTCGGGGGTCGGCCGGGCCGGGCCGCTCACTCTGGCGTGCCCGCCGAGAGGTCGCGAATCCGGACCGATCGGAACTCGACGTTTCCCCCGTGGTTCTGAAGGCACACGTGGCCCCTGAGCGGCTTGCTCCGCAGGGCCTCCACGTCCCTCTGATCCTGATCGATGATCCGCTCGCCGTTGAGCGTGATCCTGATCTTCGGACCGACGCACTCGATGTCGATCTCGTTCCATTCTCCGGCCGGACGCATGGCGTTGCGCCTGGGCGCGACGTAGCGGTAGAGCGAACCGCTGGAGTGAGTTGTCGGGGGCTTGCCCGCGTCATCGATCAACTGGATCTCGTAACTGTAGAACGACGGCCGGGTCGCCCGCGACCGCAAGGGATCGAAGGGACCGGTCCGGATGCCGATCCCGGTATTGGCCCTCGGCGCCATGCGGAATTCGACGTGGAAGGCGAAGTCGCCGTATTCCCGGCGGCCGTAGCGAAGGAAGCCGAACCCCTTCCCGGTACACTTCAGGACGCCCTCGCTCACCGACCAGACCGGCTGCGTCTTGCCATCCCGCTCGAATTGACTCACTCCCTCCGCGACCCAGCCCTCGAGATCCTTGCCGTTGAACAGCGGCGTCTCGGCGGTCGGCCTCGGGACCTGCACGAGGGCAAGCAGCAGCCAGGTGAAACGCATGTCGTGTCGCTCGAAAAGGGACCCGGGCGAGGCGATCCTCGGCCGACGCGAATTGACTCCGTCTTCCCGTCGCGGACCCAGTCTACCCAAGTTGCTCGGGACAGGTGAGAGGGCCGTCTTGCGACCTCTTCGGCGAGGTGGACGCGCGTTCTCGGTCGCAACCGTCCCCGGGGGAGGACGCCGACAGTCGCTCCCGGCAGCCGGTCGAGGGCCTCCGTGGCCACTGGCACAGCGTTCGCTCTCTTCGGAGTGGACAGTCCATGCCGTCCCGGCGGCTCGAATGAGCCCCGGAGGATCCGTCTGACGCCCGCTGATGCGTCCGGAAACTCCGCGGTCGTGGTCGATCGGCCGCGGGCGGACCTTGGCCATGGCGCGGACGGCCTCGCTCGGACCGGCGGCATCCCGTTTCCCTTGGATGGATCCCGTCGTCCGCGTTATAGTGTCAGGATGGCGCTGAATGGGCGCAAGTCCGGGGAAGAGGGGCGGTTGGCGACTGCCCCGCCGAGGCGTCCGCATGCCAGATCTGCCCCGGCTCGACTCTTGAATCGGAGCTCCTTCGATGCTTTCAGGGAATCCTGGCTTTCATTACCTGACCGTCAAGGAGGTGGATGGAGTCGCCGTCATCATGTTCCAGGAGTCGGCCTCCATGATGGAAGGAGAGAAGGTCGATGGGGTTGCCCGGGAGTTGTTCGAGCTGATCGACGCGAAGAGCTACAAGAAGGTGCTCCTCAACCTGTATAACGCCGGCTACATGTCCAGCGCGATGCTGGCCCAGCTCGTGAGGCTCCAGCGAAAACTGAAGGACGCCAAGGGTCGGGTCCGGCTCTGCTGCCTGCGTCCGCCGGTCATGGACGCGTTCAAGGTCGCGCAGTTCGACCGCCTCTTCGAGATCTTCCCCGACGAGCCCACGGCCCTGAAGAAGTTCTGACGGCGGCGCGGCGAGGCCGCCGGGACGATCGATCGATCGTCAGGCGGCCCCTGAGCTCACCCGCCGGGGTACCGCACGGCCCGCCGGGTTGCCCTCGTCGCCGCCTTCCTCGTGATACTCCGCGTCAGTATTGACCTTCCAGGTGTCGTAGCGGCCGAGGCCGAGGATGTTCCGCGCCGCCAGCAGCGCGGTCATCATGGAATGGTCCTGGTTGTTGTACTTGTGCATGCCGTTGCGGCCCGCGAGTTCCAGGTTGCCGAGCTTCGCCAGCCAGTTACGGATGACGGCGAGGTGGGCCTGGTAGGCGTCATCGTAGACCGGATACGCCTTCGGCATCCGCACGACGCAGCCGTCGATGACCGCCGACGCGGGGACCAGCCCGATCGCGTCGATCTCGCGACGCCCCAGCTCAAGGAGCTCCTGGTCGGACCGGCTCCAGAGGTCGTCGCCCTCGAAGCAGAAATACTCCAGACCGAGGCTTGATCGCGACGAGTCCGGCACGAGGTCGGGGGACCAGTTCTTGAAATTCTGGATGCGTCCCACTCGGACCTCGGGCTCGTGAATGTAGATCCAGGTGTCCGGGAAGGTCTCGGGGCGGTCGACGATCAGGACCACGGTGAGGAAGTCGCGGTAGCGGAGCGACTCCGCGGCGGCGCGCACCTCGGCCGGGGCCGGTGGGTCCATGGCGCGGATCAGCTCGCGGATCGGGAGCGTGGACAGGAAGTTCGCCCCGACGTACCGGGTCGATCGCCCATCGGCGGCGCGGCCGATCAGGGCCGTGACCGCGGAGCCGTCGTGTTCGACCCGGACGACCTTCCGGTCGAGGTGGACGGCGCCGCCCTGGGCTCGCACGCGGGCACTGGCCGCCTCCCACATCTGGCCGGGGCCGAGGCGGGGATACTGGAACTCGTCGATCAGCGTCTTGATGACCTCGCCGCCGCGCCGGCTCCGTCCGAGCCCCAGGGCGCTCAGCACCGCCTTGGTGAGGCTCAGCCCCTTGATCCGCTGCGCCGCCCAGTCTGCCGAGATCTCCGACGTCGACATGCCCCAGACCTTCTCGGTGTAGGACTTGAAGAAGATGTCGAAAAGCTCGCGACCGAACCGGTTCACCACCCAGTCCTCGAAGCTCCGCTCGGGCTCGATGGGCCGGAGCCTGGCCCGGAGGTAGCTGAGGATGATCCGGGCCGACCGCCAGACGCCCAGGCCCCGCAGTGCGTTGACCGGCTTGAGCGGATAGTCGAAGAACCTGCGGTCGTAGTAGATCCGGCTCAGGCGGGTGCGGGTGATGAACGCGTCGCCCAGGATCTCTCGCCAGAGGTCGTTGATCTCGCTGCTCTTGGAGAAGAACCGGTGGCCGCCGATGTCGAACCGGTAGCCCTTGTACTCGTCGGTGCGGCTGATCCCGCCGACCAGCCTCGGGTCGGCCTCGAGCACCACGCAGCGGTGCCCGTTCCGGGTCAACTCGTAGGCGCCGGTGAGCCCCGCCGGGCCGCCGCCGGCGATGACCGTCGGGAACGACGCCACCACGGATTCGGAGTCGGGGTCGTCGACGCGCGTCCAGCGGTGAGGAAGGGCACCGGCGCGTAGTTTCTGCGACTGGGGCGTGTCCATGCCCATCCGCGACTCCTCGTCCTGAGGAAACATCAGCATACGCCACCTTGAACATCGAGGCGGCGTCGCAGTAGTATACTTATATCGGTCCCCCGGCGTGCCGAGTTCTTGCAGAAAACCGCCGCGGGGTCAACTCGGATCGTGAAGAGGCTTGTGTGTCGGTCTTGACCCTTCTTGTCCGATCTCAACAATGGGCCCGCTATTGCGAACCATGCCGCGCGACCTCTCCTCCAGTCGGGGCAGGATGGCCCGACCGCCGCGTGGTGAGCTCCGATGTCCGGTAAGACACTGACCTCGGCCTCGGTTCGCCGCTAGCCAGGAAGGTTGAACGATGACATTTGAACAGTGCCAGGCGATCCTCACCCAAATCCGCCGGCGCCAGGGAACTGATCATCCGCTCGTCCAGGTGACCTGTTCGGGGTCGGTCGTCCGCGGCCGCCTGAACCGGACGGACGCGGATCGGCCTGCTCGCTCGAAGACGAACTCTCCCTACGGTTTGCTCGTGCTCGAGCAGCCCGGCCTCGTTCCCGGGCCGCTGACGTTCATCCAGATCGCCAGCATCCCCGAAGACGGGCTCAGGGACGACGCGTCGTCGGACGTTCACTCCTCCGCGGCGAAGCTCGTGGGTGCACGTCGCTGAACGACGTGTTTCGGGTGATTTCGCGAAACATCGAGGCGTGCCGCCAGTGCGGCACGCCTTTTTTTTTTACCGGTCCGGACCCCTTCGAGCCAGTTGTTCAATGCGTGCATTTCTCTGGCGTGTCCGTCCGGGCCGTGAGTCGACGCCCTTACTCGGATGGCCGGTGAGCCTGACTCACTCGATCGGGAACGCCGCCCAACGATCGCCAACAAGGGTGGACTGGAATCAGGGACGCCACCCGAGCAGGCTCGGGCTGATGTTCAGCCGGGTCGCCAGATCCGCGAAGGCTTTCTGGAGGGGGGCCTCCATCGCGTTGCCGCTCGCCAGCCCGAGATAGGCGCCGAGGAACTGGTTCTGGATCTGCCACAGGGGCGGCTTGATCTCGAGCAACGCACAGGCGTCCAGCAGGAGCGAGGCCCGGGAGACGACCGATGCCAGGTCCGCCTCCGGCCGGATCTTGCCGAGCGTCCGGCCGAGCGCCTCGGCGAGCGTCTTCTCCAGCACGGCCGTCTCGAGCTGGTAGCCCCAGGCCCGGCCGCGCTCGCGCAGGTGTTCGAGTTCCGAGAGGTTCACCTCGTCGCCCCGCTCCAGCCGGGCGATCCCCGAGACGAGGTGATGGTCGATGAACGAGGAGGCCGCCGCTCGGAGCGGCTTCGGGATCGGGTAGTTCATCTGCCCCAGCCGGTTCAGCACGTCCTCGTCCTGGTTCGCCAGGTGCTCGAACGCCCGCTCGTAGTCCTCGAACCGGTCGGCCAGGACGATGCCGATCACCCGCCGCTGCTCGTCCTTGAACAGGTCGTCGAGGCGATGGGGGCGGCCCGGGAACTCGCCGTTGACCAGCGTCATGACGTCCGCCAGCGATCCCGCCCGGTACGTGGCCAGCAGGCGTGCCTTGAAGAGCTCGTACGCGTCCGGATCCAGCCCCTGCCCCAGGACCGCGTGGAAATCCAGCCCGCCGAAGTGGACGACCACGAAGCAGGTCTCCGCCTCGTTCCAGGTCCGCACCGAGTGCGCCCTCAGGCGGCCCACCGCGAGGTGGCCGTTGCCCCTGGAGCGGACCTCCTGGTCGAGGATCTGGATCTCATGGGAATAGACCCGATCCGTCTCCACGTCGTCCGGCGAGCGATAGATCAGGCTGATCGCGTGATGGGCGAGCACCCGATCGAGGTCCACGACCAGCGGACGCACGACCTGCTCCCAGACGCCCGCCCCGTCGCCGAACCGCGGCAGGTTGCTCGGCGCGGCGGCGAGCCCCTCCACGAAGGCCGGCTCGAGCTCGCGGCCGAACTGGCGGGCCAGCGCGAGCGACCGCGCGGCGTATTGCAGGCACTGCACGGTCTCCAGGCCGCTGATCTCGTCGAAGAACCAGCCGCACGACGTGTACATCAGCATCGCGTCCTTCTGCATCTCCAGGAGGCGCAGCGCGTCGGCCGTCTGGGCCCGGTCGAGGTCGGCGTGGCCGAACTTGCGCAGGAACTCCTCCAGCACGTCGGGCTCACCGGGCCGCAGGACGACCTCGATGAAGGCGTCGCGGGCCGCCCACGGGTTCGGAAAGCACTCGCGGCCGCGCGTGCTGAAGAGGTGGTCGAGCTGTTCCTTGAGCGCATCGAGGGCCAGGCGGAGCGGGGCCCGCCATTTCTGGTGCCAGTCGCCGCGGCTCTTGCAGCCGCAGTCGGCGCGCCAGCGTTCGATGCCGTGGACGCAGCTCCACGAGCTATTCTCGTGGATCTCGACCTCCCATTCGGGGGGGTGAAGCTCGAGGAACTCGCCGTAGTTGGTCAGCCGGACCGAGGGGTCCTTCGCCAGCCGCTCCAGGACATAGGCCAGCGCCATGTCGCCGTGCGCGTGGTGGTGGCCGTAGCTCTCGCCGTCGGTCGCCACGTGCATCAACTGGGGATGCTCGCGCCGGGCGTCGAAGCCCTGGTAGAGCTTCCCCAGGAACCGCTCACCGTGGTCCAGCAGCCGCTCGAAGGCGATCTGCTGGGACACGATCCCGTCGTAGAAGAAGAGCACGATCGAGCGGCCGGACGGGAGGCGGCAGAGATATGCACGCGAGGGATCGATGCCGCCGGGGATCTCGGTCCAGCCCTTTTCGCCGACCTTCCGCCAGCGTCGGGCCTGCCGCGGGGCGAGCACGGTGAAGTGGACCCCCGCCTCGGCCAGCGCCTCCAGCGACGCCAGGTCCACGGCCGTCTCCGCCAGCCACATCCCCTCGGGGTCCCGGCCGAAGTGGTGGCGGAACGAGGCGATCCCCCAGAGGACCTGGGTCCGCTTGTCCCGCGCGCCCGCCAGCGGCAGGATCATGTGATTGAACACCTGCGCCAGCGCATTGCCGTGCCCCCTGCGCCGCTCCTGGCTGAGCCGGTCGGCCTCGACGATCCCCCGGAGCACCTCCGGGGCGGAGACGCTCATCCACTGCAGGAGAGTGGGGCCGATGTTGAAGCTGATCCACGCATAATTATTAATCAGATTGATGATCCTGCCCTGCCCGTCCACGAGCCTCGCCCGGGTGTTGGGGGCGTAGCACTCGTGGGTGATCCGCTCGTTCCAGTCGTGGAACGGCGATGCGGAGTCCTGGACCTCCACGACCCCCAGCCAGGGGTTCTCGCGCGGCGGTTGGTAGAAATGGCCGTGGATGCACAGGTGTCTCATGAGCTCGGATCTCTGGTCGGTTGAGCCGGCCACGCGAAGCGGGAGGGAGGCTCGCGGCGGAGCCCGGGGGGCGGCCGGCGCGGGGCGGGACCGTCGCTGAGGAGGGATTCACTGCGTCGGGGGCAGCATCGGCAGGTCGGTCACCGTGGCGACGACTTCGTTTCGCCCCGTCGCCTCATTCTCGCCGATGACGAGCGTGTTGCCAACGCTCGCGTGCGAAGTGCGGATCATCGCCAGCGCGATCGGGGCGTCCCAGCCGGGCGAGAACGCAGAGGAGGTGACGACCCCCACCCTCCGGCCGCCCTCGTCGATCGCCGTGCCCGGGGCGGGCGGCGTCTCGCCGTTCGGGAACCGCAGGCCCTTGAGGACCTGGTTCACGTGCCCCAGCGCGTCGATCCGCGCGACGGTCTCCTGCCCCAGGTAGCAGCCCTTCACGAAGTTGATCGCCGTCTCGTCGCGGCCGGCCTCCTGGGGCAGGTTTTTCTCCGTGAGGTCCAGCCCGAAGACCGGGGTGCCAGCCTCGATCCGCAGGGCCTCGAAATCCTCGTCGCCGGCCCGCTCCAGGCCGAGGTCCCGGCCCTGGGCCTCGAGCAGGCCCGCCACCTTCCCCGCGGAGGCCCGCGGCCCGATGACCGTCAGCCCGGGGCGTCCGGTGGGTGAGTCTCGCCACACGAGCACGGGGCAGTCCGCGAGCGACCCCGCCGCGTGGGACAGGGACGAGGGCTCCGGGACCGGACCGCCGCAGCGCCGGATTAATTCCTCCGAGTGCGGCCCGGAGACGTGGAGCTCGAACGTGGTGCCGCCCCGGTCCTCGATGCCGATCTCGTCGAAGACCCCGTATTTCTGGAAGTGAGGCAGGGCCGCGGTCAGGCCGGCCGGGTCCGCGGAGACGATGATCGCGTCCTCGCGGATCAGAAGATTGACGAATGCAAGGATCTTGCCCTGAGGGCTGGTGACGAACGCCTCGCATCCCCGCCCCGCGGGGAGCCGCTTCACCTCGTTGGTCGTCAGGTTGTGGAGGAACTTCGCGCGATCCGGCCCCGTGATCTCGAGCCTGACCCGGGGGGTCTGATCGCGGAGCGCGACGTGGCGCGCCGCCGCCCAGTATCCAGCGTGTCGAGACATCGTCACCGTCGAATCACCCGGAGGGCTGAAGAGCGGAGTCCGGCCGGGCCCGGATCCCGCCGGGGACCGTGAGGGTCATCAGGCGCCGGCTACTCGTCACCGGCCGTCGCCCGCGTCCATTCGGCCCTGGCGACGGTAAGGGACGAGCCGGAGCGTAAGATCAGCCGCCGCGCGTCGTCAAGAGAGTCGAGCGGGATCATGGAGAGATCCTCCACGGTCTGCCGCTCGAGCCGGCTCATCAGGTAGACGTCCGCCCAGCCCAGGACCCGCGCGAGCTGCCGCGCCGTGACCGAGTCCGGGTCGTCGTCGTGGCCCCGGAGGGCCGCGGAGGCGTCCTTCACGTCCCCCGCGTCCATGAGGCGGCGGAGCCCGGGGCCGAGCGGGCCGACCGCCCGCGACAGGGCCACGATCCGGCCGCCGTGCTGCACGACCCTCGACGCGGTGACCAGGCCCTCGGCCAGGTCGGCCAGGTCCGACTCGCGCCCGGTTCCGCCGATCCCGACCACCACGCATTCCGCGCGCGTCGGGGCGACGAAGCTCCAGAGGCGTTCGAGCTCAGCGACCCCCTGGTCGCGGACGGCCCGGGTCCGCCCGACGACGAACCGGTACACACCGCGGGCGGCCGGAATCATGCCGATCTGGAACTCGGTCCCCAGCAGCCAGCTCACCTCCAGCACCTCGTCCAGGCGCGGCCGAGGCACCGCCCTCGCGTGGGGCTCCTCGGTCAGCCAGGATCGGTGCTCGGCCTGCGTCTCCCGATCGCTCAGCCCCGGGAAGATGACGCTCCACGGGCCGCGGAAGCCGAGGACGGGGTCGTAGCCGATCCGGCCGATCGGGATCACGACGTCCGCGTCGGTGAGCCTCCGATTGAGGTAGACCCGACGCCCCTGGCCCGTGGTCGCCAGGTACGCCAGGTTCGAGGAATCGCCGGGATCGTGGAGCTCGAACGCCAGCCGCTCGGGGAGCTCCCGACCCAGGTCCGGCCTGACCCCGGGCATGCCGACGACGGTGACCTCCTCGGGGGCCACGCCGCACTCCTCCAGGATCTCCGCGATCACGGCGATCCGGGAGGGGACGCCCTCGCTCGAATCATCGATCGCGATGGCGACGCGATCGCCGGAAACGACCATCTGATGGAGCGGGGGGAATTCGAGAGGGGCTTTCAGCGCGTCGCGGAACGCCGCGCCCTCTGCTTCCTGTCCCATGCCCTCGGGGCCGCTCCAGGCGGCGACAAGCGCGTCGTCCGGCAGCTCGAGTTCGAGCCGATCGTCCTGAAAATCCACGGAAACTCGCATGGCGACATCATTTCCCGGCTCTCGAATACCCATCCTTGCGTCATCATCATAGGGGCGGGCCGACGAGCCGGTCAAGGACCGCGGCATTGCGGGGCAGCCCTGCGCGCGGCAAGATCCGGGGTCTCGCGGACGCTCCGATTCCCGGCTCCCGGATGGCCCGTCCATGGCGGCTCCCAGGCACGACGGCAGCTCGATCAGGCTCGCGCCCGAGCTGGCGGTCCTGCTCCACCAGCTCGACGAGAGCTACGAACGGAAGGCCTGGCACGGCCCGAATCTGAAGGGCTCGATCCGGGGCCTCACCGTCGAGCAGGTCGCATGGCGGCCCTCCCCCGCGAGGCACTCGATCGTCGAGCACGTCATCCACGCCGCATACTGGAAGTACGCCGTCCGGCGCCGGCTCCGACGCGACGAGCGAGGCTCGTTCCCGCTCAGGGGATCGAACTGGTTCGCCGTCGCCCCGGCGCCGGATCTCGCCGCGTGGAAGGGCTACGTCAAGATCCTTGAGACCGAGCACCGAATCCTCCGCGACGCCGTCGCTCGTTTCCCTTGCGAGAAGCTCTTCGATCTGGCCGAGGGAGGCAAGGTGACCAACCTGATGCTCATCTCCGGCATCGCCTCGCACGACGTCTATCACGCCGGCCAGATCCAGCTCCTGAAGCGACTCCAGGATTCGGGGAAGCCGCGAACGGCCTGAGGCGACGGGCACGGGTGACGGATCGACCGGCTCAGGGCCGCACCGGCGGGCCCGACAGCCACCCGACCTGGATCACGCCCCAGAGCCCGATCAGGACGGCCTCGGCCGCGTCGTGGCCGAGCCTCGCCGGTTTTCGGACGCCCGACCAGTCGATGACCCGTCGGGCGAACCCCTCCGCGCTCGCCTTCGCCCGCTTCCGGTCGCGGTGGTCGCCCGGCCTGAAGAACCCGGCCCGCCAGTCCTCGGCGCTCAGCCTGATCAGCCCGACGCCCCGCCGGGCCGCCTCGTGCTCCCAGATATCCGAGATCGGGCCGCCGCCCTCGAGGACCAGCCACCGCAGGCCCTCGATCTCCCTCAGCAGTCCGTGAACGCCCCTCCTCAGCTGGTCGCGATTGCCGAAATGGTGCGAGCGGTACCAGCGGAGACGGCCGTCGCCGCCGAACAGGGCCAGCCCGGTCATCAGGCCGAGGTCCACGCCCAGGAGCACCTCGGGCGGCCGCTGGGATAGCTTGGTCGATTCGCTCGTCCCGTCTTGATCCATTGCGAATGGTCGATCGGACCTTCTGAGCCGGAAGCGTCAGCGACGGTCGTATCGGATCGCCGTGCGGGGAATGGCCGTCGCTGACGCTTCCGGCTCCGACCGCCCACCCGCCCGACATGCGGCGTGCGGCCTGTCGAGGGACAGCAGTGATCGATTCCATGGGAAGCATCGATCGTCCAGCCGTCATGCCTGTAAGGCCAGCCCGGTGAACTGCTCGCTCGCCTGCCAGAACTTCTGCGCGGCGGTCGGGTCGCGGGATTGAGGCGAACCGGGGACCGCGCGGCACCGGACGAAATACTGCCCGCTGACCCCGTCGACCTCCGGCGAGGTTGCCAGGAAGATCGACGTCCGGGCCCCCTTCTCCGGGCTGATCGCGAAGAGGTCGGCGGCCCGCCTGAGCATCCAGCCGGCCACGCCCTCGACCCGGAAGATCTGGGTCTTCACGTAGCCGGGATGGAGCGCGTTCGCGGTGACCCCGCTCCCCTCGAGCCGGCGGGCCAGCTCGCGGGTGAAGAGGATGTTGGCCAGCTTGGATTGCTGATAGGCACGCCAGCCGCTGTAGCGGCCAGAGGTTGCGTCGAGGTCCTCCAGGTCGAGGGAAGTGCCCTGATGTGCCGCGGAGGCCACGCTCACGATCCTCGCCGGTGCGGAGGCCCGGAGACGATCCAGCAGCAGGTTCGTGAGCAGGAAATAGGCGAGATGATTGACGGCGAAGGTCAGCTCGAAGCCGTCGACGCTCTGCTGCCGGGTCAGGTAGATCGCCCCGGCGTTATTCACCAGCACGTCGAGCCGGGGCGTGCTCTCCAGGACCTCGGCGGCGAGTCGGCGGATCTCGGCCTGCGATGAGAGGTCCGCCGCCAGGTAGCGGACCGATGCGGAGCCGGTCTGCTCCCGGACCTGCCGGGTGGCGGCCTCACAGGTCTCGTCCGATCGCCCGACGCCGATGACCGAGGCGCCCAGGCGCGCCAGCTCGCAAGCGGTCACCAGTCCGATCCCCCTGGTCGCACCGGTGACGAGGCAGACCTTCTCTCTCATCGGCTGTCCGACCGGGGTGTCGATCATGGGGGTGTTCAGCCTTCCCTGGCCCTGAGTGCTGAATCAGCGACCGTTTCGTCGTCGCGGTGCGCCGCATCGAGCGAGAAGGCCGGCAGGCAGATCGCGACGTATTCGGCCCCCCCGGGCTCCGGCGTGCTGTAGCGGACCCACTCGCCGCGGCTCACCTGCACGGCCTGCCCGGCCCGCACGTCGAGCGAGCCCTCCCGAAATTCGACCCGCAGGCAGCCCGCGAGGACGAGCGTGTATTCGTCGAACTCGGGCGTCTGGCCCGGCTCGACCCAGCCCTCGGGGCTCCGCATGTGGGCCACGCTCAGGTCCGAATGGGCCGAGTTCACGCGGCCGACGTACTCGTCGATCAGCTTCGGCTTCGTCCCCGCGGCACGGACCCGGCTCGGTGCGGCAATCAGGCGTGGCATGTCGGGGCGAGTCTCCACGGGGATCGCGAATCGACGGAGCATCCGGAACCGCAGGAGATCATGATGCACCCGGGAGCCTGGACCGCCAAGGTCTCGTCCGTCGATTTCTGGCGCGCGGGGCGGTAAGATCATTCTGGTTCATCGTCGCGTGCGATGATTGACTGCATCGGACCCGAACCCCTCCGGGATCACTGCCGCCATGCCTCCCATCTCGCTGAATCGCCGTCGATTCCTGAGCTGCTCGGCCGCGGCGGGGATCGCGATCAGTCAGGGGAACCTGGCGGAAGGCGGCACCCCGGATCTCGACTCCTCGCCCGTCCGGCTGGGATTCATCGGCATCGGCAATCGCGGCACGGCCCTGCTGAGGGCCGCGATCGAGCTCCCGGGGACCTCGATCGTCGCGATCTGCGACCCGGAACCGAAGCATCGGCAGCGCGGGCAGGGCATCGTCGAGAAGGCCCAGCGTCACCGCCCCGAGGCCTTCGAGGATCCGCGGCGGCTCCTCGATCGACCGGACGTGGACGCCGTGGTGGCGGCCCTGCCCTGCGACCTCCACGAGTCGGTCGCCTGCCAGGCGCTCGCGGCCGGGAAGCACGTCTATCTCGAGAAGCCGATGGCGCTCACCGCCGCTGGCTGCGAGCGGATCCTTCAGGAAGCCGGCAGTCGGCCGGATCTCGCGGTCCACGTGGGGTTCCAGCGGCGTTCCAATCCGCGATTCCAGGAGGGGGTCCGGCGCATCAAGGAGCACGACCTCGGCCCGCTCATCGAGGCCCGGGGGAGCTGGACCAGCAGCAACGGGCCGCTCACCGGCACCCACGGCTGGCTCGGGCGTCGCGCACGCTCGGGCGACTTCATGGTGGAGCAGGCGGTGCACATCTGGGACGTGCTGAACTGGATCCAGGGGGGATTGCCCGTCGGCGCCGTCGGCTGGGGGCGGAAGGGACTGTTCGCCCGCCTCGACCCGGATCGCGACGTGACCGACCACTACTCGGTCGAGCTGGAATGGGCCGGCGGATTCCGCGCGTCGTTCACTCAGAGCTGGATCGCCCCGGCCGACGACGGGTTCACCGGCTCCTCGCTCCGCGTGATGGGCGAGGCCGGAGGCCTCGATTTCGCGACCGGCTCGTTGACCTTTCGCGACCGGCAGCGGCCCCGCGAGACGCTGGCCCCCGGCGCGCAGAACGACACCCGATTCGCCCTGCTGGATTTCCTCTCCTCGATCCGGGCCGAGAAACGGCTGCCCCCGCCGCTCTCGCTCCGGGATGCGCGGGATGCGACCCTGACCGGCCTGCTCGTGCGCGCGGCCATCGACCAGCGCCGGCTCGTGACCATGGACGAGATCCGGGCGGGGCTCGCCGGGCAGGCCTGACCGCGCGGTTGGCCGACGATCGCGCCCTCTCCTCGCCGTGCTATTGCCCGAGCAATTCGAGCGTCCGCTTGACGAAGGCGGAGGAGGCCGAGACGGCGTCAGCGGGTGAGAGCTTGAGCCGCTGGGCGAGTTCGAACTTGTGGATGAGATCGGCGTCGAGCTGGCCGGGGGCGACGTAGAGGCGCTCGCAGGCCAGGAGCAGGCAGCGGAGCCCCATCTCGCGATAGCCCTTCGCGTAGACGAGGGCCCTGAGGCAGCAGAACATGGCCTCGTAGGCCAGGAAGACGATGTCGGCGGGGTCGCCCTGGCCGGTCGTCTGGATGTTCACCGAGGCCTCGAGACGGTCGCCCGCCTTGGCGAGGAGTTCACCGATCCGGGTCGGTGCGTCCTTGTCCTCGATCAGGTAGGGGCTTTCCAGGCACTTCTCGAAGGTGTTGATGATCGCCATCGATGGTCTCGGTCATGAAGGTCCAGGAACCCGGGCGAGCGGCGCTCGTTCCTCGCCGATCTCGGCGTGTCGTTGACTCGACTAGGGGGTGTTCTTGGGAGCCGCCTCGGCCTTCGTGGCCGGGGCCTCGCCCTTCTCCGAGGGCTGAGCGGCCGGCCTGGGCTGGGCCTTGCCCGACGGGCCCGCGGGTGCGCCGGGGGAGGGTGAGGTGCGGCCCATCGACGCCTTCATCTGGTCCTCGTAGGCCTTCCTCTGCTCCGGCGTCATGGCCGGGGCGGCAGCCTTCCCGGCCATACCGGGCACGGCCTCCCGGCGATCGATCGGCAGCGGGGCGTAGCCCGTCCCGCCGCCCGGCGAGATCGTTGACGAGAGGCTGCCCGCCGAGGCCGTCAGCATGGGCACCGCAGCCGCCTGCATCACCGACATCAGCCCCGTGGGGAAGAGGCCGAATACCAGGGCCACGAGGGCCCCCACGGCGATCGGGATCCCGATCGCCCGTTCGGGGGCGGCCAGCCGCCTCGTCCCCGACGGCTCTCGGAGGAACATCGCCTTCAGGACCCGCACGTAGTAGAACGCCGAGACGACCGAGTTGAACAGGCCGAGGGCCACCAGCCCGATCAGCGTCAGCCGCGTCCCCGCGGCCGGCTGATTGAGCGCCTCCATGAACATGTAGAGCTTGCCGAAGAAGCCCGCGAACGGCGGGATCCCGATCAAGGAGAGCATCAGGACCACGATGCAGATGCCCAGCAGCGGGGCCTGCCTGCCGAGCCCGTTGAGGTCGTCGATGTCGTCCGTCTTCTTGTCCCGGACCAGCCAGGCGGCCACGGCGAAGGCGCCGATGTTGGTGAAGGCGTAGACCGCGAGGTAGTAGAGCACCGAGCCGGCGGCCTCGGCGCCGCGGGTCGAGACGCTGGCCGCGGCGACGCCCACCAGCATGTAGCCCGCATGCGCGATCGACGAGTACGCCAGCATCCGCTTGAGGTTTCGCTGGGCCAGCGCCGCGAAGTTGCCGTAGGTCATCGTGACCGCCGAGACGACCGCGATCACCCCGAGCCAGCCCGGGCCCATCAGCTCGTTGGAGGGGTGCGACCAGGGCTGCACCGCGTGCAGGAAGACCTTCATGAGGGCGATGAAGCTGGCGACCTTGGAACCCGTGGCGATCCAGCCGGAGACCGGGGCGGGGGCGCCCTCGTAGGCGTCGGGCGCCCACATGTGGAACGGCACGGCGGCGACCTTGAACCCGAATCCGACCAGCAGCAGGAGCAGCGCCGTCGCCCCGGCGACGTTGCCGGAGAGGCCCTGGGCGGTCACGCTCGAGGAGGAGAGGACCCGGCGGATCCCCTCGAACTGGGTCGTCCCCGAGAGGCCGTAGAGCAGGCTGAGCCCGAAGAGGAAGAGCGCGGAGGACACCGACCCGTACACGAAGTACTTCAGCCCCCCCTCCGCCGAGCGCCTCCGGGTCTTCTCGAAGGCGGTCGCCAGGTACAGGCAGATCGTCATCAGTTCGAGGGTCAGGAACAGGGTGACCAGCTCTTCCGAGGCGGCCAGCAGCATCATCCCGACGGCCGCCCAGATCAGCAGCGCGTAGTACTCGCCCCACTCCGCGGTGAACGACCAGGCCATCGACAGCCAAATGGTGAGCCCCAGGAGCAGCAGGACCAGGACGTTGAAGATCCAGGTCTGCGGGTCCGCGGCGAGCGTGCCCATGAAGATCGTCCCCCCCGTGTTCGCGAAGTAATCCGCGAGCGAGGAGCTGAGCCAGCCGGGGCGGCTCTCGCCGTGGGAGGAGATCTGGGCCTGGACCAGCACGGCCTGGGCGATCAGGGCCAGGACCACGCCGACGAGCGAGAGCAGGCTCATCGACCGGCGGCGGGCCTCCGGCGACCTCTTCCCGGCGAGGGCCAGGTCGACGAGCAGCACCAGCAGCCCCCAGGCCGCGAGCACCGTCGCGGGTGCCAGATACCAGAAATCGCGGAAGTCGATGCCCGTCAGGTTGGAATCCATCGCGTCTCTTTCCAGATGATCCAGGGGCCCCAGGGGGCGGGATTCGCGGCGAGCCGGCCGAGGCGACTCCGGGTCGGGTCAGGTCAGCCGGACATGCTGTCGTATCGGTCCACGTCGGCCGCGTGCCAGCGGCGGTAGCAGAGCAGGATCAGCCCGATGCCCACGGCGACCTCGGCGGCGGCGACGGTGATCACGAAGATCGCCAGCATGACCCCGGGCAGCGGGCCGGCGGCCGGGGGCTCGGGGCCGTACCGCCAGAACGCGACCAGGTTCACGTTGGCGGCGTTGAGCATGATCTCGATGGCCATCAGCACGGCGATGGCGTTCCGCCGCAGCAGCACACCGACGAGCCCGATCGAGAAGGAGGCGGCGGCGAAGTAAAGGAACCAGCTCAGGGGGATGTCGGATGGCATCGTGGATCTCGGCTTCGCGATCGGGGTTCCGTGGTCGGTAGAATCGGCGCGGCGGGTCGCTGTCGAGGGCTCAGCCGGGGCGAGTCTCGCCGGCGGCGACCATTGCGGGGCCGGGGGATCGGGGCGGGCCGTTCCCGGCCGCCTCTCGGCCGGCACGCCCGGGGAACTCGGCGGGCTCGGGCATGTCTTCCTCGCGATGCGCCAGGGCGATCGCCCCGACGAGGGCCGCGGTGAGCAGCAGCCCGGCGACCTCGAACGCGACGACGTAGCGGGACATCAGTTCCTTGCCGACGGTACGGGCCATGTTATGGACCGCTTCCCGGCGGCTGGCCGCCTGCGGGCCGATCTCCTCCGCGGCGATCGACGGCCTGGCGGCGATGCCGGTCCAGGCGCTCTGGCCGCGGGGGGCCACCGCGTTGTTGATCCCGAAGGCCAGGATGGCGAACACGCAGAGCCCGGCCACCAGCGCCGGGATCTTCCAGGCGCCGGCGACGATCGTCGTGTCGTCGCCCTGGATGTTCCGGGTCAGCATGATCCCGAACATCAGGATGATGGCCACGGCGCCGATGTAGACCAGCACCTGGACGGCCGCCAGGAATTCCGCCTCGAGGAGGACGAACTGGCAGGCGACCATGAAGAAGAAGGCCACGAGGAAGAGCGCCGCGTGAACCAGGTTGCGTGCCAGGACGGTGCCCAGGGCCGCGGCGAGGCCGATGGCAGCAACCAGCAGGAAGACGTACTGGACCACGATTCTGCGCTCCGATCCGCTCTCGATTGAGGAACCACCAGGATCACCGGACGACCGCGGACTCGAGCCCCCGATTCAGCGCGCGGCCTGCCCGAGCCGGGCGGCCCCGCGGACGGCCCCGAGGGTGGGCCATTCCGAGCCCAGCGGCGCCTTCGCAGCCAGCCTTCGATTCACGAGGAACACCACGTAGACGGCCAGGACCACGAGGACGCCCGTGACGACGGTCCCGCGGATCCAGTTGGCCAGTGTCAGCGCCCCCGGGCGGATCACCAGCTCGTACCAGACGGCCGCGATCAGGATGTTCACGATGCTCAGGGGCACCAGGTACTTCCAGGCGAAGTTCATCAGCCGGTCCACCCGCATCCGCGGCAGGGTGGCCCGGACCCAGAACATCACGAAGATGAAGAAGAGGGCCTTGCCCATGAAGACGGCCACGAGGATCAGGTCGGCGAAGACCAGCGAGATGGTCGTGTCGCCGATCAGGTTGGCCGGGAACCCGACGAACGGGATCGGCGTGCCGCCGCCGAGGAAGAGGACCGTCGCCAGGCAGCTCACGGCGAAGACGCTCAGGTACTCGGCCAGGAAGAAGAGGCCGAACCGCATCGACGAGTACTCGGTGTGGTAGCCCGCGATGATCTCGGATTCCGCCTCCGGCAGGTCGAACGGCGTGCGGTTCACCTCGGCGATGCTGGCGATCAGGAGGATCACGAACGCGAGGAAGCCCGGCGGCGAGAACGCGAACCAGCCGAACTCGAGCTGCCGATCGAAGACCGTCACCAGGCTCAGGCTCCCGGCCCAGAGCACGATCGGGATCGTCGAGAGCACCTGCGGCACCTCGTACGACACGAGCTGCGCGACGGCGCGCATCGCGCCCAGCAGCGAGTACTTGTTGCGGCTGGACCAGCCCGCCAGGAAGATGCCCAGCGGGCTGATGCTCGAGACCGCGATCAGGTAAACGAGCCCCGAGGGCAGGTCCACCGGCGCCAGGCCCACGGCGAACGGGATCACCGCCATCACCAGGAAGGCCGACACGATCACCAGCACCGGCGCCGCCAGGTGCACCCAGGCGTCCGCGGGCCGGGGGACGATGTCCTCCTTCGTGATCAGCTTGATCGCGTCGGCGATGGGCTGGAGCAGCCCCAGGGGCCCGACCCGGTTCGGCCCGATCCGGTCCTGGAACCGCGCGGCGACCTTCCGCTCGAGCCACACCATGTAGGCGACGATGCCCGGGAAGATCCCGAAGAACCCGACCAGCAGCCAGAGCGCCCAGCGTATCGCCGTGGCCGTGGTCAACTCGACCTGCTGCTGCTGGGCCAGGAGCGGCAGCCCAGCGTGCGCGAGGCCGTCCAGGAACGTTGTCAGACCCACCGCAGAACCCCCTTCGCCCAGGCGTAGGCCAGGCCGATGAAGAGGATCACCAGGAAGATGACCATCTCGATCAGCGCGAAGACCCCCAGGCCCGCGTAGCTCACCGCCCAGGGATAGAGGAAGACCGTCTCGATGTCGAAGACGACGAACATGAGTGCATAAATATAATATTGAATCCGGAACCGCACCCAGGTCTCGCCGTAGGTGCGCACGCCGCACTCGTAGGTGTCGCCCTTGGCGAGCGACCGCTTCTTCGGGGCCACGATCGCGACCACCAGGAGCGGGAGCAGCCCGAAGACGATCCCGAGGAGCAGCAGCAATCCGATAAAGATGTAATTATTAATAACCATTGTGCTTCGCTTCTCCGGTTCCTGCCGGGCGTCTCGGCCCGGCGTCTTCGCCGGCCGCTGCCCGCGGCCGGCCCGGGGTCCCGCGTGCGACGCGGCGGCGGCGTCAGCCCCCGGGGGCGGACACGGCCTCGACCTGCGTGTGTTCGTCCAGCGCGACCTCGACCACCTCGCCGTCGTGCCGCCGCAGCCGCAGGACCGGCTGCTGGCAGTAGGAGGCCTTCCCGCCCATCTCGATGCCGCCGACGGGCCGGCGGGTTTCGGCCTCGACCCGACCCTCGACCTCCGTCTGCCAGCGGCGGTGGCCGACCCGGACGAATTGGGTCACGCGGAGCAAGGTGCCCGGCTCGAACTTCGGCTTCGGCGGTGTGGGGATCATGCTGGAGGCACTGCGCTGCGCCGCCGCGGGACTCTCGAGGAGGGCCCGGAGCGGCCGAAGGTGGTCACCCCCCGACCGTTCTCGAACGATCGAGGAGCGATCATCTTAAGGGCGATCCGCCGCGCGGGCAAGACCTCAGTCCCCCCGCCCGGCGGCCGCCCATTTCCGCGGATCGGTCAGACGTGGACCCGCAGCAGGGCGTCGGTCCCGGGCCGGCTGCCGTTGCCCGCGAGGTAGATGCCCGAGGCGCCCTGAAGCCCGGTGATGGGCGTCCCCCGCACGAGGATCTGGACGAGGTTGCTCAGGCGGACGCGGCCCTGGTCGGCGCGGTACAGGGTCACGGAGAGCCCGCTGGGATCCAGCACCGCCTGGGAGATCGCGATGTCCCTCCGGGCGCCCCGCTTGCCGACCACGCTGACCTGGTAGTTGGCCAGGTTCTGGGTGCTGATCGGGTCCATGGGCTGGGTGAAGGTGAGCTGGAACCCGGCGACCCGCTTGCCGCCGGAGGAGACCAGCCGGACCCTGGGCGAGACGGTCGGCGGGACGGGGTCGGTCTCCACGATGGTCAGGGTCGAGACGATCGGCCGTCCCAGGGGGGCGTTGAGCGCCGGGTTGCTCAGGTAGAGGGTGACCGTCTTGTTGCCGCTGACGATCTGGTCGGGGATGATCGGCACCGCGATCGTCTTGACGGTCTCACCTTCGCCGAACGTGAGCACACCGGAGACGGCGACGTAATTGACCCCGTGCTTCGCCGTCCCGTCCGCGGCGACGTAGCCGATGGTGACATTCCCCGCGGTGCCGCCGCCCCGCTGCACGTCGATCAGGGCGACCCCCTGGTTCTCCAGGGCGACATAGGATGTGCTCCCAAACGAAATGGTGCCGGTCTGACGCAGCCCGCTCCACTGGACGTTGACGTTGTCCAGGTCGAAGTCGGCGAACGTCGCGGCCGTGTTCTCGGCCTGGAAGCCGACCCGGGACTGGTAGGGAGACAGGCCCGGCACCTGGGTCGCGTCGAAGACGGTCACGGGCGAGCCCGAGAGCGACGGCGTGAGCACCAGCGACACCGTGCCGGCCCCGAAGTTGATCTCGGCCCGCGCGTGGATGAACTGCCCGCTGGCGAGGTCGATCTGCCCCGCGACCGACTGGGCGGACTGGATGGCCCCGTTGATCGCGAGGTAGATCGTGTCGCTGTTGGTGTCGAAGCCGATGCCGAGCGAGCCGTTATAGATGCCCTGCTGCGGCTGCACGCTGGACGCCTGGCCCGAGGTCCCGTAATTGACCGTGTTCAGCAGCGCGAAGGACATGCCGACGCCGCTCTCGCCGGCGACGGTCTGCGTGACCCGGAAATCCCAGTCGGCGGTGGCCTGGGCGTAGGTCCCCGGGTCGCTCGTGTCGAACGAGATCGAGTTGTTGTTCCCAGCGACCGGGTTCGTCGGCGTCGTCGCCAGGTTGAGGTAGTTGCCCGTCGGGCCGCCCGTCTTCACGCTCGCCGTCGGCGGGCCGCCGATCTGCTGGAGGGAATAGTTCGTCCCGGTCGAGTCGAAGTTCTGGACCGTGCTCAGCAGCGTGCGATGCTCCAGGTGCTCGAGCTCGAGCCGCATCGACCGGGACCTCCGGGTTGAGCCGGGCCCAGGCCGGGTCGTCGCAAGACGCTGGGAAGAACGATCAACGCCGAGGAACGGCCATCTGCTGTCCGTCATGGGAACGTCTCACCAGTGCGCTGAGGTCGAACTCGCGGGTAGGCAACCGCTCCAGATTACGCCTTTTTCCTATATTATCAAGCGCGACCCTGCTGGCCATGCCAGTTTTCGGAAAAGAGCCGCATTTTACACCATGAGAAGGCATGGAAGCAATGATGCAAACACTCTCCAGGCCGAGACCGCCTTCGCGGTACGCGAAGGGATCCGGTCGCGCGGAGTCTGGTCTGGTGATGGGCCGGCAGCCGTGCCGGAGAGCTCGGACGCCCCTGTTTCGACCTTCGCGTGAAGTTCCCTGCGCCGCTCAGGGGCCCGACGGCCCGCCGTCGCCGCTCGCGCGAGACCGGCAGGCCGCGACGACCGCACGCCCGGCCCGCATCCCGAGCCGGAAAGCCCGGCGACGGAGTGGCCGGGCTCGTCAGGCGATGCCGACGAGCCGGGCCTCCTCGTCAATGTTGGGCAAAGATCATGCCTTGACCGGCTGGGGGGCCGGCTTGGCGGCCGCCGGGGCCTTCGAGGCGCCGAGCGCCTTCTGGAGGCGCTGGTCCTTCTTCTTGGCCACCTTGCCCCGTTCGGCAACTTCCTCGGCGCTGTTCCACGCCTCCGGGTGGGTCTTGGCGTAATACTCGCTCGAGACCAGGAGGTCCTGCAGGCTGTAGATGTGGGTCTGGTGCCGCTCGTAGTTGGACAGCTCGAAATTCTGGTCCATCTTGATGGCGTCGAAGGGGCAGTACTCCGCACACAGCCCGCAGTTCATGCAGACGTCCATGTCGATGTAGAAGTCTTCGGGCAGAGGCACGACCGTCCCCTTGGGGCTCTTGGCCTGGGTCATCCAGATGCACTGCGGCGGACAGACCTTCGCGCAGATGTTGCACGAGGTGCAGCGGACGTTGCCGTCCTCGGTGTCGTAGACGAGCATCGGCAGGACGCGGAACCGCTCGTACACCGGGAGGCGTTCGTCCGGATACTCGACGGTGAACAGGCCCTCGGTCTTGAAGTCCTGCTGAACGGTGGGCTCGCTGCCCCTGGCCGGCGTCCGGAACAGGTCCACCAGCAGCGGGCCGCCACCCCGCCTGCTGAAGCCCTTGCCCTGGCGGATGTCTTCGAGGAACGTCCGCAGGAAGCGACGCAGGGTGATGATGTGACCGCGGATGACGCCCTGACCGATTCCCATCACGTTGCCCTTATGAATACGTGGCCGACGCCACGGGGATACGAAGAAAGTCCTGCCGGCGGACGCGGCCTAGCGGTCCACCTCTCCCAGCACGATGTCGAGGCTGCCCAGGATTCCGACCACGTCCGCGATCGTATGGCCCAGGCACATCTGCTCCAGCGCGGTCAGGTTGATGAAGCTCGGGCTGCGGACGTGGTAGCGGTAGGCTGAGGAGGAGCCGTCCGCGACGACGTAGTAGCCGAGCTCGCCCTTGGGATTCTCGACCCGCGAGTAGGCCTCGCCGGCGGGGACCTTGATCTGGTAGCTCTTCTTGCCGGGGAGGATCGGCCCGTCCGGGATGTCCCGGACCGCCTGCTTCAGGATCCGGGCGCTCTCCCGCATCTCCAGCAGGCGGACGTAGTACCGGTCGTAGAGGTCGCCGTTGCGGCCGGTGATGACGTCGAACGAGAAGCGGTCGTAGATGCCGTAGGGGGCCGCCCTGCGGATGTCGTAGTTCACGTTCGAGGCCCGCAGCACCGGGCCGGCCGTGGAGTAATCGATCGCCTGCTCGCGGGTCAGGACGCCGACGCCCTTGCAGCGATCGAGGACGATCTCATTCTCCGAGAGGTACCTGTCGAGCTCGTCGATCTTCCGGTCGATCCGGTCGTTGACGATCCCGCGGCAGCGCTCCAGCCAGCCCTTCGGCAGGTCGAACGCGACGCCCCCGAACCGGAAGTAATTGCACATCATCCGGCTGCCGGCGGCCCACTCGAAGAGGTCGAGGATCAGCTCCCGCTCCTCGATGGCGTACAGCGCCGGGGTGAAGAAGGCGCCCAGGTCGTTGAGCAGGAAGCCGATCGACCACATGTGGCTGGCGATCCGGGTGAGCTCCGCCATGATGACCCGGATGTACTCGGCCCGCTCCGGCGGCTTCGCGTCGTCGCCCATGAGCTGCTCGACGGCCAGTGCGTAGCCGAAGTTGTTGCCCATGCTGGTGAGGTAGTCGAGCCGGTCGGTGAACGGAAAGTTCATCAGGAACGTGTTCCGCTCGCCGATCTTCTCGTGGTTGCGGTGCATGTAGCCCATCACCGGCTTGAGGCCGACGATGGTCTCGCCGTCGACCCGCAGGTTGAGCCGGAAGACGCCGTGGGTGCTGGGATGCTGGGGGCCCATGCTGACCACGAACTGGTCGGTGGCCAGCTCCTGGACCTCGACGCCGGCCGGCAGCAGGGGCTTGCCCTTGGGGTCGGAGCCGCTGGAGAGGCTGGCCCAGTCGTTCCAGTCCCGGGGCACCTTCACGTTGGTCCCGTGCGGATTGATCTCCTCGGCCCGGAAGTGCTGGCCGAAGCCCTCGTCCACGCGGCTCGGGAAGACCTTGGAGGGCGCCTCGTAATAGGGCTCGAGGAAGTCCTTGCGGAGCGGATAGTAGGCGTAGCCGTCCCACATCAGGATCCGCTTCAGCTCGGGATGGCCGGCGAACCGCACGCCCATCATGTCGTAGACTTCCCGCTCCTGGAAGTCGGCCCCGCGGTAGACGCCGCAGAGGGAAGGCACCTCGCCCTCGCCCTCCTGTTCCGCGGCCCGCACCCGGAGCTCGATCAGGCTGCCGGGCCTGTCGATGCTGTCGAGCTGATAGTTGACCTCGATGCAGTCCTCGTAGTGCACGCTCTGGAGGCTCGCGAGGTAGTCGTAGCGGATCGGGTTGCGGTCGCGCAGGTAGAGCGCGACGTCGACGAGCTTCGCGGGAGCGACCAGGAGTCCCGCCTGGACGATGGAGACGGCGTCCTTCCCGAACTCGGCCTGGAGCCTGCCGGCCAGCTCCTTCAGCCCCTCATCCCCGAGCCAGACGAGGCTCGGCCGCGCCTCGGCTCGCTTGGGCTTCTTGCCGGCCTTGGGAGCGGGCGCGGCCGGCGCCGGCGCCGCGGCCGGTGCGGCGGCGGGCGACTCGCCCCGGGCCTTGGCCCGGATCAGGTCGATCTTGCTCATCGGCTTCGCGGCGGCCGCCGGCGCCCCGTCGCCATTGGGCGATGCCTCCGCGGCCTCCGCCTCGGGCTGAGGGGCGGGGATCTTCGCCGGCTTGGTGAGGTCCTCCTCGCGAGCTTCCACCAGGCCCGCGGCGGTCCGCTCGGCGGTGACCTCGACGGTCCGCAGGTCGATCAGATCCGGCCCGAGCACCGGGATCGGGACGTCCCGGTCGACGTCGTTGCGATACCAGGGCGCGTTGACGATCTTCTCGCCGTCGATCTTCTTCTGGAGCATGATCAGGCCGTTGAGCAGGGCCTGGGGCGTCGGCGGGCAGCCGGGGATGTAGACGTCCACCGGCAGGTACTTGTCGATGCCGGAGACGACGTTGTAGCCCTCCTTGAACGGCCCGCCGCCGGTGGCGCAGGCTCCCATCGAGAGCACGTACTTCGGCTCGGGCATCTGGTCGTAGAGCCGGGCGATCATCGGCATCATCGTCTTGGTGACGGTGCCCGAGACGATCATCAGGTCGGCCTGGCGGGGCGACCCCCGGAAGACCTCCGCCCCGAAGCGGGCGATGTCGAATCGGCTGGAGGCCGTGCAGATCATCTCGATCGCGCAGCAGGCCAGGCCGAAGCCCAGCGGCCAGAGGCTGGAGCGGCGGCCCCAGTTGTACACCGTATCGACCATCCCCAGGAGCTTGTCCCAGGACGTCACCAGGACGTGCTGCTCCAGCTCTTTCTGAAGCACGGGATCGATGATCGTACTCCACTCCGGGCGGGCAATCGTCGTCGGGTTCGCCATGATTCAGATCGTCTTCTCTCGGCCTGGGCGGTCAGCGGGACCGGGGAAGGGCCATTGATTCCACTTCAATCATCTCGTCGACCATACGGCGGACGACGGCCCCGGGAGCGCCAGGACATGGGGACAGGAGGCGTCGACCTCGGCCCTGATCGGACTCCGGTGTAATCCTAAACAGGGTCCGGCACTTCTTCCAGTAGGAACCCTGCCGCATCGGCGGCCGCCGCCGACGGCCGGGCCCGGCACGGGGTCTGCAAGTCAGAGGCGACCGGACGACGGACCCCGAGGCCCCTGACCGAGTCGCTCCTCGTGCACCGCCCGACCACCATGCAGCCCCATCTTCACGATCCGCGGATGAAGGCCCATAATACCGACATGGACCGTCGCCCGTCGTTTCAGCTCTCGGTCACCGCCCTGCTCGGCCTCGTGGCGTGCATCGCCGTGAACTTCTGGCTCTTCCGCCTCGGGGCCCTCTGGGGGATCCTCGGCCTGAACATCACCAAGCATGTCGCTATCGCCTTCCTCTGCCAGTCGCTGGGCGTCGACCGGCCGACGGAGGGCTCGCCGGCCGCGCCGACGACCGCCGCGCTGCCCCAGGTGCCCGTGACCTGACCGGCGATTCGGGTGGGCGCATCCCACGCATTGGTTTAGAGTGCGGGTCCGCGCAATTCTGCGTACCGTCCCTCCCGGGGCGGGAGGATTCCGCTCCCCGTTTCCATCGCATCATATCCGGCCCGATCGTTGAGACCCGTGTCCGGGATTTCCTCCTCGACCAGCAACGCGAGGCGCGACCAGGCGCCAGGGATGGGGCCCTCCTGGGAAGAGCCGGACGGAAGAGGAGGGATGTCATGCGTGCCAGGGATGGCGGCAAGATCCTGCTGGTCGAGGATGAAGAGATCTTGCGGGAGCTGGTCTCCCAGTTCCTCCGGGGCGAGGGCCACGACGTCGTCGAGGCGGCCGAGGGCCCCCAGGCGGTCGACCGCTATACGCGACTCGGGCCGTTCCAGGTCGTGTTGCTGGACCTGAACCTCCCGTTCCTCTCCGGGGTCGAGGTCTGCCGTCGCATCCGCGAGCTGGATCCGCTCCAGAATGTCATGATCTGCAGCGCGGCCATCCTGGACGACCACCTGGCGGAGCTCGAAGCCCTCGGCGTGGACCAGTTCCTGACGAAGCCTTATCACCCGGCCGAGTTGCTCGCTCGGGTGCAGGCCCTGCTCCGGGGCGACGTCGGGACCCGGAGCCCCGCGATCCGCGAGGGCGGGCCCGGGCCGGAGTGGCGACGGCATCCGGCCCACCCCCGCGCGGCCGCATCGCACGCCCTATTCAATCGGACGCCCATCGATTAAGCTCGACGGTTGGCACGCCCGGCCGCGGGGTCTGGTGCAGCATGCGCCTGAAGCCCGCCGGCCCGGAGCGCAGGAATCCGATCGCTGTCCACACGAGGGACGGTTGCATGGCCGGGAAACCGCTGAATCGACTTGAATTGCGGCGACAGAGGGAAGCCGCAGAGCCGCTCGATCCCATGGAGGACGAGACCGAGGAAGTCGTCGAGGACGTGGACGATGACGAGGTCGTGGAAAAGAAGCCCAAGAAGAAGCCCAAGGCCCCGGCCAAGTCGAAGGCCAAGGCCAGCCGACCGGCGAAGCCGGCCGCCCGGATGCGGATCGTCTGGGTGGTGATGAACGACGCCTACAAGCCCGTCGCCACCTTCGACTACACCCAGAAAGAGGCAGCGCTGGCGCGCGCAGCCGAGCTGACGGCCAAGGGCCGCGGCACTCATTTCGTCCAGCGCACGAAAGAACCGATGCCCGAGGACGCCCCGGGGATCGGCGCCTCGATCCCGCGGACGCCCGTCGCCGCTCCCAAGCCCTCCGTGAAGCAGGCCGCGGCCGTCGTGGATGACGACGAGGAGCTGGACGACGAGGAGGAGGCCGAACTCGAGCCGGAAGAGGACGACTCGGACGATGACGAGGAATGAAACGAGTCGTCGAATGGCCTTGATGGCCACCCGGGCATGCGGGATGCCCGGGGGCGATCAAATGGGGACCGAATGGGCGCAGACTGATTCGAACAGTCGACCTCACCCTTATCAGGGGTGCGCTCTAGCCAACTGAGCTATGCGCCCTGGCTCGTACGAGTAGACATTCTAAACGAGCGGCCCGGGGAGTCAACCACCCACCGACCCGTTCGCCGCCGGACCGCCGCCCGGGATCGGGGGCGTGCCCTGCTCGGGCCAGGAACGCTGGATCGCGACGTAACGCTGGAGGTCGAATCGAGGCGGGATCAGGGCTTCATCCGCCGTCAATTCCGCACGGGCGATCCGTCCCAGCGGCAGGGTGAGCACCCGACAATGCAGGCTGGATCGGCCCACGAGCGACCAGCCCCCGCCGAGCCTCGCGAGCCGGTAGATCGCGAACTTCGTCGCCTCGGGGTACTCCGCTCCGGCCTCCGCGACCCAGAGCCGGACCTGCCGGCGGAGCGTGATCGCCTCGAGGATCGCCTCGTGCACGGCCCGGCGATCCTCCGGCGGCCTGCTCCGCTCGGCCGGGGACGATAGCACCTCGGACGCGTTCAGGAGCCTGCGCCGGGATGCCTCCGGGAGGCCCTGGATCAGCTTGCCCAGGGCGCGAGCCGCGAGCTCGCCGAGCCCCAGGTCATCCCCGTCGTCCCGGTGCCCGCAGAGGACCAGCAGGGCGGCCGCCTCGCGATCCTCGATCCGGATCGGTTGCAGGAACAGGCTCCGGGCGAGCTCGTAGCCCTGCCGGTCGGGCCGATAGACCACCGTGATCCCGGCGTCGGCCAGGGTTGCGAGATCCCGATAGATCGTCCGCCGGCTCACCTCGCAGATCTCGGCGAGCCGCCGGGCATTCGGACAACGCTCCGTCTGCAAGAGCACGACGAGCTGGAGCAGGCGAGAGAGCGGGAAATGGCCGGAATGCTGCGGCCGCGCGGGGCCGGGTGATTGCCCCGTCTGTAGACCGCTCTGCCGCACCCCGGGGTCCATACAATCGCGTCCCCTCTGCATCCCGCCCAAGTACGTATGCAGCGCTTGACCTTCCCCCAGGAGTAACCTAGAACACCCTTTTTACGGGTGAGAAGGCCACGCGTCGTTTTTTTGGCGCACCGGGGCGGAAGAGCTCGGAGGTTGTCGTCGGAGCCCTCAGGCACCGAGACGCCGGCGCGAGCCGTCGATCAGGTCGCCATCCGGCGGTTGACAACGGCGGCTCGGGCCTCTATCTTGATCTGAGTGCGTGAAATCGCCGGGCAGATAGCTCAGTTGGTAGAGCACAGGACTGAAAATCCTGGTGTCGTGAGTTCAACTCTCACTCTGCCCATTCGACACAAAGTCAATCATTTCGTAGAGTTGCGAAAATCCAGACTCCGGGCAACGCGACCAGAAATATCCCAGGAAAGCCGGTCATGACCGGAATGGGACTCTGGCCATGCGCAGGCGTTCACTCCGAACCCCCGCCTACCGGCTCCACAGGCCGAGCGGACAAGCCGTCGTCACGTTGAACGGACGGGATCACTTGCCGGGCCGATCAGGTACGCCCGAGGACAGATGGGCTTACGATCGGTTGCTTGCCGAAGGGCTGGCCGCCGGCCGAGGATGACGAAGCCGTACTTCTCCAGGCCGCTCGCGGGATCCTCGCGGACCGAGTTTCCCAGCCGGATTGATGAGCCTGAGGCCAGCATCCGAAAGGGAGGCCGCCGAGCCGATTGATTGGACGTCGGCCCACGTTCGCATGCGTGCCCTTTTTCTCATCTCAGAGGTGTTCTCCAACGTCCGGATCAGGGCCAGGACCGCGTCAGCCGCCAGCGATTCCCCCTGTCGGAGGAGGGGTTTTCTCCATGTCCGCCCGAATGTTCCATCACTCGACGGCAAACGTAAGGACTGTCTGAGGGCTTAGCCGCAATGCTCGTTAGTTAACAACCCGTGAGCGGGCTTTCTGGTAGGGTGGGTCAGCCGACGCAGTCGGCGCAACCCACCAGATTCCGGTGGGTTGCGCATCGCAGGCGATGCTGACCCACCCTACTCTTGGAGTGCTCACGAATCCCTTAACTTAAGGGCATTGGGCTTAGCCGTAAAGCTGGCCGGGGTGCTTACAATAGATGGACTTGCAGAGTGGAACGCTTGCAGAGAAACCATCGGAGCGGACCGGATGACGTCTTTCTCGACGCTACTTGCATTCGCCACGGTGTTCGCCGGCACGCTTCCGCCCGGGGATTCGATGCGGACGCTGTTCCATGACGCCCAGCTTCGTTCCTACCTCGTCCACGTTCCGCCTGCCGGCAAGACTCCCGACCAGCCGCCGCTTGTGATCGCGCTGCACGGTGCGGTGATGAATGGTGCCGCCATGGCCTGGCTGACCGGTCTGAATGGTACGGCGGATCGTGCGGGATTTGTCGTCGCCTATCCCGACGGCTCGGGCCCTGGGTTCCCTTTCCTGACCTGGAATGCCGGACAGTTCAGCGGTTCAAAAGCCGACGACGTCGGCTTCATCTCTCAGGTCATCGATGACCTTCAGGCCGTCGCGGGGATCGACACCCGACGGGTCTACGTGACCGGCTACTCGAACGGGGCCATGATGGCCTACCGAGTGGCCTCGGATCTGTCCGACCGCGTAGCAGCGATCGCGCCGGTCGCCGGCACCATGGTGTTCCCCGAGATCCGGGCGAGCAGGCCGGTCCCCGTCATCCATTTCCACGGCACTGACGACGGTTGGGTGCCCTTCTGGGGCCCGAACTCGGGAACTCCCTCGTTCCTGTCCTTCTTTTCCGTGCCCGAGTCGATTTCGCGATGGATCGAATTTAACGAGTGCGAGCCGCTGGGCGACTTTCAACTCATGCCCGACATCGCTCGGGACAACACCTGGGTCCTCCGCGTCACGTCTCGCGATCCCCGAGGCCCGGCCGACGTGATCCTGTACATCGTCTTCGGCGGAGGCCACACCTGGACGGGTCGCGACGAGCTCTCCGGATTCTTCACGGGACGGAGCACCCGGGACATCTCGGCCAGCGACCTGATCTGGGAATTCTTCAAGACACGCACGCTCCCGCCAGATGGCCCTTCGTGACCGGAGTGTCAGGGCCGAAGACCCCAAAGATGCTCACGGCCAGATTCGGGTCCTCCCGGACCTGGAACAGCACCGCCCCGGTGAACGCACCCAAGTCGACCGCGGAAGCTTCCCCGAGCGGCCCGTGGCCGCGATCCCGGGCCCGTCCCACCGTTCCCCCCTACCGCTGGTGATCGGGCGGGACTTGCGGAACTTGGCGAAACCTTTCTCGCCACATTCCGATGGATTGCGCCACATTCCGAGCCGTCCGAAGGGCGTCTTGCCCGCCCCCGGATGGACGGTGCATCCGCTCAGCTCAGAGGGACACTCGCCCCGGCGAAGAACGCCTGGCGGGCGAAATAGCGCTTCACCGGGGGCGAGAGCAGGTAGATGCAGAGCAGGACGTAGATCCCGATCACGACCAGCCCGCTCGTGATCTTCTGCTGGTCGATCCGCGCGGAGATCGGCTTGATCTCGACACCCTCGGAGTCGAGGGCATCCGGATCGTCGTCCTTCACCTCGACCTTGCTGATGACCCGGTCCGGGGCCTGGGTGTTCGCCTCGACGATCGGCAGGACGATCAGGGAGAAGAAATTGACGAACGCCCCGAGCGTCAGGGCGAGGATCAGGGTCTTCGCCGACTTGCCCAGGTAGAACTGGACCGCGGCGTAGATGCCGAACCCCGAGACCACCGCCAGGCAGAGCCAGCCGTACTGCACGGGCCCCGGCTCCCCGCGAGCCGACTGGACCAGGGCCACGATGAGCAGGGCGACGGCGGCCAGCCCGCAGAGGAGCCCGACGATCGTGATGTGCAGGGGAGGCCCGCTGGGCGCGGCGACCGGGGTCGGGGCGATGTCGTCATCCAGGTCGACGCGCATCCCCGTATCCTGGTCGGTCCCGCAGGCGGCGCAGATCGACATGCCCTGAGGTACCAGGCCCCCGCACTGGGCGCAGCGACGGGCCTTGGAGCGGGCCTCGGCGCCTTTCGGTTTCCGCCGCCCGGCCGGATCGTCCTGGAAGAGAGCCGCGGCGTCGCTCAGCGGGGCCGCCTTCCCGGGGACGGCGGAGCGCTCGATCTCCTCGGCGGTGCCCGTGGGCAGGTCGAACATCTCCCGGAGGTCGTGATCGCCGACCGGGACCGGGAGGTCGTCGTGGGACGGACGCCTGGCGAGATCCGCGGAGGTCAGGCTGGTCGCATCGGCCACCCCGGGGGCGGTCAATTCCGAGCTGGCGTCCTTCTCGCTGACCACGAAGCGATACCCGCACTTCGGGCATTTCATCCGCTTCCCCACCGCGACGGCCTGGGGAAGGTTCAGGACGACTCCGCAGTTCTGGCAGAGGATGCTGCGCGGCATGGTTGGGCGCACCAAGAGGTACGTGGGGCTCTGTCCGTCCCGTCCGGATCCCTCGAAGCGTCCCGAATCCGCCGAGCGGAGAAGCCCCGCGTGGCCAATCAGCTCCTTGGGAGATGAGCTATCCATCTTACTCCTCGGGCTCGACTCTGGAACCGCGAATTTCTCCAATCCTGTGGATTGGGGACGGATCACTCACGCGTTGATGATCGGGCCGCCGGGAGTATCCGGGCCGCTGCCATGCCCGCGAGCCGGTCAGGCGGCCGAGGAGGGAGCCGGGAATTCGCCCGACTCGATGATCGCCCTGGTTATCTCGTGACGGTAGTCGAACATGCGATGCAGCTTCGATTCGACGAATCGCGTCGAGAGCAGGCTCCCGAGGCGTCCCAGGGGGAGGGCGTACTCGACCTCGTCCCGGAGGATCGTGCCCCCCCGGCCGTCGTCGTCGAAACGATGACGATGATACCAGTACGCGAACGGCCCGCTGACCTGACGATCCGCGAACAGCCGCCCAGGAAGATATTCCGTATGCTCGGCGATCCACCGAACCGGGAACGGCCCGAGTTTCGTCCGGAGGACCACTCGCGTGCCGACCTGGAGCGATCGCGGCTCGCTCTCGACCTCGACATGCTCCCACGGAGGGACGAGTTTCCGGAACGCCCCGGGGCTCTCGTGGAAGGAGAAGACCACGTCCGGGGGGGCAGCGATCCTCGATTCCTTCACAAATCGGTGCAGTTTCAAGTCCGAACTCCTGCGGAGACCGGCGGGCGACAGATTCCCGGAGAAATCAGCGGTGACCCGAAGGTGATGATTGAATGGGACACAAATCTCCGGATGTTGCCGCCCGGCACGACGACGGCGGACGCCCCCCCGGGTCAATGACCGGGACGGCCCCCATCATCAGAATACGATACTCCGGCCGCTCCCTTAGGTGCGTCGTGCGAGGAATTCAGCGCGGACCTGCCGCCGAGCCCGCGACCGGACCCCTCGCAGGGTCGTTCTACCCGAGGCGCGAGCGGCGGCAAGTCCTTGACTGGCGGTGGACTGCACCGTTAGGTTGAGTCTAGTTTCCGCTGAACTCCCGGATCGGCCGCGAGGCCGTCCCGATACCCCCGCGGCGCTCCGAACCGACTCGGCGACTCGTCCCTCCCACGGCCCGCGTCCCGGGGGAATGCCGGCCGTCGTCATCGAGCCGGCCATCGCCCGATCCGTCGACTCTCCAGCCACTCCGCGCGAACCGGTCCCGATCCGACTTCTCCTCAGTCCCCGGAGTCTCCATCGATGAAAGAAAAACGTCAGGTGAGCCGCCGCAACTTCCTGGAGACAACGAGCGTGTCGACAGGGGCCGTGCTGGCCGCGGGGGCCTTCCCCCACCCGGCCGTCGGCAAGGTGAAGGGGGCCAACGAGCGGATCAACGTCGGCATCCTCGGACCCGGGGGCCGGGCGCAGGAGCACATCCGGATCCTCAACCACCTGAAGGACGAGACCAAGGCCGTCGACATCATCGGCCTGTGCGACGTCTGGGACGGCAACGACAGCGTCAAGCGCGGCCTGTACTACTCGGCGAAGAAATGCGGCCTGGATCCCCAGGGCAAGGACAAGGACCGCATCACCAAGGACTACCGCCGGCTGATCGAGTGCAAGGACATCGACGTCTTCCTGATCGCCACGCCGGACCACTGGCACGCCAAGATGTCGATCGACGCGATGGACGCCGGCAAGGCCGTCTATTGCGAGAAGCCGATGACCCACACCATCGACGAGGCCCGCCAGGTCGCCGAGGCCGTGAGGCGGACCAAGCAGGTCTTCACGGTGGGCGTGCAGTCGACGGCCGACCCCCGCTGGCGGCTGGCCAACCAGATGATCACGGAGGGCAAGATCGGCCACGTGATGCAGGGCCAGACCTCGTACTATCGGAACAGCAATATCGGCCAGTGGCGCTACTATGCCCTCTCGGCCGACATGAACCCCAAGACGGTCGACTGGAAGATGTTCCTGGGCACCGACTTCGGCCTCGCCCCGGAGATGCCGTTCAACCGCGCCAAGTACGCCCAGTGGCGGTGCTACTGGGAGTTCGGCGGCGGCATGTACACCGACCTCTTCGTGCATCAGCTCACTCACCTGATCATCGCCATGGGCGTGCGGTTCCCCCGCCGAGTGGTCGGCGCGGGGGGTCTCTACCTCGAGTACGACGGCCGCGACGTGCCGGACGTGGCGACGGTGGTGGCCGACTATGACGAGGGCTGCCAGGTCCTGATCTCGGCCACGATGTGCAACGACGTCCAGCTCCCCGAGGTGATCCGCGGCCACACGGCCACGATCCGGTTCGCCCCCCACGCCAACGAGGGCTTCTCCGTCGTCCAGCAGAAGCTGGAGGGCCGCCCGGCGCCTCCGGGAACCAATCAGGGCGAGGGCGGCGACGTCTTCAAGCCGTCCCAGCCGCGCGAGGATACGCGATCGCTCTGGGAGCACTTCCTCGAGTGCGTCCGCTCCAACAACCCCGAGACGCTCTGCCCCGCCGACCTCGGCTATGCCGCGATCGCGACGGTGAACATGGGCGTCCAGTCCTACCGCGAGGGCAAGGCCCTCTTCTTCAACAAGGAGACCAGCCGGGTGGCCGAGGCCGACTCCTCGTGGCCGGCCCGCTGGGAGGAACGCAGCAAGCTTCGCGGCAAGCCGAATCAGGTCATCGGCTGGAAGGCCGGCGACACCGGCTCGCTCCTCGAGCCGCCGGGCTACCAGAAGCTCGAGGGCGACTGGGTGGCCGGTAAGGACCCGGCCGAGCACGCCTGAGCCGATCCCGCGTCTGTCTTCCCGCGGCACGCCGCCCGGGGCCTTCGGGTCCCCGGGCGGCGTGCCTTTTTTTCACCGACGACGTCGTCGCGCGAGAGCTACTCTTGAATTGGGCAAGAGTCCAGGGGCAGAGTCAGGGAGACCTGCCTCCATCAAGAGGTCTGCGACATGAGACGATTCATGCCGTTTGCCGGCCTGCTCCTGCTGATGCTAGGCTGGCCCACCAACGCCGTGGCCCGAGGGACGCACCGGGTCAGCACACCGTCGCCCGTTTCCGGCCGTCACGTGGTCTGCCCCGGGGAACCAGGCCCCGCCGATGCAGCTCCCGAGCAGCGAGAATCCGCCGGGTCCCGGGCGGACGAGCACGAGGTCGGCGGGTTGTCCCTCCTTCAACTCCGGGGGGGCCTGTCCGAGTAGCCGCGCCGGATTGCTCGTGACGGCCGCGATGGCCTGCTCCAGGCTCCAGGATGTCGCGCCCAGCAGGTTGCGGATCCCGATTTCGAGGGGCTGGTTCGAGCCGGCCAGATAGGGAGTCCCGGCCACCACGATCTTCCCGGACGGGTCCACGGCCCAGTCCCCGTATCGGCCCGCGGGCAGGCCGGCGAGCGGGCTGGCGTCGGACACGAGGATCAGCCGGTCCGGCCCCTTCGCCCGGGCGAGGACGCGGAGCGTGCCGGCGTCCAGGTGGTGCCCGTCGGCGATCACGGAGGCCATCAGCCGGTCCTCGGCGGCCTGATGCCAGATCGGATTCGGATGGCGCGGCAGCTCGGCCGCGATCCCGTTGCCGAGGTGCGTGCTGAGGGTGGCCCCGGCCTCCACGGCCCGCCGCATGGTCTCTCCGTCCGCGGCCGTGTGCCCCAGGGCGACGACGATGCCGGCCGCCGTCGCCCGCTCGATGAACGCGATGGCCCCGGGCCGCTCGGGCGCCAGCGTGATCAGGGCGACCCGCCCTCCCGATTCCGCCTGGAGACGCTCGATCAGCGGCCAGCTCGGGTCGCGGATCGCCGCCGCCGGGTGGGCGCCGCGATAGCCGTCCCGTTCGGAGAGGAACGGCCCCTCCAGGTGGATGCCCACGACCATCCTGGCGACTTCCGGCTCCCGCTCGCACACCGCCGCGATGGTGGCGACGCCGTGCCTCAGCGCCTCCGCCCCGGCCGTGATCAGGGTCGGGCAGAGTCGGGCCGTCCCCAGCGGCCGCTGCGCCAGCACGACCTCGATCACCCGGTCGATCGTCAGGTCCTCGCCCGAGAACGAGTATCCCCAGCGGCCGTTGAGCTGGATGTCCCAGAACGCCGGCGCCACCCAGTGCTCTTCACCGGGGCCGGCCGGGCCCTCGTCGATTCGCCGGATCGAGGCGATCCGGTCCCCCTCGACCTCGATCCGGACCCGGTCGCCCGAGGCAAAATGTCGCGCGGTCACGTGCATACACGTTGTTCCATATCTGGCCGGAAGTCCGGACTGCCGGGACGGCCTACATCCCGGTTCGGCTGCCGGCACGATGCTCGAGGGCGGCGCCCACGAAATCGCGGAACAGCGGGTGGGCCTTCGTCGGCTTGCTCTTGAACTCGGGGTGGAACTGGACGGCCAGGAACCAGGGATGGCCCCGCAGTTCGACGATCTCGACGATCGTGCCGTCCGGGCCGGTCCCCGACGCGACCAGCCCGCGCTCCTCGAAGCCGCGCCGGTAGTTGTTGTTGAACTCGTAGCGATGCCGATGGCGCTCGCTGATCTGCTCCTCGCCGTAGGCGCGGCGGGCCAGCGTGCCCGGGGCCAGCACGCACGGCCAGGCCCCCAGGCGCATGGTGCCCCCCCGCTGCTCGACCCCCCGCTGCTCCTCCATCAGGCCGATCACGGGGTGGCCGGTGCTCTTGTCGAACTCGGTGCTGTTGGCGTCGTCGAGGCCCAGGACGCCGCGTGCGAACTCCACGGCGGCGCACTGCATGCCCAGGCAGATCCCGAAGAACGGGATCTGGTGGGTCCGGGCGTAGCGGATCGCCTCGATCTTGCCCTCGATCCCCCTCATGCCGAAGCCGCCGGGCACGAGGATCCCGTCCACGCCCCCGAGCAGCGCCTCGGCGCCCCGGGCGCTGACCTCCTCGGCCTCGACCCGGACGACCAGGACCCGGGTCCGGTGGGCGATCCCGGCGTGGTCGAGCGACTCGTAGACCGACTTGTACGAGTCGCGGTGCTTCATGTACTTGCCGACGACCGCGATCCGGACCTCGTGCTTCGGGTTCATGATCCGGTCGACCATCTCGCTCCATTGCGAGAGGTCCAGCGGGGCCGCCTTCAGGCCGAGCCGCTTCACGAGGATGTCGTCCAGCCCGTGCTTCACCAGGCTCAGAGGCACCTCGTAGATGCTGAACTGCTTGTCGCGCTCCTCGATGACGGCCCTCCGCTCCACGTTGCAGAACAGGGCGATCTTGTCCTTGTCGTCGGCGCTGATGGGCACCTCGGTGCGGCAGATGAGGATGTCGGGCTGGATGCCGATCTGCCGCAGGGCGCCGACGGAGTGCTGCGTGGGCTTGGTCTTCAGCTCGGCCGCCGCCTTCAGGTAGGGGACGAGCGTCAGGTGGATGTACAGGCAGTTCTCGCGGCCGACGTCGAGGGCGAACTGGCGGATGGCCTCCAGGAACGGGAGGCCCTCGATGTCGCCGACCGTGCCGCCGATCTCGGTGATCACGACGTCGACGTCGTCGGTCGCCAGCCGGTGCACCGCGGCCTTGATCTCGTCGGTGACGTGCGGGATGACCTGCACGGTCTTCCCCTCGTAGTAGCGGCCCTCCCGCTCCTTCTGGATCACCGACAGGTAGATCTTGCCGGTCGTGTAGTTGCAGTCCTTCGTCAGCGGGGCCTGGGTGAACCGCTCGTAATGCCCGAGGTCGAGGTCCGTCTCGGACCCGTCGTCCAGCACGTAGACCTCGCCGTGCTGGTACGGGCTCATCGTCCCCGGATCCACGTTGATGTAGGGGTCGAACTTCTGGAGCCGGACCCTCAGGCCGCGCTGCTCGAGGATCATGCCGATCGACGCGCAGGTGAGGCCCTTGCCGAGCGAGCTGACCACGCCGCCCGTCACGAAGATGTGCTTGGCCATCGATGGTCCTTTGGATGGTCGGTGTGGCAGGTAAAAGCCCATTCTAATCAAAGCACGCGGGCGCCGAAAGCGGCCCCGGGCCGGGGAGGCGTCCGCCTCCGCGCCGGATTGGCTCGATCGCGACGGCCCGATCTGGGAGAATCGATGGATCGCGGCGGAAGTCCTTCACGGAGGGGTCAGACAGCATGACGAGCACATCGTTCAAGCCCGACGGATACAGCACGGTCTCGCCGTACCTGATCGTCCGGGGCGCGGCCGCCACGATCGAGTTCCTGAAGCGGGTCTTCGACGCCGAAGAACTCCGCCGCTTCCCGGACGAGTCGGGGCGGCTGGTGCACGCCGAGGTCCGCATCGGCGACACCGTGGTGATGCTCGCCGACGAGACGGAGGGCTGGCCCGCCATCCCATCGCATGTCCATATCTACGTCAGCGACGTCGACGAGACCTACCGCAGCGCGATCGCCGTCGGTGCCGAGTCCGTTCAGGAACCGGTCCGGAAGGACGACCCGGACCGACGCGGAGGCGTCAAGGACGGGGGCGGGACGACCTGGTGGATCGCCACCATGGAGGGGTGATCACGATGGCTTCCGGGGGCCGAATTCAGCGTGCGCGGGCCTCCCGGAGGGCCCTCCCAGACATTTTGCTGCAAACGCAGCACAAGGTGCTGGAGTACGGCCCCGCCGAGAGTTAGGATGCAGAGGAACGTCGCGGAGGTCGGCCCGACGGGTGTGGCGACGCGTCATGCGTCGCCCACGGGCCGACGGCACTGGGGCGGCTGAGTTCCCGTCGGTGGGTCCGCCACGCGACTCCGCAACGAGCGATCGAGGCGCGAAGGAGAACGAGGGCAGCGGCGGCTGGTGGCGACCGGACCTGGCAAAGCGACGCCAACCATCGCGTCCCTGGTTCTCGGACTTCACCGTCAGGAGGCAGGCAATGATGTCCACATCCGCACCGGTGGTTTCGGGGATCCTCCCCTCGGTCAGCCTGGAGCGGCCGCAGTTGAAACCTTGGGTGGAGCAGATGGCCGACCTCTGCCGGCCCGACGACGTCGTCTGGTGCGACGGCTCGCAGGAGGAGTACGACCGGCTCTGCGAACTACTCGTCCGGCAGGGGACGTTCAAGAAACTGAATCCGGCCAAGCGGCCCAACTCCTACCTGGCACTCTCCGACCCGACGGATGTCGCCCGGGTCGAGGACCGCACCTTCGTCTGCTCGAAGCGGCGTGACGATGCCGGGCCAACCAACAACTGGGTCGATCCGATCTCGATGAAGCAGATGCTGCGGGATCTGTTCGATGGCTGCATGCGCGGGCGGACGATGTATGTCGTGCCTTTCTCGATGGGGCCGATCGGTTCTCCGATTGCCCAGATCGGGATCCAGGTCACGGACTCTCCTTATGTCGTGGTCTCGATGCGGATCATGACCCGGATGGGAAGCGATGTCCTCGACGCGCTGGGTGACGGCTTCTTCGTCCCCTGCGCACACTCGGTCGGCTTGCCCATCCACGAAAGTCAGGACGATGTGCCCTGGCCCTGCAACTCCAAGCACAAGTACATCGTTCACTTCCCCGAAGAGCGGGCGATCTGGTCGTACGGCAGCGGCTACGGCGGAAACGCCCTGCTCGGCAAGAAATGCTTCGCGCTGCGGATTGCCTCCTGCATGGCCCGCGACGAGGGCTGGCTCGCCGAGCACATGCTGATCCTGGGGTTGGAATCTCCGGAGGGAGAGAAGACCTACATCGCCGCGGCCTTCCCCAGCGCCTGCGGCAAGACCAACTTTGCGATGATGATCCCGCCGAAGCACTTCGAGGGCTGGAAGATCACCACCGTCGGCGACGACATCGCCTGGATCAAGATCGGCCAGTTCGGCCGGCTCTACGCGATCAATCCCGAGAACGGGTTCTTCGGGGTCGCGCCGGGGACCTCGTACAAGTCAAACCGCAACGCGATGGAGACGATCAAGAAGAACACGATCTTCACCAATGTCGCCCTGACCGAGGACGGCGACGTCTGGTGGGAGGGGATGACCGACCAACCGCCGGCGAAGCTCACCGACTGGCAGGGCGAGCCCTGGACCCCCGACTGCGGCCGCAAGGCGGCCCATCCCAATGCCCGATTCACCGCGCCCCTCTCCCAGTGCCCGACGCTCGACCCCGAATGGGAGAACCCCGAGGGCGTCCCGATCAGCGGCTTCATCTTCGGCGGACGTCGATCGACGCTCGTTCCCCTGGTCTTCCAGGCATTCACCTGGAGCCACGGCGTGTTCCTGGCGGCCACCATGGGATCCGAGACCACGGCGGCTGCCGCCGGCTCGGTCGGGACGGTCCGGCGCGACCCGATGGCCATGCTGCCGTTCTGCGGATACCACATGGCCGATTATTGGAGTCACTGGCTGCAAATCGGCAGACAGCTCCGGAACCCTCCTCGCATCTTCCGGGTGAACTGGTTCCGCAAGGGGCCCGACGGCAAGTTCCTGTGGCCGGGTTTCGGCGAGAACATGAGGGTCCTGAAGTGGATCAACGATCGGCTCCACGGCAGGGGATACGGAGTCGAGGGTCCCCTGGGCTGGATGCCCCGCATCGAGGACTTCGACCTGGATGGAATGGAGGATTTCACGAAGGATGACTTCTCCAATCTCATGGAGGTGGACCGCGACGCCTGGCTGCGCGAGGCCGTCGCCGTCGAGGAGCTGGAGTTCAACCTCTACGGGAAGCTCCCCAAGGAATTCCTGCTCCACCGCGAGCTCCTGATCTCGCGGCTCTGGCACTCACCGGGCTCGTGGAAGCTCTATCCCGAGCTGCCGCACTGACCGCTTTGCGAGCGGATTCACCCCGGGGGGGAGCCTCGAGTGGCTCTCCCCTGGGTTTCGCCCCGCGACGGCCCCCTCGTCGAGCTGGGCGGCCGACACATATCGCGGTTCATCGTCGGCGCGCCGTGACCACGTGCGCGAGCACTCCCTCCGGACTGGCGCAACCTCCAGCCTCTGGCGTGATCCCGTCCCGCGGGGCCGCCACATCCCGCGGTCGGAGGCAAACTCGCGCCTCGTCCGTGGACACGGTTCGACCCCGCCCAGGCAAGGAGGGACAGCTTCCTTGAGGATCGGGGATTGCAGGAGTCTGAGCGCGGTAGTCTGCTGGATACACGTCACAAGACCGGTGTAGGATCGGCCCGGAGGGCGGGCCCTTCGCACAATTGTCCGATGTGTATCCCTCAAGATCCCTGTGCTGTTCGGCGGTTTTCCAGAGTGCTGTGACGGCCGCTTTTCACTTCCCTCTTTTCACTTCCTTGTCGCGCGGTCGCAGGGCAGAGCGAGGCGGAGCTGGCCGTCGTGTGGCGCGTGGTGCGCGTTGACGGATTCGCCTGCCGGCATGGATCTTTCGCCTATGCATAACCGAAGCGACGCGCAAGATGGTACTTTCGGTGGATCCTTGCACTCCGTCTCCATCGAGAATTCGCCGCCGACCCGTCAAGCTGTTGCGAGGGTCAGGGTATGTTCGATCCGTCACTGCGCACCACTGATGCATCCCCCGACGCCAATGCAGCCAGCAACCCGACCATTGTGTCCACCGGCGATGCAGCGGCGTTCCCCTTGCCGACAGGACCGCGCTACGACCTGCATTCCGAGATCGCCCGCGGCGGCATGGGTGTCGTCTACCGCGCCACCGACACAGCCTTGCGCCGCGAGGTGGCGGTCAAAGTGCTGCAAGATCGGTACGCACCCGACTCCGGCGCCGCTCGCCGCTTCGCCAACGAGGCGTTCATCACGGCGCACCTTCAACACCCGGCCATCCCGCCGGTGCATGACCTGGGCACGCTGCCCGACGGCCGACCGTTCCTGGCCATGAAGCTGATCAAGGGGCAGACGCTCCAGGAAATGCTGATGGCGCGGTCCGATCCTGCTTCGGACCGCGGCCGATTCGTCCTGGCGTTCGAGCAGATCTGCCAGGCGCTGGCGTACGCGCATGCGCACAACGTCATTCACCGCGATCTGAAGCCGGCCAACGTGATGGTGGGGGCCTTCGGCGAGGTGCAGGTGATGGATTGGGGACTTGCCAAGGTGCTGGGCAACACCGGAAGCCAACCCTCGGAGGACGAGCCGCAGGCGACGACCGGCGGCACCGCGGTGCTGAGCGAGAGCGACTCGGATGGCTCGTTCACGCAGGCGGGCAGCGTGCTGGGCACTCCGGCGTTCATGTCGCCGGAACAGGCAGCCGGCATCGTCAGCCGGGTGGACGCACGCAGCGACGTGTTCGGCCTGGGCGCCGTGCTCTGCGCTGTCCTGACCGGCGAGCCGCCTTTCCGGGGTAACACGCTCGAGTCCGTCCACGCGCAGGCCGCGCAGGGCCAGGTCGAGGACGCGTACGCCCGGCTGGACGGCTGCGGGGCAGACCAGGAGCTGGTCGCCCTGGCGAAGCGCTGCCTGGCCCCCGAGCGCGAGAATCGACCGCGCAACGGCGGCGAGGTGGCCGCGGCGGTGGCGTCGCACCTGGAGGCGGTGGAGGAGCGATTGCGGAGGGCGGAGCGGGAACGGGCGGCGGCCGAGGTGCAGGCCGCCGAGCAGCGCGAGCGGCGGCGCTGGCAGGCGGCGGCCGCAGCGGCGGCCGTGCTGGTTCTCGCCCTCGCCGGGGCCGGGATGTTGTGGGTGGACCGCCAGGCGGCCGAGCGCGAGAAGGAGCGGGCGGTGGCCGCCGAGCGCGATCAGCACGAGGTGATGGCCGCGCTGGCCAACGCGGAGGGGGCCCTGGGCGCGGGCGACCTGGCGGCCGCCGACACGGCCCTGGCCCTGGCCGGCAGTCGCCTGGGGGACCGCAGCCGCGCCGACCTCTCCGCCCAGGTGGCTGCGGCGCGGCGAGACCGGAATCTCGTCCACGACCTGCGAGAGATCGGCGACCTGAGTCGGACGCCCCCCCACTTACCCGCAGGACGCCTGCGCGAGCCGGCCGTCCTGGCGGGGCACTACCGGGCGGCGTTTGTCCGATACGGGATCAGCCTGGACAGGGCGGACCCGGCCGCGGCGGCCGACGTCGTGCGCATCTCGGGTGTCGGCCGCGCTGGTCGTCGGGCTGAGCGAGTGGTTCTCTGCCGATCCCAGGCAGCCGCACCTCCGCGAACTTCTCGACCGACTCGACCCGGACCCGAGCCGGGCGGAGATCCGGACCGCGATCCAGGCCGGCGACGCGGGCCGAGTGCGGGCGCTGGTCGAGACGCTGGACGGGTCCACGGTCCCGGCCTGGTTCGCGGTGTCGGTCGGGTATCACCCGATGGTGCCGGCCGAGGCCGCGGTCCAGCTCATGGCCGCGGCGTGGCGTTCCCACCCGGCCGACTACCTGCTGGCCTATCGGATCGCCCGTCGACTGGACGGCCTGGGGGACGACCGCCTGGGGGAGATGCTCGCCTGGGCGCGGGTGGCGGTGGCCCTGCGGCCGGACAACCCGTTCGCCCACGTCCTCCTCGGGGATGTCTGGAAGCAACTGCACAACGGCGCCGAGGCCGAAAGCGCCTTACGGCGGGCCATCCAGCTCGGCGGCAAGTACCCCAAGTACGTCGGGGCCTATTTCAACCTGGGGAACGTGCTCTGTGACAAGGGGGACCTGGATGGCGCCGAGGCCAGCTACCGCACCGCGATCGCCATCGACCCGAGCCTCGTCGAACCCCACTACAACCTGGGGTTGCTCATCATGAAACGGGGCGACCTGGTGGGGGCCGAGGAGTGCTTGCGAAAGGCGGTCGCGCTGGAGCCGAGGGATGCGGGCCTCCTCGATGTCCTGAACCAGATCGTCCGCAAGCGGGTGCGAATGGGCGAGTTTGTCGCCGGCCGGGCCGAACCCGCGAGCCCGGAGGAGGAGGTCGAGTTCGCCGAGCTCGCCTACCGGTCGCCGCAGCGTCACTGCCGCCTGGCCGTGCGCTTCTACAGCCACGCGTTAGCTGCCCAATCCGCCCTGGCCGAGGACCTCGTGAAGGAGCACCGCTATAACGCCGCTTGCAGCGCCGCTCTGGCCGCCGCTGGCAAGGACGAGACGATGAACGGCCGCGGTGTCGAGGAGCGGAGCTACCTTACGGGCCTGGCGCTCAAGTGGCTACGAGCGGATCTCGCCCAACGGGTGAGCCTGGCAAGCGATCCGAAGAAAGGGCAGGAAGTGCGTGAGCGGCTGAGTCGCTGGAAAAAGGCCCCGGAGCTGGCCACCGTCCGCGACCCGGCGTGGCTGGGGGCGATGCCGCCGGCCGACCGCAAGGCGTGGGCAGCCCTGTGGCGCGACGTGGAGGCACTGCTCGCCTCGAACGCCCCGCCAGCTCGAACGCCGCCGGCCGGGCCGTGACAGGCCGAACACGACGTACCGCGGAGTGGTCCGGGTGGTCAGTGACGCGAGACAATCGCGGGTGCCGAGCGGCGCGGCGACCTTCGTCCGCCTGCAACTCTTCGACCGCCCATGCCACGGCACGATGCCGAAGCGTATCGCAAGTGGTGCAGGCTGGGTCGTGACCCAGCCGAGGTCGGAGGCTCACCCCGCTGGGTCACGACCCAGCCTACAACTGACGACGGCGGCTCGCCATGCCACTCCACTCCTGGTACCGCGTGCAGCCTACTCTCGTGGCTGGGCTACCGAGGTGCGTCGGACCCTTCGCCCCCGGCCAGGGAGAGGTGCCCCGAAGGGGCGGATGAGGGGGACGGACGCCGCGCCCGGTACACCGGACCCCTCACTCCCGACCCTCTCCCCGCTGACGCGGGGCGAGGGGGGCAGCCGCCGCGGCTCGCACCGCGGACCCTCACCCCGACCCTCTCCCCGCTACCGCGGGGCGAGGGGGCAACCGTCACCGCTCGCACCGCGGACCCCTCCCACCCCATCCCTTCTCCCCGGCCAGGGGAGAAGGTGCTCCCGCAGGGGCGGATGAGGGGTCGGACGCCGAGGACGGCACCCCGGACCCCTCACCCCGACCTCTCCCCGCTGACGCGGGGCGAGGGGGACCAGGATCCTCCGCCCGCTGCAGGGTGTGACGGCCGACGCGGGCACCGGAACCCACCCGGAATGACTGGAAGCCGTTTGTGGGATCCAGGCCGGGCCGCGCGGCTCACGCCAGGATCGGCTTGACGACCTTCCCGTGCACGTCGGTCAGGCGGAAATCGCGGCCCTGGAACCGGTAGGTCAGCCGGGTGTGGTCGATGCCCAGCAGGTGGAGGATCGTCGCGTTCAGGTCGTAGACCTCGACCGGGTCGCGGGTGATGTTGTACGAGAAGTCGTCCGTCTCGCCGTAGGTCAGGCCGGCCCTGATCCCGCCGCCCGCCAGCCAGAGGGTGAAGCAGCGCGGGTGGTGGTCGCGGCCGTAGTCGGTTTCGGTGAGCTGTCCCTGCGAGTAGATCGTCCGGCCGAACTCGCCGCCCCAGATGATCAGCGTGTCGTCCAGAAGCCCCCGCTGCTTCAGGTCCTGGACGAGCGCGGCGGAGGGCTGGTCCGTGTCCTTGCACTGGGCGCGGATCTGCTCGGGCAGCTTGCTGTGCTGGTCCCACCCCATGTGGTACAGCTGGATGAACCGAACGCCCCGCTCCGCCAGCCTCCGGGCCAGCAGGCAATTCGCCGCGTAGCTGCCCGGCCTGTGAACGTCCGGCCCGTACAGCTCCAGCACGGATTTCGGCTCGCCGGAGAGGTCGGTGAGTTCCGGCACCGACGATTGCATCCGGTAGGCCAGCTCGTACTGGGCCACCCGGGTGAGGATCTCGGGATCGCCGGTCTGATCGTGCCGCATCTGGTTGAGCGTGCCGAGGTCGTCGAGCATTTGCCGACGCAGCGTGCCCGAGCACCCGGCCGGATTGGCCAGGTAGAGCACCGGCTCCTTGCCGCCGCGGAGCTTCACCCCCTGGTAGCGCGTCGGCAGGAAGCCGCTGCCCCAGAGGCGATCATACAGCGGCTGATCCGTCCGGCCCCTCGAGAGCAGGACGACGAACGCGGGCAGGTCCTGGTTCATGCTCCCCAGGCCGTAGGCCACCCAGGCGCCCATGCTGGGACGGCCCGCGAGCTGCGATCCGGTCTGGACGAACGTGATCGCCGGGTCGTGGTTGATCGCCTCGGTCTGCATCGAGCGGATGAAGCAGAGGTCGTCCGCGACCTTCCCCGTGTACGGCAGCAGCTCGCTCAGCCGGGCGCCACTCTCACCATGGCTGTCGAACTTGAAGATGCTCGGCGCCACCGGCAGGCTCTTCTGCCCCGAGGTCATCGTCGTGATCCGCTGGCCCATCCGGATCGAGTCCGGCAGCTCGATCCCGCGCCGGTCGCGGATCTCGGGCTTGTCGTCGAAGAGGTCGAGCTGCGAGGGCGCCCCGGACTGGAACAGGTAGATGACCCGCTTCACCTTCGGCGGGAAATGCGGCAGCCCCGGCAGGCCCCCCGCCGCCCCGGGCGTCCGGGGAACGACGTCCGCCCGGGACGATCCGGGATCCAGCAGCGAGCCGAGCGCGATCGCGCCCAGCCCGAGCCCGGACTGCCTGAGGAAATGCCGGCGGTTCAGTTCCTGTGCGATCTGCAACTGGTCCACGGTCAGGCCTCTCGAATCCGGGGCCGGGCGGTTGCCCGATCGGTGGTTCACTCGCGGGTGATGGTCTCGTCCAGGTTGAGGATCACGCTGGCGGTGGCGGTGTAGGCGGCGAGGTCGAGGGCGTCGACGCCCGGGGCTGCCGGCCGCTCGCCGTGCCGCAACCACTGGGAGGCTGCCTGAGGATCGGACCCGAACGCCTGGCGATATCGGTCCAGGCCGCGCCTGAGGACGTTCAGCTCCTCGGGCGACGGCGCCCGGCCCGTCGCGCGGCGGAAGCCCAGCGCGAGACGCCCTTCGGGATCGCTCCCGCCCTCCAGGATCATCCGCTCGGCCAGCCCGCGGGCTGCCTCGAGGTAGGTCGTGTCGTTGAGGAGTTCCAGCGCCTGGAGCGGCGTGTTGGTCCGAGCCCGCTTCACCTGGCAGAATTCCCGGCTCGGCGCGTCGAAGTTCACCATCGCCGGATGCGGGACGGTCCGCTTGCGGTAGACGTAGAGGCTCCGGCGGTAGAGCTTCTCGCCCTTGTCCTGCACGTAGGGCCCCTCCCCTGCTCCGCCGGCCAGTTCCTCCCAGAGGCCCGCCGGCTGGTAGGGTTTGACCGACTGGCCGCCGATCGCGGGCGAGAGCAGGCCGGCGATCGCCAAAGCGTTGTCCCGGACCAGCTCGGCGGGGAGCCGGAACCGGGGGCCCCGGGCCAGCAGGCGGTTCTCCGGGTCGCGCTGGACCAGCGCCGGCGTGGCCTTCGACGTCTGCCGGTAGGTCGCGCTGGTGACGATCAGGCGGTGCAGCGCCTTGATGTCCCAGCCGGTGCGGACGAACTCGGCGGCGAGCCAGTCGAGCAGGGCCGGATGCGACGGCGGCTGGCTCTGGAGGCCGAAGTTCTCGGCCGTCTTCACCAGTCCCGCGCCGAAGTGCTGCTCCCAGATCCGATTGACGAAGACCCGGGGCGTCAGCGGATTCTCCGGGGCGGCCAGCCAACGCGCCAGCCCCAGCCGATTCCGGGGCGCGCCGGAGGGGAGCGGATTCAGGCAGCCCGGCACGCCGGGGTCCACCTTCTGGGCCGGATCGGGCATGTCGTAGCGGCCGCGCTTGAGCACGAAGGTGGGCCGGGTCGTCGCCATGTCCTCCATCACCATCACGGTCGGCAAGCTCGCCTCGAGGTCCGCCTTCCGCTTGCGGAGCGAGGCGAGCCGTCCTTCCGCCTCGCGGAGGGGGCGATCCACCTCGTCGCGGTAGTACTTCGCCAGCCGGGCCCGCTGTTCCTCGGAGCGCCTCTCCGCGGGCATCCGCGCCAGGGCCTTCATCGGGGCCTCGGCCAGCTCCCTTGCATCGGCCTCCGAGAGCGTGCGGCGATAGATCCGCAGGTCGGCCAGCTCGCCCTTGAACGGGGACGAGGCGGACCGTCGGCCGATCCGCAGCGGCTGATCGGTGACGAGGCTCCCCTTCAACGAATCGGCCTGGGTTTCCAGCGCGACGGGCCGCCCCTGCACGTAGACCTTCAGGCCCGCGGCCTTCCCCGATCCGTCGTAGGTGGCGAGGACGTGCGTCCAGCGGTCGCGCGGGAGGGGTTCCTTCGTTTTGACCTTGATCACGTCGTCCGGCCAGAGGTGCACGAGATGGACCTCGACCCGGCCGTCCGAGACCAGGAGGTCGAAGCCGCGGTACCCCATCCGGTCGTCCATCTTGCTCAGGCAGGCCCCATCCCCGGTGGCCCTGATCCAGCCGCCGTAGGAGAACGGATCAGTCCGGTCAAGGCTGACGCCGCGGGCCAATTCGACGTGGGAGCTTTCGTCCCCGTCCAGCTTGAGCGCCTTGCCGAGAAGGCCGTCCGTCCAGGAAGGACCCGATTCGGCCTTGCCGCGGAAACTCGCTCCGATGGGGTCTCCGCTCGCATCCTGGGCTCTGAGATCCCCATCCAGAGGGCATCGCAACGCCCAGTCGCGCGACTCGGCCGGCGGCGATCCCGACTGCTGCTCTTCCTCCCAGCGGGCCTGGCGGGCGGGCAGCTCGGTTTCGGCGACGGCCCGGGCCTTCTCCGCGTCGGCGATCGATGCGTCGAGCCGGTGGAGTTCCCGTTGCTGAGGATCGTTCGGGACGCGGACGAGCGGGGGGACATTGCCGCGCTGCTCGGTGTAGACGCCCTTCTCGTTGATGCTGCCGAAGAAGGCCAGGAACTCGTAGAACTCCTTCTGGCTGATCGGGTCGTACTTGTGCTCGTGGCAGCGGGCGCACCCCATCGTCAGCCCGAGGAAGACCGTGGCCGTCGTCTCCACCCGGTCGACGGCGTTCTCGAACCGCCATTACACGTCGAAAGAGCCCGCCTCGGTGACCGTCCGGTTGTTGCGGTTGAATCCCGTCGCCACCTTCTGGTCGAGCATCGCGCCGGGCAGGAGGTCGCCGGCGATCTGCTCGGTGACGAACCGATCGTAGGGCTGATTCCGATTGAACGCCCGGATGACCCAGTCGCGCCAGGGCCACATCGTGCGGGCGAAGTCGTTCTGGTACCCGTTCGTGTCGGCGTAGCGGGCGGCGTCCAGCCAGTCGAGCGCCATCCGTTCGCCGTAGTGCGGAGACGCCAGCAGCCGGTCGACGGCCGCCTCGTAGGCGCCGGGCAACCCGGCGGACGTGGCGTCCTCGATCTCGTCCGGCGACGGCGGGAGCCCGGTCAAATCGAGGCTGAGCCGTCGGAGCAAGGTGGCGGCGTCCGCCTCGGGCGAGGGTGCCAGACCTTCCTGTTCCAGCCGGCTCAGGACGAACCGGTCAATCGGGTTGCGGACCCACCCTGGATCCTTGACGGTCGGCGGGATGACCGGCCCGAGCGGCTCGAAGGCCCAGTGACGGCCCCACGGGGCGCCCTGGTCGACCCAGGTCTTGAGGATGTCGACCTGCGCGGCGGTGAGGGCGTGGCCCGACCTCGGCGGGGGCATCTTCTCCTCGGCGTCGTCGCTCTCGATCCGCCGGAGCAGCTCGCTCTCCTCGCTCTTGCCGGGGACGACGATCGGGTCCTTCGTCCGGAGGGCCTGCTCCTTCACGTCCAGCCGGAGGTCGCCCTTGCGGGCCTTCGCGTCGGGCCCGTGGCAAGTCAGGCAATTCTCAGACAGGATCGGCAGGACGTCCCGACTGAAGCTGACCGGCTTCGCCTCGCCCGCGGACGCCGGGCGGGCCAGCGGGGCGAGCGTCGTGCTGATGAGGAGAAGGACGAGCGCGGGAAGGCGGGTCGGGCGATGGGGGGATCGCATCATGTCCTCGCGGGTCTTCCTGGCAGGAGCGGCTGCGGCTGGATTGATCACATTATGACGCTGCCGCGGAGCCGGAAACAACCGCAAAGGGATGAGGACGGGGAGCGGGAGAAGTCGCCGACCGGGAGGGCTCCTACGACCCGGAGCGTCACTCCCGTGCTATCATCGACCGAGTACGTCCTGGATGATCGGTTGTGGATTCAATCGAGCGAGATCCACTGATGCGGATTGCCCCGTCCTGCTTCGTCGCGCCCGGCGCGCTGGTCATGGGAGACGTCGCGCTCGGAGCGGATTCGAGCGTCTGGTACTACACGGTGATCCGGGGCGACACCGAGCGGATCCGGATCGGCGAGGGGACGAACCTCCAGGACTTCACGATGGTCCACGCCGACCCGGGCGTCCCCTGCCTGGTCGGCAACCGGGTGACCGTCGGGCACCGGGCGATCCTCCACGGCTGCCTCATCGAGGACGAGTGCCTGATCGGCATGGGGGCGATCGTCCTGAACAATGCCCGCATCGGCACCGGCTCCGTGATCGGGGCCGGCGCGCTCGTGAAGGAAGGGGCCGAGATCCCGCCCGGCTCGCTCGTCGTCGGCTCTCCGGCCAAGGTCATCCGCCGCGTGGACGACGACGGCCGCGCCCGCATCGACCGCATCTGGCGGCATTACGTCGAGCTGTCCCGCCGCCACCGAGCCGGCGAGTTCCCCGTCCATCCCGGGAACCACGGCGCGATGGGCCTGGATTCGGTGACTGAGGGGATGGAAATTGCCCCCGACACCCGAGAGGAACCCGGTCGATGACGAACCGTCGAACTTTCCTGTTGACGTCTGGCTCGCTGCTTGCAACCGGCCTGAGAGGGCCCCGGGCCGAGGCGCGCTCCCGGGCGGAACCGAGGAGCATCCTCTTCCTCGGGGGGACCGGGTTCCTGGGGCCGCACACGGTCGAGGCGGCGCTGCGGAGGGGACACAAGGTGACCCTCTTCAACCGCGGCAAGACGCGGCCGGGCCTGTTCCCGAATGTCGAGAAATTGCAGGGCGACCGCGAGAAGGATGACCTGAAGGCGCTCGAGAATCGGAAGTGGGACGCGGTGGTGGATACCTCGGCCAACGTACCCCGCTGGGTCAAGAAGGCGGCGGGGGTGCTGGGGCCGAACATCGGGCATTATCTTTACATTTCATCCGTATCAGCCTATGCGGACCTGAGCAAGCCTGGCACCGACGAGGACTCCCCGGTCGCGACGATCGACGACCCGGAGACGGAGAAGATTGACGGCCGGACCTACGGCGCGCTCAAGGCGCTCAGCGAGAAGGCCGCGCAGACCTCGATGCCCGGGAAGGCGGCGGTGATCCGTCCCGGGCTGATCGTCGGGCCGGACGACCCGAGCGACCGCTTCACCTACTGGCCCGTGCGGGTGGCCCGCGGCGGCGAGGTGCTCGCCCCGGGCTCCCCCGAGGACCCCATCCAGCTCATCGACGTCCGCGACCTCGGCGAGTTCCTGGTCAAGCTGATCGAGGACCAGACTAGGGGAGTCTTCAACGCGCTGGGTCCGCGGGACACGCTGACCATGGGCCGGACGCTCGAGGCTTGCCGCGAGGCGTCCAAAAGCGATGCCACCTTCACCTGGGCCGACGCCGGATTCCTCGAGAAGCAGGGCGTTCAGCCCTGGAGCGACATGCCGGCCTGGGTGCCCGCCCAGGGCGAGACGGCCGGCTTCGCGAAGGTCAGCAACGCGAGGGCGGTCAAGGCGGGGCTTTCCTTCCGTCCGATCGCGGACACGGCCAGGGCCACCCTCGACTGGTTCCAGACCCTCCCCGAGGCGCGTCGGAAGAAGCTCCGCGCGGGGCTCGCTCCCGAACGAGAGGCCAGGGTGCTCGCCGACTGGAAGGCCCGGAAGAAGACCTCGTGAGGCAGGAGCGAAAGCCCGGGTCGGACGCCGGACGGGGCACCTCGGACAGAGCGTCGGCAACACCGGCCAAACTCTCGATCGGCGAGCGGAGGTGGCTCGCCGTCCTGCGACTGCTGGTCGAGGTCCGGGACGATGAGGTCGCGGCCTTGCTGCGGGCGTTCCTGTTCGTCTTCTGCGTACTCGCGGGGAACTACGTCATCCGTCCAATCCGTGACGAGATGGGCATCACGGGCGGGACGCGGTATCTGCCCGGCCTGTTCGCGACGACCTTCGGCGTGATGATCGTCGCCTGGCCCGTGCTCTCCACGCGGTTCTCGCGGACGGGCTCGGGACAGGTCCTCGCGCCGCTCTGCCGGATACTCCAGCTCATCCTCATCGCGTTCTTCATCGCGTTTCGCGTCTCGCCGCCGCGGGACGCGACCTGGGTCGCCCGGCTGTTCTTCGTGTGGGCCAGCATCGCCAACCTGCTGCTGGTCTCGGTCGCCTGGGGCTCGCTTGCGGGGCGATTCCGCAGCGGCCAGGCCGTCCGCCTCTTCGGCTTCATCTCGGCCGGAGGCACGCTCGGCGCGATCGTCGGCTCGGCGCTCGCCGGGCTGCTCGCGAGGACCGTCGGCCCGGTCCTCCTCCTGCCGATCGCGGTACTCTTCTTCGAGCTCGGCCTGTTCGCCGCTCGACCGCTCTTCTCACCGGGGACGCCCGTTTCAAAGGTCCCGCCCGTCGACACTCCTGGCCCGGGGGGCACATGGGCGGCGTCCGCCCGGGCACGGTTCGACCCCTACGTCGCGGGGCTGGGGCTCTGGACGCTGCTGTTCACGATGAGTTCGGCGTTCGTCTACATGGAGCAGGCCCGCATCGTGGACGCCGCCATCCGCGATCCGGCGGCCCGGACCGCGCTCTTCGCGGGGATCGACCTGATGGTCAACCTGCTGGGCCTGACGATGCAGGTCCTGCTGACCGGGCGAGTCCTGGGGCTCCTCGGCGCGGGCGGCTCGGCCGCCGTCCTGCCCCTCGTGACGCTGGCCGGCGTGATCCTCCTGACGATGCGGCCGACGGTCGCGACCGTGCAATGGTTCCAGGTGGTCCGCCGGGCCGTCGACTACGCGATCGCCCGCCCCAGCCGGGAGGTCTTCTACACGGTCCTCGGGCGCGGGGCGCTGCTGAGGACGAAGGGGATGATCGACACCGCCGTCTATCGCGCCGGGGATGCCGCCGGCGCCTCGGCCTATGGCCTGCTGGCCGGCATCCACGGGATGGCCGTGCTGGCCCCGCTCGCGGTCGTGCCGCTCTCGCTCGCGTGGATCGCCGTCAGCCTGGCCCTCGGCCGCGCGCTTCGCCGTCGCACCCTCCCGGCCGATGAGTGGATCGGCCCCGCCGAGGCTCGCTCGTGTCCGGTCGGGGGCCGCACTTGAGGGGATCCCGCTCAACGTCAGCTCACACCCGCGCCTCCTGATTCCGCGTGCCGCGGAGGATTCGATCCGGGTCACTCCGCCGGCACCTCACGTCCCGGCGCCCGCCGCGGCCAGGGCGAGCAGGGCGTAGGACGTGACGATGTTCGGATCGCCCTCCATGAAGCTGTCGGAGCTGTTGACCCAGCTCCCGCTGGTTCCCTGCCGCTTCGCCAGGGCGACGATGAGGTCGGCCCGCCAGTCGTGGGACTTGCCTTCGGCGTCCACGAACTCGCGGTCGCCGAGCAACGCCAGGGCCCGGGCGAAGGTCTGGTAGTAGTAGTACAGCCCGCGCTGGCCCTGACCCGGGTTCTCCTCGACGGTGTAGTAGTGCTTCCGGATGAACCCGAGGGCCGCCTTCACGCGCGGGTCGTCCTTCGACAGCCCGGCGTAGATCATGCTCTTGAGACCCGAGTAGGTCATCCCGGCCACGGAGCGGAGTGGTGGGCCGGCGGTTCGGCCACCGCCGCCTCCGCCGCCGCCCCCGCGAGGCCGGCCTCCACCCTCGGAGCCAGAGAGGGGTTGGTGGTGACGAATCCCCTGTCGTTCACCTTCCCGGGTCCAGGGCTGGTGGGCCGCGCAAGCTGAACTCTCGCTCCTGAGGTTCTTGCAGCGGGAGACGAAGATCAAGCGCCTTCTTCAGGGCCGGGTCATCGGCGGGCACGCCCGATTCCCTCAAGCGCCTCGACGAAGAATGCCGTGTTCGACAGGTCCGGCCGATCAAGGTTCCCGCTTCTCTTCGCCATATCCGAGGCCGCCGTGGTAGGAAGGGCTTGTCGCGCGTCTTGCCCTCGGATTCGTCGAGCTGCGTCGACCTGAGGAACTCCTGGCTCCCCTTGATGAGGGCGCGCGCCGTAGCGGCCCCCCCGGTTCGCCTCCTTGTAGGCCATCAAGCGCGACGGAGGTGGAGTAGACCGAGTGCGGCGTCCTGGAGAGCCCGCGCCCTTCTCGAGCTTCTCGACGAACTGCTCCAGGTAGGCCAGCCCCTTCGTCACGGCCGGGTCCGCGGGGGTGACCCGCCTCGATCGCAGGAGGGCGGTCACCACCAGCGCCGTGATCCCGGGCTCCTTGCGGTCTCTCGACCAGGCACCGTCCGGGTCCTGACGGGAGCGGAGGAAGGCCACCGCCCATCGCGGCCGCCTGCGGGCCCTCGGACCCTCGCGCGACGCGCGGATGGCTCGCCCAGGCGAGTGTCCCGGCCAGCCCGAGGGCGTCCCGCAGGAAGATCCGCCGATTCGCCTGGTGATCCATGGGTCCAGAGCTTCCTCGGGATGCGCACGAACGGAACGCAGACAGCAGCGAGCCCCGGCACGCCGGGTTCGAGCCCCGCGCGTCCGGTCCCCGATCGATGTCCGAACACGGCCGCCCGGCATGGATGGTGCACGATCATGCAAATGGCAGACCATCGGTCCGTCCAGAACCGACGACTACCAAACAAGCTACGTGAGACGCCTCCCCTTGCCCTTCACAGGAAGAACGGCGAAACTCTGTCCGCGCCTGGCCATTTTCTGGGCGTGGCAAGCGGAGAGTCCCATCACGGGAGTCGGGATGGAGGCATGCCTTGCAGAAGACTGCCAGCCCGAGATGCCCGGAACCCCACCGAGTCCTGGCCCGTGGCGTACGCCATCGGTCGCGACGGACCGTCCGGCGGAGTACACGCTTGACCGGAAGGAATTGGAGCTGTCTATCATGCCCCGATCTTCACCATCTCGCGTGAAGTGATGTTCCGATCAGTCAAGGAAGGCATCGTCATTCATCAGTCCGGATCATCTCCGTCCGTTTCGCCGATCCGATCGCCAAGCCAACCGGCGTGTTCGCGTGTCAAGTGCGTCACGCCGTTCCGGAAGCCACAACGTACCCTTGAGCCCCGAGCTCCTCTCCGTGATGCGCCGCAACGTCCGCAGCCGAAGATGCCGCACGTCGTTCGCCGTGGAATCGCTCGAGCCCCGCGTGGGAACCTGAGCCGCCGCGTCCCAGAACATCCTGGTCAGCGACTCCAGCGCCCGCCTCGTGGAGTACACCCTCCGGAGTTCAGGTCCAGACGCTGGCGGTCCCCACGCCGAGCGGCGAGTCCGCGTGACCTCGTCCAGGACGGGTCCGGCAAGCTGTATCTCTACAACGGGACGTTCGATCCCTCGATGAGCACGTACGACCCGGATACATCGGGCTGGACGCACCAGTCGTATCCCGGCTGGAGCACGGCCAACAACCTGACCTACGGCGGGATCGACCTTTCGGGCCAGTACGTATTCGTGACCGACACGTTCACCTACGGCGGCGAGGATCGGGGGCTCGTCCGCTTCGACACCGCGACCGGCACCGCGGAGCGGTTCGCGGCGGACTACGACTTCTGGGACCTGGACGTCGGCCCGGACGGGCTCGTCTACGGCCTGACGGGGAGCGAGGTGAGGGTCTACGACCCCGCGACCCTCGAGCTGGTGAAGGCCGTGGCCCTGCCGGGCTATTCCGACAACAACCGGGAGGTCGCGGTCGACAGCAGCGGCGACCTGTACATCGGGACGCTCGACCAGCAGATCCTCCACTACGACCCGGACGCCACGACCCTGAAGGGCAGCCTGTTGCTCACGTACGGGCTGTACGACATGGACATCGCCAGCGACGGCCGGATCGTGACGGGCGCCTGGGGCACGATGACGCTCACCGACACGTCCCTGAGCTGGCAGTCGAACATCTCGATCAACTCAGCCGGGCCGGTCTTCGTCGCCTTCGGCCACATCCCGACGGCCGGCGGGCCGTACTGGGCCGAGGAGGGCGGGAGCGTCACGCTGGACGGCTCCAACGCCCTCCTGGCCGGCGAGGACCCGGCCGGCTCGAAATTCGAGTGGGACCTGGACTACGACGGCGTCACGTTCGACACCGACGAGACGGGCATCCAGGCCACGCTCAGCTTCCTCGACGACGTCCCGGCCCGGACCATCGCCCTCCGCGTGACCAACACGAGCGGGGGCGTCCGGGTGCTCACGACGACGCTCGAGGTGCTGAACGCGGCCCCCACGATCACCTCGTTCACCTCCAGCTCACCGGTGCTGGGTGGCGCGGTCGAGGGCAAGCCGGTGTCCGTCTCGGCGAGCTTCACCGACCCGGGCGTCCAGGACAAGTTCACGGCGACCATCGACTGGGGCGACGGCTCGCCCCCGGAGAGCTTCGGCTACGCGCCCGGCACGACCACGCTGACCGAGAAGCACGTCTACGCCGACGGCGGGTCGTACGTGATCAGCATCTCGCTGTCGGATCACGACGGGGGCGTGGCGTTCGCCCAGACGCAGGCCATCGTCTCCGGCGTCCGGCTCAACGGCACCGTCCTGGAGGTCTACGGGACGAACGCGGCCGACACGCTGACGATGAGCCTGGCCAACGACACGACGGCCAGGGTCAGGGGTTCCTTCATCAACGGCACGAAGACCTTCGACCTCGTCTGGGTCGATCGGATCTCGGTCGTCCTGGGCGGCGGCGACGACCGGGCGACGATCTCCAGCGGCATCACCAGGCCGACCCTGATCGACGGCGGCGCGGGCAACGACAACCTCACCGCGGGCGGCGGCCCGACCATCCTGATCGGCGGCACCGGGAACGATGGCCTGACCGGCGGCAAGGGCCGCAACCTGATGATCGGCGGCCTGGGCCTCGACAGCCTCTCGGGAAACGCGGGCGAGGACATCCTGATCGGCGGCACCACCTCCTACGACGCCGATTACGCGGCACTCTGGTCGCTGGAGGAGCAGTGGAACGGGCCGGGCGACTTCTGGAGCCGAACCAGCCAACTGAGGTACTCGCTCAACACCACGACGGTCTTCGACGACGGCCAGGTCGACACCCTGACCGGGGGCAAGGACCTCGATTGGTTCTTCGCGGGCTACCGCGATCGGACCGACGACGCGAAGGTGTGAGTCGATATCAGCACGCGGGAGGGATGAGCCGAGTTTGGCTGGCGCGGTGTTAGCCCCAATGCTCGTTGGTCAAAAGCCACTGAGCAGGCTTTCTGGTAGGGTGGGTCAGCCGACGCGGTCATGCAGCACCAGATGCCGGTGGGTTGTGTGCATCGCGGGCGATGTAGGCCACCTACGATCGGGCGATCGCGAGGTCCTGAACTGAAGGGCATCGGCGTTGGCTCGGAAAACGGAACGACACCGCCGCCCAGGCTTCAGCAGGTGAGGCACAGACCCACTGCCGCGCTTCCGCGAGAAGATGAGCCGACATCGCGTCAGCCTCCCGAGTGCTACGCTGCCCGCTCAACCAGTGGATGGGCCTCGGGATGCGGATCGGTGACCCGAGGTACATTCGCGTTGATGAGGGATGCGTCCTCCCGGTCCGGCGAGTTCAAGGAACCGCTCGACCGCGACTCCGGGTTGCATCTCCTCGGCGATCGCAGAATCCCCGCGAAGCTTCTTGACCGCCGACTCGTGGCATGGGGCGGACCATGGCCTCGGCAAGCGAGGGCTGGATCGCCGATTCTTGCGAGCTCTCCTGTCACGCCTGGTTCGATCAGCTCGTCAATGCTGGCCCCATCCGAACCGACGACGGGAATGCCGAGGAGCAGACTCTCGATCACCGTGTTCGGCAGGTTGTCGACCAGGGAGGGCAAGACCGCCGCCTCGGCTCGCATGAGCCTCACGTAGAGATCCGGCTTCCTCAGGGGGTCCAGGACGATCAGACGATCTCGATTGTCCTTCGCCAATCGCCAGAACAGCCTGCAGGGTCCTCCTGCTCAGTCCTTCCCCGCATAGACCACCGTGAGATGTGGTTCGCGTTCCCAGGTAGGGGCAGAGCTTCCATCGAGCAGAGCGTCCCCTTCCGGGCCCTGAGCTGTCCGAAGTGGAACAGGAACCGCCGGGGCAGCGTTGAAGGAGCAACTGAGTCCCGAGGCGGTCTCGATCAATGCGGGTGGACGCAGGACGTGCGCGAAGGCCGTGCGTCCGCTGGAGGTAGTCCGCGGCGAGTCGGCTCGAGAAAGTAGACGGCGTCGGCTCGACCCAGACTGCGCCCATCTCCAGCCGGGATTCGCCACCGATGCCGTTCCGGACCGAACCCATCCGCCTGGTGGTAGAGTCGGCGGAGACCGCTGCATCGCACGAGGTGCCTGCGCCACGGCCGTCGCGGCACCATCAGGCCACAGGCCTGCCACTCGGCGCTCTGGATGGCATCGAACGGCCGCTCATCGTCTCGGAGTCGGAGCGCCCGAGCCAGACCGATCGCTTGACTCAGCAGGTCCACCAGAGGGATCGGATCTCTGACGCCGGTCATGCCGATGAGCTTGTAGGCAGTCCGGACCGCCAGCACGTGGTTCGCCGGCCGCACCCGATGCACCAGAACTCCCTTGTGGAGGAGTTGCCGCGGACCCTCATCGCTCCTCACGAAGACTTCCGGCTCATGCCCCTCGCGAATCAATGCCTGCGTCATCCGGTCCAGATAATTGCCCAGCCCGCCCCCATCGACGCACTCGGTCACGAACTCGGGCGTCAAGAACGCAATCCGCTTGCCGCGACATACCATGATCCTCGGTCGCTCCACTTCCACGGTACGCCGTCGCCGTCGTATCCCGACTCGCGATTCGGAGGACCTCCCGGCAACACCTGGAGACACAAGTATAGGTTTCGGAGATCGTCAGTGTCGGATGACAATCCCGTCGCCCGCAATTGCGGACCGCTCCGGGCCGCTCGACCACCGCTGCAGATCCGAGTGGGCCGGTCCATGGTCCCTCAACTCGGGACTCACGGAACCGGATCTTACCCGGAAAGTCCCTCGGTCGGATGCGACGGCTGACCCACCTTCCCGGGGCGCGGGAATTCGCGGCCGTCACTCCATTAGGCAAGATTAAGCCGAATTCACCATATTCTCTTGGACAACGCGGGGCGACGCGGGTCAAATGCCAGATCACCCCGTCGAGCGAGGCCGCGAGGTCCCGTCGGCGCGCGGAAAGGCCACCTTTACGGATCTTCACATGACAACTCTTCGAAATTCACGGATCGCCGGGCCCTGGGCCCCTCTCCTGCTCGCCTCACTCGCCCTCGCCCTGGGAACGGTCGAGGTCCGCGCCGATCAGATCTTCGTGCTCTCGGGGGTGACGTTCGACGACGGCGGTACGGCCACCGGGACGTTCACGACCAACGACGCCCTCGACAGCCTGCTCAGTTTCGACATCACGACGTCGCCGGGGACGGGCATCGGCTTCAATTACACCTCCTCGACGGCCGACGCTTCCTCGACCTCCCTACCCTTCATCCTCGTGTTCAACACGCCTCTGAATCCCGAGAACAACATCCTTCAGTTGACGTTCACCAACCTGACCGTGAACGGTGCATTGATCACCCTGGGCACCAATGACAGTTTCGAGCAGACCCCCAACGCTCGTCGCGTCGTCATCTCGGGCCGGGTGATCAACGCCCTCGCCATCCCCGAGCCGTCCTCGCTCTCGCTGGCCGGCACGGCCGCCGTGGCGGGGCTGGGCCTGTGTGCCCGGAAGCGGAGGAGGATCTGAAGCGGGGATCATGCTGGGGTGAAGATCCGAAACCTGCAAGCCTGCGGTCTCGGATCGAAGTCCCTGATCGGCAACTCCTTCGCATGCAGGGCAGCAGGATCCCTGCCACTCTCAGGGAGGGCGGGCACGGCAACGGCAGTGCCGGTACCGGTGGCGGTTAAGGCACGGGTACGGGTACCAGTACAGGCACTGACAGCGAAACCGACCCGGCCGATCCACCTACCAACGTCGCGCTCCCTGCTATCGGGATTCCGAACTCCGTTGCCGAACAAACCACGACAGGTGGCCGGGGTCGTGAAGCCCGGGCCGAGGATGGACCCGGCCACACCGAGATGACCCTCCGGATCGAGCGGATTCCGGACTCAGGACACGAACGCCAGTGGAGCCTCCCTCCACCGGACCCGCCCCCAACTGGTGTTCGGCACGAAGTTTGTTCATGGGCCGACCTGGCGTGGGAGAGGTCCCCTTCGCCCCGCACCAGCGGGAGAAGGTGGCGAAGGGCCGGATGAGGAGTGATCCGCAAGGACCCGCGACGCCGAGGACCCCTTGTATGTCCGAAGGACAAGAGGGGCTGTGTTGAACGCCGGGGTGTTCCTGGAAAGACGATCGAAAATCACCCCGGCGAGAAACACGGTCGCTCATCCGCCGCTACGCGGCACCTTCTCCCGCTGGCGCGGGGCGAAGGGCTGCTCGCCGTGCCCTCCCTCGATCTCAGATGCAACTCGTGCCGAACAGGATTGACCCGCCCCCCTTTTCCGCAAATCCGCGCGCGCGGGCTTGTTTTCCTGCAACTTCGGCCCTCCCGGACCAGATCGTATCTGGAAGGGTGCGCCCGCCTGCACCTCGGCGCGCCCCGCCAGCGAGAAACCACCCCGGGAGCCACGCCATGACGTCGCCAGCCAGGATCGAGGCCAACCGGAGGAATGCCCAGAAGTCGACCGGGCCGAGGACCGAGGCCGGCAAGGGAAAGGTCCGGCTCAACGCCCTGAAGCATGGGCTCGACGCACAGACGGTCGTCCTGCCGCACGAGGACGCGGCGAAGTTCGAGCAGCGCCGCGACGCCTGGACCCGCGAGCTGAGCCCCGGCGGCGAGGTCGGCGACTACCTGGCCGAACGCCCGTGGTGCTCTCGTGGCAGCTCGACCGGGCCGACGCCGCCGAGCACGCCGAGCTGACGCCGCGTCCGCGACCTGCCGAAGGAGCGCGGCGGAGCCGACGCCGACGCGCGCCGAGCTGCTCCGCAAGGTGCTGGCCGACGACCCGGATCACGAGCCGGACGGCAAGCCGCGGCCCGGTCGCGCTTGACTGGCTGGCCCGGCTGGGTCCGCCAGCGGCTGCCGGGCGCTTGCTGGAGGCCTGGGAAGGTGTGTCCGGGAAGCTGACCGCGGGGACGAGCCGGCCCGGCGGCTGGGCCTGGGACGTGGAACTCCCGATGCTCCGGCTGCTGGGCGCGGCCGATCGCCCCACGGCGGCCCGCTCGCGCGTTGCGAGGCATGTCCGCATCGCCGCGGTGCTCAGTTCGGCGGCACGGCGCAGTCGATGGCGGCGGTGGTCCGCCAGACGGGGCTGGATGAGCTGGTCCGGCGGCGGCGCTGGGCCCTTCGACGACGCCGCGGCGGCCGAGCTGCTGGCGTCGTCGCGGCCGAACAGGAGCGGCTCATCGACCTGCTGGAGTCGCACGAGGCCGAGCAGCCCGACCCGGCGGCCGAGGACGCGGCGAGAACGTCCTTCGACCGCACGAGGAGGGCGAGCGGGTGCACCGGTATCAGGGCCAGTGGGGCCGGGCGGCGTCCAGACACTGAAGGCGATCGCGGCCCTGCGGCGCACAGCCGCCCCGGTGCAGGACGAGCCGGCGGCGACCGCCCCGACCGCCGCTCCGGAACAAAGCCAACGCGACGACGGCAAGGACATGGAGGATGAGGACTTGCGTCCTGACGAGGCGCTTGGTCGCGGCCCAGTCCGGGGGTGGTGCCGGTGCTGCTGCCGGTGCCCGCGGCGGCCGGGCGGATCGCGGATCTTGACGGGCCGCCCGCCGCGGTGCGGGCACCGGCCGCGGCGTGAACGGCTGGGGCCGCCTCCGTCCTGGTCTCCTTGGCAATCCGGAGGGTTCAAGCCATGCCCCGGGTCGGCGGGCCTCGCTCGCTCGACCCGCGGCTGCCCGTCCCGGACCGGGCAGCGACCGCCGGATCAATCCCGGTTTCTGACGCTTCTTCGCCACCCGCCGGGCGAAGCGGTCCACGTCGATGACGGCCCGCTTGTGGATTCCCCTGGAGATGGCCTCGATGCCGTCGTGGGCCTCGACCTGGAAGGTCACGATGTTGCCGCTCACGTGGATCACGCGGGCGCGGCAAGTCACCGTGAAGCCCTCCGGCGTGGCCGCCAGGTGCTCGACGTCCACGGAGACTCCGACGCTCCGCTCGTTCTCCTCAAGACAGGTGGCGAGGGCGTCGCGGGCGGTGTACTCCAGCTCAGCAATGAGCCAGGGTGTCGCCAGCACGGCGGGCATGCGATCGTCCGCGAACGGGATCCGGTTCTCCGGCCCCACCGTGATCGTCCGTTCCCCCGCGAGGCCGATGCGTGGTTGGTATTTCATTCCCGGATTCCCTCAGTCGGCAAGATCGGGACATCTCCTTGACCAATGACTTCCGGCTAACGATAATGATTATCGATTGCCGGGGGAAACGAATCCACGGTGTCGCGTCGGGGCGGATCGGGCGTTAGAATGCGATCGATCGCCGTCCCCCTGATGGATCATCGTCCGACGGGATCGTTTGCTTCGATTGGTATTTGAGAAGAGGGTCCGAAAGCGATGGCAGCAGCGTCCTTGGCCGGAAAGCCGCGGAAAGTCATCCCCAAGATCCTGGCCGTGATTCACGCGGACGGCTGCACGGGCTGCGAGGCCTGCCTCGAAGTCTGCCCGGTGGACTGCATCTACAAGGTGAACTCGGGCGAATACCCCGGGCTGCAGTCCTTCTGCGACATCGACCTGGATCGTTGCATCGGCTGCAAGCACTGCGCCCAGGTCTGCCCCTGGGACGCGATCGACATGGTCGACACGATGGACGTCGCCTACCACGTGGCGGTCAAGGGTGGTCCTCCCACCTACGTCGAGGAGAAGTGGGACGACCTGGTGAACGCCGCCCAGCGCAACGCCGAAGGATTGCTCGCCAAGAAGAAATGACGTCCGCCCACGAGGCACAAGCGGAACTGCGGATTCCGTCGTGAGCTGACTCCTTACCCAGTGCAGTCGTCCGGATGCCCCGGTGGCACCGCGCTCGGTGTCCGCGCCTCGGGGGCAGCGACGGATCAGGCAGTTTCTCACCCACTCCGGAGAAGACCCATGAGACGATCCAAGAGTTGGCTGGTCGCCCTCGTGCCCGGCCTGCTGCTGGCCGGCGGCCTGAGCGGCTGGGCGGGCCGGGTCCTGACGGCCGCCCCGGCGGCGTATCAGCAGGAGCCCCACAAGCCCCCAGACGAGGATCCGACCAGCCCGGCCGACTTCCTGTTCCAGGTCTGCAACCCGGATCTGATCAAGGACGAGCCGATGCAGGTGACGGTGCCGGCGGGACTCCAGCCGCTGACGCCCAAGGTCGTGGTCCCGGCCTCGAACCCGATCACCAAGGGGAAGTATGAGCTGGGCCGTCAGCTCTACTTCGACCCGCGGATCTCGCTCGACGGCACGGTCAGCTGCGCGACCTGCCACAATCCGGCCAAGGGCTGGTCGGACGGCGGCCCGGTCTCGGCCGGCATCAAGGGCCAGACCGGCAACCGAAATGCCCCCACCGTGTTCAACACGGCGTACGGCAAGACCATGTTCTGGGACGGCCGTTCCCCGTCGCTGGAGGGCCAGGCCCAGGGCCCGATGGTCAACCCGATCGAGATGGGCATGCAGAAGCACCAGCAGATCGTCGATCGCTTCCGGGCGATCCCGGGCTACAAGGAGCAGTTCGAAAAGGTCTTCGGCACGAACGTCACGCTGGACGGCATGGCCAAGGCCATCGCCACCTTCGAGCGGGTCGCGGCCCTCTCCGGCAACTCGAAGTACGACAAGTACAACAAGGGCGAGAACGACATCCTGAGCGAGAGCGAGAAGCGCGGCATGGTCCTCTTCGGCCTGCGGCTAAACTCCGACGACGAGTTCAGGCCGGGCGTCGAGCTCCAGAAGGGCAAGTGCACCATTTGCCACGTCGGGGCCAATTTCACCGACGAGCTGTTCCACAACCTGGGCGTCGGCTGGGACGCGGCCACGAAGAAGCACAAGGACATCGGCCGCTGGGCGCCCGTCCCGATCGGCGCCAAGTCCGACGCCGACCTCGGGTCGTTCAAGACCCCGACCGTCCGGAACGCGGAGCTGTCGGGCCCCTACATGCACGACGGGAGCATGAAGACCCTGGAGGAGGTCGTCGAGCACTACAACAAGGGCGGGAATCCGAACCCCTCGCTCGATGTGGACATGAAGCCGCTGAACCTGACCCCGCAGGAGTCCGCCGACCTGGTCGCCTTCATGAAGGCGCTGACCGGCGAGGTGAAGACGCTCGACGAGCTCCTGCCCACGCTGCCGCCGGGCCCCGACGGGACGACGCCCGATCCCCGGGCCGCCCTGACGCCCCCGGCGAAGAAGGTGGCCGGCGTGTTCCACCCGGTGGAGACCCGCTGACGGGAGCTCCCCCTCGATGTCCCGCCGCGAGCAATCGCTCAGGCCCGGGCGTCCTCTGGACGCCCGGGCCCTTTCGCTGCGCCGGGTCGGTCCGCGTCCAAATCAGGGCCCCGCGCGTTACGATAGGCGAACGTGGCGTGATCACGGGCTGCCGGCCGGCCCGTCGCCGCGTCAGCAAGGTCCACGTCGCACCCGCCAGGCAGGGTCGCGTCGCGCCCGGCCCGCCCGGAGTCGTCCATGAGTGATCGTCGCGGAAGGTCCCTGATCCTCGCTGCCGGGGTGTTCCTCATCCTGATGTCCTGGTGTTTCGGCCGGGCGCTCGTCGGCGGGGGCCAGTTCGCCTATCGCGACGCGGGGCACTTCTACTATCCGCTCTATCAGCGCGTCCAGACGGAGTGGAATGAGGGCCGCTGGCCTCTCTGGGAGCCCGAGGAGAATGCGGGCATGCCGCTCATGGGTAATCCCACGGCGGCCGTGCTCTACCCGGGGAAGGTGATCTACGCGGCCCTGCCCTATCCGTGGGCGGCCCGGATCTACGTCGTCGCGCACATCACCCTGGCGTTCGGGGCGATGCTCTGGCTGATGCGGGGCTGGGGGACCTCGTGGGAAGGCAGCACGATCTCGGCCCTGTCGTACGCGTTCGGCGCGCCGATCCTCTTCCAGTACTGCAACATCATCTTCCTCGTTGGCGCGGCCTGGCTGCCTCTGGGCTTCCTGGCGCTCGAGCGCTGGATCCGGGGCGGCAGCGCGCGGGCGCTGCCGTGTCTCGCGGTCGTGCTGGCGATGCAGACCCTCGGGGGCGACCCGCAGGCGGCCCTCCTGCTCGGTCTTTGCGGCGGAGGCTACGCGGCCGGCCTGGCCTGGAGCCGGGGACGTTCGGGCGACGACCGTCAGGGAGACGTCTCGCGCTCACCGAAGCGATCCCGCCGGGCATGCTGGCTCTGGCCGCTGCTGCTCGCGGGCTTGGCCCTCTGGGTCGTCGGCACGGTGGTCCTGGCGGAGTATCTGCCGACGGTCCGACCCAGGGGCCGGCCGACGCCGGCGCTGCCGTGGATGCGGTACATGCCGCGGATCATGGCCCTCTGCTGGGCCGCGGCGGGCGCGGTGTTCCTCGCCCGGTTCCGGAGGGGGGGGCGATGGTCGCCCCTGGGCCTGACACTGCTCGGCCTGGCGACGGCCGCGGGTCTGGCCGCGATGCTCACGGCCGCTCAGCTCCTCCCGGTCATTGAGTTCACCCAGCAGACCGTCCGCGCGGAGGGCGAGGGGCCGCACGACATCTACCCCTTCAGCCTCGAGCCGCTGCGGCTGACGGAACTCCTCTGGCCGAGCGTGCTGGGCACGACGTTCGGCCGCAATGCCTACTGGATCGACGCCTTCCGCCTGCCGGGCGTGCGCCCCAAGATCTGGAGCCCGATCTACGTCGGCGGATTCGCCGTGGTCCTCGCCCTGGGGGCGTTCTCGCTGCGCGAGGGGCCGCCGCAGCGACGCTGGCTCTCGGCCATCGTGGCGCTGAGCCTGCTCGGCAGCATGGGCCAGTACACGAGCCCGATCTGGGCGGCCCGGCTCGTGGGGGCGACGACGCGCTGGAAGGTGCCCGACATCGGCCCGCTGGACACCAACGAGGTCACGCCGATCCGCCTGGATGGCTACCTGCGGGACGGCGACGGCGGCATCTACTGGTGGATGACGACGGTGCTCCCGGGGTTCCGCCAGTTCCGATTCCCGGTGAAGCTCTTCACGTTCACCGCGCTGGGGCTCACCGCGCTCGGGGGCATGGGCTTCGACCTCCTCGCGAGGGGCGGGAACCGGACCGCGCGGTCGGCGGCCGCGGCCCTGGCCGCGCTCTCGCTCGCCGGGCTCGTGGCGGTCCTGATCGGCCGATCGTGGATCCTGGGGGCCATCTCGAGCACGCCGGAGACCTCCGCGTTCGGTCCCCTGGACCCGGAGGCCGGCCTCCACGAGCTGGCCCGCTCGCTCGCTCACGGCCTGATAGTGTTCGCGCTCGTCCTTGCGATCGTCCGGGTCGCCGGCCGGTCCCTCCCCGCCGCGGGCGTGCTGGCGGTGATCTGCGTGGCCGCCGACCTGGGTATCGCCAATTCCCGCCACGTCACGACCGTTCCCCAGGAGCTGCTGGAGGGCGAGTCGGAGGCCGTACGCATCATCCGGGAGGCCGAGCGCGAGAAGCCGTCGGCCGGGCCGTTCCGGGTCCATCGCATGCCCCAGTGGAGCCCACCGGAATGGCTCCGCAATGCCTCGGACGACCGGATCCGCGACTTCGTGACGTGGGAGCGCGCGACGATCCAGCCCAAGTACGGCATCACCCAGGGGGTCGAGTACACCCATACCATGGGAGTCGCCGAGCTCTACGACCTCGAGTGGTTCTTCGGCGGATTCCCCTACACGGTCAAGGGGCAGACCGCCGAGTCGCTCGGCATCGCCCCGGGGCAGAAGGTCGTCTACTTCCCGAGGCGGTCCTTCAACCTCTGGGGCTCGCGTTACTTCATCCTGCCCCAGTTCCCGAACGGCTGGATGGACGAGTTCCGCGGATACGCCGCCTTCCTTCACGAGACCGAGCAGATCTACCCGCGGCCGGGGCAGTTCCGGGGCGAGGGCAAGGAGGAGGCCCTGCGCCAGTGGGTCGAGAAGCACGACCTCCAGATCCGCCGGAACCTGCGCGAGTTCCCGCGCGCCTGGGTGGTGCACGAGGCCCGCGGCCTGCCCCCGCTCGAGGGGAAGTCGAGGGCCGAGCGGTCCGGGCCGATGCAGGAGATCCTCTACGACGCGGATCCGATCTGGTACGACCCGACGCTGCCGGTGCACGACCCGGCCCGCGTCGCCTGGATCGACGCGGGCGAGCGGCTCAACCTCGGGCGATTCGTCGGCGGGCAGGCTCCCACCGCCGCCGAGACCGTGAAGGTGACGTACCCCAATCCGCAGCGCGTGGAGCTCCAGGCAACGCTCGAATCCCCGGGCCTCGTGATCCTCGCCGATGTCTTCTACCCGGGATGGACCCTCACGATCGACGGCCAGCCGGCACCGATCATCCGGGTCAACCGCCTGATGCGAGGCGCGGCCGTGGACCCCGGCAAGCACCACCTCGTCTACACCTACGAGCCGCACTCTTTCCGCGTCGGCGGCTGGATCAGCGTCGCCGGGCTCGGTTTGCTCGCCCTCCTGTCCCTCGGCCTCTGGCTGCGTCCCGCGGCCCCGGGCCCCTGGGCGAGCCCGTCGAGCGATGAAGCGTGAGCCGTTCCGGCCGGCTCCTTGGTCCGACCGCCGCTCGCTGGTAGAGTGACGCGAGACGGAGATACGCCTCGCCGGCGCACTCCGGGACTCACTCTTCCGGCCGACGTGGAGGATTCGCCGATGTCGGTTTCCAGGCCGTTCTCGATGGCATTCGTGCTCTTCCTCAGCCTGGCTACGTGGCTGCCCGCGCAGACGGCGAACCAGCCGAAGGTCGCCCCGGGGCCGCAGGAACCGGACTGGAAGGTCGTGCTCGCCGACCGCTACGGGCTGTCGATGTTCGACGACCTGGCCAACCCGGTGGCCGGCCGGGCGGAGGATGTTGGGGGTCTTTTCCGGAAGGCCGGCCCGGGGCCCGTGACCTATGTCGCGGAGATCGCCCTCGGGCTGCCGAGCCGCACCCGGGGCGGCTGGTATCGGCCAGGCGACGGCGACGGGCCGCCCGCCAGGGAGCCGCTCTGGAGCTACGTCTACAAGAACACGGGCGAGGACCTCGCCGCGAACAAGAACCTGCCCCCGCCGCTCGAGACCGGCTCGAAGATCACGTTCGACCCGGGCGACCGTCCCTTCGGCCTCTGGGTGTCCAACGACGGCTTCGACGATGGCGGCGTGTTCACTCAGCCGGCGCTCGTTCTGAAGTTCAATCGCCGGCTGGCCGCCCAGCCCTACAAGGCGATGATCTACCCGAACCGCGACAAGGCGACCGGGAAGCTTATTCCCCACAGCTACCTGATCGGCTGGGAGTATTCCACGAACGACGACTTCCAGGATGTCGTCTGCCGCGTGGACAACGTCGATCTGGTGAAGTGACGTGAGCGGCCACCAGGCGCCGCCCTCAGGTGACTAGGGAGTCTTCGTAGGGTGGGCACCGCCCACCGTGACAGTCCTCGGCTCTCTGGTGGGCGGTGCCCACCCTACGAAGACTGCGAAGACTGACCCTACCTCCCGAGTGGGGGGAGAGACTGAAAGCCCTCCCCCCGCTCTGAAGGCGGCCGGGGGGAGGGCGATTCGAGTGCCGTGAAGTCGTGGCCGGGTGCTTACTGCTCCAGCCGGAGGCCCGCCGCCTCGGTCAGCCGGTCGAAGAACGCGGCCTGGGTGACGTGGTAGACGATCTCGGCGACCTCGTGGTCCGAGAAGTGCTTCCTCAGGTTGGCGATGTCCGAATCGACGATCAGGGCCGGATTGACCGTCAGCTTCTCCGCGAGGGCGAGGACCAGCCGCTCGGGCTGGGGCGTGGCGTCTCCGGGATGGTCGAGGGCGCGGATCTCGTTGTCCCCGAGGCCCAGGTCGCGGAGCCGCCGGGCCGCGTGGCCCAGGGCGTACCACGCGCGGTCATGGCGAGCGGAGACGTAGGCGATGTCGGCCTTGAGCTTCGGGCTCAGCTTGCCCTTCGTCTGCGAATAGAACGTCTGGGCGACCCAGGCCTTCCCCCCCTTCGGGAAGTTCGCCAGCAGGCGGACCCACTCGGGCAGCGGCTCGGACTCGGACCAGTCGGAAGGCAGCACGGCCCGGGCGGCCTGCTCCGAGGCGAGCGGCAGGCGGGGCGTCCGCTTGCGGCAGGCGTCGAGCGCCGCGGCGACCTGCTCGGTCGACTCGAGGGCCCCGCGGTTCGCCGGCCGGGCACAGACCGGCCCCGAGGCCGGCTTCTCGTCCGGCAGCGGTGCGACCAGGCTGCGCGCCGCCTTGAAGGCGTCGGGGGTCGGCGTCAGGTAGACCCGGTGGTCCTCCTGGGGGATCGACAGGGCGCCGGTCCAGCGGTTCATCGCGTTGAACCCGGCCACCGCCGTGATGATCTCCAGGATCTGGAGGTCCGTGTAGTGGCGGCGGAGCGCGGCGATGTCGGCGTCGGCGATGCGGTTGGGTTCGAAGGTTAACTGGCGGGTGAACTCGAAGGCGGCCTGCTCGGCCGGCTTGAACCCCGACCAGTCGCCGTCCAGCGCCGCGATCGTCTCCTCATTCACGCCGTCGGCCGATAGTTTCACCTCCTGGTGACCCTGGCAATAGGCGCAGTTGTTGGCCCGCGAGACGATCCAGAAGAACATCGTCTTGAACGTGTTGTTCAGGGTCATGGCCGGGTCCGGCTCGCGGAGGAAGCCGCCGCCGATGACCTCGGCGGGCAGGTAGAGCCGGCGCATCCGGCCGTTGTTGATGATCCCGGTCATCGGCCCGCGCCCGGGCCGCGCCTTGGCCGCCTCGATCTCCTCCTGGGTCGGGGGCGGCAGCGGGAGCCGGGGCTGCGAGTGCTTGGATCGTTCCAGCAGATCCTTCATCTCGGGGCGAGTTGCGGCCACCGAGGCGGGGCTGTCGCCCCGCGGGCCCTCGGCCGCAGCGGGGACGGACGCGGACGCGAGCAGCACGATTGCCGCAGAGAAGCGAATTCGTGTTCTCATGAGCGATTCTCCAATTTAGCCGACGAGGTCATCGACCCGGCGCGGAGGCGGTCAACCTTCCTGGCGCAGGACGAGGATCTCCGGATGAGTGGTGATGGTGTACACGGCCGTCTTTTTGACCGTCCCGCCCTTGCGCCGCTTCAGCTCGAGTACGACCGGGTAGTTCAGGTCGAACCCGACGAGCCTGGCCTCGCCGCCGGGTCGATACGAGACGAGGGTGTGGCCGTCTTTCCAGTCGAGGTCGAGGACCCGGATCGGCGGCGACTGGGCTTCCAGGCTCTCCGGCGTCGCGCCGGACTTCCAGGCGTCGAGGACCGTGTTGAGCGTCGTCCTGGCCTGCTCGGGATCCGCCGGGTGCGGGGTCTGGCCCATCCCGCAGCCGGAGAGGAGAACGACGGTGAGGCAGAGTCCAACCTGCGGCAGCAATCGAGTGATGAGTTTCATCCTGGGGCTCCTGGATTGGGAGGGTGATCGACGAGCGCCCTGATCAGTAGGCATCCGAGCTGATGACCTCACCGAGATTCCGCGTGCCGAGGGCCCGCCAGGTCTGGATGTTAACCGTCGACTTGATGAACCGGACCGACCCGTCGGCCAGCGAGATGTTCACGCCCCCGGGGTGGCGGCTGTTGGCGGTCGTCGCGATCCGCGAAGGCGGGTACATGCAGGAGCGGCTGTTGGGCGGGCCCGAGTGCCAGTAGCTGGTGGTCGAGTGGTAGCCGTAGGTCCACGGCGCCCCGACGTTGGAATAACCCTGGATCGCGAGGTCGTTCACGTTGGCCGCCAGGCAGAGGGTGTACGCCTCGTCGGAATTCGCCGGGTAGGTGCCGGGGCGGTAGGTGTCGCTGAACTCGGTGGAGATCGAGTTGCTGAAGTCGCCCAGCACGTGCTCGCTGAACGCGGCGGTGTTGCTGGTGCCGTCGCTGATGCTGGAGAGCTTGATCAGCTGGCTGCTGTAGAACAGGCCGTTGGGCTCGGCGACCTTGCCGTTGTTCACGTTGCTGACATCGTCGGCGCCGTACCACATGGCGACGCTGGTCCCCTCGTTGGCCCGGTAGTTGATGCCCGCGATGTTCATCCCCGCGAGGATCTGTCCCGGCGGGATCTGCGGCTGGAGGTCGCTCGGGCAGAGGAAGCTGTTGACGCTGATCGCGGCCCCGGTGGCGTTGGCCACGTCGTAGCTGCTGAGCATGAAGTTCAGCGAGTTGAAGACGTTGCTCTGCTCCATGAAGCCCAGGATCCGGGCCTGCTGCGAGAACGGCCGGTAAGTGCCGACCTGGAGGGTCCGACCCAGCGGCAGGGCGTTATTGGCGCTCTCGTAATTGTGCATCGCGAGCGTGAGCTGCTTCAGGTTGTTGACGCACTGGGCGCGACGGGCGGCCTCGCGGGCCGACTGGACCGCCGGGAGCAGCAGTGAGATGAGGACCGCGATGATGGCGATGACGACCAGCAGCTCGATCAGCGTGAAGCCGGCGTCGCGGGTGCGGATACGATGGCTCATGAGCACTTCTCCTGAGAATCTGAAGATCTGAAAGAATGAAGAGTCCGTAGTCCTGGGCGCGGGATCCACCCTGCGGTCCGGCCTCCGCGAGGACGGGCGCGAATGGAGGGTTTGCGGTGCCCGAGCACGAGGAGGCTCGCGGCCCCGGCGGCGTGCGGACGTGCCGTTCGCCTGCCGGCGCAACCGGAGATGACGGGAAGGTCTGGCCGATTGGCGGCCCGCGGAGGACGGCTTCGATCGGTCGCGTCAGGCAGGCGAGTTCGAACGGCCCGAGGGCGCTCGGACTCGCCGCAGTGCGGCTGACTCGGGGGAGCCTACCGGGGATCGGATCGGGACGAATGAGGACGTTACGACCGGCGGGATGATGACAGCGTCGTCCGGATTTCCATCCGGTGCGCGGGGTCGTTCCTCACGATCCACGGAAGCGTGCCGAAGCAGCGATCGTGCCGCAGGGGGCGTCGGCCTTCAGGAGACTCTTGGAGGCCGCTCGACCGAGGTGGGAGAGCCGGTGGGCAGGAGGACGGGGTGAAGGTGCTCAAACTCCGAGACCCCACCGCCGACAAGCTCGGGACCGAGGGTCCCCAGGCACCAGTCGGAGGTCAGCTCGACCCGAAGGTTCGAGGGGGCATCGGATGGGAAAGAGCGATTGGAGCATCCCGGGCCGGAGCACGGGAGCCGGTCGCGACGCACGGGCGGCATCGCCGTGCCGGACATCCCCGAGGCCAGCGAGTCCGGGTCGAAGATTCGCAGGGACAGGAGGGTCGACCCCGACGGATCGTCCGTCGTCGGATGCGCCCGCCCGCTACAGGCGGCTTCCGCCCGGGCCGAGAAACAAGCGAGCACCGCCACCGACGCCAGTATCGTCAGGGCCGCGCGTCTCGCCGGTCTTCTCGATGTGGGCAGAATCATGAACACGGAGTCGTATGGCTTCCAGAAGAGAAGTCATGAGAGATCTGCTGGCATTAGGATATCGATCAGGTAGGGAATGTCAAGCAACGGTTTTCGAGCCGATTCAGAAATCCGGCTCATGAGGTGCGATTGTTCACTCCGTGCCACGGGCCTGCGGGCGTCTCGGGGACCGCGTCAGCTCACGAGCGCGCGGATCGGGGTCCCGGTGCTGAGGGTGAACGGGCGACCCTGCCGCGGGTCCACGATCTCGGAGTCGGGGGGGATCCCCATCGCCTGGTAGATCGTCGCCGCGAGGTCCTGCGGCGTCACGGCGTCGCGGGCGGGATGGGCCCCGGCCCTGTCGCTGGCGCCGAAGATGGAGCCGGGAGGCATGCCGCCGCCGGCGAGCAGGACCGTGTAGCAGGCCGGCCAGTGATCCCGCCCGCCTCGATCCGCTCCGGCGCTGCTGGTGATCTGGCCGACGCGCGGGGTCCGCCCGAACTCGCCCATCGCGACGACCAGGGTGTCGTCCAGCAGGCCGCGCCCGTGCAGGTCCTCCAGCAGTGCCGAGAAGGCCCGGTCGAACATCGGCAGGATCGATCGCTTCAGCAGCGGGAAGTGCTGCCGGTGGGTGTCCCAGCTCTGATCGTAGCGCGCCCCGGTGCAGACCGTGACGACCCTCACGCCCGCCTCGATCAGGCGGCGAGCCAGCAGGAGGCACTGGCCGAGGTGCGGCAGCCCGCCGAACTGGCGGGCCTCACGATCGCGCCTGTTGTCCGGATCCAGCCCGTAGCGCTCGCGGAGCGCGTCCGGTTCCAGGGAGAGGTCGAAGGCGCGGCGGGCCTCGGGGCCCGAGATCAGGCGGAAGGCCTTGCGGTAATGGGCATCGAGGCCATCGACGGCCGCGCCGTCGCCGATCGCCCCGTCGATCGCCCGGAGCAGCGCGTGCCGCCGCTCCAGCCGCGGGCCCCGGAGGCGGTCCGGGATGTCGAGCCCGGGGATCCTGTAACCGGGGAGGCTGGGGTCACCGGCGAGCAGCGGGTCGAACTCCGCACCCAGGAAGCCCGCATCCTGGCCGGGCAGCAGCGCGTTGTTGTTGCTCATCCAGTCCGGGGTGTGCACGCAATCCGGGACGTTGCTCGTGGTCGGCCGGATCTTCCCGACGACCGAGCCGATCGACGGGAAGTTCTCCGGCGACGGGGCGACGATCAGCCGCCCGCCGTTGACCGGGTTTCGCCCGGTCATCGCCTGGTAGTAGCCGGCATTATGATCGTTGATCGTGTGGTGGACCGAGCGCACCAGCGTGAGGTGGTGCGCCTGCGTCGCGAGCCTCGGCAGGTGCTCGCAGAATTGCAGGCCGGGGACCGTCGTGGAGATCGGCCGGAACTCGCCCCGGATGATCTCCGGGGCGTCGGGCTTCATGTCCCAGAGGTCGATGTGAGACGGCCCGCCTTCCAGCGCGAAGAGGATGAGGGACTTTGCCCTGGCCCTCCCCGTCGCCGCCCTCAGCAGGCCGGGCAGCGTCAGCCCGAGCCCGAACAGCCCCGCCGCGCCGACGTGGAGGAACGCGCGACGCGAGGGCGCGGTGCCGCCGGCGGCCACGGGCGCGGACAGTCGGAGCATCGGCGCGACCTCCGGAGGGGATGGATCGACTGGGATCCCCGATTCTAGCGAGCCGGGACGAGGCGTTCCAAGGCCAGGCGTGCCGCCATCGCGCCCGATCGCTCGGCGGTTGACTGCCGCCGGACGCGGGGTGACAATCCGGGACCGGGTGCCGCGGCAAGCGGCAGGGGGACGATCCGGCGGGGGCCGGGGGTCAAGGCCAGGCGGAGTCAATCATGCGCTTCTTGAATCGATCATCCATCGTGGCCCTCGCGGCCATCGTGACGGCCGCACCGTTCGGCGTGAGGGCCGCGGACCCTGCCAACCGGCTGGTCATCCACGCCGACCAGGGGAAGGAGACGATCAACCGGAACATCTACGGGCACTTCTCCGAGCACCTCGGGCATTGCATCTACGAGGGCTTTTACGTCGGCGAGAAGAGCGCGATCCCCAACACGCGGGGCATCCGCAACGACATCGTCGAGGCCCTCAAGAAGTCGAAGATCCCGGTGCTCCGCTGGCCCGGCGGCTGCTTCGCGGACGAGTACCACTGGATGGACGGCATCGGCCCGAAGGAGAAGCGGCCGACGATGATCAACACCCACTGGGGCGGCGTCACCGAGGACAACTCGTTCGGCACGCACGAGTTCATGGACCTCTGCGCCCAGCTCGGCTGCGAGCCCTACATCTGCGGCAACCTGGGCAGCGGGTCGGTCCGCGAGATGCAGCAGTGGGTCGAGTACATCACCTCCGACGGCGTCAGCCCGATGACCGACCTGCGCAAGAAGAACGGCCGCGAGCAGCCGTGGAAGCTCACCTACTTCGGCGTCGGCAACGAGAACTGGGGCTGCGGCGGGACGATGACCCCCGAGTACTACGCGGACCAGTACCGCCGGTACGCGACCTATGTCCGCAACTTCGGGGGCAACCGCATTTTCAAGGTCGCCTGCGGGCCCAACGGCGCCGACTACAAGTGGACCGACGTCCTGATGCGCGAGGCCGGGCGGCAGATGGGCGGGCTGGCCCTGCACTACTACTGCGGCACCGGCAACCGGAGCCGCTCGGCCACGAAGTTCGAGGAGGACGACTGGTTCGCCCTGCTGAAGAAGGCCCTCCGGATCGAGGAGCTCGTCACCAAGCACACGGAGATCATGGACCGCCACGATCCCCGGAAGCGAGTCGCCCTGATCGTGGACGAGTGGGGGGCCTGGCACCAGGTGGAGCCGGGCACGAACCCGGGGTTCCTCTACCAGCAGAACACGCTACGTGATGCGCTGGTGGCCGGAGTCAGCCTGAATATCTTCAACCGCCACTGCGACCGCGTCCGCATGGCCAACATCGCCCAGACGGTGAACGTCCTCCAGGCCATGATCCTCACCGACAAGGCGAGGATGCTGCTCACGCCGACCTTCCACGTCTTCGAGATGTTCGCGGTGCATCAGGACGCCACGCTCCTGCCGACGGAGCTGACCGCGACCGCGTATCGCTTCGACAACGAGGAGATCCCCGGCGTGAGCGTCTCCGCGTCGAGGGACAAGGAAGGGAAGATCCACGTCACGCTCTGCAACCTGAACCCGAGCCAGGCCGCGGAGCTCGCCTGCGAGATCAAGGGGGCCAAGGCCAGCCCCGCCTCGGGCCGCGTGCTGACCGCGGGCACGATCCAGGCCCACAACACGTTCGACGAACCGGACCGGATCAAGCCGGCCGAGTTCCGCGATTTCAGGGCCGAGGGCGACGGATTCCGCGTGAACCTGCCCAGCAAGTCGGTCGTCGTCCTCACGCTCCAGTGAGCCGCCCCCGCCGTTGGTCACCCAGGCCGTCCCCGTTCACTCCGGGGCCGGCCTTGCTTTTTCGGGGAACTGGACCTTCGCGTAGATCCGTTCCAGGACGACCTTGCAGCCGATGGAGTCCAGCTCCAGCGACTGATCGGGCTGACTGTAATCCGTGAGTACCCACTCGCCCCCGCGACGGGCGAACCGCTCCACCATCATCCGGTCCTGGGAGACGAGCACATATTCGCGGAGCGAGCGGATCCGCCGGTAGTTTCCGAACTTGACGCCGAGATCGTAGGCCTCGGTCGATTCGGACAGCACCTCGAAGACGACCGTCGGGTTCAGCAGCGTGTCGACCTGCTTATCCTCGAACTCCGGCTGCCCGCAGACCACCACGACATCGGGATACGTGTAGAGCCCGGTGGCCTCGACCTGGACCCGCATGTCGCTCACGTACGCCTCGCAGGGACGGTCGATCAGTTGACCGCTGATCTCACGGCCGAGATTCAGCGAGATCAGGTTGTGCTCGCGGCTGGCCCCGGTCATCGCAAAGAGCTCGCCGCGATGATACTCGTGGCGAATCGGCGAGTTTCGTTCGAACGCCAGGTATTCCGCCGGCGTGTACTTCGATTCCTCCGCTGTGGACATGACACCCCCGGGGCTGGAGCCTGGCAGAGGTTCCGCTCGTCACCTTCACCCATTATTTCCTTGACAGGCTCTCCTCGGCGAGATACCTGTATGGGCGTTCAACGGTCGGCTTCCGTACGGGGACCGGTCTCGTCGGGACATCGGGCAGGGGGCGAAGGTCATGGCGCTGGATGAGGAATCCTCGAGCGGCCTGCGGATCGGCCTCCTCGGGCTCCGGGAAGGGCTGATCAGCGAGGAGCAGCTCCAGGCCGCGATCGAGGTTTGCCTCTCCGCGCCGGGCCGGCGACTGGACGAGGTCCTGCTGGCGAACGGTTTGCTTGATCCCGAGCGGCTTGCCTGCCTGCGAGAGGCCGTCGGTCAGCAGCCGACGGGGGAGCCGCTCCACGATTCGCAGCTCACGGTGGCGTACCACGGCCCGTCCCGTGACATCGGGCCGGAGGGTCGGGCACGGCAGCGCGGGACGCCGATGCCGACCGATGGGATCGAGCCGCGATTCCGCGTCCTCCGCTCGCACGCCCGAGGAGGACTGGGCGAGGTCTTCCTGGCGGTGGACCCGCAACTCAAGCGGCAGGTCGCGCTCAAGGCGATGCAGTCGCAGTTCGCATCCGACCAGGTCAGCGAGGCGCGGTTCCTACTCGAGGCCGAGCTGACGGCCGGGCTGGAGCATCCGGGGATCGTGCCGGTGTACGCCTTCGGCCGGGACTCCGAGGGGCGACCCTATTACGTGATGCGGTTCATCGAGGGTGAGACCCTCAAGGCGGCCATCGCGCGATTCCACGGGCCGGCGGGACAGCGCCTCGGGCCTCGGGAGCGGGCCCTGACGTTCCGCCGCCTGCTCCAGAGCCTGGTCGCCGCGTGCAATACGGTCGCCTACGCGCACAGCCGAGGCGTGGTGCACCGCGACCTGAAGCCGGACAACATCATGCTCGGGCCGTTCGGCGAGACGCTCGTGCTCGACTGGGGCATCGCCAAGTCGAGGGAGTCCCTGATCGCCGCGGAGGGCCCGGAGGCCGGCCGGGACGCGGAAGCAGACGCCTCCCTGACCCGCCCCGGCTCGGCGCTCGGGACTCCCCGGTATATGAGCCCCGAGCAGGCCTCCGGCGACCTCGACGCCGTCGGCCCGGCGAGCGACGTCTACGGCCTCGGGTCGACCCTGTACTTCCTGCTGACCGGCAAGCCCGCGTTCCCGGACGCGGGCGTCGCCGAGACGCTCGACCGGGTGCGGCGGGGGATCTTCCCCGCGCCTCGCATGCTCGTCCGCTCCGTCGACCCGGCCCTCGAAGCGATCTGCCTGAAGGCCATGTCGCTGCGGCCCGAGGATCGCCACACCTCGGCGCTAGTCCTCGGTGAGGAGATCGAGGCCTGGCTCGCCGACGTGCGCTACCGGGGCGAGCAGGTGCAGGCGGTGCGAGAACTCCAGGCAACGCTGGCGCGGCTGGCCATCGAGCGGGCCCAGAACCTGCTCCGGCGCGAGCAGTTCGACCAGGGCATGCTCTGGCTGGCGCGGGCGCTCGAGAACGTGCCGGACGGCGAGCCCGGCCTCGAGCGGGCCGTCCGATCGAGCCTCGGATCCTGGCACGCCCGGTCCAGGCTGCTGGAGCGATCGATCCCCCAGGGGGGCGAGATCCTCGCCCTGGCCCTGAGCCCCGACGGCCGTCGCCTGGCGACCGGGACCGACGCCTCCTCGGGACGGCTCTGGGACATGGCGACCGGGCATTCGCTCTGCAACCCGCTGGTGCACCCGGGGCCGGTCTCGGCCGTCGTCTTCAGCGGCGACGGCCGCCGGGTCGCGACCGCCGGGCCGAGCGGCACGCTGCGCCTCTGGGACGCCATGACCGGCGAGACGGTCGGCCGCCCGATCTCACACGGCGTCGCCATCCATGCGATCTGCTTCAGCCCCGACGGTTCGGTCCTGGCCTCCGCCAGCCGCGCGAACGTGCCCGGACTTTGGCGGGTTGAGACCGGCGAGCCACTCCATCGCCCCGACGAGGACGCCGTGGACGTTCTGGCGGTCGCCTTCGAGCCCTCCGGCCGGGTCGTGGCCTCCGCCCGCAAGGACGGGCGAGTCGCCTGCCGGAACGCACGGACCGGGGAACCGGAGGGACCGGAATTCCGCCATGAGGCCGCCGTGACCTCGCTCTGCTTCAGTCCCGACGGCCGGGCCCTGCTGACCGGCTGCCTCGACGGCAAGGCCCGACTCTGGAAGCCGACCGAGGCGGGAGCCCCGGCGAGGGAACTCGCGATGGCGGCCGGGATCTGCCAGGTGGAGTGGTCGCCGTCACGCGACCTGGTCGCGACCTCCTGCCTCGACGGCAGTGCCCGGCTCTGGGACGCGAGTGCCGGCCAGCCGATCGGCGAATCCCTGGTCCACGACGCGCGCATCGATTGCCTCGCCTTCAGCCCCGATGGCGGGCTGCTGGCCACCGGCGGCCGCGACGGATTCGCGCGGATCTGGGAGACGACGACCGGGCTGCCGATCGGCCCTCCGCTCGAGCACCGCGGCGCCGTGCTGGCCCTGGCCTTCTGCCCCGACGGCCGACGGCTCGTCACCGGCGGCCGGGACGGCAACATTCGGATCTGGCGGGCGGCGCCGCAGATCCCCGGCGAGGTCCAGCGGATCTCCTGCTGGGTGCGGGTGACCACCGGACTCGACTTCGACGAGGCGGACGCGATCCGGAAGCTCGACCCGATGCTCGGCTGGGAACTCCAGCGCAGGCTCCACGAACTCGGCGGCCCGCCGCCCAGGAAGATCGAGAAGTGGTGAAGCCGAGGACGGCGGTGCCCGATCGGGGGGAGAATTAGCCACAGATGAACACAGATCATTCAGGGAGGGAGCCGGCTGGAGGCGAGGCGTCTCCTGAGCTGGCAACCCACGGAGTCCTGGAAAAGCAGCACGGAAGGTCAATCCCGGCTCGGACAGCTAACGACTCACTCGACACTGGCGCAGCCCTCACGACGCATGTAATTCATCTGTGTTTATCTGTGTTTATCTGTGGCTAATTCTCCTCTTGGTCGGGCACCTCGGTCCGCGGCGACGCTCCGAGGGCCCAGATGCCTGGCGAAGAAGTTCACCAGGTCGGCGTACATGGCCTGTTCCGGGTTCTCCCGCGAGCGATAGTCGCTGTGGTGATGGACCGAACACTCGATGCCCAGCGGGTCGAGCATGGCCTTCAGGGCCGCGCCGAAGCGGGGATGGTGGATGCCCTCGCCGGCCCTGGCGTCCGCGGGCAGTTGGGCGTCGGGCTCGGAGTAAAACAGGATGACCGGGGGATCGTCGGCCGAGACGTGATTGATCGGTGACGCGTCCTCGTAGAGCCGGTGGACCTCCGGGCGATCGGGGTCCGACCGGCGGGTCAGCCCAAACAGTGGCCGGAGCGCCACGTGCTCGTGGGCCCTGCCGCCCACGAGCGCCTTGATGACCCGCGGATCGTACGAGGTCTGGGCGCCGACCACCCCCATGCAACGCAGCCTCGTGGACCGGCGGAGCACCGGGTCGATGCTGGAGGGCTCGGCCAGGTCGTCGTGCATGCCCACCCAGAGCGAGATCCCGGCACCGGCGGAATTCCCGCAGGCACCGAGCCGGGACGGATCGATGTCCAGGTCTCTCGCGTTCTCCCTCAGGAACTGAATCACCCGGGCGCCGTCGAGCATCGGCGCGGGGTAGGGAGCCTGGCGCGACAGGCGATAGTTCGCGGAGACGACCGCGATCCCCCGGCGCAGGCAGTCCTCCACGAACCAGCCGGGGACGCTCCGCTTGTCGCCGCCGATGAAGCCGCCGCCGTGGAAGAAGACGACGACCGGGGCCGGACCGCCGGACTTGCTCCCCGGGACCTTCCAGAGATCCAGGACGTTCCGCTCATGCGGCCCGTAGCGGAGGTTGGCGACGTCCGGCCTCGGCTTGTTCGGCTCCAGATGCCGGCGCACCTGGGCCGCCACCCCGAGCGTGACCAGCCCCGAAAGCAGCACCACGCCCAGCACGGCCTGCCGGCGCAGTCGCGGTCGCCCCATCATCGGTGTCCCTCTCGGCTGCAACTCAGCGGAAGCGGCACAACAGCTTGACACTCCTAGGATTGGGCCGGACGCGTCGGGAGTCAATGAAGGAACCGACGACGACCTTGACGGTTCTCGCGTGCCTGCCTGCTGTGCAGGCGTGCGCGCCTCCTCTGTTGAAAAGCCGCCGCACCAGGTCTCGTTCCGTTCGGGCTGTCCTATGGTGCTTTTAGTTCAGTGACCCAGGGAGAGGGAACGGAGACCCAGGCCTGCGTGACTCCATGCGCCGGGTGCCAGACCCCGAACTCGGCATCCGGCGCCGGAGTCTCCTTGATAGGCGGGTGAGACATGTTGCGCGCGCGAGACGAGCATCAGTCGCAGTGCCGACAGATCCGATCCGAAAGGCCCGCGGGACGCCCGGCAACGCCTCGTCGGCGGCAGCGTCGGCCGGAGCTGGAGTTCCTCGAGGACCGGCGGCTGCTGTCGACCTACTATGTGCAGAACACGAACGACTCCGGGCCGGGCTCCTTGCGGTGGGCGATCGAGCAAGGCAACGACGACGCGACCCCGGCGGACATCTTCTTCAACATCCCGGCGTCCGATTCGCCTCTCCTGAACGATCCCGTGCTCGGCTTCGATCCCGTCTCGCAGAACTGGACGATCACCCTGCTGACGCCCCTGCCCGTCATCACCAACACCGTCTGGATCGACGGCTACACCCAGGCCCACGCGGGGATCCCGTTCCGCTATCCGAACGCGATCTCCTCGGCCGTGCAGCAGGTCGCCGTCACCGGCGGCCCGACCGGTGGCACGTTCACCCTGACGACCTCCGCGCCGCTGCCGATCGGCACCGCGACGATCCCCTACGACGCCAACGCAGCCACGGTGCGGGCGGCGCTCGGGACGATCGTCGGGCCCGGCAACGTCACCGTTCAGGGCGGGCCGGCGCCCGACTCGGCGTTCACGATTGCCTTCCAGAACGCCTACGCGGCGATGGACATCCCCGACCTCGTGGCCGCCGCCGGCGGGCTCACGGGGGGGACCAATCCCGGGGTCCTCGTGGAGACCCAGATTCCGGGCGGGCTCCCCACCGACGATCCCAAGTTCATCACCAGCCGCGCGAACGCACGCGATCCCCTGATGGGATACGACGCCCGCATCCGGCTGATCGTCGACGGCAGCCAGCTCGTCGGCGCGACCGG
>JAXMBE010000031.1:0-87336 GCA_046349995.1 Isosphaeraceae bacterium | reverse complement strand
GGGGGGGGCGCCGCCGCCGAGGTGTAGCCTGAACCCGGCCACCCGCTCAGGCCAGGCTCCAGGGCGAACGCATCGGCTGGGAGCGCCTCCTGTTGGCCTCGTCATCGTCGACGAAACGGTCCGCGTTCGGATCCCAGCGGAGCTTGCGTCCCAGTCGCACGGCGATGTCGGCGACGTTGCCCAGGCAGGTGGCCCGGTGGCCGGACTCGACGCTCGAGACCGGCTCGCGGCGGTCGCGGACGCATTCCAGGAAGTTGACGTGATGGTCGCGGCTGACCACGATGCCGGCCGACTCCGGCTCGACCGGCCTGGTCAGCAAGGACGCGGGCTCGGCCGAGATGGCGCCCCGGGTGACGTGCACCCATCCCTCGGTGCCGATGAAGCGGCAGCCGGTCTCGTGGTTTGTCTTCGGGTCCACCTCGGCGAGGGCGCGGGCCGCCTCGTCGGTGAGCCCCTGCTGCTTCTGCCAGTCGAAGGGGCCGCGGTCGCTGGTGAAGCTCATCACCAGGCCGCTGGGATAGCGGTACTCGGTGCGCCAGGTCATCACCGTATCGCACATGCCCCGCGACCCGACGAGGCCGGTCCCCTCGATCTCGAACGGCGCGTCGACCACCTCCGGGCAGCCCCAGGCGGCGATGTCGAGGTGGTGGATCCCCCAGTTACAGATGAAGCCGACGCAGTAGTCGGCGATCCAGTACATCGCCAGCCACTCGCAGCGCTTGCGGTCGAAGGGGTGCAGCGGCGCGGGTCCGCTCCACAGGTCGTAGTCGAATCCCTCGGGCACGGGCGCGCGGGGCTGCTTGACGATGTCGCCGCCCGCCGGCACGGCGACCTCGATCCGGCGGATCCGGCCGAGGTGCCCGCCGCGGGCGAGCGTCACGGCCTGACGGAACTTCTCATCGCTCCGCTGCTGCGTCCCGGTCTGGAAGACCCGCCGGTGCCTGAGCGCGGCGTCGCGGATCGCGACGCTCTCGGCGATGGTGCGCCCGAGCGGCTTCTCGCAGTACACGTCCTTGCCGGCCGCGAGTGCCCGCGTGGCGATGATCCCGTGCCAGTGGTCCGGCACCGTGACCAGCACGGCGTCGATGTCCTTGCGGTCGAGCAGCTCGCGGAATTCGTGGCCGGCCGCGCAGCCGTTGTGGGTGCTCTGCCCGTCACGGTCGGCGTAGAACCGCTGGACCCGCGTCAGGGCCGCCTCGAGCCGGGGCCTGCGGCAATCGCACAGGGCGACCACCTGGCTGAGCGGCGATCTCATCACGCCCAGCATGTCCTCGGTGCCGCGGGCGCCGGTGCCGATCACGCCCACCGTGATCCGCTCGCTCGGGGCGACGCGGCCGTTCTTCCCCAGCGCACTCCCCGGGACCACCCACGGGAAGGCCAGCGCTGCGGCCGCTCGCCGCAGGACCTCGCGTCTTGAAGACCTCGGTGACGATCGGGTTGTGATGGCTATGCTGGAAGAGTCTGCCATGATGTCGGCTCCTTCAGTCAGAGCGACAGGGACTCCCGGGAGGAACCGGGAAGCACGACTCGAGGGAGGGGCGCTCGGGTTGAGCACTGTGCCCTTAGTGTAAGCCCGTGAGAGGGCTTGGGCAACGAGGTGGTCTGATCCGGCGAGGAGGAGCCGAGGACGAGCGGGACGAGGCGAGGAGCCGAGGACCTTCCGTTGTAGGGTCCGCTGTGCGGACCTATCTGCGGCCGGTCCTCGCGGTCCGCACAGCGGGACCTACGATCACCGGATGTCAGCGTCGGCCGGGTCACCCAGCGACCGGAAGATCAGTCGTGTTCATCCGAACGGGCGGCGATCGGGGGCGATGGTCGGAAGCATCTCCTGAGCCATGCCAGGAGGGGGTCGGCGGAGACCAGTAGAGTGAGCCTCGCCATCGGCCCCGCACCGAGATACTGGTGGAAAACCTCGGCGGCGGCGTCGAAGTCCAGGATGAGCCGATCGACCTCTCGTAGTGGCGTGCCTGCCGCCGACGCCATCACCTCACGCTCGGGCCAGGAGGCTCGGCCCGGGGCACGGCGTTGCTCCGAGGTCAAAGCTGTCGCGATCCGCTCGGCGACCGCAAGTTGCGGCCAGGAATCGCTGACTCGGAGGCGCGATCGCAGGACCGTGAGAACACTTTGTGGGCGGGGGCCGGTGCGATGAAGCTGCTGGAGCACCTTGATGTAGTCGTTCAACGACAGGGCGGACTTGCGGGTTGGCCGATCCATCGCTCATCTCTCCGGCACGCCGAGGCGGCGTGTATGGAAGAGGCAGGCTCAGACGGGACGGTGGCGGTTACCACACTGAGCGGTTGGCCGGGGTTGGACTCCACTTGCGTGGCCGGCGCCCCCCCACTCTGCCCCTCCCCCACCGAGGGGGAGGGGAAGGTCCTGAGAGCCATTCCCCCTGGTGGGGGATGGTCGGGTGGGGGAGAGCGAGGTGAAGCGAAACCACGTCCAGCCGCTTGGTCTGACTGCCGAAAGCAGCCGGCGCCCTATGACATCCTCGCATCCGACGTCCACGCCGTGCCAGTAGTTCGCCCGAATCGGCGCTCCGCTCGAACGCCGAAAGACCCCGAGCCTCTCCTCGCTCCCCGTCAGAACGCTACTGGCCCGGCCCGTCGAGCTCGGGGATCGGGATCCCTTGCCGTCAGGCCCAGGTGCCCTCGAAGAGGGGCTTGATGGCCCGCTCCGAGGGCTCCAGGTCGAGGCCATGGAAGATCTCCGCCGACGATTCGTCCTCGGGCTCCGGGGTCAGCTCGATTTCCGCCTCCTCAACACGCTCGTCGCCGGCGATGAGGAGGAACTCCGTGCCCTCGTAATCCAGGAACGCGGGCGGGTCCGCGCCAATCCACTTCCGCGAGCCGAAGCGTTCCTGAAGTTCCTCCGGGAACGCCGCCTTGCGGTCGTCATCCAGGCCGATGCCTTCCGGCGAGGGGACCTCGGGGTTCTTGATCGTCAGGGTGAAATGGCCGCGCGGGACGATGTTGAACTCGCGCTGGACCTCGCCGGGCTGCTCGGGCAGCTCCAGCGCATAGGCCAGCACCGTGTTGCGTGCCTTGCGCACCAGGGCGTAGATCCCCTCGCCGGCCGGCACCGCGGCCGTCCGGCTCCCGTTGCCGGTATCATTGCTTTCGCCCGCAACGAGCAGCACGTTGCGCAGGTCTTCGGGCTGCTCGAACACCCCGGCCACGAACCCCCAGTGACGACCGTCCTGCCCGTCGCCCGGCAACTTCTTCTTGCCGATGGTCAGGTAGCGGAGCCGTTCTCCATCCTCCGGCCGAAGGACGACGTGGAATCGGTTCACCTCCAGCAGGCTGCCCGGCGTGGGAGACTGGGTGCCCGGGCGGTAGAAGAAGAAGATGTCGCCCCGCTCCAGCACGTCGGCCTCTTGCTGGACCGGCGGCCGCGGGGACGCCTTGCTGCGCGACGGACGCTTCTTGCTCTTGCGGCTCTCGCCTGCGCGGTTCTGCCTCGCCATGGGTCTCTTCTCCTCGGGTCAGATGCTCAATCGCCCGGAGGCGATACTGAACACATGAACCGTGCAACTCTCATGCCTCCGTCCGGGATCGACGGATCGGTCGCGGGCTCCTGAAGGTGGCAGGCGCATGCGCTCACGGATGCGTCGACGCGCCTCGTTGGCGCACGAGATGCAAGAAAGAACATCATTGGCGACCTTCATTCGCCTGAGCACGTCCGGAACTTTGTGACCCGCGGGATCGCCTCGCGATGAGGGCCCGCGGCGCCCCGGGAGAGTGATCGGGTGCCTGGGGGTCGGCGGCTGGGCCTGAGCGGGCCGCGGTCCCGTACTGCCAGCATTTACGCTACGGAGGATGAAATGATTGGATCGTTGATCGGTTGGATCGTCCTGGGCCTCATCACCGGTTTCCTGGCGCGCATGCTGCATCCCGGGGATGACGCCATGGGGATGGTGTCGACTATTGTCCTGGGAGTGCTCGGATCGCTCGTGGGCGGCGGCATCGCCTACGCGCTGCAGCTGGGTACGTCTCCCTACGAGCCTGGGGGCTGGATCCTCGCGACGGTCGGCGCCCTCGTGCTGCTGGTCGGGGGCTGGTTCGGGTCGCGCCGCCGCATCGCGACCTGAGGGGAGTCCTCCGAAATGTCTCACACGAGTGCGGAAGCTTCGATGCGTCAGTAGCAGCATTGCGCGCCGCCGGCCGATCCGGGGCCACCGGCGGTCGCGGGCTTTCGTCGGAGTCCCGACCATCTCGTTTCCTTTCGAAGGAGTGAAACCATGAGGCACAGACGTTCGATCCTCGCCGCGTCGGGGATGTTGCTCGCCGCGGCCCTCTCCGGCCAGGCCGGGGCGCAGCAGGCGGGCGCGGAGCACGGGGCGCGGGCCAATCTCGACGAGATCCGTAAGGTCAGCGCCCTGCGCAAGGCTGAGGTCCTGAATCAGGCGAACGAGAAAATCGCCGGCGTGACAGACCTGATTCTCGCGCCCGACGGAAAGGTCCGCTACGCGATCCTCGGGGTCGGGGGCGTTGTCGGCATCGGCGCGAAGTACACGGCCATCCCCTGGGAGAAACTGGACGTCCGCCATGTCAACGACAAGTGGGCGGTCAACCTGCCCATGACCCGGCAGGCGCTCGAGCAGGCGCCGATGTTCGAGAGCGACAACTACCGCGAGCTGACGAACCCGCAATGGGTCTCCAGGGTCCACGACTTCTTCGCGAACCAGGGCGGGGCAACCGCCAGGGACAGCGACCGGCCTTCGACCTCCCGGGAGAACTTCACGACCATGTACCTGGCCTCGAAGGTCCTGGGCGCGAAGCTCCAGAACGCCGGCTCCGAGAACCTGGGGAGCGTCGAGGACCTCTTGCTCGACAGGAATTCCCGGGCGGCCTTCGCCATCATCGGCCACGGGGGCGTCCTGGGCATCGGCGAGAACTACATCCCGGTCCCCTGGTCGAAACTGAAGCTCACCGACCGCCAGGACAGCGGCGGCCTGGTCGCGACCATCGACTCCACCAAGGACCAGATCGAGAAGGCGCCTCTGGTCAAGGGCGACACCTACGCCACCATGCTGGCGCCCGGATTCACGGATCAGGTCTACAAGTACTTCGGCGTCGAGAAACCCTGAATCTCGTCTTTCACAGGAGCATGAACATGAACTGGGATCAGATCGAAGGCAACTGGAAGCAGTTCAAGGGCAAGGTCAAGGAGAAGTGGGGCGACCTGACCGACGACGAGATCGACCAGATCGCGGGCCGCAAGGACCAGCTGATCGGCCGGCTCCAGGCGAAGTACGGCTATGCCCGCGAGGAGGCCGAGCGGCAGATCGAGCAGGCCTCCAGCGGCTGGTGAGCCGCACGGAGCCCAATGAGAACCAATCCGGCCCCCGGGTGGATGCGACCGATTCGATCGGACGCGGCCGCCGCGGGGGCCGGGCACCTTGCACGGACGGCCTCAGGGCGGCGCTGATCTTCACGGCCGGGTCAGGCTCATCGCGCCGTCGGGTCGGCCTGCAAGACCCCGAAGATGCTCCCCTCGATGTCCTCCGCGTAGGCGTGCCAGCCGAGCCCGGCACCGCGCGCTTGGGCAGCACGATCGTACCGCCTTGGGCTTCGATCCTGGCCAGGAACTCGTCGATCGCGGGTGAGGGCCGGCCTCGCCAGGATGAATGTCCGGGAGAGCCGTTGCCAGTCGCCTGGTGTGGTGAGTCGGAAGTCCGTTGCCGAACGAATCACGGGGTGGCTGGGGTTGCGGTCCGCCGCAACCCCGGTCCGGGGCCGGGGGCCCGGGGTCCGAAGACGGACCCCAGCCACCCCGAGCTGCCCCTCTCAGATGGAACGGACTTAGCTCAGCACACTAGCGACACGCCTTCAGGAAGGCCACGAGGTCGGCCAGGTCCTGCGGGCTCAGTTGCTGGTCGAGGCCCGCGGGCATGACCGAGACGGTGCTGGGCCGGATCTCCTCGATGTCGGCCCGGGGGACCCTGGCCTCCTGGTTGGCCCCCGTCACCAGCAGGATCTCCTCCGAGGTCTCGTTGCGGAGCAGTCCGTTGACGACCTTGCCGTCGGCCGTCGCCACGACCACCGGCTCGTAGCTGCGGATGAAGCTGGCGCTCGGGTAGACGATCGCCTCGAGGAGGTCTCGCTCGGAGCGGACCTGGCCGACTTTCGTGAGGTCGGGGCCGACGTTGCCGCCCCGGTAGCCGATGGCGTGGCAGGTGAAGCACGCCGCCTTCTCGCTGTGGAAGACGAGCTGCCCGCGCCGGACGTCGCCAGAAGGCACCTTCGCCAGCAGCCCGTCGATCCGGGCCTTCTGCGCGGCGGCGTCGACGTTCAACCTGGCGTAGAGCGCCTCGGCGGCCGGCTGCACGGCGGGGCCGTACTTGCCCAGGTGCTGCTTGATGGCGTCGACCCGGAGGCTCGGCAGGGCGCTCGACTCGCCGAGGGCGGCCACGACCTTGAGGCCCAGCGCCTCGTCGGTCGTCTTCTCGAACGCCGTCAGCAGGCGGTCGACCTCCAGCGGCCCGGCGGTCCGGATGGCGGTCGCGAGCTCTGCGAGCTGCGGCGGGGCGAGCGTCGCGTGCGCCAGCACGTCGGCGGCGGCGCCGCGCTCGGCGGCCGATTTCTCGCGGTCGAGCTGCGCGAGCAGGAACGCGAACGTCGCCGGCTCGACCTTCGCCAGCCCGCCGGGCACTGCCCCCAGCGCGGCCAGCCGACGGCCGGCGGGCGCCTGCTCACGCGAGGCGATCGCCAGCAGGCGGCCGCCGAGACCCGTCGCACGCTCGGGCTTCGGGGCGAGGGCGCGGGCCGTGGCGATCGCCTGGTCCACGAGCGCGGGCTGGTCGCTTTCCAGCGCCGCCTCGACGGCGTGCAGCCAGGTATCGGGGGCCTCCTTCAGGCCCGACTGGGCCATCGCCTTCAGGCCGCTCAGCCTCGCGAAGCCCGGCGCGGAGGGCGCCGAGACCTGGGACGCCAGCAGGCCCTGGATCTCCTTCGCCGCGGCGAACTTCGCGAGCTGCCGCTCCACCTCGGGCCGATCGTGGCTCGGCAGGTCCGGCCGCATCAGCCGCTCGCGCAACAGGCCGGCCAGCTCGCCGGCCCACTCGGGGTGCCGGCCGATGACCCAGGAGGCGGTGTCCTTGAGGTCCCGATCGGCCAGGGTCAGCAGGTGGGCCACGACCCGGGGATCGAGCTTGCCCCCGCCCATCTGATCCAGCGCCGCGAGCGCGGCGCGACGGACCCTCGGGCTGTCGGCTTGCAGCCCCTTCGCGGTCGCCTCGGGGTCGCCGATCTCGATCAGGGCATAGGTCAGCGAGTGCTCCAGGACGCGGTCCGGCGCGGTCATCATGCCCAGGGCCGTCAGGATGTCCGGCACCACCAAGCGGACGCCGATCCGCCCCAGCGCCTCGGCCGCGGCCCGGACGTTCTGGGGCGTCCCCTTCCCGCGGACGAGCATCGGGATCAGCAGCGAGGTCGCCTCGGGGATCCTCCGCAGGCCCGCCACGTGGATCGCCGCCTGCCGCACCGTCTCATCCGGATCGCACATCCCGACGTCGAGCACGGCCCACACGCCCGGCAATTCCGCCTCGATCCGATGGCCCGGCAGTTGCCCGTCGATCCGGGCCGCCGTCCACACGGCGTTCCGCCGCTCCGCGATCGGGCGATTGGAGGCCGGGACTCCGGCGCGAGTGATGAGTGCGCCCAGCGCGGCATCTCCGCGTGTCGCCAGGGCCTCGATGGCCCGCTGCTGCACGGCGGGGCGGCGATCGCCCAGCAGGGGCACAAGCTCCTCGGGCGTCATCGTCTTCCAGGCGAGCTTCAACCCGCGCGGGTCGTCGACCTTCGCGGCCCCGGCCTTCCTCACGCGGTAGACGCCGCCGAGCACGTCCGGCTTGTGGAGCTGCGACGAGGGGCAGCAGAGCTTGTACCAGCCGCCGGTGTCGACCACGACGAGGCTGCCGTCGGCGTCCTCGAGCACGTCGGTCGGGTGGAAGTCGAGGTCGGGGCTGGTGACGAAGTCCTCGTCCTTCGTGACGAAGCTCGCGCCCTGGGGCGTGAGGACGTGGCGGCTGACCTTGTGGAGGTTGAAGTAGCAGGCGAAGAGGTTGTCCTGGTACCCGGGCCCGAACACGTCCGACTCGAAGCGCGTCAGCCCGCAGGGGGCCGCGGGGCCCATGTGCAGGAGGACGGGCATCACCTCGGGCCCGGTCCACCTGTGGGCGGGCTCGTAGATCGGGCCGTGGGTCTTGCCGTAGATCCCGCCGTAGATCGCGTGGATCAGCCCGTCGCGGTTGCCGCCGCCGGGATGCTGGAAGAAGGTGCAGGAGAAGATCCGCTCGCCGCCGGGCGTGAACGTCACGTCCACGGGGTTATCCATGCCGCCGGTCATGACCGGCTCGATGCCCGTGCCGTCGGGCCGGCAGCGGAAGATGTGCGCCGCCCTGGTCACGAAGGGCTTCTTGCCGGGCCGCTCGTAGGTCTGCTCGGCGAAGGCGCCCTTGCACCAGTAGATCCAGCCGTCGGGGCCGAGGTAGGGGCCGTGCAGGTCGTTGGCGCAGCCGGTGAGGGTCTTCCCCTGGAACCACTCCTCCCGCCGGTCGGCCACGCCGTCGCCGTCGGTATCCGTCAGCTTCCAGATGCTCGGGGGGGCCGAGACGTAGAGCGAGCCCCGATACCACATCGTCCCCTCGGGGAACATCATCTTATCGGCGAAGACCGTGCGGGCGTCGTAGCGGCCGTCTCCGTCCCGGTCCTCCATGCGGACGATCCGGTGGGGCTTCTCGGCGAGCTGCTTCTGGACGTTGTCGTTCGATCCCGAGGAGTCGGCGAGGTAGAGCCGGCCCTCCTCGTCGAACGCCGCGGTGATCGGCCGGTCGACGAGCGGGCTGCCGGCGATGCGCTCGATCGTGAAGCCCTCCGGCGCCCGTAGCGTGCGATCGCCGAACCTGAACTCCGCGCCGCTCGAGCGTCCGGACGCCACCCCCAGCAGCAGGCAGGCCAGCAGGCGGGGAGCCACCCGGGCGAGCCCGGACCTGGATCCGATGAGTGTCATGTCAAGATGTCCTGGAGGTTGGGGACGCGGCCCGGCTGCGGTGCCGCGTGTTCTCGCTGTTGTAGTCGACGCGTCTCGGCGAAGTCAATCGACAGGCCGTGGCGCAGCCCAGGCCGCGGACCAGCCCTTTTTGATCATTGATTGTTGATATTTAAATCGATCATTCTTCTAAAAATTGACATCGTGACGAGGGCAGGATCCTGTCGTGCACGCCGCGGGCCTGCTTGGCGGCATCGATGCTCGCAACACCCGTCCGATGAGAATGCCATGTTCAGGGGGCCGTGTCGATCCTTAAACTGAATGCGTTCGGACTCGACCCTGATACGGATCGGTCGGGTCTCCGGGAGAGGATGCTTCGCGGCCGGGCGTGAACCCTCACTTCGTCACGCTCAGGGCGGCGTCAGCCGGCGGATGGGATGAATCGGTGGTCCTGGCGCGAGACTTGCTAGGCGCAACCAGGCCATCGGACCTGAATCGAATTGAATCTCGCGCCCGGGCGATTCACGTCTGCCCTCTCATCGGGATCGCAAGCGAGCGTATGGAGAATGGTTGCGGCATGAGTTCATCTTCGCTCGAGGTTTCCGCCCCACTCGCAGGGGAGATCCCGCCCGTCCACTCCCCCCTGATCGACCCGCACAGCCCGGGGCCGATCCGCGCCGAGCTGCTCGGCCTGGAGGGGCTCGAGAACGAGGCGCGCGGGCTCGCCGGGGCGTGCGCCCTCGCGCCGGTGCGACGCGCCGGCAGCCCCCTGCTCCGCCGCTTCGTGAGCAACCAGAAGGTCCTGCTGCACGCCCGGCAGGCGATCCTCGCGGGCGGCCGCCAGCGAATCCACGGCATCGACGCGGACTGGCTGGCCGACAATTTCCACATCGTCGAGGAGGTCCTCAAGGAGATCCGCCTGGACCTGCCCAGGGGCTACGACGCCGTCCTGCCCAAGCTCCGGTCGGCCCCCCTCGCGGGATATCCCCGGGTGTACGCCCTCGCGCTGGCGCTGGTGGCGCACACCGACACCGAGCTGGACGAGGTCCGGATCACACGGTTCGTGCGGGCCTTCCAGGAGGTCGAGCCGCTGACGATCGGGGAGCTCTGGGCCCTGCCCACGATGCTCCGCCTGGTCGTGATCGAGAACCTGAGGAGGCTCGCCGAGCAGATGCTCCGCGGCTACGACGCGCGGCAGGCCGCCGAGCGCTGGTTCGCCGAGGCCATGCGGAGTCGGGCCGGGGCGGCCGGCGCGACGGCCCCGCCCCCCCTGCCCTCGGACCTCAGCGACCCGTTCGTCGTCCGGATGCTCCGCCTCCTGCAGGACCAGGGGCCCTCGGCGGCCCCACTGCTGGAGCGGCTCGAGGCCGCGCTGGAGGCGCGGGGGCGGGACCCGGAGCAGATCCTCCGGGGCGAGCATCATCGCCAGGCGACCAACCAGGTCACCGTCGGCAACTGCGTCCTGAGCCTGCGGCTGCTGGCGGCGGTGGACTGGAATGCCTTCTTCGAGCGGAGCAGCGTGGTCCAGCGGGTGCTCCTGGAGGACCCCTCGGGCGCCTACGCGCTCCAGGATTTCCGCACCAGCGACCGCTACCGCAAGACGGTCGAGCGGATCGCCCGCGGCGCGCGGGCCGGCGAGTCGGACGTCGCCGCCAGGGCCGTCGAGCTCGCCCGCGAGGGCATGGCCGAGGGCCCGGCCCGCGGGCACGTCGGCTATTACCTGGCGGGCCCCGGCGAGGGGGTGCTGCGGGCGGCGTTCGGCTATCGCCCCACCCCGCGAGAGCGGATCCTCGGCTGGGTCCTCGGCCATCCGGAGGTCGTCTACTTCGGGTCGATCGCCCTGCTCGTCGGCCTGGCGATGCTCGCCCTCCTGCGGCTGATCGCGGCGACCTCGGGCGAAGTCCCCCTGGCCTGGTCCGCGCTGATCGCGGCCGTCGCGTTCCTGCCCGTGAGCGAGCTGGCCGTGGGGCTGGTGAACCACCTGCTCACCCTGCTGCTGCCGCCGAGGGTCCTGCCCAGGCTCCAGCTCAAGGGGGGCGTGCCGGACGATTTCGCCACCTTCGTCGTCATGCCGTCGATGCTCGTCCGTCCCGGCAGCGCCGAGACCCTCTGCCAGCGGCTCGAGGCGCACTACCTGGCCAATCCCGGCCCGGGCCTGCGGTTCGCGCTGCTGACCGATTTCGCCGACGCCCCGAGCGAGGAGATGCCGGGCGACTCGGCCCTGATCGAGGATGCCCTGGAACGGATCCGCGCGCTCAACCGGCGGTACGCGGCAGAGGGCCAGGACCTCTTCTACCTCTTCCATCGCCGCAGGCTCTGGAATCCCGGCCAGGGCTGCTGGATGGGCCACGAGCGGAAGCGCGGGAAGCTCTCCGAGTTCAATCGCCTGCTCCGGGGCGACCGCGGGACGACCTACTCGGCGTTCAGCCACGACCCGGGGAGCTTGTCGCGGATCCGATTCGTGGTCACGCTCGACGCCGACACCCAGATGCCCCGGGATACCGTGGCCCGGATGATCGGGACGCTCGCGCACCCGCTGAATCAGCCGAGGTTCGACGCCTCGGCCGGCCGGGTCGTCGAGGGCTACGGGGTCCTCCAGCCGCGGGTCAGCTTCCACCTGACCGCGGCCACGCACTCGTACTTCGCCGCGCTGCTGGCGTCCTCGGGGGGCATCGACCCCTACTCGACGGCGGCGTCCGACACCTACATGGACCTGTTCGGCCTGGGGAGCTTCACCGGCAAGGGGATCTACGACGTGGACGCCTTCGAGGCCGCCACGGGCCACACGTTCCCCGACAATCATATTCTCAGCCATGACCTGATCGAGGGGAACTACGCCCGCTGCGGGCTGCTCAGCGACACCGAGCTGTTCGACGACTTCCCGGCCCGCTACAACGCCCATTCGCGGCGGGAGCACCGCTGGGTCCGGGGCGACTGGCAGCTCCTGCCGTGGCTCGGGCCGAGGGTCCCCGCCCCGGAGGGCCGGCGCGCCAACCCCCTGCCCCTGCTGGAGCGGTGGAAACTCCTGGACAACCTCCGCCGGAGCCTCGTGCCGCCGGCCCTCGTCCTGATGCTGGTCCTCGGCTGGACGGCCCTCCCGGGCGCGCCCTGGGTCTGGTCGCTCGTCGCGGCGATCGTGCTGTCGCTGCCGCTGATCAAGTGGGTGATCGGCGCCTCCCTCGGCTGCCTCCGGACGGGGACGCTGACCGCCCTGAAATCGTGGCGGGAGAACCTGCTGATCATGGGGGGGCAGACGGCCCTGTCGGTCGTCTCGCTGGCCGACCAGTCGCGGCTGATGTGCGACGCCATCGGGCGGACGCTCGCCCGGCTGTACGTCACGCGGCGAAGGCTGCTGGAGTGGGAGACCGCGGCGGCCACCGAGCAGCGCCTCGGCGCCGGCCTGCGCGACTTCGCGGCCGGCATGTGGGTCGCGCCGGCCCTGGCCGTCGCGGCCGGGGCGGTCGTCGCGCTGCTTCGCCCCGGCGCCCTCTGGGCCGCCGTGCCGATCCTGGCCGCCTGGCTCGCCTCGCCGCCGGTCGCGTACCTGATCAGCCGTCCCAAGCCGCGGCGGGACGTCGCCCTGGGCGAGGAGGAGCAGCGCGAACTCCGCCGGGTCGCGCGGAAGACCTGGCATTTCTTCGAGTCCTTCGTCAGCGACGAGGACCACTGGCTGCCTCCGGACAATTTCCAGGAGATCCCCAGCGCCCGGGTCGCGCACCGGACCTCGCCCACGAACCAGGGGCTGCTCCTGGTCTCCACGCTGGCTGCGCACGACCTCGGCTATCTGACGCTGGGCGGCCTGGTCGAGCGGCTCGAGAAGACGTTCGACACGCTCGAGCGGCTGGAGCGGCACTGGGGTCACTTCTACAACTGGTACGACACGAGGACGCTCCAGGTCCTTCAGCCGGCCTACCTCTCGACGGTGGACAGCGGCAACTTCCTCGGCTGCCTGCTGGTGCTCAAGCAGGGCCTGAGGGAGAAGGCCCGGGAGCCGCTGCTCGGGCCCCATGCGGCCCGCGGGCTCGCCGACACCTTCCGGCAGATCGAGGCGCCGGACGGCCCCGCGCGCGTCCGGGTGGAGGAGTTGCTGCGGTCCGCCCCCTCGCGCCTCGTCGAGTGGGACGAGTGGCTGGGGCGGCTGGAGGACGGGGCCGCGGCGCTCGTCGCGACCATCCCCGACGATGCCGACTCCGAGGCCGAGAGCCCGAGGCACCCGGGCCGGGAGGGGAGCCCGTCGCGATGGGCCCGCAAGTTCCTCGCGGAAATCCAGGGGCGCCGGGCTGAGCTGTCCCACCTCGCGCCCTGGCTGCCCCGGGTCCGAGAGTGGGAACGGGCCGATAACGCGGAAACGGCCGAGTGGTGGCGGCGGGCCGCGGACGTCCTGGACGCCCCGGCGAGCGTCGAGGCGCTCGCGTCGCGGGCGCCGGCGGTCCTCGCCGAGCTGCACGAGATCGGGCCCCCCGCCGGCGACGCGGGCGGCCCCGTCGGGGCCGCCGCGGCGGACGACCTTCGCGCCCGCCTGCTCGGCCTGGCCGACCGGGCCGAGGCCATGGCCCGGTCGATGGATTTCCGCCCGCTCTACAAGGAGGACCGCCACCTCTACACCATCGGCGTCGACCTCAACCAGGGGCAGCTCGACGGCCCCTGCTACGACCTCCTGGCCAGCGAATCCGCCCTCACGAGCTATTTGACCGTCGCGCGGGGCGACGCCCCCCGGCGGCACTGGTTCCAGCTCGGCCGCCCCTTCATCCGCGCCGCCGGCAGGCTCGGCCTGCTCTCGTGGGGCGGGACCATGTTCGAGTACCTGATGCCGAGGCTGCTGCTCCGCGCCCTGCCGGGCACGCTGCTGGACCAGGCCTGCCGCACCGCGGTGGCCAGGCAGATCGAATTCGGCCGGGACCTGGGGATCCCCTGGGGCGTCTCCGAGTCGGCCTTCAACAGCCAGTTCGTCGGCGGCGACTACCGCTACCAGGCCTTCGGCGTGCCCGGGCTGGGTCTGAAGCGCGGGCTCGAGAAGGACCGGGTCGTGGCCCCGTACGCCACCGCGATGGCCGCGATGATCGCCCCTCGCGAGGCGATCGCGAACCTCCGGCGGCTCAGTGCGGAAGGGGCGGAGGGAGGCTACGGCTACTACGAGGCCATCGACTACACGGCCGAGCGGCTGGCGCCGGGGCAGAGGTCCGCGGTCATCCGGTCCTACATGGCGCACCACCAGGGCATGAGCCTGGTGGCCCTGGCCAACGCCCTGCTCGACGAGCCGATGCCCCGGCGGTTCCACGCCGAGCCCATGGTCCGCGCCGCCGAGCTGCTGCTCCAGGAGCGGGTCCCCCCCGACCCGCCGATCGTCGAGACCGTGACGGCCGAGGCGGCCCGGGGCGGCGAGGGGCCGGCCCCGGGTACGGCCGTGACGCCGCTGAGCCGGCGGCTGACCACCCCGGAGACGGCCGCACCCCGGACGCACCTGCTCTCGAACCACGGCTATCACGTGATGATCACCAACGCGGGCTCGGGCTACAGCCGATGCCAGGACCTGGACCTGACGCGCTGGCGGGAGGACCCGACCTGCGAGCCCTGGGGGCAGTTCTTCTACATCCGGGATCTTGCCAACGGCCGCTTCTGGTCGGCCGGGCACCAGCCCGCCTGCCGCGCGGCCGACGCCTACGAGGTGGTCTTCTCGGCCGACAAGGCGCTGTTCCGGCGCCGCGACGGGGAGATCGAGACGACGCTCGAGGTGACCGTCTCTCCCGAGGAGCCGGCCGAGGTCCGCCGGATCACCCTCTCCAACCAGGGGACCGCCCCCCGGCAGATCGAGGTGACGAGCTACCTGGAGCCGGTGCTCGCCCCGCACGCCTCCGACCTGGCCCATCCCGCCTTCGCGAAGCTCTTCCTGGAGACGGACCACGTCGCGGCCTCGGATGCCCTGCTGGCGCGACGCAGGCCGAGGGCCGCGGACGAGGCCACGCCCTGGGGCGTCCACGTGATGGCCGTCGATTCGAAGGCGTCCGGCTCGTCCCCGGCGGGCGACCTGGAATTCGAGACCGACCGGGGCCGGTTCCTCGGGCGGGGCCGGAGCCTCGCCGCCCCCGCCGCACTCGACCCGGGCGCGGGCCTCTCCGGAACGACCGGCGCCGTGCTCGATCCCGCGCTCGTCCTGCGGCGGCGGTTCCGCATCGAGCCGGGCGGCTCCGCGGTCATCGGCTTCACGCTGGCCAGGTCGGACTCGCGCGAGGCGGCCCTGGCCCTCGCCGACAAGTACCACAGCATCAGCGCCGTCGCCCGCGCCTTCGAGATGGCATGGGCCCACAGCCAGGTCGAGCAGGCGCACCGCGACTGGTCGCCCGAGGACGCCCACCTCTACCAGCGCCTGGGATCGCACCTGCTGTTCGCCGGCTCGCTGCTGCGGGCCGGGTCGACCGCGATGCTCGGGCTCGGGCCGGCGACGCCCGCCCTGGCCCGTTGCGGGATCTCGGGAGACCGCCCGATCGCCGTCGCGAAGGTCGAGGACCCCTCGGATCTCGCCCTGGTGCGGCAACTGCTGACCGCCCAGGACTTCCTCCGCCTCAAGGGGCTCGAGGTCGACCTGGTGCTGCTCAACGGGGAGGAATCCCCGCAATTCCGCGAGCAGCTCCACTTCGTGATCCGCGAGGCACGCTGCGAGGAGAAGCTCCATCGCCCCGGGGGGATCTTCCTGCTGGAGCGCGGGTCGTTCTCGGAGGAGGACGCCCGGGCCCTGGAGTGCGCGGCCCACGCGGTCCTGGACGGCGTGCGCGGCCAGCTCTCGGGGCAGCTCGACCGGGTCGAGCGACTGCGGACGCCCCCCGCCTCACTGGTCGCCGAGACGGCCCAGATCTACCGGAAGACCGAGCCGGCGGCCCGCCCGCCCGATCTCCAGTTCTTCAACGGGCTGGGAGGCTTCACGGCGGACGGGCGGGAATACTGCGTGCTGATCGAGTCGCGAGACGCCCACGACCGCGGAACCAACGGCCGCCCGCACCCCGGCACGGGAGTTCAGCCGGTCCTGCCCCCTGCGCCTTGGGTCAACGTGGTGGCCAATCCCCGGTTCGGGTTCCTGGTCTCGGAGAGCGGCTCGGGCTTCACCTGGGCGGGCAACAGCCAGACGAACCGGCTGACGCCCTGGAGCAACGACCCGGTGGCCGACCCGCCCGGCGAGGCGATCTACGTCCGCGACGAGCAGACCGGAGAGGTCTGGTGCCCCACGCCCCTGCCGATCGCCTCCGGCGCGCAGACCGTGGTGCGGCACGGCCATGGCTACTCCGTGTTCGCGCGGAATACCCACGGCATCGAGCATGAGCTGATGCTCATGGTCCCCGCCGAAGCATCCGTCAAGGTGCTGCGCCTCCGGATGCGGAACGCGGGCCACGACCACAGGCGGCTCTCGGCCACGTTCTTCGCCGAATGGGTGCTCGGGACGACCCGGGAGCGCAGCGCGATGCACGTGGCGACCGAGGTCGACCCGGAGACCGGCGCCCTCCTGGCCAGGAATCCGTTCCGGCAGGACTTCCCCGGGAGCGTCGCGTTCGCCGACGTGAGCCGGCGCCCGCGGACCCTCACGGCGGATCGGGCCGAGTTCCTCGGCCGCCACGGCTCGATGGCGGCCCCGGCCGCGCTCTCCCGCGTCGGGCTCTCGGGGCGCACCGGAGCGGCCATCGACCCCTGCGCGGCGATCCAGACCACGCTCGACCTGGCACCGGGCGAGGAGGCCGAGGTCATCTTCCTGCTCGGCGAGGCTGACGACCTCCGAGCGGCCCGCTCGCTGATCCACGCCTATCGCGACGGCGGCACCGTCGAGGAGGCGTCGCGGGAGGTCGCCCGATCCTGGGATCGGATGCTCGGGGCCGTGCAGGTTCAGACTCCCGACCGCGCCCTCGACCTGCTCCTGAACCGATGGCTGCTCTACCAGGTGGTGAGCTGCCGGCTCTGGGCGCGGACGGGGGTCTACCAGTCCGCCGGCGCCTTCGGGTTCCGCGACCAGCTCCAGGACGTGATGGCGATGGTGCACGCGGCCCCCGAGCTGACGCGCTCCCACCTGCTCCTGGCAGCCTCTCGCCAGTTCCTCGAGGGCGACGTGCAGCACTGGTGGCTGCCGCCCTCGGGGCGGGGCGTGCGGACGAGGATCTCCGACGACCTCCTCTGGCTGGTGGCGGCCACGACGCATTACGTCGAGGCCACGGGAGACACCTCGGTCCTCGACGCGAGGGTCCCCTACCTGACCGCGCCAGCCCTGGAGGACGGGCGGGAGGACGACTTCCGCCTGCCGAGGGAGAGCCCGGAGGACGGCTCGCTCTACGACCACTGCGTCCGCGCCCTCGAGCGGAGCCTGAGCTTCGGCCCCCACGGCCTGCCCTTAATCGGCGCGGGCGATTGGAACGACGGGATGAACCGACTGGGCCTGCGGGGCAAGGGGGAGAGCGTCTGGCTCGGCTGGTTCCTGATCGATTGCCTGCGCCGCTTCTCGACGCTCGCGGAGGCCCGGCGGGATCCGGACCGCGCGGGCCGCTACCGGGACGTCGCAGAGCAGGTCCATGCCGCCATCGAGCGGCACGCCTGGGATGGCTCGTGGTACCTGCGTGCCTTCGACGACGACGGGACGCCGCTCGGCACGGCCGGGGCCGCGGAATGCCGGATCGACTCGATCGCGCAGTCCTGGGCGGTGCTCTCGGGACAGCGAGGGGAACGGGGCCGCCAGGCCATGGAGTCGGTCGAGCGGTTGCTCTTCCGGCGCGAGGCGGGGATCCTCCTCCTGCTGACGCCGCCGTTCGACGGGACGCACGGGGACCCCGGATACATCAAGGGCTACCCCCCCGGCGTCCGCGAGAACGGGGCGCAGTACACGCACGCCGCGACCTGGGCGGTGAAGGCCGTCGCGGAACTCGGCGAGGGCCGCCTCGCCCTCGACATGCTCGGCGCGCTCAACCCGATCAACCACACGCGCGATCCCGAGCACGTGGGACGCTACCGGGCCGAGCCCTACGTCCTGGCCGGTGACGTGCTCGGCCGGCCCGCGGGCGAGGGCCGGGCCGGGTGGACCTGGTACACGGGGGCGGCGGCCTGGCTCCATCGCGTCGCGCTCGAGTCGATCCTGGGGATCCGCCGCGCGGGCGGACGCCTCTCGATCGACCCGTGCATCCCGCCGGGATGGGGCGGCTTCCGGGTCACTTATCGCGCCGGACCGGCCGAGTACCGCATCCGCGTGGAGAACCCGCACGGGGTGTCCCGCGGCGTGGCGTCCGTCTCCCTGGACGGACGCCCGCAGGAGGACCCCGAGGTCCCCATGGACGATGACGGACGTTCACATGATGTGATCGTCCTCATGGGAACTTCCTGATTCCCTCATGGGCGCTTCCCTGCGCGGGCATCCCGGCGGGAGAGGTGCGGGTGCCGGGGATGCCGGACGGGCATGCTCAGCGATTGCGCAGCAACCCCCTCATCTGGAGGTGGCTCACGGGAAGGGATGCGTCCTTGAGCATGCGTGTGAGTTTGCTTTCAACGACCTGCGCGGGCCGCAATTCGCAGCGCTCGTCGACGACTAGGACCTCATCGGAAGGCGCCAGTGACGGCCGATCCATGATCTCGGGGCGGAGACGAGAGCGCGTATGCGTCAGATCCCTGGGCCCGGCGGCCACCGCGGAAGACGCGGCGTTCGACACGGTTGCGAATACGCGATCGGGCTCTGTCATCGGTCGAGAATCCTTTATCCTTGATGGGGTCAGGAAGACCCGTAGAGATGTGGCAAGATCTGCGCCGAATCCCCGCCTCGCGGCGGTTTTCCTCGATCCCGAACGATTGACGGTTGCTCCACGAATCTTGATCGATTGTTAAACAACTCGCCTGATGACTCGGCTTATGTCGTCGGCTTGCCCTTCCTGAATCATCTACGCAACGCCCGGCGGTTCCGTGGGACGGAAAAAAAATCTCCACCGAGTCTTCTTCCCGCTCGTAGGATCACATGTTGCGTGCCTGCGCATCGCGGGGTCCGGCGGTTCCTCGGGGCGCGGCAGCCCGCGCGATTAACGCCGGATCATGAAGAAGGACCAAGGTTCATCGAGGGGTCCATGGCGACACAGGATCTGGGGGGGATACGCGGGATCTGGCGGGAGCTGCGCCAGATCGGCCGCCGCGGGCGCCAGGTGTGGCGGCTGGTCCCCTGGCGGCACCGCGCCGCGCTCGGCGGGGCGCTGCTCGTCATGTGCCTGGCGAGCGCGGGCAACACGGCCGCCGCGGTCTTCCTGGGGAAGCTGATCGACTCGGTGGACCCGGGCAGGACCGGGGGCCTGGCGCCGGAAGCTGTGTTCCGCGGGGCGGCCTTCTATCTCTGCCTCATCGGCGTGGCCTACCTCACGCGGGAATCCATGAATGTCCTGCGCCGCTACCTCGTGGAGAACACCTGCACACGGATCAACAAGGACCTCTGCGTCCGGCTGGTGGGGCACCTCATGAAGGTGGACCTCGCGATCCTGGCGCAGGACCAGGTCGGGACGCTGTACGGGCGGATCACGCGCAGCGCGGACGGCTTCGTCCGGTTCCTCCGGATCAGCTTCCTGGACTTCGTGCCGGCGCTGCTCACCGGGCTCTTCGCGCTGGGCGCGGCGCTCTCCAAGCAGCCCTGGGTGGCGCTGGCCATGGTGGGCGTCGTGCCGATCTCGCTGGGGCTGACGATCGGCCAGCTGATCACGCAGAAGCACATCCGCCTCGACCTGATGCGGACCCGCGAGGTCATGGACGGCACGGTCGTCGAGCTGCTCTCGGGCATCGATTACGTCCGGGCGGCCAACTCCCACCGCCGGGAGATCGGCCGGGTCGCGAAGACGGCCGAGCGGCAGCGATCCCGTGAGATCCGCCACCACTTCGAGATGTCGCTCTTCGGCTGCGGCAAGGCGCTCAACGAGGGGCTCTTCCACATCCTGGTCCTGGCCCTGGCCGTCTACCTCTTCGTCCACGGGCAGATCCGCTACGGCGACATCCTCACCTTCTCGGTCCTCTACCTGAACGTCATGTGCCCGCTGAACGAGGTGCACCGTTTCATCGACGAGGCCCACGAGAGCAGCCTCCGGGTGGGAGACCTGCTGGCCCTGCTCCGCGAGCCGGTGGACCGCTCGTTCAAGCCGGCGGACCCCCGCGAGCCGATCCTCGCCCCGGGCGAGCCGGTGCTCGTCGCCGAGGGACTCTGCGTGGTCTACCCCGCCCGCGCGGAGGGCGCACGCCCGGCCCTCGACGGGGTGTCGCTGACGATCCGCCACGGCGAGACGATCGGCGTCGCCGGCCGTTCCGGGTGCGGCAAGACGACCTGGCTGAGGACCGTGCTCCGGCTGGTGCACCCGACGGGGGGCCTCGCCCTGGTCGGGGGCATCCCCATCGAGTCGATCACCCGCGAGGCCATCGGCCGGCTCGTCGGCTATGTGGGGCAGAACCCCTTCGTCTTCTCCGGGACGATCGCGGCTAACATCGCCTACGGCACGCCGAAGGCCGGCGAGGCGGAGATCCGCCGCGCCGCCGAGCTCGCCTGCATCCACGACGAGATCATGAGGATGCCCGGCGGCTACCGGGCGCGCGTGGCCGAGCGCGGGCAGAACCTCTCGGGGGGCCAGCGGCAGCGCATCGCCCTGGCCCGGATCTTCCTCAAGAACCCGCCGATCCTGATCCTCGACGAGGGCACCTCGGCCCTGGACAACATCAGCGAGAAGCGGGTCCAGCAGGCCATCACGGCCGCGCTCGTCGACCGCACGGTGATCCTCGTCGCCCACCGCCTGACCACGCTGCTCGACACCGACCGGATCCTCGTCTTCGAGGACGGGCGGATCGTCGAGACCGGATCCTACGCCGAGCTCCTCCGGCGCAACGGCGCCTTCGCCGAGCTGGTGCGGTCCGCCGGCGGAGACCTGCTGGACGAGCCCATCATGGCCGACGACGAGCAGCAGGCCATCGCCCGACCGGCGTGACCACGGCGTCGCCCAGGATTTGACGGGCCAGGCAACGCGTGCGCGATGAAGCTCCGACGCCCGCGCGCCCGCGGGAATTCTCTTGACCCCACCCCTCGGTCGGTTCACAGTGTCTTGATGCCCCGCGCGCATTGCCCTCCCCGGGATCGGCGACGTCCGCCTCCCCGGCTCCGAGGGCCGAAAAAAGCCTACCCGCCGCGCATGCCCGACGCCGGGATGGGCTCTCTCTCCTTAGGAGGCGCGATGGCCGACCGGCTCCCGCACTCGCTGGAGAGTCACCGCGACTACCTGCGGCTGCTGGCGCGGCTGCACCTGGACCCCAGGCTGAAGGCCAAGCTGGATCCCTCCGACATCGTCCAGCAGACGCTGTTGCAGGCCCACCAGGCCATCGACGGGTTCCAGGGCCAGGCGCCCGAGCAGTTGCGGGCCTACCTCCGAAGGACCCTTGTCCGGGTCATCGGACATGTCCTCCGCGACCTGGGCCGCGACCGCCGCGACGTCGGGCGAGAGCGGTCGCTGGAGGCCGCGCTGGAGCGTTCCGCGACCCGCCTTGAATCCTGGCTCGCCTCCGACATCTCCTCACCCGAGGCCCAGGCCGACCGCAACGAACGGGTCGCCCGCCTGGCCGCGGCACTGGAGGCCCTGCCGGAGGCCCAGCGTGAGGCCGTCACGATGCACTACCTGCAAGGCATGCCCCTGGTGGAGATCGCCGCGAACCTGGACCGCAGCGAGCCGGCCGTGATGGGCCTGCTGCACCGCGGACTCAGGGGATTGCGGGTCGCCCTGGGAGAGGATCTCTGACATGGACCCCGACGACGCCGGCCGCACCGATCCGGAGGCGCGGCTCAACCTGATCATGGCCGAGTACCTGAAGGCCGTGGACCGCGGCCAGGCTCCCGATCGCGCCGCGCTGATCGACCGGCACCCGGACCTGGCGGCCGAGTTGAACGCCTTCTTCGTCGATCACGACCGGATCCGCCGCCTGGCCGAGCCCCTGCGCGCGATCGCCCGGGACGACCGCACCGAGCCGGCGGACGCGCCGGCGGAGGATGTCTCAATCACCACAACCCCCGGCGATGAGCCGGGGACGACCCAGCACGGCGAGGGCAGCCGCGGCAACGGCGTCGCGCCGGCCTTCCCGCGCGGCACGACGGTCCGCTACATCGGCGACTACCAGATCGTCCGCGAGATCGCCCGAGGCGGCATGGGGATCGTCTACCGGGCCCACCAGCTCAGCCTCGACCGCGCGGTCGCCCTGAAGATGATCCTGGCCGGGGCGTTCGCCTCGGAGGCCGACCGGCGCCGCTTCCACACCGAGGCCGAGGCGGTCGCGCAGCTCGACCACCCGAACATCGTCGCGGTGCACGAGGTCGGCGACTACCAGGGTCACGACTACTTCAGCATGCAGCTCATCGAGGGCGAGGGCCTGGACCGGCACCTCGACCGCTTCCTCGCCGATCCCCGCGGCGTCGCGGAGCTGCTGGCTGCGGTCGCGCGGGCGGTCCACCACGCCCACCAGCGGGGCGTCCTGCACCGGGACCTGAAACCGTCGAACATCCTGCTCGATGCGCAGGGCCGGCCCCACGTCACCGACTTCGGGCTGGCGAAGCGGCTGGGGGCCGCGGACCACCTGACCCGCACCGGCGACGTGATGGGCTCGCCCCCCTACATGAGCCCCGAGCAGGCGGCCGGGCACACCGCGTCGGTCACGACCGCGACGGACGTCTACGGCCTGGGCGCGGTGCTCTACGCGATGCTGACCGGCCGAGCCCCCTTCGGCGGCGAGACGCTGGCGACGACGCTCGACGCGGTCCAGCACCGCGCCCCGGAGCCCCCCTCGCGGACCAACCCGCGTGTACCCCGCGACCTGGAGACGATCTGCCTGACCTGCCTGGCGAAGGACCCGGCGCGGCGGTACGCCTCGGCCGCCGCGGTGGCCGACGACCTGGGCCGCTGGCTCCGCGGCGAGCCGATCGCGGCGCGACCCGTCGGCCGCCTCGAACGAGCGAAGCTCTGGATCCGACGCAACCGGACCATCAGCACCCTGGCCGCGCTGGTGCTGCTCTCGCTCCTGGTCGGCACGGCCGTCTCGCTGGCCTTCGCCCTCCGGGCCCGCCGCAACGCCGTCGAGGCGCGGCGGCTGGCGACCGAGGCCCAGGACGAGCGCGACCGCATCGCCCGCCTCCGCTACGACGCGGAGATTAACCTCGCCTATCGCGACCTGGAAGCGAATAACTTCGACCTCGTCGAGCGCCGCCTCGCCGACCTGGAAACCTCGGGCCTCCCCCCGGCCGACCGGGGCTTCGAGTGGGGCTACCTGAAGTCCCAGCTCCGCCCCTCGCTCCGCGTCCTCTCCGGCCCCGGCATCGGCTCCGGCCCCGTCGCCTTCAGCCCCGACGGCCGCCTGCTGGCGACGGCAGTGTTCACCCGCTTCATCTTCCTCACGAGTGACGCGAATGCCTCCGCCGAGCGAGACGAAGGCATCCGGCTGCTGGAAGTCGCCACGGGCCGGGAATTGAAGAGGCTCCTGGCCCCGGTACCGGCATCCGAAGCCGGGCGCCGGGCCGCGGCCGCCACGCTTCGCGGCGGGGTGAATGCGCTTTCCTTTAGCCCTGACGGCCGCTTGCTCGCCGCCGCCGGCGGGCTGGCAGTCTGGGTATTCGAAATTGAGTCCGGCCGGCTTCGGGCGGAGTTCGACGGCAGAGCCCTGGCCGTCTTCAGCCCCGACGGGCGGCTCATCGCCACGGCGGGGCCCGGAGGCGGCGAGGAGGACCATGATAGCGCGGTGCGGCTGCTGGACGCCTCCACCGGCCGCGAGCTTCGGCGGCTCCCCAGAGCCGACCGGGAGCCGTGGACAGGGGTGGTCGGCCTGGCATTCAGCCCGGACGGGTCCGGCCTCTTCATCTCCTATTCCGACGGTACGGTGCAACGTCGGGACGTGGCCTCGGGCGCGGTCATCGCCCGGTTTCGAGAGCCCCATGAACGCATCCTCACGTTCTCGACGGGCGCACTGGCCCTGAGCCCGGATGGAGCACGGCTGGCGGGCGCGGTGGAGGCCGGCTCGGTTCACGTCTGGGACGCCGTCACCGGCCGGGGGCTGGCCATCCTGAGGGGTCATCTCGGGGGCATCGAGGCGGTGGCCTACAGCCCCGACGGCCGGCTGCTGGCGTCCGCCGGGCAGGACGGAACGGTCCGGCTCTGGGACGGCATCACCGGACGCGAGGCGGGCGTATTGAAGGGGCATTCACGGAACGTCCGGGGGCTGGCGTTCGGCACCGGGGGTCGGCTGCTGGCTTCGTCCGGCATCGACGACAAGGTGCGGATCTGGGATGTGGGGCCGGGTCGAGAGCCGGCCCGCCACGCGAGCCCAGGTTATCGGGTGGAGACCCTCTCGTTCAGCCCCGACGGCCGCCTGCTGGCCTCTGCCGGTTCCGGGGTGGCGCGGGTCTGGGAGGTGGCGACTGGGCGAGAGCACGCGTCGGTACGAGGCGTCAACGCGTCAACGGATGCGGCCTTCTTCCGCAAGGACGGCACCCTGCTGCTCTCGGAGGATGGCGCCTTCACCGTCTGGGACGTCAACACCTCCCGCGAGCGAGCCCGGTTCCGCAAACCTCCCGGTAGCGGCATGATGGCCACGGACGGACGGACGCTGGCCCTCGGCCCCGCACTCGCTGACGAATACGTCCCCCGGCTCCAGGACCTGGAATCCGGGCGATCGCTGGCTCCCCTGCGCGGCTGCGACGGGGACTGGCTGGCCGCCTTTGCATTCAGCCCCGACGGTCGCTTCTTCGGGGCCGCCTCCATGTTCGCGGACTGCGCGTTCGTCTGGGATATCCGATCCGGTGGAGAACCCATGGTGCTGGGCCAGAACCCGAAGGCCCCCCGGTCCGAGCCCGTCCGCGCTCGGAACACACGGGCGCTCGCCTTCAGCCCCGACGGGAAGCGGTTGGCCACCGTCTTCAATCAGGGCATCCAGGTCTGGGATCTCCGGAAACCTCGCATGAAGTTCACGCTCCGCGGGCATCGCGACAAGGTTTCCGGCATCGCCTTCAGCCCCGACTCCAGGCGGCTGGCGACGGGATCTGAAGACGGGACGCTGAAGGTCTGGGACGTAACCACCGGGCGTGAGCTGACCACCTTCCGGGAGCACGAAAACTGGATCGCGGCCGTCGCCTTCAGCCCCGACGGCCAGTTCCTGGCAACCGCCGGCCTCGACGGGACGGTCAGGCTTCATGCGAGCGAGGAAACGTCCGAATCCCCGGCTCAACGCGAGGCCGTGGGATTTGTCCGCTTCCACGTCGAACGGGCGGCTTCGGCGGAGGATCTCGGTCGTCGGATCCGGGACGATGGCTCGATCTCGGAGGACGTCCGGGGATACGCCCTCTCCGAGGCGGAGGCATTCTGGAAGAGCGAGAAGCGGCGTCGAGCCGAGGCGACCGTCGGTCCGCTCTTCTCCCGGCCGATGCTCCGCGAGGAGGTCGTCGCGGCGCTGGAACGGGACGACTCTATATCCCCCGAACTCCGCGTCGAAAGCCTGGAGCAAGCCGCACGCTGGCCCGAGCAGGCCGGGGGGCTGATGCAAGAAGCCTGGCAGGCGGTGAGGCGACCCCACCGCCCGGAGGCCGAGTACCGCCGCGCGCTGCGCTGCCTGGACGCCGCCGAGCCGATGCTCACCCAGAATGCCGATCGGGAGTCCCTCGCCGTCCACCGGGGCGCATGCCTGTATCGTCTGGGCCGGGACCGCGAGGCGATCGCCTCCCTGGAGCGGTCCAGGGAAGACTACACGCGACCCAAACGCCTCGCGTTTCTCGCCATGTCGCACCAGCGGCTAGGCGACTCTCGCAAGGCCCGGGAGTTCCTCGACTGCTTCCGCCGTGACTGTGCCGGGAACGACATCGTCCCCTGGGACCGCGCGCTCTTGCCCGAGGCCCTGATCCTCTACGATCCCGGCTTCCCCGCCGGGGTTTCTGCATTTGCTTCGCCACCTGTTCCCTGAGCCTCCAAGGAGGAGGAATCGTCGATGGACCGTCAGAACGCCGCCCGACAAATGATGCGAAACGGCTTCACGCTGATCGAGTTGCTGGTGGCGATCGCCATCATCTCGACGCTCATCGCGCTGCTGCTCCCTGCCGTGCAGTCGGCGCGCGAGGCCGCGCGGCGCCTCCAATGCGCCAACAACCTGCACCAGGTCGGGCTCGCCGTCCACGCCTACGCGAGCGCACACCGTGTCATCCCGACGGGTACTTATGTCATGTGCTCCGGTCAAACGGGTTGGGGCATTGGCCTGTTCGTCCGATGCACGCGTCAGCCATTCGGTTGGCCGGTGATGATCCTCCCGGAGCTGGACCAGCAGCCGCTGTACAACGCCATCAACTTCAACTGCTCCTACTGGGATCGGCAGTCGGGGCCGCCGCATCTCTGGACGATGTTCCAGACAAGCCTCTCGGTCTACCAGTGCCCCAGCGACCCGGACGTCTTCGCCACGCCCGAGGACGTTAACGCATTCGACGGGCTGACCTACCGGGACGCGCGGGGGAGCTACGCCGGCTGTGCGGGGTTCCGGGGCTACTGGAACGGGAACGACTGGTCCGGAGGGGACGGTGTCTTCATCTCTTACCCCTACCCACCGACACTGGCGGGCATCACGGACGGGCTGGGCAACACCTTCGCGCTGGGCGAACAGGCGATCGGCGTCTTCACCCCGGACGACCAGGGCAGCTACGCGGTGAAGATCGCGTCCCGATGGTACAACCCCGGATGGAATCCGGCGACCGATGCGATCATGAACCCGCAGCGCATCCTGAAGGGCTCGATGACGAGCTACATGGCGAAGCTCGCGGTCCTGAACTCGTTCCGCAGCTTCCACCTGGGCGGCTGCAATTTCGCCTTCGCCGACGGCTCCGTCCGATTCGTCAGGGAAACGATTGACACCATGCCCTATGACAGCGACGGCTGGGCGATCCTTCTCGAACGAGCCCCGGACCGCCCCTACGTCTATCAGGCCCTCTCGACCCGCGCCGGCGGCGAGGTCATCAGCGCCGACGCGTATTGAGGCTCGACACCACTCGGGAGGCTCTCTTATCATGATCCAGATACTCCACCGCCGGGGCTTCCTTGCGTCGGCGCTCATGGTGGCTGCGGGTTGCAGCCCGCCCGGGTATCATTCGGTGAGCTTCACGCCGGAGGAGCGCGCGAAGCTCGAGGCGCAGGCGGAGCGCGACGAGGGGGTGCCGATCAAGGCCGTGCGGCCGAACACGAAGAAGGCATCACGCGGGCCGGGGCGGCGCTAGAGAGACGGGGACCGTGGCCATGCCGACGAGATCGACGGGACGAGTGGTTTCCTGCGGATTTGCGGCGGTGGGCTGCCTCGTGGTCGCGGGCCTCGCGGCGGGGGCGATGCGGCAGGAGGCCGGCGAGGAGGATCATCGGCCGAGGTACGCGGCGGATGGCCGGCTCGAAGTGCCGAAGGGGTATCGCTCGTGGACCTACGTCGGGACCGACCTGTCGCCGAGGTACAGGTCCGAGGAAGACGTGGGCAAGGCCGACGCGACTCCCCCGGAGAAGGAGCAGCCTCGCCCCAGGGGGGACGACACGTTCCACGCCGTTTATATCAACCCCGAGTCGTATGAAGCCTTCCTCAAGACCGGGCAGTTCCCGGACCCGACGATCCTGGTGATGGAGGTCTTCCGGGCGGAGGAGCGGGACCCGGGGGGCGTGCTGGCGAGCGGGCAGTTCCAGGGGAAGCGGGTCGCGATCGAGGCGGCCGTGAAGGACAGCAAGCGCCCCGGGGGCGGGGTCCCCTGGGCGTATTATGATCTCCCGCTCGACAAGGATGCCCGGCCGGGCAAGCCCGCGAAGGCCAAGCCCGACCAGGACTGCTATCAGTGCCACCTGAAGCACGCGAGCAAGGACAACGTCTGGGTCCAGTTCTACCCGGCGCTCCGCGATCCGGAGTGACAGACTGTCCCTTAGCGATGCGCCATGGCTCCGGAACCCCCTCCAACTCCCCCTTGGTAAGGGGGAGAGGCGGGTTTCGCTTCCCCCCTTGCAAAGGGGGGATTCAGGGGGGTCTTATGGGACAGACGCTGAGTCGACAGGGGTCGAGGGCCCCGAAGGGCGGCGGGCTCATCTCCGGTCCTTGAGGGCCTTCGTCAGCTCTTCGACCGACTTGCGCAGCTCCTTCAGCTCGCCCTCCAGGGCGTCGAGCCGCCTGTCGTCCGGGTTCGCCCTGTTCCACACGCCGCCGTAGACGTTCGGCTGGTTGGCGGTGCTGGGGAAGAAGCTCATCACGCCCGGCTGCTTGGGGTAGAGGAGCGCCCCAGCCCGCGGGACGTTCAGGTCCAGGACATCGCGGTATCTTCCCGGGACGCGGGCCCTGCCGGTGAACCTGATCGACGTGCTGCGCTTCTGCGGGGTGATCTCGATCGTCTGACCATTCCCTTCGCGGATGATCTCCAGGGCCGCGGTCTTCTCGCCGTTCTTCTGGACGGCCTCGACCAGCGCCTCCTGGTCGCGCAGGGGCGTCCCGGCCATCGTCAGGAGGATGTCGTTGACCTTCAGCCCGGCCTTCGCCGCGGGGCTCTCGGGCACCACGTCGATGGCGATCAGCCCACGGCCCTCGGGCACGGAGAGCTGCGACCGCAGGGCCGGGTCGAGCGAGCCGACGTTGACGCCGATGAAGTACGAGGTCGCCTCGGCCTGCACCGGGCCGAAGGTCACGATCACCTGCGGCTGGACCTTGATCGTCTTCTTCTGACCCTGCCGCAGCAGGCTCAGCGTCTGGGGCTTCTCTCCCGCGGCCTTGAGCCGCGCCTCCAGGTCCTCGGGCTTCGAGAGCGGGCCATCATCGATGGACAGGAGGATGTCGTTCGGATGGACGCCGGCCGCCGCGGCCGGGCTGTGGGCCGTCACGGAAGCGACCAGCAGGCCCTCGCCCCTGGGCAGCTTCAGGTGCGCCCGCGTGGCGTCGTCCAGGGGCACCAGGCTCAGTCCGGGGCCGGGCTCCATCGGGGAGCCCAGCGTCAGCAGTTCCCAGGTCTCCTGGGGCTCGGCGACCTTCGCCTCGCCCGCGCCCTGCACGTAGCCGAGAAGCCGGCCAGCCGCCTCGTACCTCTTCACGGCGTCGCCCACCTGCCCCCTGACGGGTGCGAGCACGCTCAGGGCCAGTGCCAGACCGATACTCCCCATTTTAGGAAGAAACATGACGAACCCTCCTTCGAGGTGGTGAGCGATCGAGATCGCGCGGGGCGACCGCCGGGCTCGATCGCCTGGGGTGGAGATGGCCGGATCCTCACAACGGATCGTGGCCGACGTAACGTACCTTTACCTGATCGATGGGGACCGCGGCGCGGCGGCCGTCGGCCAGGGGGACGGAGACGAGCCTCCGTTGCTGCTCGAGCTGGTAGCCCTGGCGCTCCCAGAGGGCCCGCTGGCGCTCGGAGACCGCCGGAGGCTGCTCCAGCAGCCAGCGCTCGTCGATGCCGTTGCCGGCGAGGATGGGCACCTCGGCGACCGTCGTCCGGCCGTCGCCGAACCGGAGCCGGGCGACCTCCCGGATCTCCGGAGTGCGGCTCGCGATCAGCCCGGACAGCTCGTCCGCGTGAGCCGGGGCCGCGTCACCGTTCGTCGGAACCGGATCGACCTTCGCCACGGCCTCGTCCCCCGCGTGCGCCGGCGAGGCGGCCCGTTCCGGAGTCGGCGGCGGCCCGGGCCTCGTCCCCGACCCCCAGCCTCGCCCCGCCCAGCCGAGGGCGAACGCGGCGAGGATCAGCGACGCGGCGAGGGCGTGGCCGGCCCAGGAGCGTTTCGGCCTCGTCCGCGTTCCCTCTCGATGGACGAATGGCGATGCGAGGACGCCGGCCTCCAGAGTGCCTCCCGTGCGGACCTCGATGTCCTGGACCGCGGGAGCATCCATGTGGCGCATGGCGTCGCCCCAGCTCTGGGCCTCGAGGAAGGCCAGCGCGCACCGCCGCCAGCCGTCCGGGGTCCTGTCCAGCCGCGCGACGGCCTCGCGCAGCTCCGATGGCCGGAGCGATCCATCGACCATGCGGTCGATGAGCCGATCGATCGTGGGGCTCGGCCCGTTCTCAGGGTCGCTCATGCTCGGTTCTCTCGTCCGGGGCAAACTCTTCGGTCAGCTCGGCCAGGGCGAGCCGGAGGCGCCCGCGTGCCCGATGCAGCCGGGCCTCCACCGCGGAGGCGCTCACGTCCAGGTTGGCCGCCAGTTCCGCCACGCTCCAGCCCTCGGCATACCTGAGCGTCAGGAGGTCGGCGTCGCGCGGCGGGAGTTGCCGGAGTGCCTGCCGGATCAGGCTCCGCCGCTCCTCGTGCAACAGCCAGCCCAGCGGCGAGGGGCTCGGGTCCACCTCGTCGCCCGGGCGCTGGCGCGAGTAACGCCCCAGGAGTGCCCTCTGCCGGCCCGCCTTGCGGCGATACATCAATGCCTGACGCACCGCCAGGCGATAGAGCCAGCCGAGCACGCGGCCCGGGTGGAGCAGCGGCGCCCGCTGGGCGACGACCGCCAGGGCCACCTCCTGCATGACCTCGTCCACCGCCTGCCGTTCCCCGAGCCTGGCGGACACCACCCGGCGGAGCCAGGGCGCCTGCGTCCGCAGGACCGCGGGCCAATCGGGCACAGGGGCGTGATCCGGCTCCCCGCCGACCACGGCCTGCCCGATCGATCCAGTGCTGGGGCCAGGTTCTGGTTCCGTCATGGTCTATCCGTTAAGTTGCCGCAATCGGGACGGAGCTTGCGGCCTCCCCTCGAATTCTCGGCCCGACGGCGTCGGAAAGGGGCCCTGGTCTGGAATCCAAGACAAATTCACGGAACGAGTTGTGCCCTTTCTCGAGTCTCAAGATCCGGGTCGCCGCGATCCCGTCTGATTCGCGATTCGGCCGGGAGCGAAGACGATGAGCGAGACTCGCTGGATATTCGCCGCGGCGATCCTTTGCTTGCAGGCGGCCGCCCTGGAGGCGGGCGCGGCCGACGACCTGGCCGAGCGATTGCGCCTGGCGAAGCCCGGATCGACGATCGAGCTGCCGCCCGGCACCCATCGACTCGGCGATGTGAAGCTGCCTCCCGGCGTGAGCCTCAGGGGTGCGGGATACGAATCGACCATCCTTGATGCCTCGGGGCACTCAGGCGGGGTCCGGATCGAGGGCGGCCGGGAAGCCACGATCTCGGACCTGACGATCCAAGGCGCCGGGGAGACCGCGCTGAAGGTCGTGGGAGGCCGGGACCTGACGATCCGCCGCGTCCGCCTCCGGGGCGACGTCGCCGGCCTCGCGATCGAAGGGGCCCGCGACGTCCGGGCGGAGAACCTGATCGTCACCGACGGGCTCACCGGCATCACCCTCCGCGATGCCGAGCACGTGGCGATCTGCCAGGCGACGATCGTGCGCGCGAACTCGATCGGGATCAACCTCCTCGGGACCCGGCGCTGTGCCGTCTTCAACAATCTGATCGTGGACAGCGGCATCGGAGTGCAGGTGGCGGGCGAGCACCCGGGCCTGCTCGTCGATCATAACCTCCACGTCGCGCAGTATGTCGGGCGGATCGGCGACGATCCCCCGCGGGTCTCGCTGCCCACCTGGCGGGACGCGTCGTCGGGGCTCGACGCCCACTCGGTCCAGCTCGGCGTGCGCTTCGCCGACGCCGCGAAGCAGGATTTCCGCGTCGTCTCCGGCCTGGAGTGGAACCCCGCGAAGGCGACCACGAGCGATTGGGGCACCGCCCGGGCCGGCAACCAGGCCGCGCCGGCAGCGGACATCGCCGGCAGGTCGAGGCTGGGATTGCCCGACGTCGGGGCGTTCGAGTCCGGGCCGCTCGCCGGGGCGGCCTCGCCGGACGGCGCGATCACCGTCGAGCAGGCCGACGGATCGAAGAGCGCGGGGATCTTCCGCGAGGACGGCACGCTCGTGCGTTACCTGTTCCAGGATCTCCCCCTTCCTCCCGGCAGGCACGAGTTCGTCCTCCCCGCGCGCGATCAGCTCGGCGGGAAGATCGAGCCGGGGCGATTTGTCGTGAAGGTGGTCGAGGGCAAGCTGTCGTGGACGTACCGGCGGATGGTCGCCAACAGCGGGCTGGACAACTCGACCGACAACGCGGACCAGTTCCACAACGGGATGGTCGCGTTCCCGCCGGGCGACGCGGGGCGGCTCCTGCTCGGCAGCGGCTGGAGCGAGCGGCACGTCAACATCCGCTGCATCGGGCTGGACGACCGCAAGGCCCGCTGGCAGTTCGGCGGCAGCGCGGACATCCGCGGGCTGGACGTCGATCCCCGGGGCCATGTCTACCTGCTCCGCGGGACCGAGAAGGTCTTCTCGCTCGTCCGTCTCAATTCGTCCGGCGGCGAGCTGATTCCCTGGGAAGCCTCGCGCCCCGTGGCCCTGCTGGAGACGTCCGGCGTGTACTCGACGCTCGCCGCGCTGGGCGATTCGCTCTACCTGGCCGTGCCCGAGCTGAATCAGGTCCAGGTGCTGGACGCCTCGACCGCGGGCCCCCGCGGGACGATCGAGATTCCCAGGCCCCGGGTGGTCGCCGCGGATCGAACGCGCGGCATCCTCTGGGTGATCAGCGACTTCGCGAAGCTGCTGGCCGTCACGCCCGGGGGCAAGGTGCTCCGGGCGTTCGACGAGGCCCCCTCGCCGATCGGCCTGGCGGTCCGCGGCGATCGCCTGGCGGTGGCCTCGTACGAGACCGGGAAGATCCACCTCCTCGACATCGAGGGCAAGGCCCCGGACGCCCTGCGACTGAAGTCGGCGTGGATCGTGGGCCGGGGAGACGGGCCCTACGGGCCGATCGTGCCCGACCGGTTCTGGTTCCAGAAGGGCCGGCACAACGCCCCGGCCTCTGTCTCCCTGGCGCTGGCCGACGACGGGACGCTGGCGATCCGCGACACGCTCAGCCGCGTGATCAGCTTCAGCCCGGAGGGCAACGTCCTCCTGCACACGTTCGCCCAGTTCGGCAACACGCCGCATCGCGCCCCCTTCGGCGATCCTCCCACGGCCCCGACGCGGTTCCTCGACGCGAGCGGCACGGTCTCGTGGACCATCGACGCCCGGGCGGGCACCTGGGCCCCGGAAGCATACTGGGGCCATCCGCCTTCGGACCTCCCCGGCAGCAGCGCGGTCGGGTTCTTCGCCCGCGAGGGGAAGCGGTTCGGGGTCTATCGCTGCGGCTGGAAGCTGGCTCCCAACCAGAACCGCGACGGCCTGATGATCGTCCGCTTCGAGGACTTCTCGGCCGTCCCGCTGGCGTTCTACGCGGCCGGACGCCAGGGCGGCCACGTGGTGATCCGCGACCGCAACGAGGACGGACACATCGACGCGGACGACGGCGAGGGCGAGCCGATCAAGAACACCGACGGCAAGCCCGCGAGCAACGCGCTCATTCAGCGGTTCACGTATGTCGAACCTTCGGGAGACATCCGCGCGGCCGCGACCCAGCGCTGGGTGTGCAAGGGATTGGATTCTCAGGCGCGTCCGATCTACGAGTTCCCCGCCCGGCCGGCGTTCGCCTTCCGGGAGGCCCGGCTCGCGTCGCCCTATACCGCGGGCGTGCAGAACGACCCTCAGGCCCAGTCGGAATCCGCGATGACGCCGGACGGCGGCTACCTCGCGTGCTTCCCGTTCCAGCAGGGTAGCCCGCTGGGCATGGGCTTCAGCAACAGCGGCGGCGTGGACCTCGCCCGCTTCCGGCCCGACGGCCGGCTGCGGTGGTACCGGCCGCTCAACGACTACTCGCCGATCCAGGGCGTCAAGATCAGCGACGACGGTCGGTTCCTCCTCTGCTCCTGGGGCCACCAGGTCGAGTGGTTCGGCATGACCGCCGACGGCCTGGGCCTGGGGAGGATCGGCCTCCCGGCCGAGGGCCGCTGGTCGGGCTACTGGGTGGATCACCCGGACCAGTACACCCTGTTCCGGGGCAACGACGGCAAGCTCCACGTGATCGCCGGCGATTACGTCATCAACGCGATGCACTGGATGACCCTGGACGGGACGCAGCCGACGCGCGAGGCAGGCCTGCCGCTGGAGATCACCGGGGCGAAGGCCGCCGAGCTGACCGCTCGAACGTGGAGCCCGCCCGCGATGGCGCCCCGCCCGGCGCCGCCGAGGGTCGTCGTCCGCCGCCTGGCCTCGCCGCTGGCGGTCGACGGCGATCCGGCGACCTGGCGCAGGGCGGGGATCAGCCCCCAGATCGTGATCACCCCGGTGACCGGCCACGGCGCGATCTCCGGGCCGGCGGACCTCAGCGGGGTCGTCCGCCTGGCGTACCACGGTCGTGACCTCTTCGTCCAGGTCGTCCAGTTCGACGACGCCGTCACGTTCCACCAGCCGACCGCGAATTACCATCAGCAGGACACCGTGGGCGTCATGCTCAACGGCTTCATGGACGGCTTCCAGTGGAACCTCGGCCGGTTCGCCGACGTGCCGGGCGACGTCCTGGTCCGCCGACGGTTCTACTTCGGCAACCTCACGCTGATGCCGCCGCCCGACGTGGCCCCGCGCGTGATCCGGATCATCAACGCCGACGACGTCCGGCCCGAGCGAGCCCTCGTCGAGTCCGCGACGGGGCGGAGCCTCGACGGGGCGAAGGCCGTCGTCTTCGAGTTCCGCCTGCCGATCGACCGGCGGACCTACCAGTCGTCGGAGGAGGCGATCTTCCCGGTCGAGCCCGGAAAGGGCTTCTGGCTGGGGATCATGCTCCGCGACAATGACCTGGCCGGGGCCGATCTCCAGGACTACGAGGTCTGGCCGCCCAGCTTCGGGACGTTCGAGGTGAAGGAGAAGGGGGCCTGGGCGGTCTTCGAGTGACCATCAACAGGAGCCAACGGCATGCTGGGACGAGTGCTTGTCCTGTCCGCCAGCGCAGGGGCTGGCCACCTGAGGGCCGCGGACGCCATCGAGAAGGCCGTGCGGCTCCGGGGCCTGGCCTCGGACGTCCAGCACCTGGACGTGCTGAAGTACACGAACCACGTCTTCCGGCACCTCTACTCGAAGGCCTACCTCGACCTGGTCAACCGGGCGCCCGAGGTGCTGGGATGGCTCTACGACTTCCTCGACGTCCCCGGCAAGAACGAGAAGGTGCGGCTGGCGCTCGACCGCCTGAACACAGGGCCGTTCGTCAAGTTCCTCAATACCTACCAGCCCGACGTCGCGATCTGCACGCACTTCCTGCCCTCGGAGATCATCTCCTGGCTGAAGTGGAAGAAGCAGGTGGACATCCTCAACGCCGTGGTCGTGACCGACCTGGACGTGCACGCGATGTGGCTCTGCCGCCAGGCGGAGCACTACTTCGTCGCCCTCGAGGAGACGAGGGCCCACCTCGTGGCCCTCGGCGTGCCCGAGTCGCTGGTGACCGTCTCCGGCATCCCGATCGACCCGGTGTTCGCCGAGTCGAAGGACCCTCAGGCCATGCGCCGGAAGCATGGGCTGGAGGCCGAGCGATTCACGATCCTGGTCTCGGCCGGCGGGTTCGGCGTCGGCCCGGTGGAGCACATCATCGAGTCGCTCTCGAAGCTGAACCATCCGGCGCAGGCCGTCGTCGTCTGCGGCCGCAACGAGGAGCTGCGGGCCCGGCTGGCTCGCGTCGTCCGGCGCCTGCCGGGATCGCGCGGCGTCGCCTTCAAGCTCCTGGGCTTCACCACCGAGATGGACGAATTGATGGCGGCGGCCGACCTGTTCGTCGGCAAGCCGGGGGGCTTGACCACCTCGGAGGCGCTCGCCAAGGGGCTGCCGATGGTCGTGATCAACCCGATCCCCGGCCAGGAGGAGCGCAACTCGGACCACCTGCTGGAAGAGGGCGTCGCGATCCGCTGCAACAACCTGCCCGTGCTGGCCTACAAGATCAGCCGCCTGATCGACGAGCCCGGGAAGCTGACGCTGATGCGGGCGAACGCGCTGGGGCTGGCGAAGCCCCAGGCGGCCTTCACGATCCTCGACCGGCTGGAAGCCCTCCGCGCCGGCCACGTCTCGCCGCCGCAGGCCGCTCGCCCGTCCCGCAAGGGGCGGACGCTCGGCAAGCTGCCTTACTGAGCAGGGGAAGGAAGACAAAAGAGAATAGCCACAGATAAACACAGATGAACACAGATAAAAGACAGACAGAGTAAGGTCAGGGCAGGTCAGCCGGCGTCACCCGACAGCCCGACTTCCAACGATTCTGATCTGTCTTCCTTCCGTGTTTTCCGTGTGTCCCTTGGTTCCTTCCGCTTCCTTTCAGCGTTTGCGCGCGGGGAACGAACCCTGGATCGCCGGGCTCAGCTTGATCCAGTCGACGCCCACGAAGTAGTTGCTGCTCCGGGGGTCCCTGTCCTTGATGGTGAGGCTCAGGGTGTGGTTGCCGGCCGAGAGTTCCGCATCGCCCAGCGGGACCGGTCCTGAGTGGACGACGGCCGGCGAGGGCTGATAGAGCGGGATCGCCTTGCCGAGCGGCCGACCGTCCAGGGCGAGCTCGACGTTGCCGTAATCGCCGGCCCTGGTGAAGGCGGCCGAGAGGGAGTAGGTTCCCGCCTGCTTGACGGGGAGTTCCAGCTCCAGCTTGGCGCCCGGCTTGCCGCCCACCCAGAAGAGCTGCTGGTTGCCCGACCAGACGTCGCCGAAGGGGCCCATGTCCTGGACGCTCGTGCTGCCCTCGGTCCTCGCCCTGATCTTCAACGACTCGGCCTCGACGACGCCCGGTTCTCGGTGCACGGTCGGCCTCGGGTACACCTTCCGACCGGTCAGCTCCGGCGCGCCGGGCTCGGCGACCGTCCCGGGGGCCGCGTAGAAGTACGCCACGGTCGCGTACTGGATCTTCACCGGCTCCCAGTGCCAGACCTCGATGTCGAAGCCGAGCGCCTTGTGGAAGGGCACGGAGTCGAGGATGTGGTAGCGCACGTTGCTGTTGTTGCCCTTGGATCCCGGGCCGTCGCAGCGGGTCTGGGCGTGGAACGGATTCATGTACGGATGATTGTCTCCCCATGCATAACCGAAGTAGTCCTCGGTGCCCGTGCCGAAGGTGCTGGGGAAACTCTCGCCGTCCACGTAGATCTTCTCGTCCCCCTCGCCCCACCAGCCGGTCACCGGGTTGTGGATGTTCACCAGCAGCCCGACGAACCGCCCCGCCCCGCGGCTCACCCGCAGGGCGGGCCAGTCGAGCGTGCCGTCGGCCTTCTTCGTCTGGAGCCCGTCCTGATACCGCCAGCGGGCGTGGAAGTGGAGCGGGTCGCCCACCGGGGCCGGCTCAAGGTCGAGCTCGGCATAGAATTTCACAGGCTTGCCGCCGAAGTTCGTGAGCCGGACTCGGGCCGACTTGCGGAACGGCATGTACCAGCGGGCGATCATGGTGCCTTCGCCGCGGACCGAGCTGATCGCCGTATCGAACGGGTTGAGGCCCGGCCCCGAGCCGAAGAAGTCGCCCAGCGGGACGGCCACCTGGGGCTGCTCCGCGCCGTCGAAGGTGATCGCGAGCAGCGTGCGGGCGAGGGCGTCGTCGAGGTCGGGCGACTCCACCTTGAAGCGGAAGGCCGTGATCGCCCCACCCCGCCCCTTGAAGAGCGCCTCGGGGAACGGGTCGTGCGACTGGCCGGGCAGGACCTGGCCCCCGGCCTGGCCGATGAGCGCCCCCCGGCCGAGCGCCGGCTCGGGCGGATGCAGGAGCGCCTGCCGCGCCTGCTCGATGGCGTCGGCCGCCCGCGCCAGCACGGCCGGCGAGTAGCTCTCCACCTTGATGGGCTTCGAGAGCGTCGTCACGTTGACGTGGAAGTACTGGTCCCCCTTCGTGGTGGTCACCTTGACCGACCTCGCGAAGGGGAACGGGAAGTAGAGGTTCCGCCCGCGCGAGGCGTCGTGCCCGAACGGCGCGCCGAACGGGGCGACCTCGCCGTTGGTGATCGCGGCGAAGGGGGCGGCCAGGGCGGGCGACTTCTCGCCGTCGATATAGATCCTCAGCTCACCGTCGGGATTAGCGCTCCAGATCCGCGAGAGGAATCCGGGGCCATTGGCCTCGGCCAGCACCCACTCGCGACGGTTTCCCTCGCCCTCCACGCGGAGATAGTGGCCGCGATCCCCGTTGGCGAACGGATGAATGATCTTACCATCCTTCAGGCGGGTCGATCGATCGTAGCTCGAGAACTGGACGCTCCGCTCGTCGGCCGAGGGGACCTCCGCCAGCCACCGCGTGTTGGTCATCCGGCGGAGCAGGCTCTCCACCGTGATCGCGTCGTCCTCCGCCCGGAGCGGGCGTGCTTCTGAACCGACGGCCAGGAAACCGAGGGCCATGACCGACGCGGCGACGAGACCGGGCTTCCTTGTGCGTATGCTCATAGGATCACTCCGCTCGAAAGGACCGGGCGGGCCATCGGGCGAACGTCTCCGTTTCGGTCTTTCCCCGGCGCCGAGGCCTCGCACACGCCCTATCGGACCAGAGCGGGGGTCCGGTCGCAAGGGAAGCCTCCCTCGCCGAACCCCCGGCGATCGCCCCACTTATCGGCCGGTCCTGGCGTCCACCGGCGGCCTGGGCGCAACTTCCTCCTTTTCAAGCAAGATGCGCCTCGGCATGATGATGACAAGACGCTCTCGCGTCACCGACCGCCCCCCGACCGGTTGCTCGCGGCGTCCCAGGCTCACCACCAGGCTGGATCCCTCGGGGATATCATGGGAACCCTCGTAGCGGCGATCGAGGAAGGCCGGAGCCCCGGCCGAGCCGTCGACGGCCCGGACGCCATCCCGCGTGCCCGGGGAGGTGGGGATCTCCGAGTCGCGCAGGTCGACCGAGAGCCGGGTCCCACGAGGCGAGAACGTCCCGACGAGATCGACGAACAGCCCGCCGGGGATCCGTTTGTCGCGGTTCCGGCTGAACTCCCGCATCGCGGTCTGGACCTCGTCGGCGTTCATCTTGCCCAGGCCGAAGCAAACGGTGGCATGGGCGCCCTGGAAGCTGGTGACCCTCGGCGCATGGACCGCCGTGAATTTCGGAGCCCGTTGCTCGAGCCGCTTGAACAGGCTGAGCAGTGCCCCTTCGTCGATGAGCCAGCCGCGAACTTCGCCCTCCTTCCCAATGGGAGCGATCCGCCCGCCCAGGTATCCGCGCCAACCACCCTCTTCGAAGTCGAGGCGACGCACCTCATAGGACACCAGCCGATCCGGGTCGGGGTCGGGAGGGACTGTGCCCCGAAGAGGTACCGGCTCAGTCCTGGCGGCGGAGGTCGACTCCGTGACCGAGTCGTCCTTCTGGCGGGCCTGTGGGACATCGTGGGACGGAGAGGGCTGGTCCTGGGCCGATCCCGCGGAGATGGCCACGAGGCCGAGGAGGGCGGCCAGAGGCAGCGCGGCGTAGGGCCAGACCTGGGGTCGTGTACGAACGGGCGTCATGCCGATCAGCTCCTGCATACGGGGAAGAAGGGAGTACGTCTCGCCCCCCAACGCGGCGCCGATCGGGCGCGCTGCAGAGCGGACAGCACGGAGATGGGCCAGGCACTCGAGGGCCCTCGCCAGGGACAGCGGGTCGCCGGTGATCCGGACCGCGAGTTCATCGGCGCAGTGCTCGCGATGGCGGCGCAAGGACATCGAGAGCCAGTGAACCGCCGGGTGGAAGAAGTAGAGCGCCTCGATGAGCCGCTGGCCGACGTTCACGAGATGATCGAGCCGCCGCGCGTGGGCCAGCTCGTGGGCGAGGACCGCGTCGAGCGGGCCACCCTCGGCGGCCGCGAACCAGTGATCCGGCAGCAGGATCGCGGGACGGAGCACGCCGCAGAGACAGGGCTGGCTCAGTCGCGGGTGGAGCCTCACCGCGGGGACCTTGCGGAGCCGCAACCGCCGCCCCAGCCTGCGGGCTCGCTCCTGCACGGCGGCCGGTGCCGCCTCCGCCTCCCGACGGAGTCGGTTGACCCTTCGCGCGCCGAGTGCCAGGACGGCTGCCAGTCCCAGGATGACCAGGGACCAGGCGGTCAGCAGGAGCGTCCGCGCATCCCGAACTCCCGTGCCCAGTCGGGCGATGACAATGGCCATCGATTGAACGATGCGCACCGGGACCGAGCCATCAACCGGACGCGTGAGCTCTGGCGGATCTCGCAGCACCTCGGGCGGGCTTCCCGACGGCCCGGGGAGGACGACCACCCTCGCCGAGAGGATCGGCACATCCCGGGATGACCACGCCGCGAGAAGCTGGCCGACCGCGAGCGCGGGCGGCCCGCATGCGACCAGGGAGAGGCACACGAGCAGGATCGCATGGCGGAACCGATGCGACAACGTCCGGCGGCCCTGCAACACCAGCGCGACGCAGCCGGCCGCGGCGAGTCCGATCCAGACACTGTGCAGCAGGCTCAGCCAGATGAACTCAGCATTCAACCCGCAGGACGCCTGGGCCGCGATCGGCTGCATCGGCCACCTCCTTCCCTGGATTCCGCCGGCTGCCGGCTCTGATACTCATCGAGCAGGGCACGGATCTGCTCGAGCTCCTTCTTGCCCGGCGACGACTGGTCGAGGAGATGCGCCACGAGCAGGCTGGCGGAGCCGTCGTAGGCCCGCCGGAGCGTCTCGCCCAGGAGCGAGCGGAGCGTCCGCTCTCGCGGCACCGCGGGCTCATAGACGAAGGCCCGGCCCTGCGGCGAGCGTCGCAAGAGCCCCTTCTCGGTCATGACGTTCAGCAGGCTCATGACCGATGTGTAGGCCCGGGGCGTGTCCGAGGTCCGGTTCACCACGTCGAGGACGTCTCGGACGGTGGCCGGGCCGTCGCGTTCCCACAGGACCTTGAGAATATCCAGCTCCGCGGGTGTCGGCTGTTCGGCTCGCGGACGTGCCATCTGAGTGCGGACTCCAGGTTTCGCGATGGGTCTCATCACGCCGGGCAGGAGTCTACGGTTTTTCCCGTAGTCGTCAACGGCAAAACCCGTAGATCGCCGGATCCCGCGGCTGCCCGGTGGTCCCTGACGGGCCGGTGTTCGGCTCCGATAGAATGGTCAGGAGCAGGAGGTCCGTCTCGCCCCGATTTCCCCATCCACAAAGGAAGAAATCATGAGTTGGCGATCTTTGCTCCTGGCGGGCGTCTGTGCCCTCACGGGCACGGCCAGCCTCTGGGGTCAGGTAGCGCGCGATGGCACCGCGGGGGCCCTGAGCCTGCGGACGCACGAGGCCCAGTCCGCACGGGTCGAAGCGATGCCCGGCGCGCCGGAGTCGCTCCGCGTGACCTTCACGCCCGCGGAGTGGCCCTCGGTGAAGTTCCCCGCGCCGGGGGGCCGGGCTTGGGACTGGAAGTCTCAGGGGTTCCTGATGCTCGACCTCAGGAACCTCGAAGCCGAGCCGATCAACGTGGGCGTGCGGATCGACGACGATCCGTCGGCCGATGGCAGGCAGCATTGCCGGACGGCCCAGGTGAAGCTCTCGCCGCGCGAGTCGGCAACCTTTGCGATCGCCCTGACTCATTCCGATCCGATGAGCCTCGGCATGCGCGGCCTGCCGACTCATCCCGGCACGCGGAGCGTCGCCGCGGCCGGGGCGGGATCATTCGACCTCTCGCACGTCGTCGCCTTCCAGGTCTTCATGCACGAGCCGAGGACCACGCGGCGGGTCGAGATCGTCGGCGCCCGATTGGCCCCGCCGCTCTCGCTGGCCCGGATCGTGGACCCGCTCGGCCAGTACGCGCATGCTTCCTGGCCGGGTAAGGTGCAGTCGGAATCCGAGCTGACCGAACGCCACGAGACCGAGCTGCGCGACATCGCGGCCCACCCCGCGCCGGCCGATCGCGACCGCTTCGGCGGCTGGCGAGAGGGACCGAAGCAGCCGGCCGCGGGCTTCTTCCGGACCGTGAAGCGCGATGGCCGCTGGTGGCTGGTCGATCCCGACGGGGCCCTCTTCCTCTCGCTCGGCATCGACGTCGTGGGCACGCACGAGGCGACGATGGTGACCGGGCGCGAGTCGATGTTCTCGTGGCTGCCCGGCGAGGGCGACCCGCTCGCCCGGCACTTCGGCCACGCCCGCGAGGTTCACTCCGGCCCGGTCCGTTCCGGCAAGACCTACAACTCTTACGCCGCCAACCTCCAGCGCGTTCATGGTCCCGATTATCTGGAGCGATGGAAGGAGACGACCCTGAAGCGGCTGCTCTCGTGGGGCTTCAACACGATCGGCAACTGGTCGGATGAGCGCTCTACCGTAATGGCAAGGTCCCTTACGTGGCCACGGCGCATATCAGCGGCGACCACGCCAGGGTGGGCAGCGGATCCGACTACTGGGGCAAGATGCACGACCCGTTCGACCCGAAGTTCGCCGAGAGCGTGCGAAGGAGCGTCCGGGGTGTCGCCGCCCGGATCAAGGGCGATCCGTGGTGCCTGGGGACGTTCGTGGACAATGAATTGAGCTGGGGAGGCTTCGGCGACGAGGAGGTCGACACGGCCTGGCGCTCGGCGCGCTGAGGCTGCCTGCGGCGACCTCTCCGGCCAAGCGCGCGATCCTCGAGCAGCTCCGCGGCAAGTACGGCGAGATCGCCGGACTGAACGCCGCGTGGAAGACGAGCTTCCGCGACTGGGCCACGCTCGAGGCCCCGTGGCAGCCCGAGTCCGGCCGGCCGGCCATGACGGACGCGTTCAAGGCCGACCTGCGGCACTTCGTCAAGGAGTTCGCGCGGGCCTACTTCCGCACCGTCCGCGATGAGCTGAAGGCCGCGGACCCCGATCACCTCTACCTCGGCTGCCGGTTCGCGTGGCGCACCGAGGAGGCGATCGCGGCCTCCACGGAGTTCTGCGACGTGGTGAGCTTCAACATCTACGAGCGCCGCGTCGATCCCCGCAAGTGGGACTTCCTGAAGGACCTGGGCCGGCCGGTGATCATCGGCGAGTTCCACGCCGGTGCCCTCGACCGCGGGATGTTCCACACCGGGCTCGTCTCCGCGGCCGACCAGGCCGAACGCGCGCGATCTACGCGGACTACGTCGGGAGCGTCCTGGACAACCCTCGCTGGTTGGCTGCCACTGGTTCCAGTACATCGACGAGCCGCTGACCGGCCGCTCGTTCGACGGCGAGAACTACAACATCGGCTTCCTCACGGTGACCGACACGCCCTACCCCGAGATGGTCGCGTCGGCCCGGAAGATCCACGGAGAAGCTTACACCCGGCGAGCGGGGAACCAGACCGCCCCCTGAACGGCGATCCGGGAACCATCGCCTTACCATCTTCGAGTGGGCACCACCCTGCGACCGCTTCCACCCCGACCTGATGGACGGCGCCGGGACCGGTTCCTTCCCCCTCGCGGGAGAAGGGTTCAAGGAACCCTCGCCCGCGCGAGCGGAGAGGGTGGCACGGAGTGCCGGGTGAGGGCGAGGCGCCGGCCGCGGCGCACACCGACGGCCCCTCATCCGCCGCTTCGCGGCACCTTCTCCCCGCTGCCGCGGGGCGAAGGTCGAGACGACCCTCGCCCGCGCGGCGGAGAGGGTGGCACGAAGTGCCGGGTGAGGGCCGGTGGTAGCCCCGGCATGCCCCCCCCTTCATCCGACCCTTCGGGCCACCTTCTCCCGCTCGCGCGGGTGAAGGGCAGTGACTCCCTCGCCCCGCTTGCGGGGAGAGGGCCGGGGTGAGGGGCCCGCGGGGCAAGCTGCGGCGTTCGCCCCCTCCGATGCGGCCGCGCGCGCGGGCGCGTCGTGCGGCGATCCTTGCCGGGCATCGTGCCCTGTGCTAAGGTCGGGTCGGCGTCGAGATCGCAGAAACCGACGAGGGGACAACGGTGATGGTCGCACGGATTGAGAATGATCGTCCTGGCCGATTCCCGGTCGTGAAGGCCGGGCTCTTCATCCTCGGGCTTGGCGTCGCGACCCTGGCGCAGGCCCGGGCCGGAGTCAACGAGATGGCGCCTGCCGAGAGATCCAGCGGTCCCTTGTGGCTCTACGTGGGGACGTACACCGGCGGCAAGGCGGTCAGCGAGGGCATCTATCTCCTGGAGTTGGATCCCCAATCGGGGCGGGTCACAAACAAGGGCGCCGTGGCGAAGCTGACGAATCCCTCGTTCCTCGCCATCCACCCCGGCGGCAAGTTCGTCTACGCGGTCAACGAGGTGGGGGACTTCCAGGGCAAGGGCACCGGCGCCGTCAGCGCACTGGCGATCGATCCGTCGAGCGGCAAGCTGACGCTCCTGAACCAGCAATCGTCGGTCGGCAACGGGCCCTGCCACCTGACCGTGGATCGCATCGGCAAGAACGTGCTGGTGGCGAACTACGGCAGCGGCTCGGTGGCCTGCCTGCCGATCGGCTCCGACGGCACGCTGAGCCCGGCCTCGTCGTTCATCCAGCACGAGGGGGCGGGGGCGGACCCTGGCCGCCAGCAGGGGCCGCACGCGCACTCGATCAACCTCGATCGGGCCAACCGCTTCGCCTTCGCGGCTGACCTGGGGCTCGACAAGGTCCTGATCTACAGGTTCGACGCCGACAAGGGGACTCTCACGCCCAACGAGCCGCCGTTCGCGAAGGTCGCCCCCGCCTCCGGCCCGCGCCACTTCGCCTTCCGTCCGGACGGGAAATTCGCTTATGTGATCAATGAGATGGCCAACACGGTGACCGCGTTCGCCTACGACGCCGAGAAGGGCTCGCTCGACTCGATCCAGGCGATCTCGACCCTGCCCGACGACTTCAAGGGGACGAGCTACACCGCCGAGGTGCAGGTCCATCCCTCGGGCAAGTTCGTGTACGGGTCGAACCGGGGACACGACAGCATCGCGATCTTCCGGGTCGATCCCGAGACCGGCAAGCTGACGGCCGCCGGTCACCAGTCGACGCTCGGCAAGAACCCGCGCAACTTCGCGCTGGATCCGAGCGGCTCCTTCCTGCTCGCCGAGAACCAGGACTCCGACACGATCGCGGTCTTCCGCATCGACTCCTCGACCGGCGGCCTGACCCAGGTCGGCGAGCCGATCTCCGTGCCGATGCCGGTCTGCATCCGGATGATGCCGAAGCCGGAGTGAGTTCGTCGGGCTTCAGCGTGCGCGGGAGATCTCTCGCAAAGGCGCGAAGCCCGCCAAGGAAGATGAGAGGGAAAGGAACCACGAAGGAGGGGAAGTGTTGACCCCGTCATCGCTCTGGATGCTAGTTTCCCCTTTTCCCTTTCGTGATTTGGTCCTTTCCCTCTCCCTACTCATTTCTTTGCGGTCTTTGCGCCTTTGCGAGAGCTTTGCCCGCACGGGGTAGCGGCCGCGAGTAGAGTCGGCGGCCAGGGGAATGTGTCCTTGAGGAGGAGTCGGAAGATGGACGCAAGGACGTCTCGGGTGGTCGCGCCGGCCGTCGCCCTGGCGATCCTGGGACTCGCGGAGGCCGCCGGCGCCCAGCCACCGGCGGCCTCCCCGGACCAGCAACTCCCGCCGCACATCGTCCGGCTGACCCGGTTCGGCGAGCGGGCCGATTTCTCGCACGACGGCCGCCGCGTGCTCTTCCTCGAGAAGACCTTCGGCGACGTCTACGAGATCGAGATCGCCACCCGGGAGATCCGGCTCCTGACCGGCTTCTATCCCCACCACGGCTACACCCGGGCGCTCTACCTGAGCAACGGCGACGTCCTGCTCTCCGGCCCCGCGAGGCTGGACCCCGAGCGCCCCGGCGACGCGCGCGTCCAGTGCTTCCTGTCGATCCTGAAGAAGGACCGCAGCAAGCCCCCTACCCCGCTGGGCACGAAATGCTCGGAGGGCCCGGCAGTCTCGCGGAAACGCATGCACATTGCCTGGACCCACGTCAGCACCCAGTATCCCGGCGAGATGCCGGCGGGCAGCTCGCGGATCCTCGAGGCCGACATCGTCGAGGATGGCGGCGCGCCCCGGCTGGTGAACCAGCGGCTGGTGCTCGACAGCCGGTCGCTGCCGTTCCGCTGCACGCTCGAGTCGCAGAACTTCCGCCCTCCCGACGGGAAGGAGCTGACCTTCAGCGCCTACGGACATGACGGCACGGAGGTCTGCGGCGTCGAGCTCGGAACGGGCAAGGTCACGAACTACTCCAGGGCGCCCGACCAGTACGACGAGCCGGAGGGCATCTTCCCGGACGGTCGCTTCACGCTCGTGGAATGCGACCGCGAGAACGACGCCGGCAAGAAGGGCGCGGGCTTCGTGGACATCTGGAAGCTGGCCCTGGACGGGAGCGGGCGCACGAGCCGGTTGACGCGGTTCACCCGGTTCCCCGGGTTCAAGGCATCGAACCCCGTCGTCAGCGACGACGGGCGCCTCATGGCCTTCCAGATGGCCCGCTCCCGCGATCCGGCGGGCGTCGGCTACGGGATCTTCCTGTTCGACCTGACGCGCGGCGATCCGGGGCCATGATCCGGCGAACATCGAGTTCGATGATCTTATGAGTCACGCAGTGTCGATCGACCTCCCCGGGCCCGGGCGCGAGCGCCAGGCCAAGCTCACCGCCCTGCTGTACTCGCCGCAGGAGGTGGCCGCCCGCTCGCGCCAGGTCTACGGGGCGATGCTCGAGCAGTCCGAGCAGATCCGCGCCGGGGACTTCACGGTCATCGGCAGCGACGACCTGGAGCGGATGTTCGGACTCTACGACCGGGCGTTCTTCCGCGGGCTGCTCGGCGAGATGCTGCTGGAGGACCGGGCCCATCCGATGTCCTTCCGGCTGTCGCGCCGGCTGACCCGCGCGGCCGGCCAGACGATGCGGCAGGTCCGCAGGGTGCCGGTCGGCGGGCGGATGACCGAGCAGGTGGACTACGAGATCTCCGTCTCGACGACGCTCCTGTTCAGCACCTTCCAGAACGTCGAGCGCGAGGTGATCGTCGGCGGCCTGGTCTGCCGGGACCGGCTCGAGGCCCTCCAGCGGATCTTCGAGCACGAGCTGCTGCACCTCGCGGAGTTCCTCGGCTGGGGCCGGTCGAGCTGCTCGGCCGAGAACTTCCACAACCTCTCGCGGCGGATCTTCGCCCACGAGGGCGTCTCGCACGACCTGGTCACGCCCCGCGAGCAGGCGGCCGTCGCCTTCGACGTCCGCGTCGGCGACCGCGTCCGGTTCGAGCTCGACGGCAAGACCTACCGCGGCCGCGTCAACCGGATCACCCGCCGCGCCACGGTGCTGGTCGAGAGCCCGCGCGGCGAGCCCTTCTCCGACGGCCGCCGCTACCTCAGCTACTACGTCCCCCTGCCCTTGCTGCATAAGGACGCGTGAAAGCGGGAAGAGCTTAGCCACAGATGAACACAGATAAACACAGATAGAATGAGGGTCGTCGGGTGGGGTCAGCGGTGGTCCCCCCTGCCCCGACCTTCATCTCGACTCCATCTCTTCACTTTTCCGTGTCTTTCGTGTATTCCGTGGTTCGCTTCCTCGGTTCTCTTCCGTGGTTTCTGCCCGTCACCGATCCAGGGCTTCCGTCGACTTGCTGGCGAAACGGGTCGACTGGAGACCGATTCTTGCACGTGCTCCACACGATCGGGGACCTGTGCCGGATTGATCCGCCCGGCACTGTTGGCATATAATTCAACAACGACGACACAGGAGGCTCTCACTCGGGCATGATCCGCTTCGAATCCATCGACGGGGATGACCCGGGCGACAGGCAACGTCCGGCACATCGCCGACAACGGGGTGACGGTCGATGAGGTCGAGGAGATCCTGGAGAGTCCCAACGCGAGAGACGATGTGAGCCGCACGACGGGCCGACCGATCCGGTTCGGCTGGACGTCGACGGGCAAACCTCTGATCGTGGTTTTCGAGGCGGAGGACGACGGAGGCTTCGTGATCGTTCGGCCAATCACAGCGTACGAGGTCCCTCCTGAAGGGGAGGAACGCCATGGGTGAGCGACGAAGGCGGTCACTGGAGGAGCTGAGTTCCGAAGAGCGTGCCAAGCTGGAGGCGTTTCGGGCGCGCCACGGATCGCCCGAGGCGCGTGCCGAGGAAGAATCGGTGCGCCGGGCCGTTCGGGACGAGTTTTCCCCGGCCACACCTGATCCAGAGACACTAATCGCACTCGCGTCGCTCCGGACGGAACGCGAGAGACAGGGACTCAGCCTGGCGGACATGGCGGAACGTACGGGGCTGGACCGGGCCACGCTGAGCAAGCTCGAGACCGGCAAACTGGCGAACCCGACGCTGGCAACCCTGCGGCGTTACGCCCAGGCCCTGGGGAAGCGTCTGAGCTGGGCCATGGAAGACCTCGCTACGCCGTCGCGGTAGGCCGACCACCGCCGTCCTGGTGGAGGGGAATCGGTGCCGGGAAGGCCTGGACTCCCGGCGACCTCCTCCTCGGACATCCGGACAGTTGTCGGATGTGTAACGGGTCAATATGACCGACCGATCAACGAAATCCGCGACGAGGATTCAGGACTTACGTCGACTCGGCGTTGTAATGGGTGAATCAGAGTTCAGACTTGTCAGCCAGCGTGCCTTGAGGCCCTGACTATGCGACGGCTACGCGTTCGACTCACGGTTCGATGGACGATTGCCGTGGTGGCGTTCCCGGTCGTTCTCGGTGCTCTAACAGATGTCTTCACCAATCATAGGAGAGTGGTTTGGCTGCGGGCGGCCTGGGCGTACGATACCCAAGATCGCGAGTGTCACCGACTTGCGGAGGCGTATTCGCGAGAGGCAGTCAGGCGAGAGCAAGAGGCTGAGCACTGTCCCGGGGGGTCGGAGGAACGCAAGGCCCACCTCGAAGAAGCGGCGTTCTATGACTCACAGCGGGCGGGTGTACTTCGGGTGGGCGCTGCGGCGCACGAGATGGCAAAGGATTTACGCCGGCTCGCCAGGGTGGAACAGTGATGTGGCGGACCACGAGACCCGAAAGCCTTGTATCGTCTCAACTAGAAACGACGCTTTCCATTAGGGAATGGTTCGTTGCAGGGAGACAGCATCCCTCTCCGGCCAGGTCGAGGCGAGTGGCGTACATGACGGAGAGGGAGCGGATAGACTCCAAAGATTCCCCAGCCCGTGCGGGTCGATCCGTCCGCCCGCCGCATCGGCCAAAGGCAATGGGAGAGATCCCCGCAAAGTTGGGACCGTAGCAACGACTCGCTTGATGAGATGGAGCCGGTTCCCCAGGGCGGGCTGGGTTGGAGCACCACGATGTGGGGGCTCGGAGGCTCAACTTCGCTTCCCCGTCGAAAAAGTGTATGAACCGGCTTCGGCCGAGTAGTTTATAGCAGTGAAGGGAAAAGGGGACATCACTGTGAAGGGAAAAGGGGACATCACTGATTTTTTGCTTCCTTTCGGGGCCGACCCGGGCCGCGGAGGGTGAAGCCCAGGTCCAGGCGCGAGGCCGTCTCCGCGACCCAGGTGTCAGGCCCCAGGGGACGCCCCCGGGACACGCAGTTCCGCACCGTCTTCATCTCTTCCGGGGAGAGTCCCCCGTTCACCAGATCGGTCCAGTTGCGAGGCCGATCGATCGGCCAGGGGCTCATGGGCAGGTCGCCACCGGGGCGGCACCGTCGGGCGAGACCGCCCCACGGCCATTGGTCCGCACGCTCGACCAACCTCGCGCGAACCGGGTTGGCCTCGACGTATCGGCAGAGCCTCAGGAAGTAGTCGTCCTCGGCCACGGGGAAGCTCTTGTATCGCCCTTGATACAGATGCCCCGCGCCGCGCCTGTGGTAGTGCTCCTGGTGACGTCGGACATGCGTGACGCCGACCCATCCCATGAGACGCCCCAGCGACTCGTCGGTCCCGGGACGCATCACCAGGTGCCAATGATTCGGCATCAGGCAGTAGGTCAGCAACTCGACCGGGAAACGTCCCAGCCCCTGGGCGAGGATCCGCTCGAAGGCGGAGTAGTCCTCCGGCTTGTGGAACAGCCGCATGCGGCCGTTCCCCCGGTTGAGCACATGGTAAATCATCCCGGCTTCGATGGCGCGAGCAGTCCTGGGCATGCCAAAGGATTCACCCGCCCAGCCGATTCGTCAATATCAGTGATGTCCCCTTTTCTCTCCCTTAGTCTGGACGAGGGATCGTGGTTTTCGGCAGTGCTTCGCGAAGCTCTCCCAGCTCGGCATCGCCGATGCGAGTGCCATAGAGTTCCAGCCGATCGAGTCCGGTCAAGGATTTCAAGACGGTGAGACCGGCTGGCCCGACCCCGAGATAGCTGAGGTCGAGCGACTGGAGCGCAGACAATCCCTTGAGGTGTTCCAGGCCCGCATCCGTCACCCGGGTGGAACGGATGTTGAGCCAGCGCAGGCCGGGCAGTCGCTTGAGGTGGGCCATCCCGGCGTCGCTCAACGCGGTCTTCCCGAGATTGAGCCCTTGGAGCCGGGGCAAGTGCGAAAGTTGGGCGACTCCGGAGTCCGTCACGAGTGTGGAGTCGAGCTCCAGCCGTATGAGCGCCGTCAAGCCGTCGAGGTATCGAAGGCCGTGATCGGTGATCGCCGTCCCGCCGAGGGTCAAGATCTGGAGTCCCGTCAGTCTTGCTAGATGGGCCATGCCACGGTCCCCGACTGCGGTGTTCTTGAGTCGTAGAGTCTTGATGCGGATCAGCCCTCCCAGGTGGGACAGGCCCGTATCGCCGACCTTGGTACCCTCCAGGAACAGGTCGGTCAGGCCGGACAATCCCCTCAAGTGGGCCAGGCCCGTATCGCTGACCTTCGTACGACTCAGGTCGAGAAAGCAGAGACCGCTGAGACCCTCAAGGTATGGCATCCCGGCGTCTGTGACCTCGGTATCATCGAGATTGAGCCTCTGGAGGCTGCCCAGGCCCGCCAGTGGTGTCAGGCCCTTATCCGTCACGCGCGACCCGGTGAGAGACAGTATTTCGAGGCGATCGAGCCGCCCGACGTGGGCCAGTTCTCGTTCCAGGTTGGACTCCTTGAACTCCAGGAAGACCGACCGAACATCGTCGAAGTAATCGATCCCCAGGATGTCAGCCGCCCAGCTCGGCCACCAGGGCGTGCCGCTGGAGCGACGCCTCACCTGGTGGTAGTAGATGACCGACCCGTCGGCGCGTCCTATGGATGCGATGGCCTCCCGCTGGACCTGGGCTCGATGGACGAGCCAGCCGAGCCCGGAGCCCAGGATGAGCACGAGGATCATCAGCATTCGGACGGTGACGCGGAGCCGGTGTCGTCGGGGTTTCGGCGAGGGGTGGGCTGGCATCCCGCTGCTCCTGGTGGGGAGTCTGGTCCGTAATTAAAGCCTGCCTTGATCACCGGACTATGGTTCGCTCGTCGAAGGGTTCCCGTCTGCGATGGATTTCGAGGGCTATTCGCCCAGCCGCCACTGAGATGAGTAGGACGACGGCCGGAAATTCCGTCCAGAGGAGGGCCGAGCCTGTGACCAGATGGACCTGGCGGGATTGACTCTGGAAGAGCGCGTTGCGCACATCCTCAAGCGGTACATGAATGAACCGATCTTCGATCAGCCAAGGGGCCGCCAAGAACGATTGAGGGGTGTAGATATTGGCCAGCATCGGGATGATCGCGAGCACGCTTCCAGCAATGAATCCCAGCCAGAAGGCTCGGGGGTGCCCGCGACCAGCAAGGACCTGCGAGAGCCCAACCTGCAGCACTCCCAGCGATGCCAGCGCACCGATGGAGAGGTCGGGCCGACGACTGCTGATGAGGGCGCGAAGGGCGGCGAGATTGATGGAGATCACCCCAACTACGATCATCATCCGCCGCAGTGTGAGCCGCACGCGGGGGGACCTCATGGCCGGCACCTCGAAGGGCTTGACTGACAATTATGAACTCTAATTCACCTGTGACAGCGTGCGACGACCATAAACCAAATTAGCAAGCTCGGTTGCGTCCCTCAAGCGTATTGAGGCGTTACAGCGTTTCCCCTCACTCGCCGATCCAGGCCTTGCGGTGGGACTTCTGGGCGTCCGTCGAATCCGCGTTGATCTCCAGGGCCCACTGCTTCGGGGGCTCCTGGCCGAAGGTGGCGTCGATCCGCTGGAGGCGGTCGCGGCGGGAGATCAGGATGGAGGCCTTCTCGCCGGGGCGGAAGAACTCCATCTTCCGGGACCACTGGTCGGGGGGGACCCGGTCGTCGCCGATGGCCAGGATCTCGTCGCCGACGTTGAAGCCCGCCTCGTAGCCGGGGGTCCCGCGCTTCACCTGGGTGACCATCAGCCGGCCGTCCTCGTTCTTGCTCACCAGGCCGAGCCAGGCCTTTGGGGGCCTGTTCGCGTTGTTCTTCTTCTCGTCCTTCGCGAACCGGAGGCCGAACCAGTCGAGGGCCTCGGCGTAATCCAGCTCCTCGGTGCTCTCGAGCGCGGTGCGGAACCAGGCGGAGAGGTCCTGACCCGCGACCTCGCCGGCCAGTTCGCGGAACTGCGCGGCGGTGAAGCCCCGGGCGCCGGAGTAGCGCCCGTAGGCCAGCCGCATCACGTCGTCGAGGCTCTTCTTGCCCTCGGTGGCCTTGCGGATCCTGGCGTCGAGCAGGAAGGCGACCACCGCGCCCTTGACGTAGTAGCTGATCCCGGTGTTCGGCGTGTTCTCGTCGCGGCGATAGAACTTGATCCAGGCGTCGATCGAGGAGGCCTCCAGCGGCTGGACCAGTCGGCCGGGGGTCGTCTGGAGCCGCTCGATGTCGCCGGTGGACTTGTCGCTGTCCGAGCCGGGCGAGGGCGGATCGCCGGCCAGGAACTCCTCGACGCTGCACAGCCCCGCGCGGCGGACCATCAGCCGGTCGTAATAGCTGGTGATCCCCTCGGCCACCCACAGGCTCGGCGTGTAGACCTCGTTCTCGTAGTCGAAGGGGCCGAGCTCGACGGGTCGGAGCCGCTTGACGTTCCAGGTGTGGAAATACTCGTGGCTGACCAGGTTGAGCCAGGCGAGGTAGCTCGACCGCGTCCGGGTCGCCCAGCGGCTCGCCATCAGGACCGTCGAGTTCTGATGCTCGAGCCCGCCGCCGCTCTCGACCAGCAGGTTGAAGAAGACATACTTCTCATACGGGAGCGACCCCCAGAAGGCCTTCTGAGCCCGCACGATCGCCTCGACGTCCCGGGCCGAGCGGGGCCCGTCCCAGAGGCCGCCCTCGCCCTCGTTCACGAGGTAATGGGGCACGCCGTCGACCTCGAACTCGTGGATCGTCGGGCTGCCCGCGTAGATCGGCGAGTCGAGCAGGACGTCGAAGTCGGACGCGACATAATGGTGCGGCGCCCCGTCGCCCGCGGCGGGCAGGCCGGTCACGCTGGTCTTCCAGCCGGGGGGCAGGACCAGGCTCACCTCGTGCGGGCGTCTCGGCGAGTCGACCAGGGTCAGGAAGGTCCCCGCCCCGTTGAGCAGGGCGAACGAGCTGTCCACCCAGTTGCCCTGCACGGACATCGTCCGGGCGTAGACCTTGTAGGAAACCTTGATCTCCCCTGCCCCGTTGGTGCCGACGCGCCAGCGATTCTTCCTCACCTTGGCCGCCGCGAGCGGCTTGCCGTCCGGGGTGCCGACGGAGAGATCCTCCACGTGCCGCGCGTACTCGCGGACGAGATACGAGCCGGGCGTCCAGACCGCCATCATCAGGTCGACCTGGCCCGCCCCGCCGACCGGGATCCGGGCCTCGACCTCGACGTAGTGCGACTGGGGGGCCGGGAACTTCAGGACGTAGCGAATCGGCCCGGAGGCCGCGGACGATTCGGTGGTGAGGCTCATCATGCAGGACCCGAGGATCGCCAGTGAGATGGATCGCTTCATGCACACAGTTGCACCTTGTTCCGCAAGCGGCCGTCACCCTGGCCGGGACGCCTGCCGCGCATGGGATCTCATCTTAGACCCGCGACGAGGGGTCACGCCATGGTAGGTCCTTCCGGTCTCGTTTCATTCTGGGGAAAATGAACCGGCCAGGGAAAATTGACAAAATGTAATGAGGACAGCGGCTGTGATGCACTGCCCGGGTCCCGGGAGTGCTCGGTGATGCCCTCCTCTTGCGCTTTCCCTGTGAAAACTCGAACAGCAAAGGATCTCATCAATGAAGTGGACTTCGTCTGTGCTGGCCCTCGGGTTCTCGTTGGTGTTGCTCGGTGGAGTCGCCCGGGCGCAATTGCCCTGCAACTGCCCGCAGGTGATCTCCCCGGGTATCCCGGTGATCGATGGCGGCATCGTCGGCCAGCCGGTGGTCACGGAGACGGCCTTCGTCCAGCCGATCGCGACCGAGGGCGTGATCCTGGGGAGCCCGGCGCCGATCGTGGGCGAGCCGGTCGTGACGGGGCCGATCGTCGGCCAGCCGATCGTGACCGGGACAATTGTGAGCGAGGGGATCGTGGGGGCTCCCGGGATCCCGGTCGGGGCGCCGATCATCGGCGGTGCGGGGACGGGCCAGGTCTTCCCCTACAGCTACTTCGTGAATTACCCGGCTCCGTCGCGCGTCTACGTGGGGCTGGGCGATGGTGACCAGTTCCCGTTCTACGGGCGTCCGTATGGGAACCCGGGCGATCGCTGGTCGTGGTACTACATGGGCGGCGGGGAGCGCCGCTACCTCGCGAAGTACTATTACCCGATCCTCCAGTGAGTGAGGCGGGACGAGTCCTCGCCGGGAACTCGCCCCGCCCCTGAAGCGATGGCGCTCACCTGGCCCTGACGTCCGAGTTCGCCCTCACCCGGACGGGGAAGGCGGGACGCTCAGGCGCCTTGGGCGGCGGGGACTTCTCCAGTTCCTCGAGGATCAGGTCGATGGCCCGGTCGAGCTGCGGGTCCTTGCCCGCGGCGACCGCGGCCGGGTCCTGCTCGACCTCGACGTCGGGCGGCACGCCGACGTTCTCGACGACGAAGCCGTCCTCGGTGAAGATCGCCAGGTTCGGCGCGGTGACGGCCCCGCCGTCCATCAGCACCGGGAACCCGAGGATGCCGACCAGGCCGCCCCAGGTCCGCTTGCCGACGAGCTTGCCGAGCTGGAACTTCCGGAACATCCAGGGGAGCAGGTCGCCCCCCGAGCCGGCCGTCTCGTCGACGATCATGACCTTGGGTCCGAGGATCGCCGCGTTCGGCGTCCGGATCGGCTCGCCGTACCGGGTGGCCCAGTAGCTGACCAGCGGCCGGCGCAGGAGCTCGATGTAGTAGTCGGCGACCTGGCCGCCGCCGTTGAACCGCTCGTCGACGATGATCGCCTCCTTGTCGGCCTGCGGGAAGAAGTACCGCTTGAACGACGAGTAGCCGGCCCCGGCCGTGTTGGGCACGTAGACGTAGGCGGCCCGCCCCTTCGTCCGCTCGTGGACCTTCTTCAGGTTCCCCTCGATCCATGCCCGGTTGCGCAGGCCGTCCTCGCTTCCGATCGGCTCGACGGTCACCGTGCGGGCATCCGTGCCGTCGGGCTTCGGCCCGACCTTCAGCTCGACCCGCCGGCCCACGGTCCCCTCGAAGTAGCGGTAGACCTCGCCGTCGGCCTTCACCTCCTTGCCGTCGACGGCGAGCAGGTAGTCGCCGGGCTTGACCGACACCCCGGGCGCCGCGAGGGGCGCGCGGAGGCCCGGATCCCAGTAGGCCCCGCCGTAGATGGTCTTGAACCGGAAGCGCCCGTCCTTGACCTCGTAGTCCGCCCCGAGCAGGCCGACCGGGACGTTCTTTGGCTCGTGGAGCCGCTCGCCGCCGCCCAGGTAGCTGTGCCCGACGGCCAGTTCGCTGAGCATGGCGCGGATGACCCGGTTCAGGTCGCCGCGCGTCGCCAGGTGCGGGAGAAGTGCCTCGTACTTCTTGCGGACGGCCGCCCAGTCCGCCCCGTGCATGTTCGGGGCGTAGAACTCATCCCGGTTGATCCGCCAGGCCTCGTGGAGGATCTGGGCCCATTCGGTCCTCGGCTCGATCCGGACGGAGATCGCGCCGACCGCCGCCAGCGCGCCGTCGCCCTTCTTGAACTTGCCGGCGTCCACGATGCCGGCGACGTCGCCCGAGCGGTAGAGGATCTTCTTGCGATCGGCGGAGAGGTCGAACCCGTTGACGTCCTCGGCGAGCGTCTCCTCCTCGCGGCTCTTCAGGCTATAGCGGCGGAGCGAGGGCTTGGCCGGGCCGTCACTCTCCCGGAGCGGTCGGGCCGAGCCGCCGCGCAGGAAGTAGATCTGCCCCTCCTCCCCCGCCTCCAGCGAGGAGAGCACGCCCGGCTCGACGGGGATCGGGACGATCCTCGCGGCAAGGCCCTCCCGATCGACGACGATCGGCTTGACCGCCTTCGCCGCCTCGTCCTTCTTCTCGTCCTTCTGGCCTTCCGCCGGCTTCTTGTCCTGGTCCTTCGCCTCTTCCGCCTTCTTCTTCTCGTCCTCCTTCTTCTTATCCGGCTCCTCGGCGCCCTCCTCGTCGCTCTCCTTGAGGAGCGGGTTCGGGGTCGAGGCCTGGAGCGTCGCCATGTACAGCGACAGGGTGATGGGCATGTCCGTGAACGACTGGTCGAACCAGTTCTTGACGGGGCCCGCGTCGGTCGAGGCCAGGAAGTAGAGGTACTTGCCGCTGGAGTCGAAGACGGGCTCGCCGGCTTCCGCGAGGCCATCCGTCACCGGGAAGGAGTCCCCCTTCTCCAGGGAGTGGAGCCAGACCGTCTGGAACCCGACCTTGTTGCTGAGCGCATAGACCAGCCACTTCGAGTCCGGAGACCAGCGCGCGGCGAGCGTGCGGATCGGGCTGTAGACGGGCTCGGTGGCGACCTTCTTGACGGCGCCGCTGCCCAGGTCGAGCCACCGGAGCGTCCGCGTGTTGTCGACGAACGCCAGCTTCTTGCTGTCCGGCGACCACGCCGGCCGCTCGTAGTAGCCGGAGCCGTTGAGGGGATACGCCTTCGGCTCGCCCTTGCCGTCCTGGGGCCGGACGTGCAGCGCGTACTCGCCGGAGGCGTCCGAGAAGTAGGCGATGAGCTTCCCGTCCGGCGACCACACCGGCGCCCGCTCGTGGACGCCGGGCGTCTCGGTCAGGTTGCGGGGGTCGCCCTTCTTCGCGGGCACGGTGACGATCTCGCCCCGGTACTCGAGCACCGCGCGCTTGCCCGTCGGCGAGATGTCCGCCGAGCGGATGTACTTCGGGTCGCTCACCAGCCGGGGCCGGGTCTCCGTCAGGTCCGCCGCCAGGCCGATCTTCAGCCGCTCGTCCCTGACGGACGCGGGGTCGAAGACATGGAGATAGCCCGCCTGGTCGTAGATGATCTTGCCCGCGCCGGCCGAGGCGCTCTCGATCGGGAAGTCGGAATGCTCGGTCTTGCGGGCGACCTCGCGGGTCTTCGGGTCGAAGGAGTAGAGGTTGAACTCGCCGTCGCGGTCGGACAGGAAGTACACGGCCTGGCCCGACCACATCGGCTGGGTGTCGTTGCAGCCGCCCTCCGGCCTGGGGATTTCCTGGTGCGACAGGTCGCCGAGGTTCAGCACCCAGATCCGCGAGGCGGTGCCGCCCCGGTAGTTCTTCCACTGGCGGAACCGCTCGCCGAGCGGGGTGTACACCAGGAACTTGCCGTCCGGCGAGATCGCCCCCATGTCGCCGCTGGGGACCGGCAAGGGTTGAGGCACGCCCCCCTCCACGCCCACGGTGAAGAACTGCGAGAACCGCCGGGTGAAGACGGCCCGCTGCGAGCTGAACAGCACCTTGCCGTCGGGCGTGAAGCCCCGCACGATGTCCTCGCCCGGATGCGAGGTGAGCCGCCTCGGCTCGCCGCCCGACGCCGGTGCGACGTACACGTCGACATTCCCGTCATACGCGGCGGTGAAGGCGACCTGCTTCCCGTCGGGCGAGAACGCGGGATTGCGCTCCTCGCCCGGGTGCGAGGTCAGCCGCCTCGGATGGCCCCCGTCGGCGTCGGCGATCCAGATGTCGTCGGCGTACACGAAGGCGATCTTGCCCTCGGTGATCGCGGGACTGGACAGCATCCTCGTATCGGACGGATCCATCGCACGGACCGGGGCCGACAGGGCCGCCAGAAGGGCCGCGGCCAGCGTGATCGATGCGACTCGGGGTCGTCTCATGGCACTCTCCTGGATTCCTCTCTTTGGGGGCGACGTGGACGCGGACTCTCGGTCCCTGACCGCGTCCGATTCGTAGCCACCGTAACGCCCCCGCGAAGAGAAGGCCAGAGACCGGGCACCCATCGCCGCCTTCGCCCACAGACCAGTCTCGTAGTCTCGTAGCCGGGTAGGGTGGGTCAGCCGCCGTGAGCGGCGCAACCCACCGCGCAGGCCACGGCCATCGACCGGTGGGTTGCGCTCCGCTGACCCACCCTACGAAACTTCCCGGCAATGGAGCGAGTCCACTTGGGCCCCCCGTCCGGGGGGATGCAGGGCTATCGAAGCGGCAGGAACGTCACGCGATCTCGCAACTCGTCGGGCATGCAGCAGGTCAGCAGTAGCTCGAGGTCGTCGGCCAGGCGGCCGAGGCTGGTCCCCTGCTGGGCGGCGAAGATCAGGCCGTGAAACGATCGGCCCTCGCGCTGCCAATCCGCCGCGATTCGCAGGAAGTCCTGATCGTGAGAGAAGAGGACGCGACCCAGGCCGGTCGCCCGTTCAAGCAAGTGCTCGTCGTCCTGCGTGGCGGTCCCGTCTTCCTGGCTGGTGAGGACATCGAGCCCCCTTCGCCGCAGCGACTCGGAGATCAGGATCGGGACGTGCACGTCCATGTAGAGTGCGAGCGGCATGATCAGGATCCGCGCTCGGCCCGACGTCTCAGGAGTTCGGCGCGCGAGGTCGGTTGCGCCGCGGCGGCCCGTTCCGCCGCGGCTGCCGTCTCTTCCATCTCCCGGACCAGGCGGTCGCGGTGATCATAGAAGTAGGTGAGTGCCGCGTAGACCTGCTCGGGACGAAGGTCGGGGTGCTGCCGGAGGATCTCCTCGGCGGACCAGCCGTGGTGATAATGCTCGCTCGCGAGATGGATCACCTTGTATCGGGTCCCGTCGATGCGGGCATTCCCCTCGGCGTCAATCAGGAGATGGGGATACTGAAGCGCCGTGCTCATGCGGCTCATCCCGATCGGGTCAAGTGTCGTTCATCGTCCGGGATACGAGGCCAGGATGCCATTCCGGTGATGCTCCAGAGTACCCGGAGGCCCGTCATTCGTCAAACATCAATAACAGCGCACGTTTGCATATTATTGCCTTGATCCCGGCATCGGTGCGACAGGGGCGAGGCCGGGCGGAGCGTCAATGCTCCGTCCGGCTCGAGAACGAGCCGGGCGTCGTGGTCCTGCCCCACGTCGCATCCGTGCGCCCCGCCGCAAACCGCCCTGGAGTGGTCAGCGGACGCGGCCCCGGGGAGGGGCCACTCCGGCTCGATATCGACATCGGACAACCGTCGATAACAGGAATGTCCCCGGACATGTCGCCTCTCACGGCTTGCCCCCGCCGGTTGAGATCCGGACCCATCCTGCCCAGCCCTCCCCGGAATTGAGAGATGTCCCCATCGGCCCTCGTCGCGGGCGCGGTTGATCAGGATGAGCCGCATGGCCTCGGCCGCCGCGGCGAAGAAGTGGGCGCGGCCCTGCCATCCCCGCTCGCCGCCGGTGCCGACCAGCCCGAGATAGGCCTCATGGACCAGCGCCGTGGCCTGGAGCGTCTGCCCCGGCTTCTCCCGGGCCAGCCGCCGCGCGGCCAGCCTGCGGAGCTCGTCGTAGACCAGGGGCAGCAGCTCCTCGGCGGCCTGCCGGTCGCCCTGCTCGATCGCCGAGAGGATGCGCGTCACGTCGTTCATGGTCTTCACCCGGCGGCGACAGGATTCGGCCTGCGGTTTTCACGGGCGGGCCCGGCTCGTTGTCTATGTTGCCAAACGAGGGGACAACCATCCACCGCCCCCTCGTCCTGACACCTCGAGACGACATGAGGCGGATGAAGAGCCGGGGATGGTCGAGAATCGACGAGATCCTTTTCGGGGCCGTCCGGAGTCAATCGACTCGCCGTCTTCACTTCCCGGCCTGCTCCCGCTCCCGCTCGCGTTCGCGGAACAGGGCGAGACGCTCATCCAGGAATCTCGGGATGACCCAGAAGTCGGTCTTCCTGACCTCGTTGAAGGCCTGGCCAAGCTCCACGAGCCCTCGCTCGGCCGCCATTTCGAGGATGCCGATGGTTCCAGCGACCCGAAGCTGTCGCTCGGCAGCCGCCTGTCGGCCAAGACGCTCGTCGATGAGCAGCAGATCGGCCGAGTGCTGGCGGGCAAGCGCGATCGCGGCCGTCTCGCCGGCATGGAGCCCGGGGATGGGTGTGGTTGCCACGCTTGACTGACGGATCTCGAGCCACCCCGGGGGCGTGGCGATGAAGGCTCGCACGGGCTCGGTACGTCCCGGCGCCGCCGGTTCGGCAGCGACTTCCGGCGGGATGAGAACCTGCCCGAAGAGGCGAGGAAGCACCTCGATCTGCCCGATGGAGGCGAGCACCACGATGGGTGAGCTATCGGCGACGACGATCATGAGCGTGCCGATCCGATCCCAGGACGACTCGAAGATTCTGGATGTCGGCGTCCACTTCGGCGTGGCTGAGCGCCTGCTCCGTCACCGTGTGGCGCTTCAACAGTGCATCGGTCTCGAAGCGGTCGAGATTGAGGGCCCGACCGAGCTCATGGTGGCTCAGCATGCCCCTGCGGAAGAGGTTCACCAGGAAGCCTTCGCGTACGGCCGAGGGGAGGTTGGGGCTCTCCGCCAGCAGGCGATTCTCGGTCTCGGGAGGGAGTTCGACGGTCAACTGAACGTCCATAAAATTGGACCTCCGGGGGCGTTGAGCCCTCTCGTGACCCAATCATTCGCACGAGAGCCGGGCGGAATCAAGCCCGCCTTACCGGACCCCCGGAGCCGCGGGATTCACCAGGGCCCGGGGAAACGTCGCGGTTTCCGCGGCGCAGCTCCGTTCGCTATAATTCAACAAGGATTTGAGGACGACCTTCCACGGCTCCCCGCCATGACGACCTTCCACGACTCCCGCGCGAAGGCACCTGGAGACGGCATGAGGCGAAGAATCACCTGGGCATCGGGATCGCTGCTGGCCGCGGCGGCCTGGGCCTGCCTGCTGGCGATCCCCGGACACGGGGCCGAACCGACCGCGTCCAGGAAGGTGGATTTCAACTACCAGATCCGCCCGATCCTCTCGGACAAGTGCTTCCACTGCCACGGGCCGGACCCTCGCAACCGCAAGGCGGGGCTCCGGCTCGACACGAAGGAAGGCGCGTTCGCCGCGCTCAAGTCCGGGGGGCATGCCATCCTCCCCGGGGACCTCGAGGAGAGCGAGCTCGTCGCCCGGATCACCGCCGAGGCTGAGGTGGATCGGATGCCGCCGAAATCCCTGGGACGATCGCTCACGGCCCAGGAGATCGAGCTCCTGAAGCGCTGGGTCGCCGAGGGGGCCGAGTGGAAGGACCACTGGGCGTTCCTCGCGCCGGCGGACGTCCCGCCGCCCCGGGTCGGGCATTCCGCCTGGCCGCGAGGGCCGCTCGACCGGTTCGTCCTGGCCCGGCTGGAGGCGGAGGGGCTCTCACCCTCGAAGGAGGCGAGCAGGGAGCGGCTGATCCGCCGCGTGACCTTCGACCTGACGGGCCTGCCGCCCACCGTCGCGGAGGTCGACGCCTTCCTGAAGGACGCCCGTCCGGATGCCTACGAGCGGCTGGTCGACCGGCTCCTCGCCTCGCCCCGGTTCGGCGAGCGGATGGCCGTCGACTGGCTGGACGTCGCCCGCTACGCCGACACGCACGGCTACCAGGCGGACGTCTACCGGGCCATGTGGCCCTGGCGCGACTGGGTCGTGAAGGCGTTCAATCGGAACCTCCCGTTCGACGCCTTCGTCACCTGGCAGCTCGCCGGCGACCTGCTCCCCCGGCCCACGCGCGAGCAGGTGCTGGCCACGGCGTTCAACCGCCACCATCGCCAGACGAACGAGGGCGGATCGATCGAGGAGGAGTGGCGCACCGAGTACGTGGCCGACCGGACGATCACCTTCGGCGCCGCGTTCCTCGGGCTGACGCTGGAATGTTCGCGCTGCCACAGCCACAAGTACGACCCGATCAGCCAGAAGGACTTTTACTCGCTGTTCAGCTTCTTCAACAGCATCGACGAGTCCGGGCTCTACTCGCACTTCACCGACGCCGTGCCGACGCCGACGATGCTGCTCTCGAGCGACGAGCAGGACCGGGCGAGGGCCGCGATCGAACGGCGGGTCGCCGAGGCGGAGGCCGACCTGGAGCGGTTCGCCCCGACCCGGAGCCGGATGTTCGAGGCCTGGCTCCGGGGCCTCGATCGGGAGTCCGAGAACCCGCCGGTCATCGGCGGCCAGATCGGGCAGTTCCCGCTCGACGAGATCAAGAATCTCAAGGTCGAGAACCTGGCCGACCCGCACAGGCCCGGCCAGACCTTCGAGGGGCCCGAGGTCGTCGAGGGACACATCGGCAAGGCCCTCAGGCTCAGCGGCGAGAACAACGTCACCCTGCCGATGGGCAACTTCGACCGCTTCGATCCCTTCTCGGTCGGCCTCTGGATCCGGACGCCCGACAAGAAGGACCGCGCGGTGGTGCTGCACCGCTCGCGCGCCTGGACCGACGCGGGCAGCCGGGGCTATGAGCTGCTGATCGAGGACGGCAAGCTCGCGGCGCACCTGGTCCACTTCTGGCCCGGGAACGCGATCGGGATCGAGACGAAGGCCGAGCTGCCGGTCGATCGCTGGGTCCACGTCGCGATGACCTACGACGGCTCCAGCCGGGCGAAGGGGCTCTCGCTCTACCTCGACGGCAAGCGGGCCGACTGCGAGGTCGTCCGCGACCACCTCGTCAAGAACATCACCGGCGGGGGCGGCGACGAGCTGACCGTCGGCCAGCGGTTCCGCGACCGGGGCTTCAAGAACGGCCTGGTGGACGAGCTCGCCGTCTTCGACCGCGAGCTGACCCCGCTCGAGGTCGCCCAGCTTTTCGACCGCAGGAGCCTGAGCGAGACGCTGGCCCGGGAGCCCTCCGCGCTGACCGCGAAGCGGCGCAGCGATTTCTTCGCCTATTATCTCGCCAACTTCGACGGCGAGTACCGGTCGCGGCTGGCGTCGCTCAAGGAACTTCGCAAGCAGCGGAGCGCGTCGGTGGACCCGGTGGCCGAGATCATGGTGATGAAGGAGCTGCCGCAGCCGAGGCCGACCTTCATCCTCCGCCGCGGGGCGTATGACGCGCCGACGGAGCCGGTCTCGCGGGATACCCCGTCGGCCCTGCTGCCGTTCGCGTCCGACTGGCCCCGCAACCGGCTGGGGCTGGCGCGATGGGTCACGCACCCGAAGCATCCGCTGACGGCCCGGGTCACGATCAACCGCTGGTGGCAATCGCTCTTCGGCCGGGGGATCGTCTCCACGCCCGAGGACTTCGGCAGCCAGGGCCAGCTCCCGTCGCACCCCGAGCTGCTCGACTGGCTCTCGCGCCGGTTCATCGACTCGGGATGGGACGTGAAGGGCCTCTGGCGGGAGATCGTCACGTCCGCGACCTATCGCCAGGATTCGGACGCCGCGCCGGAGCTGCTCGCCCGCGACCCGGACAACCTGCTGCTGGCCCGGGGGCCGCGGCTTCGGCTCCCCGCCGAGATGATCCGGGACGGGGCGCTGCTGGCGAGCGGCCTCTTGGTCGGCACGTTCGGCGGGCCGCCGGTGAAGCCCTATCAGCCGGCCGGGCTCTGGGAGGAGAAGGGCAACGCGACCTACGCGCGCGATCAGGGGCCGGGCTCCCACCGGCGGAGCCTCTACACGTACTGGAAGCGGACCTCGCCGCCGCCGGCGATGCTCACCTTCGACGCGACCACGCGCGAGGTCTGCGCGGTGAAGCGGCTGCCCACGGCCACGCCCCTCCAGGCGCTGGTGCTCCTGAACGACCCGCAGTACGTGGAGGCGGCCAGGGGCCTGGCGCAGCGGGCGGCGCGCGAGGCCGGATCGGACGTCGCCGCCAGGGCCGCCCTCATCTTCCGCACCCTGACGGCGCGGGCCCCCACAGATCGCGAGCTCGCCGCGCTCGAGGGCCTCTACCGCGAGCAGTACGAGGAATTCCGGTCCGGCCGGTCGGACGCCGCGAAGCTGCTCGCCGTCGGCGACGCGACCCGCGACCCGGGCGTCGAACCGGCCGAGTGCGCGGCGCTCACCGTGCTGGCCCAGGCGGTGATGAACCTCGACGAATCGGTCATGAAACGGTGAATCGAAAACGGATCTCTCGCGAAGACGGGAATCGGATCTCTCGCAAAGGCGCAAAGCTCGCAAAGCAGGAAACGGGAGAGAGGCTCCGGCGATCTCCACGACACGACCATGACGACTCGTTTGAAATGAGGCTCTCGACTCTGTCCTGGCGAATCCCCGGGAAACTCTCTCCTATTCCTTTGCGAGAGATCCCTCCAGTCTGATCGGCCATAAAATGAACATACTCCATGACGATGATGGCCTGTTGCTGAACCGCCGCCACTTCTTCGCGCGGGGGAGCCTGGGGATCGGGGTGGCGGCGCTGGGGAGCCTGCTGGCCGAGCGGGCCGGCGCGGAGGGGGGCGGGGCCGACGTCTCGCGGCCGGGCCCCGGGGCGATCGACGCCGCGCAGCGGGGGGTGCTGGCCGCGCCCCACTTCCCGCCGAAGGCGAAGCGGGTGATCTACCTGTTCATGAGCGGCGGGCCGTCGCAGCTCGACCTGTTCGACTACAAGCCGATCCTGAACCAGATGAACGGCAAGGACCTGCCGGAGTCGGTCCGGATGGGCCAGCGCCTGACGGGGATGTCGGCCAACCAGGCGACCCTGCCGATGGCCGGCTCGATCTTCAAGTTCGCCAGGCACGGCAAGGCGGGCGCCTGGATCAGCGAGCTCTTGCCCGAGACGGCGAAGGTCGCCGACGAGATCTGCTTCATCAAGTCGGTCTACACCGAGGCGATCAACCACGACCCGGCGATCACCTTCTTCCAGACGGGCTCGCAGATCGCCGGGCGGCCCTCGATGGGGGCCTGGCTGAGCTACGGGCTCGGATCGGCCAACCGCAACCTGCCGACATTCTGCGTGCTGATCAGCCGGCGCCCCGTGGACCAGCCGCTCTACTCGAGGCTCTGGGGCAACGGCTTCCTCCCCTCGGTGCATCAGGGGGTGCAGTTCCGCGCGGGGGCCGAGCCGGTGCTCTACCTGGAGAACCCCCCGGGCGTCTCGCCCGCCGGGCGGCGGAAGATGCTCGACCGGCTCCGCGAGCTGCACCAGATCGAGTACGACGCCACGCTCGACCCGGCCGTGCAGGCCCGGATCGCCCAGTACGAGATGGCGTATCGCATGCAAACCTCGGTCCCGGAGGTCACCGACCTCGGCCGGGAGCCGGACCACGTCTTCGAGCTCTACGGCGACGACGCCCGCAAGCCGGGGACCTTCGCGGCCAACTGCCTGCTGGCCCGGCGGCTGGCGGAGCGCGACGTCCGGTTCATCCAGCTCTACCACCCCGGCTGGGACCACCACGGGGGGCTCCCCTCGGGCATCCGCTCCCTCACCCGGGAGACCGACCGGGGCTGCGCCGCCTTGATCGCCGACCTGAAGCAGCGCGGCATGCTCGACGAGACGCTGGTCCTCTGGGGGGGCGAGTTCGGGCGGACGAATTACAGCCAGGGCAAGCTCACGCCCACCGACTACGGGCGCGATCACCATCCCCGGTGCTTCACCGTCTGGGCCGCCGGAGGCGGGATCCGGCCGGGCCTGACCTACGGCGAGACCGACCCGTTCGGCTACAATGTCGTCGCGGACCCGGTGCACGTCCACGATTTCCACGCCACGATCCTGGCCCTGCTGGGGATCGATCACGAGCGGCTGACGTTCAAGCACCAGGGGCGCTATTACCGGCTGACCGACATCGCCGGCAAGCTCGTCAGGCCGATCCTGGCGTGATCGGGTCGGGGCCGGAGCCGGTCGAGGGAAGCGGAGCAGAGCGAGCCATGGCGACGCCCCCCGGTGTCCAACCCGCAGCCGGAGCACCACCGTCGGGAGGCCCCCGGGCCGGAACCGGCGCCGCGACGTCCCGCCCTCGTCGCCGGTCGCGGCGGATCGCGATCGCGGGGCTCGCGACCCTGGCGGTCGCCGCGGCCGCCTTCTTCCTCCAGCGGGAGTATCGCGCCGACCGGCTCTCCTCCTCGGTCCGCGAGCTGATCGCCGCCCGCCGGTTCGGCGAGGCCCGGCCGCTCATCGACCGATGGCTGGCGCTCAGGCCGCGATCCGCGGAGGGCCATTTCGGGCGTGCCCTCGTCGAGCTGGGGGAGGGCGACCTCCCCCGGGCGGCCGCGTCGCTGGAGGAGGCCCACCGGCTGGGGCTGGACCGGTCGCGGGCCTCATCCCTGAGGGCCGTGCTCCAGGCCCGTTCCGGACGCGCGACCGAGGCGGAGCCCGCACTGATCAGGGCCTTCCTGGACGAGGCGGAGCCGAAGGCGGACGTCGCCCAAGAGCTGGCACGCCGCTACCTCTCGACCTACCGGCTGGGCCAGGCACGCCCGGTCATCGAGCGGTGGCGTTCGCAGGCCCCGGAGGACGCCCGGCCCTATCTCTGGCTCAATGAGATCGAGTCCCGGACCGACGGCGAACCGGCGACGCAGATCGAGAATTACCGGGCTGCGCTCGATCGGGACCCGAGCCTGGTCAGCGCCCGGCTCGGGCTGGCCGCCCAGCTCCTGAAGGTCAGCCGACTCGACGAGGCCGAGCACGAGTACCGGGAGTGCCTGGCCAGGAAGCCGGCGGACGCCGAGGCGCTGGTGGGGCTGGGGCGCACGTTGCTGCGACGGGGCGATGTCGAGGCCGCCGCCCGGCAGTTCGAGGCGGCGCTCGAGGCGGATCCTCGAGAGCCCGACGGGCTCCGGGAACTGGCTCAGATTGAACTGAGCCAGGGGAAGGACGCGCTGGCATGCTCGCGGCTCGAGGTCCTGGTCCAGGTCGAGCCTCACGACCATGGCGTCCGCTACCAGTACGCCCAGGCCCTGCGTCGGGCCGGCGAGGAGGCGCGGTCACGTGAGCAATTCGAGAAGGCGAATGCCCTGCGCCGGGAGAACGAACGGCTCGTGCAGCTCCGCAGCATCCTGCTCGCACGGCCCGGCGACATGGAGGCCCAATTCGAGGTCGCCAGCTGGCTCCTCGAGCATGGACACGACGCCGAGGGCCTGGACTGGACCCGGAAGATCCTCCAGTCCGATCCTCGCCATGCGCGAACACATCGCCTGCTCGCGGACTATTACGCGGGGAAGGGGAACGAGGGGCTGGCCAACTACCACCGGCTGATGGCGGGGGGCGAGGCGGGGGCGAAGAAAGGGCCGTCGTGATCCCTCGACGCTCGGGCCGCCGGTTCCTGCAAGGCCGGAAGCCGAGCGGAAAGGCCGACCCGGGTCTCAGGCGCGGCTTCGGACCTGACGCAAATCATTCGGATTCCGGGACTTCGAGCGAGCACCCCCGCAGTGCGGTCGCCCCGCTTCCACCCCAAGTCGGAGGGGTCGATGAGGCCAGGATACCTGCGTCGGGGGCTGGGTCTTCGCCTCGGCTCGCGCAAGTTCCCGTCCGCCGAATGAGGATGGAAGCGGTTGCGGGGCGTGACGAACCGCTCAGTCCTTGAGCTCGATGTTGAGGGTGTTCGACTTCTCCTCGACCGTGACCGTGATGTCGGTCGTCCCGGCACTGATGTACTTTGAGGGGACCGAGCTCTTCGTCTGGGTCAAGATCTTGGACTGGATTTCCGGCGGAATCTGTGTGATCTCGCCCTTGTACTTCAGCTTCTCCTTGATGTATTTCTCGGCCGCCGCCTTGGACGCGGCCTGGTCCGCCTCGCGCGTGTCGACCGTGACCTTGTAGGACCCCGGCAGCGCGCCGTCACCTTCGGTGAGCGTCGTGAGCGTGTAGGTCCCGTCCTGGATCAGGCCGCCAGCGGGGCGACCATCCTTCGTGGGGACGAAGTTGATCGTGCCCTTCTTGACGTCTTCGCCCTTGTAGGTCACCTTGCCGGTCACGGAATACCGCCTGCCGAGTCCATCGTCGGCCGAGCATCCCAGGACCACGAGGCATCCCGCCGCCATGGCGAGGCTGAGGAACGACTTTGCAAGTAGCGTCTGGATCTTCATCTCGGGTGCTTTCCTGATGCGGTCAAGAACAATGGCGGATCTCGAAGTGGTCCCCACTCCGGGCGACCTGAATGCCGGGGCCGGGACGTCCCCGGCCGACGAGTGAGGTATAAGCAAACACGCCCCGGAGCGGAATCCGAGGCGTGCCTGGAAGGCAGGTCACTTCCTGGGTGCAATCACCGGACAAAGAACCCGGCAGGGTGGGCGATTCGACGCTACCCTGCCGAGAGATCGTCCTAGGCGGCTCAGTACTGGTCGGAGCTGACGACTTCGCCACCATCCGCACTACCGATCGCGTTGTAGGTGTACGGGTCGATCGAGTTCTTGATGAACCGGACCGAGCCGTCCGCGAAGCAGAAGTTGGCACCGCCGGGATGGCGGCTCTTGAAACCGCGGGCGGCGTAGCTGCCCCGGCATCCCCAGTCGGTGGTGCTGAAGTAGCCGCCGGTGAGGCACACCTTGCGGGAGGTGTCCCAGTTGAGGGGCACGGTCGTGCCGGCCGACATCCCGGAGGCAGTCCAGAAGTCGTTGTTGGAGTCCTGCTGGGGCAGGCACTCGCCGAAGAGGATGGTGTTGCTGGTGCCGTCGGTCACGCCCGAGATGCGGCGGATGTTACCCGTGCGGTAGTCGGCGAACCCTCGCATGCTGCCGACCTCGCCGCCGTAGTTGATCAGGCCCGTCGTCCCCCAGAAGCCGTTGAAGCCGCGGCGCCGGATCGTGGGATCCGGGGTGGTCGGCGGATCGGTTTCCCAGGGGTTGGCCCCGGCGAGCGGGAGGATCGCGTAGTTGTCGCCGAAGCTCATGTGGTAGTTGGCGATGGCGACCTTGCGGGAGCCGTCCGGCCCGGTGAACCAGTCGTTGTCCAGGGGGTAGACGCCGTTCTGCTGGTCATCCGTGCCGATCGGCAGGAAGCCGTTGTTGTGCTGGCCGTCCGAGGGGCACAGGAAGCTGGTGAACGACGTGTAGAAGATCGTGGCGTTCACCGGGGTCGAGGTCCCCCAGAAGTTGAGGCTGAAATTCAGGTTGTTGAAGGCGGCGTTCTGCTCGACGTCGGGCAGGACCATGGCCCGCCAGGAGAACCCGGCACCGTCGGACCACTGATTGTTGCCGGGCCCCTTGGTGGCGCCGGGCGGGAAGACCTGGTTCCGATCGATGTAATTGTGGGCGGCCAGGCCGATCTGCTTCAGGTTGTTCGTGCACTGGGCACGGCGGGCGGCCTCGCGGGCCGACTGGACCGCGGGAAGAAGAAGCGAAATCAAGACGGCGATGATGGCGATGACCACGAGCAATTCGATCAGGGTGAAACCTCGACGACGCATCAAGTCGATCTCCTCTCCTAAATGGGGACCTGCACGGCGTTCCTTCGGGACCTCTTACACCGGGGCCCGTCCGGAACGAAAATGGACCTGCGAACTCACTCCGCGACCGGGCTCCTCCGCGGTCGCTGCAACTTCAGTGCTTCGTGCCTGGGTCGCGGACACAGTCAGATTTCAGTGATTCGAGAAACGGCAGAGAGTGCTGCTGGAAAACGAGACGCGGGTGGCATTCGATTCGTCACCCGCCAGGGCGGCGATCTTTAAATAAGCACTTTACAGTTCTTTTATGGTTGGGACAGGGTTGAGGGGCGGCTCGTCCCCTGCCCAGGAGCACGAAGGCTTGATCCAGCGATCCATGAAGCTAAAGACAATGTAGTGTGATGTCAAGGAAAAATCCCGTCGCACCGTCGCTTTTCTTCGGGACGTGACGACCTCGGCACGCCTCAGCCCGTTCGACGGAAACGATCCGATCAGTTCGACTGCTGTTCGGAAAGTTTTGAAAACCCCGTCCTCTATGCGTGCATTTAACAATACGCACTCCGAGTGACCCGGTCAATCGCCCGTCCGAATTTTTCGACGAAATACATGCCGAGGTTCCCTTGATCGACCTCCCGATCCGTCGTGTTCAGCCTTTCCGGGGTTTGCATCGGGCCTCGATGATTCAGGGCGCGGCCGTCCGGAGCCGTTCGAGGGCCGAGCGGATCCGGGGATTGTCCGGGTCCAGCCCGAGGGCGACCCGATACCAGGAGCGAGCGACCTCCGGCCGGCCGACCGCCTCGCAGGCCGCGCCGAGCCGCCGGGGCAGGCTCGGGTCCCTGGATCCCCGCTCCAGGTGCTCGAACCCTTCCAGGAGGAGATTCGACAGGTTTCGCATGTCCTCGGCCCGCCTGCGCAGGGCCACGCTCTCCGCCTCCTGGCCGAGGGCATGGAGCGCGACCGAGAGCCCCACGACGGCCTCGCGATGCGCGGGGTCGTAATCCAGGGCGGTCCGGAAGAGTTGAGCGGCCGTGGCCGGATCGCGCCGGTTCAGGACCATCTGGCCCCGGAGGTAGGCCAGCGACGGCTCCTCCTCGGGCCCCAGCGCCAGGAGGCGCGAGGCCTCCTCCATCTGCGCCTGCTGGATCCTCATCCGGGCCCGGATCGAGATCGCCCCGACATCGCCCTCGGGCAGCGGTGCCAGCATCGCCTCGCTGTCCTCGAGCTGGCCGGAGGAGAACATCACCTCGGCCAGGGCCAGCCGGCTCCACCGGTCACCCGGGTCCGCGGCCAGGAACCGCTCGAGGATCGGCCGGTTGGCGATGTTGAAGACGACGTCCTCGTTGCAGTTGGTCCAGAGGAAGACGCCGTTCATGTCCAGCGGGACAAGCCGGGAGAGCGCCCGGAACTGGGCGTCCATGTCGGCCCGGCGGCCCTGGATCCCGTAGAGGAAGGCGAGCTCTCGGCGCGCCTGCGAGAGCCCGGGATCGAGGCGGACCGCCTGGATCAGCTCCGCCTCGGCCGCGCGGGCGCGGTCGCGTTTCCGCTCGATCTGGCCGGCGAGCAGCCGGGCGCGGGCCGCCAGCCGGTCGTCGTCCGGGACACGCGCCAGCGCGGCCAGCGCGGCCTCCTGGTCGCCGCGCGCGTCGTCAAGCTGGGCAGCGAGGTAGTCGATGGCCGCTCGCCGGGTCCGCGAGCCCGCGAGGCGGTCAAGATGCGTCGCGGCCTCGTCCCAGCGTTTCGCCGCGATGGCCTCCTGGGCCCTGCGGATGAGCACGTCCGGGGCGTCCTCCGGGCGGCCGCGCGCCGCGATCAGCGCCCCCGCCGCGACGAGCGCCAGGAGGGCGAGGACGCCTACAGCCCACGGAAGAGATTGCCGCACCCTCATCGAACGGCTTCGTGGCCCCGCTTCAAGCAAGCAACGCCGGGGGTCGCCCCCGCCGCCCTCCCATTCTAGCGAACGTCGGTGCGATCACCTAGGATTCGTCGCGGCGCGGAGGTCGCTCATCGCCCGGGCCACCCCGTCCGGGGACCCGTAGATCGAGGAGCCTGCCACGAGGACCCGCGCCCCTGCGGCGACGACCGCCGGGGCCGTGGCGGGGTCGATCCCTCCGTCCACCTCGAGCTCGCACGGACTCCCGATCGCGTCGATCATCCGCCGGATGGTGCGAATTTTCCCCAGCGTCGATTCCAGGAAACTCTGGCCGCCGAAGCCCGGGTTCACGGTCATCACCAGCACGAGGTCCAGCTCGGGCAGGACCTCCTCCAGCATCACGGCCGGGGTCGCGGGATTGACGGCCACTCCCACGCGTTTCGACAGATCCCGGACGTGCTGGAGCGTCCGGTTGAGATGGATCGCCACTTCCTGGTGGACGATCAGGGTGTCCGCCCCGGCCGCCGCGAACGGTTCCAGGAAGTCGTCGGGGTGCTCCACCATCAGGTGCACCTCCAGCGGCAATCGGGTCACCGGCCGGAGCCAGCGGACGATCGCGGGGCCGAACGTGAGGTTCGGTACGAAGTGCCCGTCCATCACATCGACGTGGATCCGGTCCGCCCCGGCGCGCTCCGCCTCCAGCACCTGCTCGCCCAGCCTGGCCAGGTCGGCCGACAGGATCGAGGGGGCGATCTTCACCGGCGACATCTCGCTGAAATCCGACATGTGGAGCGACTCCGGCCGCGTCTCGGGTTCGATCATCCTCTCCGGTCAGGCTGGTCAGCCCTCGTAGTACCGCATCCAGTCCGACCTGGCGGGCCGTGGCCGACCGGACCCTTCTCCCCCGGCGAGGGAGAAGGTGGCACGCAGTGCGCCGGATGAGGGGGCGGCCCCGCACCGCCCGGCGGACCCCTCACCCCGACCCTCTCCCGCCCCGCGGGGCGAGGGCGAACGTCCCCCGGTGTCGCGACACCTCGGTCCGGCAGCATCGGCCCACACGAATACACCGGAAGCGGGACGACGCGGGCCTCGGCCCACCTGATCAGGCCGGAAACGGTAGTCGGGTGGGCACCGCCCAGCGTGACAAGCCTTGACTCTCCGAAGGGCGGCGCCCACACAATTATACATGTGTTCATATATGACTTCTTTCTCCTTCCGGCCGCGATGCGGGCTCGGCGATCAGAGCACCCTGGCCACCAGCAGGGTCCGGTCGTCCTGCGCGCCGCGAGCCCTCCTGTGAAGCCGTCGACCGCGTCGAGGATCGCGGGACGCGCATGCCCTCGGCGTCCAGGTCGCAGCCGATGCAGCACCCGGTTGAGCTGCTCCACGCCGAACTGCCGGTTGCCGGCGTTCATGGCCTCGGTGATGCCGTCGGTGTAGAGCACCAGGATGTCGCCCGGCGCGAGGGTGACCGAGCTCGAGAATATCGACGTCCTCGAACAACTCCAGCGGCGGACCCCCGACGTCCTCCAGGGAGTCGACCTGCCCGAGCGAGCAGCGCCTGAGCTGCGGCGGGTTGTGGCCGGCGCAACTGTAGGAGAGCTCGCGGCGGGCGGGGTCGTAGATCGCGTAGAAGGCGGTGACGAAGATCTCGTTCTCGGCCGTGTACCGGGCGGCCAGCCGGCGGTTCACGTGGTGGAGCAGATCGGCGGGGCTCCGCGGCTGGACGCTCAGGCGGCCAGGCTATGCAAGATGGCCATCATCACCGCGGCCGGGGTGCCGCGGCCGCTCACGTCAGGATCAGGAAATCCCCACCGGCCGTCGGGCAGCTCGAAGAAGTCGTAGTAGTCGCCGCCGGCCCATTGCGAGGTCTGGTAATGGGTGGCCAGCTCCAGCCCGGGGATCCGGGGGAGCGTCTGCGGCAGCAGCGAGCGCTGGATGTCGGCGACGACCTTCAGCTCCCGCTCCACGATCTTGTAGGCCTCCTTGAGCTCCTCGCTGAGCACCAGGGCCTGGGTCGCCCTGCCGAAGAGGCCGCTGAGCCAGAACCGTTCCGGGAACTGCTCCTGCTCGAAGGCCCCGGGCTGCTTCCTGCCGAGCACCACCATGTTCAGGCCCACGCCCCGGTCGTAGTGCGGCATCGCCATCATGAAGCCGCTGGTCCCGGAGGTAGGGCGCGCGGATCGTCCGGCTTCAACAGCGCGATGTCGTCGATGATCCGCGGCTCGTCGCCGTAGATCAGCTCGGCGAGGAGCCCTTCTTCCAGCAGCGGGAGCTTCTCCTTCTGGGTCCAGGGTTCACCGCCGGCCCATGCCACGTTGACCGCGATCCGGTAGGCCGGGGCCTCCAGCCCGCGCCGACTGAGCGAGACCCAGAGGTCGCTGGGCATGAACTGCCGGGTGCGCTGGCCGTAGGTCCGCACCATCGCCCGTGGATCGCTCTGGAGGCTCATCTCCCGCATCAGGTCGGTGATGACAGCCAGCCGCCGCGCCAGCCCCCGGGCCGGCTACGGGGATCACGCCAGATTGCGAAGCCTGTTGAGGAGTCAGCAGAGAACTCGTCGAGGCCGCGCCCATCGAAGCCCCCATCAATGCATCGTGAACCCGGTGCCGTCGATCCGTCGCTTCCGGGATTGTACCGGGGACGTCGAGGGAGGCGGCCGCGCCGGGCGTCGCTCGAGGACCAGCGAGAGCTGCCGCTGATACTCCGTCACGAGCGGTCACCCGGGGGAGGAGCTGGAAGATGGCCAGCATCGTCTGCCGGGCCTGCTCGCCGACGCCCTTGCGGTCACGTTCCACCAGGTCCAGGCAGAGCGACAGGGCCTCCTCGTGCTGGCCGGAGGGCGGCCGCCTTGGCCAGGGCGAACTTCCGGCGGAGGTCCTTCGGGTCTGGGCGAGCCGCGGGCGGCGTCCACGTCCCCGCCCGGGCCTGGGCCTTGGCGGGTGATCTCGGCCTTGAGGCGTTCGGCCTCGTCTTCCAGGAAGCCGCGGCGTTCCAGGGCAGCGATCTGGGCGGCGGCGTCCTCGACGCGGCCCTCCGCCAGGGCGATCCGCGCCAGGCCGATCTCGGCGGCCGGGAGGTCGGCCCGGAGGGCCGTGCCCGCCATACTGACCTGGCCCCGCGGGGGTCGGTCGGCTCGAGCCGGCGCGCCTTCGGTCGCCAGGGCCTCGGCCTCGTGGGCATGATCCGCCGAGCCAGCGCGGATGAAGACCCGGCTGACCATGAAGGCGTCCTGGACCTTGACGGTCCCGCACGCCGAAGACCGCGGGGATCGAGCGACGCCGAACTGGCCGGCGACCTCGCCGCAGGGTCGATGTCCACCCTGGCCAGGATGAACTTCCCGGAATACTCGCCGGCGAGCTTCTCGAGCACGGGGCCGAGCATCCGGCAGGGCTGCACCAGGCCGCCCGGAATCGACCACGATGGGGACCGTGACTGCTCGACCACCGTGCCGCCTCGAAGGTCTGGGTGGTCACGTCGATGACATGGGGAGAGTCCGTCGGGGGCGGTCTGTTCTGGCTCATGGGGCGATGGTCCCGGGGCGTGCCGACCGGAGCGCGAAGCCGAGCGTGCGGGGCTGGCGATGCACCGTTATCATAGCCCCCAGGTCAGGTCCGGGAAAGCGATTCCCGCCGCGGCGGCCGCCTCGCAGGCATCCGCCACTTTCCTTCACCGCGAGGCTGACGTCCTCGGTGAATCCCGCCGCATCCGCTTCGCGATGAGCAGGCGATGACGCCGGCCGCCGGAAGATCGACCTCGCGGTCGGCCCTCGCCGGATCGCCCCTGCCCGCTGGACCCATACCGCCGGAGGAACGACCCGTGACCACCCCGCTGAAGCCCCTGCCGCTGGCGACCGCCCTTGCTCCTGCCCGCCCTCGGCGGCGGCCGCCCCGGCGGCCTCGCCCTTCCTCGACAAGAAGCTGGGAGGCCGCCATCCGCGAGGTCCTCGGGCACGAGCCGAACGTCGAGCTGACCGACGAGAAACTCCAGAACGTCTACATCCTGGAAGGCCCCGGAGAAGGGCATCAAGGACCTGACCGGCCTCGAGAAGTGCAAGAACCTCGCCCTGATCAAGCTCAGCAAGAACCAGATCAGCGACATCAAGGCCCTCAAGGACCTGGTCAACCTGGAGTCGCTCGACCTGGCCGGACAACCAGATCAAGGACATCGCCCTGCTGGCCAACCTGAAGGCTCCAGTACGTCGAGCTCTCCAACAATAAGATCGAGAACGTCGCCCCGCTGGCCGGGCTGACGAATCTCACGCGCTCTACGCGGGGGGCAACGCGATCAAGGACGTCGCCCCGCTGGCCCCGCTGGTGAAGCTCTGGACGTTCTCGCTGCCGAAGAACCAGATCAAGGAAATCGGCGTCCTCGAGAAGCTGAACAAGCTCTCGGTGCTCGACCTCCGCGAGAACCAGGTCGAGGACCTCGCCCCGCTGGCCAAGCAGACCGAGCTGAAGCTCCTGATGATCGAGCGGAACAAGGTCAAGAGCCTCAAGCCCCTGGCCGACGCGGCGAAGGCCGACGCCGAGGGGCCGAAGCGGTTCGCCCCCTACCTGCGGCTCTACCTCGACGGCAACCCCGTCAAGGAGGCCGCGGACAAGAAGGAGGCGGAGGCCGTCAAGCAGCTCGAGGCCCTGCAGGCCGCCGGCGTCCGGATCGAGCGCTGATCCGGCCCGCCGCCGGGGGCGACGTTGCCGCCCGGGAGGTCGCCGCCTACGATGCGACCTGGGACGACGCAGCCCCTCGTCGGATGACTCTCCGGGAAGACCCCATGGCCGAACTCCTCGACGCGTTCCGCTACCTGGATGCCCAGCGTGCGGTCATCCTCGCCGTCGCCCTGCTCATCGCCTTCGGCTCTGAAGTCGTCAACGGTTTCCACGACACGGCCAACGCGGTGGCGACGGTCATCTACACCCGCACGCTCAGGCCGGTCCCGGCCGTCCTCTACTCCGGGCTCTGCAACTTCCTCGGCGTCCTCCTCGGCGGCACCGCGATCGCCTTCAGCATCGTCCACCTTTTGCCCGTGGACCTGCTGATCAACGCGACCTCGAAGTCGGCCATCATCATGGTCCTCGCGCTGCTCAGCTCCGGCATGGCCTGGAACCTCCTGACCTGGTACCAGGCCTGCCCGTCTCAGCCTGCACACGCTCATCGCCGCCATCCTGGGCATCGGCATGGCCAACAGCCTGATGACCGGGCAGGGCCCGCTCGGCGGGGTCAACTGGAACAAGGCCGCGGAGGTGGGGCTGGCGCTGCTGGTCTCCCCGCTCGTCGGGTTCCTGGCCGCGGGGTCGTTGCTGAACCTCTCGAGATGGCTGATCCCCGACCCCGAGCTCTACACCCCGCCGCCGGACTCGCACGACGCCCGCCCTGGTGGATCCGGGCCATCCCGATGACGACCTGCGGGGGCGTCAGCCCGGCCCACGGCTCCAACGACGGCCAGAAGGGCATGGGCCTGATCATGCTGGTCCTGATCGGCCTGATGCCGACGGCCTACGCGCTGAACCTCAAGGAGGAATCGGGCGCCCGGCGAGCAGGACGCGCGCGGCCTGGCAGCTCAAGCTCGTGCTCGCGTCGCACCACCGCCGCCGCCGGAGGCCGTCGAGCGACTCGAGGCCCTGATCCGGGGCCTCGAGGGGAGGACGTCGCTCAGCGAGGTCCCGGTCGAGCAGCCGCTGGACGTGCGGGCGGCGATCTTCCATCTCGACGAGTTCCTGCGGCGGGGGCAGCCCGGGATGGGCGCCTCGACTCGCCGGAGCTCAAGGAATCGCGGCGGGAGCTGCGCAAGGCCGTCGAATACGTCCCGGGCTGGGTCATCCTCGGCGCAAGCGCTCTGCCTGGGCGTGGGGACCACCTTCGGATATCAGCGGATCGTCGTGACCGTGGCCGAGAAGATCGAAGTCGCACCTCACCTACGCCCAGCGCCTGCGCCGAGCTCGTGGCCATGGCCACCATCGGCCTGGCCGACATCGGCGGCATGCCCGTGAGCACGACCCATGTGCTGTCCCCGGGCGTCGCCGGCACGATGTACGCCAACAACTCCGGGGTCCAGCTCGCCACCATCCGCAAGATCGGCCTGGCCTGGGTGCTCACCCTGCCCGCGTCGATGCTCCTGTCCGCGGGGCTCTACTTCTTCGGCCACCTGGCGATGGGCTCGTGAGCGAGCGGGCCGCGCTCCGATCCGATCCGGGAAGCCCGGTCTGACATTTAGAGGTAGCGGAAGGAATGAGGCAACTCCGCAGGGGACTTTACTGGAGTAGCCGCATGCAGATGAGGGGCGTATCCCAGCGATACGAGCCCCTCGTGCATGGCCAGCGTTCGGTCCAGCCGCCGTCGCAGCCGGCCGAACCCGTGGAGCCACGACAGCGTCCGCTCGACGAACCAGCGGGTCACCCCCAGCCCGCTGCCGTGCTCCGTGTTCCGCCTCGCCAAGACGGGGATGATCCCCCGCTCCCGCAGCCAGAGCCGGTCCGGCTCCGAGTCGTACGCCCGGTCCCCCTGGGCGGCCTTGGGCCGTCTCCGCGGCCGGCCCCGGCGGCCCCGCACCGGCGGGATCGCCTCCACCAGCGGGCCGCAGCTGGGTGGAGTCGTGCGGTTGGCCCCGGTCGTCGTGGTTGCCAGCGGCACGCCAAGCCGGCGTCGGTCGCGACGTGGTGTTTGGTCCCCTTCTTCCTGTGGTCGACGGGGCTCGGCCCGGTCGCTCCTGCCCCCGCGCGCCCGGCGCCGAGCGCTGTCCAGCAGTTGCCTCCTCGACCAGTCGATCAGTCCCGCGGCGTTGAGCTCGGCCAGGACCGACTCGTGCAGCCGCCGCCACCCCGGCCCGGTGCCAAGCGCAAGGAAGGCCTCGCGGCAGGTCCGGCCGCATCCCCAGCCGAGCTCGGCCGGCATGTCGTCCCAGCGGATCCCGGTCTTGAGGACGAAGAGGATCCCCGAGAGCAGTTGTCGCGGTGGACGGCTTGCGGCCGGGGAAGGGACCGGCGGGGCTTCTCCGGCGGCAGCAACGGCCCGACGCGGGACCACAACTCATCGCTGACCAGGGGCTTGACATGGGCGCGGCTCCGGGGTGACTTCTCGACCTAAGCCAAAAGCCGATCCCGTGCCCTCATCCCATTTCTTCCGGGTTGTAATTTTGGCGGCGGGCACCGCCCACCCCACGACCCCTTCGGGTCTCGCAACTGGTGGGTCATCGCCGACCGGACCCTTCGCCCCGCGGCAGCGGGGAGAAGGTGCCGCGCAGCGGCGGATGAGCGACTGTGTTTCCCGCCGGGGTGATTTTCGATCGTCTTTCCAGGAACACCCCGGCGTTCAACACAGCCCCTCTTGGTCCTTCGATACAAGGGGGTCGCGGAACGACTGAATCACTCCGTCCCTCCGCTTAGCCTTCGCCCCGGCGCGCGGCCTCGATCGCGGCGATGTCGATCTTCGTCATCGTCATCATGGCCTCCATGGCCCGCTTCGCGGCGGCGCGATCCGGGTCGGCCGTCGCCTCGAGCAGCACGCGCGGGGTGATCTGCCAGGAGAAGCCCCAGCGGTCCTTGCACCAGCCGCAGGCACTCTCCTGGCCGCCGTTGCCGACGATCGCGTCCCAGTAGCGGTCGGTCTCTTCCTGGCTCTCGGTCAGGACCATGAAGCTGACCGCCTCGTTCGGCTGGAAAGTCGGCCCGCCATTGAGGCCGATGTAGGGCTGGCCGAGGACCGTGAACTCGACGGTCAGGTCCTCGCCCAGCTTCGCGGACGGGATGTCCACGGCGGAGGCATGTGCCTTCCTGACGTGGCTGTCGGGGAACACGCTCGCGTAGAACTCGGCCGCCTCGCGTGCCTGGCCCCGGTCGAACCACAGGCAGGTCATCATCCTGGTCATGTCCGCTCCCCTCTCTTGCCGCCTTTGAACCCGAAGGAACGCCTCAGTCATCGCCCCGGAGAAGACCCCGCTGCGGGGATTGGAACCAATCATCGGCAGAAAGTCAACGGACGTACAGTATTTTCGGGTTTGAGGAGGGCTTCCCCTCAGCGTCTTCCGGGTGAGTCCCGTAGGGTGTGTCGAGCGGCGCGAAAACGCGCAACGAGTCGGCCCGGCTTTCGACACGGTGTGTCCGGGGACGCACCCCACGGAGAGAAATTCGGTGTCGATTCTATTCGGCTGGGGACTTTCCTTCGGCCACCCGATGATGTGATATCTCGCTGGAAGCAGACCGGGGCCGGTCCGGTTCGATCAGGCTCCCGGTCTGGGACCTCCCGAAAGGGTCCCCCGCACCAGGAACCCGGTGTACGAGCAGAAGAATCGGCCGTTGTCGGCGGCGGCACGCAGGCTGTCCGACCAGCGGCCCGCGTCCTCTCGGCTGATCACGCCGGACTCGGCGAGGCGATCGGCCGTCGCGAAGAAGCAGTAGAGCCGATTGGCCGTGGCCAGGTCGCGGAGGACCAGGGTCCTCGGGGACGCGACGACGTCACGCAGGCCGGCTTCGAGGAAGAGGGGGACGAGCCGGCGGCCGATCCAGCCCGAGGGGAAGCGGTCGCACCAGGCGTTCAGGACGGTCCGGGTCAGCGCGCGATCGGTTGAGTCGACCGTGAGTGTCTCCCAGTCGTTGTCATACGCGACCAGCACGCCGCCGGGGCGCAGGACCCTCGCCATGTCGCGCACCGCCGGGGCGGGGTCGGCCACGTGCTGGAGGACACGATCGACCCGGCAGGCGTCGAAGCTCGCGTCCTCGAACGGCAGGCTGGCGGCCTCGGCGACCTCGAACGACAGGCCCGCGACGCCGCCGTGGCGCTCACGGGCCGCCTCGATCATCGCCCGGCTGCTGTCCACGCCCACGACGGCCCCGCCCGGCGCCACGAGCGCGGCCAGCGCCGCGGCGTCCTCGCCGAGTCCGCAGCCGACGTCCAGGATCCGGCGGCCGGGCGAGGCGCCGAGCAGCCCGTAGCTCTCGCGCTTGCACTCCGCGAAGAACGGGATCGAGTCCACCAGCCTCAGACACTCGGAGAACACCGCGAAGTCCGCGGCTCGGTCGACATCCCGGAAGCCCGAGGCCAGATCGTCCTTCATCGGTGCCGCTCCGCAGTCAGGTCAGGCCAGGCTGAAGATCCCCGGCGCCCGCGGCGCCGGTTTCCACGAATGTACGGCGGCGGCGGCCTCCACGTCACCAGTCCCGCGCGTGCTCCCGGCGAAGTCGAGACTCCTTGGATGAAGATCGAAGCGCCCTGATCGGGCGAGGCCGCCAGGCCGGGCGTGCGGCGGATTTTCGGATGAGTCGGCTAGGTGGCTGACTGGCGGGCGCGGCCGCGTTAGAGTGGGCGGTACGTTTTCACTTCTGCCGGAGGATCATCGATGCCAGACAACGCGGCCATCGTCCGTCAGTACGTTGATGAGATCCTGAACCGGTGCGACGCCGACGGGGCCAGCCGGTTCGTGTGCGAGGACTTCACCCATCTCGCGCCCCTGCCGGGGCAGAAGCAGGGCCTGTCGGGCTTCCAGGAGACGTTGCGGGAAGTGCATGCCGCGTTCCCGGACATCTGCTGGTCCGTGGAAGAGCAAATGTCCGACGGCGACCGCGTGTTCAGCCGCTTCGCCTGGACGGGCACGCATCGCGGCCCGTTCCTCGGCCTCGCGCCGACCGGGCGCCGGGTGACCGCCTGGGGCATGGCCATCGACCGGCTCGTGGACGGACGGATCAAGGAGACCCGCTTCCTGATGGACGTGCCGGGCCTGATGGCCCAGCTCGGGGCAACCCCGCCCGGGCAGCAGGAGGCGTCGGCTTAGGCCGTGGGCCGGGTTGGGGGCGCACCGACTCGATCAGCCCGCCTGCCTGATGCGATTCCGACCCGTTTCCGTGCTCTGGAGCGCTGCCACCGGCCGCGGCACGCGCGACTTGCCGTTTTGCCGGTTCCAGAACGTCTGCCCTGTGTGGTCCCCGGAGAAATGGACCGACAACCCATCCTCCGGACGCCGATTCTCCGCGATCGGACGGCGGGTTCTCGAGATACCCCAGGCCACCGCGGATCAGAGCCATGTCCCTTTGGATTTCCCCCCTGGTTCTACCGCTGGAACGGTTCGACGACCGGCGTATCCGAGAGCGTCAGCCCCTTGCGGACGGCCGCAAAGAACGGGCTGCTCAGCAGGTCGTTTGTGTCCGACGAGTAGACCAGGAGAACGCTCCGATTGATGCCGACAAATGCATGCACCACCCGGCGTCGCGTACGCCCATCGCGGGTTCGAAAGGCGTCGTGCCGACAGAAACCGCTCGCCGCTGGGGCCAGGTACGACGCACCAAACCTCTGCCCGGGTGGCAGCCGAAAGTCGCTCCGATGCTCTTCGTAGTACCTCAGGCTCTTCGGCCAATCCGGGTTTGCCTCGCCGCTCGGGAATACGTCGATGAATACCTGAGCGCCCAGTTCGGGCTGACGGGCGAACAGATAAACCGAATCATACGCATGGAAACTGTAACGCTCGTGGCGCAGGACCATCGCGCAGTCGTGGAGCCCCGTTAATCGGCAGCCCGCATCCCCATAAGCATCCGGCATACCCTCATGACACGTTTCGAACTCGGCGAGCACGTTACGCATGGCGAAAGGACGATGCGGGAGAACGACAAAGCTCAGCGGACCGGCCCGCCGAGAACATGCCTCGATGTACCAGGAAGCGCCGCGGCGGGCTGGGCCCGCTGCAGGGGGTCGGGCGGCGGCCGCCACGTAGCAGGGAGGCAAAGGAGACGATGCTATTCACGCACGCTGGTCAATTCGGGTTGATTGAAGATTTCTCCGTGTTTCGCACATATCGACGCCAATTAGCAATCTCCTCTTTCGGTCCGACAGACATGCGCGCATGATGCCGACTGCTTGCGGCGGCAGATCGAACAGGCGCGATGGCTACCTCCTCGGCTCATACCGCATCGCCACTGCCCCCGAGGCGAACTCCAGGCGGCCCACGAGCTTCAGGTCGACATGCTTCGACAGGCCCGCGAGCAGGGTCGGGCCGTGGCCGGCGAGCCGGGGGTGCACCACGAATTCGTACTCGTCGATCAATCCCAGCTCGGTCAACGCCAGCGGGAGCGTCACCCCTCCCACGAAAAGCCCCTTGCCCGACTGCCGCTTGAGCTGCCGGACGGCCTCCCCCAGGTCCCCGCGCACGAGCTCCGCGTTCCAGTCGACCCGGTCCAGGGTGCTCGACACGACGTATTTTTTCGCCGCGTCGATCGTCCGAGCGAAGGGTTCCATCCAGTCGGCCATCCAATCGGGCCTCACTCCCGTGGCCGGCGGCCGCCATGCCGCCTCCATCATCTCGTAGGTTACCCGGCCGAACAGCAGGGCATCGGCCTGCGCGAGCTTCTCGGCCCAGTATCGATGCAGCTCTTCGTCCGTCGAGCCTGCGCGATGATCGCAGCACCCGTCCAGTGTGACGTTGATGGAATACCGAAGGGGTTGCATGACGTAAGAATACCGCCGAAGAGGAAGCCCGGCCAGTCGGGGCCGACCCCCGGGATCGAGGGATGTCCGTCCCCTTGCGCGGCCCGCATGGCGCTTGCCTTCGTCCGACAAATCTGTCACAGTGTCCGACAACCGGGTCTTCGGGAGGGTTGGCATGGAGCGGATCACCGTCCGGGTCGACGAGCGGCTCAAGCGCGAGCTGGAGGCGGAGGCGCGCGAGAAGGGTGTCCGCCCGTCCGATGTCGTGCGCGCCGTCCTCGCCGAGCACATCAGGTCGCGCCCGCGCTCGACCTCGGCGCTCGACCTGGCTCGCCGCTCGGGCCTCATCGGCTGCGCCCGGGGACTCCCCGCGGACCTGAGCACCAATCCCGAGCACATGGAAGGCTTCGGGCGTGACTAGGTCACGCGTCCTCGTCGATACGGGCCCGCTGGTGGCCCTCGTGTCCCGGGATGACGCCCAGCATCGCCTCTGCGTGGACTCGCTCGGGACGTTGCAGGCGCCCCTCTTCACCTGCTGGCCGGTGCTCACCGAGGCCGCCTGGCTGCTCCGCCACCGGCCCGAGGCCTTCCAGAAACTGCTCTCGGAATTCGGCACCGGCCTGTTCGCCCTGCTCCCCCTCGGCCCGGAAGCGGTCGTGCCGATCGCCCAGATCCTCCGCCGCTACCAATCCCTGGGCGCCCAACTGGCCGACGCGGCCCTGGTCCATCTCGCCGACCGCGAGGCCATCACCTCCGTCTTCACCCTCGACCGCCGGGATTTCTCGGTCTACCGCCTGAAACGGAACCGCACCCTGAACGTGTTGCCGGAAGTCCCATGAGCGGAATTGTCCCCTGCCCGCCGGCGCCAGACCCATCCCCGCCCTCGCCGGCAGAAGGCCGCGCGAGGGGGACAGGCCGCTGGCGATCCCGGGTAGCGACACGCCGCTTCCCGCCAGCCCATATCGCCGGGACGACTCACGATGTCCCCCTCGGAAGCCCCTGGACAGCAGATCCTCGAGTTACCTCGGTCTGCCGGGGATCAGAGCGATGTCCCCTTTGACTTCCCCAGGCTTTGGCCTCCTGAGATGTGGTTAGTCCTATGGGCTCAGGACGTTGGGTTCTTTTGCCCTGGTGACGATGATTCGGTCCATCGAAACGGCATTGGGCTGTTTCGATCCTTTGACATACGCTGGTCCCGTCACTTTCAGTGAGATCCAGATGTCGCACTGGCGATCCTGTTCCGCCGGATCGTAGACGCGGTCGAGATCAACCGAGAGCAACCATGTCCAATGCACCCACAACAGCGTGCCATTGGTTACCGGGAAGCGGCCGACCTTATGCCAGTGGTACTTCTCGTCCTGCGGCACGTCGGCCCCGTTCAGCGTTTGAGACGGGCCGAAAACGCGTCGCGGGCGGTCGTAGACGCCGAAGCTGAGCGGGTGCTCGTGGTCCTTCGGACCCTCGCCGATATATTGCAGCGCCTTCCCGCCCGCGGCGTCCGGGTCTGCCACCAGGCGACTCTGCTGTCCGGAACCGTGAAACGACGGCCATGTGAAGTCCCGGAAGCTGCCCGTCGCCAGTTTGCGGAACTGCTCGGGCAGCGGAATGTCGGACGCTCGAAACCGCTCCATCTCGTCGGCCAGTTCGGCTTTCGCCTGCGGCAAAGTGGCCGCTGTCCGATACGCCTGCATTTGCTCCAGGCGATAGCTCTCATACCGCTTCAGCAAAAGCTCCCGGTCGAAGGGCAATTTCTGGCCCGCCGATAAGCTGCGTGCGAAGTTGTCCCACAGGTGGCACAATCCCGCGTCCACCGGCAGGCGTTCCCGGCGCACGTGCAGAAGGGCCTTGGCGTCCGCTCTGCACTGTCCCTCCGCCTCGTCCAACAGGCGCTCGCAAGCCAGGAAGAACGGCAACGTGAGGTAGGGCCTCGCGTAGCATTTCATCGCCGACAGGTTCGCACTGGACGCGGCGATGCTGTCTTCCATGAACTTGAGGTATTCGCGCATCTTCGCGCCGGCCGCGCCATAGTAGCCGTTCATGAAGACCTGAATGAGCGGCTCGGCAGGACGGTTCGGATCCTGCATGAGCTGATAGCCGAGCCAGCACTTGAGGGCAAAGAAACTCGTGGTCTCGGGCGACTCGCATTCCACGAAAACATTCGATACGCCGTGCCGGTGGAACACTTCGAGGTCCGGCTGGAGGCACGAGACCGGCGCATACGGCGTGGGGAACTTGTCGTTCGCCGAATACTGAATCCAATAATCCCACACGGCGAGGTTCTTTGCGACTTTCGACCAGCCCTGCAGTCGTTCCAACTGCGCCTTGTTCACCGGATGCGTGATCGGGTGGAACAGGTCCGACTCGCGACCCCATTCGGCATTGAGCTCGGCAATGCGAATCATCACGTTGTCGCGCGCTCGCAGCGTTCGGGGCGGCTTCTCGGTGATCGAGTAGGCGAAGGTCATGACGAGCACGTCGGGATACTCGGGCCGGATGCCGTCGGCGATTGCATTGATGAAGTCCACGAGCGGCCCGCTCTCCGAGCCTTCCCGCCCGCTCATGGCCTTGCAGTCCGGGCACTGGCACATCCAGTGATTGTCGTTCTGGCTGATGTCGTAGACGCGCGGCGGCGGCCGCTTGGCCTTCGCGGCGTCTTCGCGGTCCTTCTTGATGTACGCCCGGAGGTTGGCCAGCACCAGCTTGCGCACGTCGGGGTGCATCAGGCAAATGCCGCCGGGACCGCTGCCGTCCTTGGCGCCCACCCGCTGGCCTTGAGTGTTCATCGACAGATACTCAGGACGGTCGGCCGGAAAATTCTGCGCGTACGCGGCGAAGGTGTGGCCTCCGCCCGGAGAGCCGTAGCCCACCTCGAACCCGTGCTTTGCGGTGAGCCCGCCGGGGCTCGGGCTGTTGGCCATATTCCTGGCGCTGAACGCGTCCTGCTCCTCCCTGTTGGCGTCGAAAGTGGTGAAGATGCTGCGGAACCAGAACGCCGGCTTGCTGCGCCGGTCCAGGCTCCCGATGCGCAGACGGGGAATGCTCGGCGCCACCTCGGTGTTGTGATCCAGCCAATGACAGCCGAGTTCGCGTTCGAGAAACGCATACACCCCGTAGAGCGTGCCTCGCGGCCGTCCACCGACGATCATCAGGTCCCGCTTCACGGTCCGGATGATCCACTCTTCCTCGCCAAGCCGAGCCGCATCGGTCTTCTGCCGGACGGCGAAATCGGTCCAGCCCACGAAGATCCTGCGACGTGCAGTGGCGGAGTTGCTTTCAGCAACGATCGAACAGCTTTGGCCGGTGATCTTGCCCAGGTAATGCGAGAGCTCCTTCGCGGCATAGGCCTCGGCCTCCGTCGCTCCGGGAGCGACGACCACCACGTACTTGATCTTGCGTTCCTGCCCGAAACTGACGCCACAACAACTCCAGCCGAGGGAAAGCAGAACAAGGCATCCCATGACTGCGGGAACGCGAAGGCTGCGGGTGCACATCGGAATTCTCCTGATGGTGCTCGTTTTCCCTGTCCCAGGGACCGATCCGTGTAATGCCATATGGTTCATCCGCCAAGTGATTTGACTCGGCGCGCTCGGCCCGGGGAATCGTGCTGACGCTTGACGACCACCAGCGGCAGCCCGCCGCCCCCTCGAGAAACGAGTACACGGCGTACAGCGTGCCGCGGGGCCGGTCACCGGCCAGCAGCAGGTGCTCGCCGATGGCCCTCTTTCCGACCACGAGCGTATCCGGCAAGCCTCCCCTGGACTGGTGCCGCCGCGACCAGATCGAGCCTCAGGCACTGCCCCACTTGGCCTCCGGTGGCTCGAGTGATTTTGCCGCCCGTCTCGCTGCCGCGTCTACCACCTCATGTGGGACACGGCGGAGCCGGCGACTCTCATTCGCCGATGGCCAGGAGATGGAGTGCAGCCGTCGCGCGGATGCGGCTCTTCACGGCATCGCTCGCTGTCAGGGAGAGGGCTTTTCTGATTTGAACCCGTCGCTCCCGCTCTCGCCAGTCGATGGGGCCCTCTGTGCGCCACGACTCTTGCAGGCCCTCTTCCAGTAACTCCCAGTAAGCGGTCATCGGTCCACTCGCGTCGCCGTAGTACCGAAGGCAGAACTCGGCGACGATGTCCCGGGGCTTTCGCAGCGGATCCCACGTCAGTTTGCCAAGGGCATACATGTTCAGCGGTGCCCAGTCGCCCGACCACTGGTCGGAGGAAATCCCCTCGACGCCGATGCGTCGGAAGAAGTGCAGGTCGTCGCTCATCATTGCGACCATCGACCAGATCTCGGCCCTTGGCCAGACCTTCTCGCGAACGCTGAAAGTGTAGTACTCATAGATGTAGAAATGCTTCGCCAGGTTTCGCCACTTGGGAATTTGCCGGCGCAACCGGCTATCCAGGAGCTGCTGCGACGTCTCCAGCGGCCGCATGGTCCGTTGCGTCGGACGCGGAAACAGACAGAGACCGACCAGGACATTGTCTGCCAGCGGCGTCGCGCCGGCCGGGCAGTCGAGGGTCTGGTCATAGGCGAGGAAGTTCACCAGCACCCTGGGATGACGTCTGGCGACTCGCGACGCCACCTGATTCGTGAACCGGATGTAGGTTCTCGTATATGCTGCCTGGGACTGCGCCCCGTCGGCCGGCCTCGGCGTGCAGGCCGCGCAATGGCAATAGTCGGACATGTCGTTGTGCCAGAGATCAACGGCAGCCACCTCGGTGTTCTCATCAAGCCATATGTTGATGTTGTCCGCCATGAGTCTGGGCACGTCCGGATGGGAAAGGCAAACGAACTCCGTGCTGGACCGCGTACCGTCCTCCTTGACCGCATAGTATTCGGGATGATCCTTTGAATAACGGCCTGGCGGAAGCCAGGTACTGAACGCGTGGCCCCCGACTTCGAGGAGCAGGCCTCGTTTGGTGATCTCGGGAACGAGGACCGTCCGAGAATGGTTCTGTTCCCATACCTGGGGCCCATT
>JAXMBE010000030.1:0-97065 GCA_046349995.1 Isosphaeraceae bacterium | reverse complement strand
GTTCCAGAAGCTCTTCCAGATCGCCCGGGTGACGTATCGGCTGGCGAGGAGGTCGACCAGCTCGTCGTCGCCCGCGGCCTGGGCGGCCTTCAGCAGGCCGGGCCCGCCCTGCCACCAGGTCGGCACGATATGGGGCTTGAAGGGCCCGCGCACCAGCTCGGGAGATCGCTCGTACAGCCGGACGGCGATTTCATCCTGGAGCGCGTGCACCCGGGCCAGGCCGAATCCGGGCCAGTTCCACTCGCCCGAAACCCCGGCGAGCGCCTTCAGGCGCTCGATCCGGCTCGCGTCATCCAGCCTCCGGTCGTCGAGCAGGCTGCCGACCGCGTCATTGAAGTGTTTTGGTACGCTCGCGGTGCGAATGACCGCGGCCCAGAGGTCCCACCAGCCGCGCTCGCGTGCCAGGTTGATGAACGGCTCCGGCGGGCTGCTGGACCAGCCGCCGACGATGGTCTCCAGCTTCTCGCGGATGTACGGGAAGACGTCGCGGCCGCGGCGTTTCAACAGGGACAATGCGCCGTCGCCGAGCTTCAGGCCCCAGCCTTCCGGGTGTCGCTTGCGAAGCTCGTCATTGAGGCGATCCGGGTCTCCGACCTCGTCAGCGAGCCGCTCGACGTCGCGCTGCCACTCCTTCGCGTCGACCTGGCGGCGGTAGAGTGAGAAGGCGAGGAGACCGTCGCCGGACTTCAGGGACTCCTCGATCATCCGCCGCCAGGGCTCCCGCTTCTCGCCGCCCCAGAAGCTGTACCGGGTGGGCAGGTGGCGGAGCAGGAATCCGGAACAGGCCCGGTTCGTCGCGTAGAGGCTCAGGGCGGTCGGCTCGTCGAGCTGATAGGGCCCCTCGTACTCCTCGAGCACGAGGCCCTGTGCGGCCGGCCCGCGGGCCGACGTGTACTCCCGTTCGACCTCGCGGCACCACGCCGCGTTGTCCATCCCCCAGCGATCGCCGGCGAACTTCCAGCGAAGGAGACGCCGCACCAGGGAGACGTCGCGGTTCCGCCTGGCCTCCGCGAGCCAGGGCACCAGGCGGTCTGCATGCTCCGACCAGGGGATGCGCCGGAATCCCCACGTCCCGCCGAGCCCCACCTCGGAGAAGTACGACAGGATGAACGGGCGGAAGACGACGCGGTTGCGGCGATAGAGCTCCGGCCCCCAGTACCAGGTCAGGCCGGGGAAGTTCAGGTCGCGCCGCAGGCCCTCCAGATTGTCGCGCAGTCGGAGGTCGTCGCGCTGGGAGTCGAGCAGCCCCTCGATCGTGCCGCGAAGTCGCTTCTGTTCCTGGGAGAGCTTCATGGTCTGCGGGCCGCTCGCTCGGCCGGGTCGCCTCCCCGGCGGGACAGTCGGGACTCCGTCCGCCAATCATAGCGAAGCGGGACGGGCCTCGCGCTCCCCCGCCCTCGGAAAGAGGAGCGGTATCCTCCCGGACGGAACAGGCCCCGCGCGTGGTGGCGGCGGGATTAAGATTCCCTTGTCGACCCGGCATGAGATAATCGGACGGATCGGCTGCCACGTCCCGTGAGCATAGCCGGACTTCGGAGAGAGAAGTCCCCGCCGGTTCCCCGGTTGAGAGATGCTCCCATGAAGCCTGTTCATCACGACCTGCTCTTCGGGCTGTTCGCGCTCCAGAACGGGGTGATCGACCAGGGCCAGCTCGTCGCCGCGTTCCAGGCGTGGACCCGGGACAAGGACCGTTCGCTGGCCGACCACCTCATTGCACGCGGCGACATCGACGCCGACGACCGGGCCGCCGTCGAGGCGATCGTCGAGCGTCATGTCCGCAAGCACGGCGGAGACACCGAGCGAAGCCTGGCCTCCGTCCGCGTCGGCCGCTCGACGTGCGAGCGGCTGCTGGCCCTCGCGGACCCGGACCTCGGCGCCAGCCTGCCGCGGACCACGGAGACGACCGAGCCCGACGCGGACGCGACGGCCAGCTTCTCGGTCGGCTCTGCCACCTCCGAGGGTCAGCGGTTCCGGGTCCTGCGGCCCCACGCCCGGGGCGGCCTGGGAGCCGTCTTCGTGGCCCTCGACGGCGAGCTGAACCGGGAGGTGGCCCTCAAGCAGATCCTCGACCACCACGCCGACGACCCGAGCAGCCGCCACCGATTCCTGATCGAGGCGGAGGTCACCGGCGGGCTGGAGCACCCGGGCATCGTGCCGGTCTACGGCCTGGGGACCTACGCCGACGGCCGGCCGTTCTACGCGATGCGGTTCATCAAGGGCGACTCGCTGAAGGTCGCCATCGCTGCGTACCACGGCGACGAGGCGATGAAGCGGGATCCGGCCCGCCGCTCGCTGGAGCTGCGCAAGCTGCTCCGCCGGTTCCTGGACGTCTGCAACGCGATCGAGTACTCCCACGCCCGGGGCGTGTTGCACCGCGACATCAAGCCGGGCAACATCATTGTCGGCAAGTACGGCGAGACCATGGTCGTCGACTGGGGCCTGGCCAAGGCGACCGGCCGCTCCGACCCGACGGCCGACGAGCGGACGCTGATGCCCTCCTCAGCCAGCGGCAGCGCCGAGACGCTGCCCGGTAGCGCCCTGGGCACGCCGTCCTACATGAGCCCCGAGCAGGCCCGCGGCGATCTGGAGGCCCTGGGCCCGAGGTCCGACGTGTACAGCCTGGGTGCCACGCTCTACTGCCTGCTGACCGGCAGGCCCCCCTTCGAGGGTGACAACATCGGGGAGGTCTTCCGCCGCGTCCAGAACGGCGAGTTCCCTCGTCCCCGCCAGCTCAGCCCGTGGATCGATCCGCCGCTCGAGGCCGTCTGCCTGAAGGCGATGGGGACGAGGCCCGACGACCGCTACCCGAGCTGCCGGGCCCTGGCGGACGACCTCGAGCGGTGGCTGGCCGACGAGCCGGTCGCGGCTTGGCGCGAGCCGCTGCACGAGCGGGCTCTGCGATGGGTCCGCAAGCACCCAGTCGTCGCTAGCACGTCCGCGGCTGCCGTGCTGAAGGAGCCGTTGGCCTTCTTCCGCAATCTGCGGGATCAGATCCAGATAGGCCGCGACACCGGGCCCGAGTGCCTCTCTCGGCTCGCCGCCGCGTCGTTCGAGCTAGGGGAACTGACCAACGAGATCGGCGATAAAGAAGAGGCACTCGGCTTACATCAGGAATCCAAGGCCATCCGAGAGCGTCTGGTGCGCGACTATCCTTCTGTTACGCAGTTCCAGGGCGAACTGGCCGATAGTCTCAGCAATCTCGGAGACCTCCAGTTTGAGACCGGCGATCCGGACGACGCGATGGCGTCGTACGAGCGGGCGCGGGAGATCCGAGAATGGCTGGCGCGAGACAACCCCGTTTTCACACAGTTTCAGGACGACCTGGCTGCCAGTCACGGCAACATCGGAAACCTGCTCCGCGAGACCGGCCGGCCGGGAGAGGCGCTGGCATCGTACGAGCGGGCGCGGGAGATCTTCGAGCGGCTGGCGCGCGACCACCCCGCCGTAGCCCGCTTCCAGGACAACTTGGCCGCCAGCCACTACGGCATCGGAGTTCTGCTCCGCGAGACCGGCCGGCCGGGAGAGGCGCTGGCATCGTACGAGCGGGCGCGGGAGATCTTCGAGCGGCTGGCGGCGACCACCCCGCCGTAGCCCGCTTCCAGGACAACTTGGCCGCCAGCCACTACGGTATCGGCGTTCTGCTCCGCGAGACCGGCAAGCCGGACGGCCCTGGCGGACTTTCAGCGGGCGCGGAGCCGTGAGCTTCTGGTGCGCACAATCCTGCCGTCACTCGGTACCAAGCTGAACTGGCCGTAGGCTACAACAGCATCGGTCTGATGCTCAGTGAGACCGGCCGCTCGGGAGAGGCGCTGGCGTCGCACGAGCGGGCGCGGGAGATCTTCGAGCGGCTGGCGCGCGACCACCCCGCCGTATCTCGGTTCCAGAGCGAACTCGCCTCCAGCTACGGCAACATCGGAAACCTGCTCCGCGAGGCCGACCGGCCGGGAGAGGCGCTGGTGTCGTACGAGCGGGCGCGGGAGATCTTCGAGCGGCTGGCGCGCGACCATCCCGAGGCCCGCGACTACGCAAGCAGCCTCGGTGGCATTCTCAATAATCTCGCGACGATCGACCTCGATGCCCGGCGCTTCGCCGAGGCCGGTGAGAGGCTCCGTGATGCGATCGCCTGGCAGAAGCAGGCCCTGGCTGCTTGCCCCGGACACCCCCAGTACCGGCAATTCCTTGCGAGCCATCTGACGAACCTGATCAGGGCCGCGCGCGGCTTGGACGACGACGTCTGCGCCTCCGATGCACAGCGTGATTTGGATCGACTGCGGGCGAGGGACCCGCGGTTCGAGGCCCTCGACGCCCGCCTGGCCGAGGTCCTGGAAGGGAGCGAACCGAAGGACAAACCCGAACGCCTCACGCTAGCCCAGCGGGCTTATGACACGATGCATTTTGCTCCAGCCGCCAGGCTGTGGTCCGAGGCACTCGCGGCCGATCGGTCCCTCACCGCCGACCGACATGCTCAGCACCCCTACAACGCCGCCTGCGCCGCGGTGCTGGCCGCTGGGGGGCAGGGAATCGAGGGGCCCTCCCTCGACGAGTCCGCCAAAGCCAGGCTACGCCGGCAGGCCCTCGGCTTTCTGAAGCAGGAGCTTGCCGCCTGGGACGAATCCCTGCGATCCGGCCCGCCCCAGGCGCAGCCGTTCGTGGTGCAGACGCTGAAGCGGTGGCGGGAAGACGCCGACCTGGCGGATGTGCGTGACGCTGCTGCCCTGGCGAAGCTGCCCCAGTCCGAGCGGAAGGACTTCCAGGCCCTTTGGAACGAAGTCGAGGCGCTCCTCCGCCGGCTCGAGGCCGGTGCGGCCGGAGCGCTGCCCGACAACCCCTTCATCCCGTGAGCCAACCAATACCTGACCACCGACGTGAGTCGGTGGTTCAAACGGGTGAAGCCCCCAGCCTCCGGCGTCAGCCCGATCACCCCCCCGCGATGCCGCCGATGATGAGGAACGGTTCGTCGCCACGGGCGACGGGGTCGGGCAGGGGGGTGTCGGGGTCGTCGAGCGAGAGATCCTGCTCGCAGGCGTAGAACCGGAGGAACGGCCGCCGGCGCAGGGTGACGTGGTCGCGGATCGTCCCGCGGAGGACCGGGAACTGAGCTTCGAGGGCATCGCGGCCGGAGCGCTGGGTGCCGGGGCCCTCGACGTCGGGCCACCTCTCCTTTCACCTTCGCCAGCGTCCGGAGATGGAACGGGATCTCGACGCGGATCATGATAACGTCTGGACCTCGACCGAGAGGACGGCGGGCAGGTCGCGGACGATCGGCTCCCAGTGGTCGCCGGCATCGGCCGAGGCGTACACCTGGCCGCCGGTCGTGCCGAAGTAGACGCCGCAGGCGTCGAGCGAATCCACCGCCATCGCCTCGCGGAGCACGTTCACGTAGCAATCGCCCTGGGGCAGCCCGTTCGTGAGGGCCTCCCACTCGTTGCCCCCCGTCCGGCTCCGCCAGACCTGGAGCTTGCCGTCGAGCGGGAAGTGCTCGGAGTCGCTCTTGATCGGCACGACGTAGATCGTCTCCGGCTCGTGGGCGTGGACGTCGATCGGGAAGCCGAAGTCCGTGGGCAGGTTGCCGCTGACCTCGTGCCAGTTCTCGCCGGCGTCGTCGCTCCGCATCACGTCCCAGTGCTTCTGCATATAGAGCACGTCGGGCCGCGAGGGGTGCATGGCGATCCGGTGCACGCAGTGGCCGACCAGCGCCTCCGGGTCCGGGATGTACTGCGAGCGGAGCCCGCGGTTGATGGGCTTCCAGGTCGTGCCGCCGTCGTCGCTGCGGAACGAGCCGGCCGCGCTGATCGCGATGAACATCCGCCCCTTCTTGACCCGATCCAGGAGGATCGTGTGCAGCCCCATCCCGCCCGCGCCGGGCGACCACTGGGAGCCGGTCTCGTGGCCCCGTAGGCCCGAGAGTTCCTGCCAGGTCTTGCCGGCGTCCTTCGAGATGAACATGGCGGCGTCCTCGACCCCGGCATAGACGGTGTCGGGATCGTCGAGCGACGGCTCGAGGTGCCAGACGCGCTTGAATTCCCAGGGGTGCTGGGTGCCGTCGTACCACTGGTGCGTGCCCGGGACGCCGTCGTACTTGAACTCGTTGCCGACGGCCTCCCAGGTCTTGCCGCCGTCGTCGGAACGCTGGATCATCTGCCCGAACCAGCCGCTGGACTGCGAGGCGTAGATCCGGTTCGGGTCGACCGGGGAGCCCTTGAGGTGATACATCTCCCAGCCCGCGAAGTGCGGGCCGGAGATGTCCCACTTCTGCCGCTTCCCGTCGGATGTCAGGATGAACGCGCCTTTGCGTGTTCCCACCAGCACGCGGACTGCACTCATGCGGGGTCCCCCTTCATCTCGCGACGACGCCCAGGAAAGGATCGGAATCGAGTCGAGCATTCTTCCGAGTTTCGCCGGGCTGTCCAGGGGACCTTGCCGGTCAGGTCCCGCCCGCGAACCCGTGCTGCTTGCGATGGGCCACGCCATCGAAGACCTGAGTCGACTTGAACAGCTCCAGCCGGCCGTCCCCGGCGTGGGGCAAGGCCTTCGCCTCGAGCGCCGCGACCTCGTCCCCGGTCATCGGGGTGAACTCGCGGGCGATCTTGAGGTTCTGGTCGAGGACCTTCTCGGAATCGATGCCCGAGACCAGCGACGCGATGGGCAGCGAGAAGACGTACCGCAGCGCATCCTCGACGGGGATGCCGGTGTTCTTGACGATGTTGCCGAAGCCGCCCAGGCTCTTCATGCCCAGCGGGGCGATCCCGCGCTGGTTGAGGACCGGCAGCACCTGCTTCTGGAAGCTCCGGTAGTGCGTATCCATGATGTTCAAGGGCATCTGGACGGTCGCCCATTCGAAGGGCCTGGCCAGCATCTTGAGATGAATCTCGGGGTGCTTGTGGCCGGTGAAGCCCAGGTAGCGTACCTTGCCCTGCTCCTTCGCCTTCAGTGCGAACTCGAGCGCCCCGCCCTGCTGGAAGACCCACTCGGGGTCGTTGTCGTAGTTGATCTCGTGGAACTGCCAGAGGTCGATGCGGTCGGTCTGCAGGCGGCGAAGGGAATCCTCGAGGTTCGACTGGGCCTCCCTGGCGGTCCGGCCGCAGCACTTGGTCATCAGGAAGATCTTGTCGCGGCGGCCGCCCTGGGAGATGGCCTTGCCCATCCGCTCCTCGGCCTTGCCGTCCATGTAGTCCCAGGCGTTGTCGAAGAAGGTGATCCCCTCGTCGAAGGCCCGCTGGATCAGCCTGATGCTGTCGGCCTCGTTCTCGGGGACCGCGGCGTGGAAGCCCCCGAGGGCCAGCATCGAGACCTTCTCCCCGGTCCGTCCCAGGGGCCGCAGCGGGATGCCGCCGGGTGTCTTCTCCTGCGCCGCCGCGGTGGGGACCACCAGGGCCGTCGCGGCCAGCCCGGCTGCTCCCGCCTGGATGAACTCGCGGCGATTCAGATTCGATCGGGGTTCGGTCATCGGGGTGCCTCCGGCGAGAGAGTAACCTGGTCGCTTGGGACAGTCCCCAAATCGTACGCCCCGCGCAGGGTGAAATCACCTGAGTTCTTCCCAAGGAACGGCTCGCGTGCCGCGATCAGATCGACGATGCAGGCATGGTTCAACGGACCCCGAATCCGCTGGACCGGGCGCCGGACGACTCCCCGCGTGAGGCCCATTCTCCAATTCATCTGCGCTTGGTCGTTCGACGAGTCATCTGCCCTTGGTCGTTCGACGAGCGAGCCGATCGACAAGCGATCTCCGGAACTGGCGATTCTTTCCGGAAAGGGGCCGAGGATCCGGCCCTGACCAATCGGGAGGCTAGAGGGTGAGGGCCGATCGCTCCCGTCCGAGGAAGAATCGAGGGGAGTCCGTCGTGCTGGGCCGCATCTCAATGCGAACATTGAGGATCCGTGCCGCGGCCAGGGCGGACGTCATGCCTTTCCCGCCCACGGCCTGCTCGCCGGTCGCTTCCGGGCCCCTGTCTCCTCGGCAGCGGGATCATCCTCCGGGTGGAGCCCCCCAGGTTGTCTCGATCCGGGTGCCCATCGGATCGATTTCGCCTTCTGATCGACCGCCATTTCGATCGGGCGGCAACCCCGTTATCCTGTTTCTGGAAAAAAGTATCGCGTCCTGTCCCCTGGCCGGTCCCCCGTTCGTCAACTTGCCGACGGTGACCTCGAGGCGGCGGTGGTGGAGCCCCAGCCTCGCGTCACTGGCGATGTTTCGCCCCCAGTCCTTTGACCCGGAGGAAGATCCGTGCCGAAGTATCTCTTCGTCTACCGCAGCCAGCCGTTCGACATGAGCCAGTTCTCCCCCGAGGACATGCAGAAATCGATGGACCGATGGTCGAAGTGGATCGGCCAGGGCTTCGCGGAGGGCTGGATGGTCGACCCCGGCGACGCGCTGAAGCCCGAGGGCCGGGTGGTCTCGTCCAGCAAGGTCGTCACCGACGGCCCGTTCGTCGAGTCCAAAGAGGTCCTCGGCGGCTACTCGGTCATCCAGGCGGCCAGCTTCGAAGAAGCGGTGAAGCATGCGAAGAGCTGCCCGAACACCGAGGAGGGAGGCAACGTCGAGATCCGCGAGATGGCCGGGCTGGCCGCCTCGATGAGTTGATCCGGACGAACCATCCGATATGAGCAACGACCCGGCCCGACCGGCCGACCGGCAGTCTCCGGGAGGTTCTCCGACCCGCGAGCCCGCCGAGCGGCTGGTCGAGCACTTCTTCCGCCACGAATCGGGCCGCCTCGTCTCGGTCCTCGCTCGGGTCTTCGGCCTGCGCCACCTGGACCTGGTCGAGGACATGGTCCAGTCCGCGCTCGTGGAGGCGCTCCAGGTCTGGCGGCTCCAGGGCGTCCCGGACAACCCCTCCGGCTGGATGCACCGCGTCGCCCGGAACAAGGTGGTGGACGCCCTCCGCCAGCGCGAGACATTGCTCCGCCTGGCGCCAGGCTGGGCCCGGCTGAGGCCGAAGGAGACGGAGCCGGCCTTCGACGACCTGTTCCTGGACAGCCAGATCGAGGACAGCCAGCTCCGGCTGATGTTCGCCTGCTGCCATCCCGCCCTGGGCCCGGAGAACCAGCTCGCGCTCACCCTCAAGTCGCTCGGCGGCTTCAGCAACGCCGAGATCGCCCGAGGGCTGCTGGTCACCGAGGAGTCGGTGAAGAAGCGGATCCAGCGGGCACGCCAGCAGCTCGTCGAGCAGGGGGTCGAGCTGTCGGTCCCTCGCTCGGAGGATCTGGCGCGGCGACTCGACTCGGTCCACCAGTGCCTCTACCTGCTGTTCAACGAGGGTTACGCCGCGACGACCGGGGATGTCGCGATCCGGCTGGATCTCTGCGAGGAGGCCGTGCGCCTCTGCCACCTCCTGACCGGGCACCCCGATTGTCGCACGCCGTCCACGCTCGCCCTTCTGGCCCTGATGCTCTTCCACGCCGCGCGGTTCGAGGCCCGCACCGACACCGAGGGGCGGCTGCTCCTGCTGGAAGACCAGGACCGCTCGAAATGGGACCGCGAGCTGATCGAGCGGGCCCGCTGGTACCTCGACCTCTCGGCCACGGGGCGGACCGTCTCGGCCTTCCAGCTCGAGGCCGGCGTCGCCATGCTCCACTGCTCGGCCAGGACCTTCGCCGAGACCGACTGGGCCCAGATCCTCCGGCTCTACGACGTGCTGGTCAGCCTCCGCCCCTCGCCGATCTACGCGCTGAATCGCGCGGTCGTGGTGGCCCACCTCGACGGGCCCGAGGCGGGGATCCAGATCATCGAGTCGCTGGGAGGCGACGCGAGCCTGCGGCACTACCCCCTGCGCGACGCCTGCCTGGGTGAGCTCTACCGCCGGGCCGGCGACATGGCCCGGGCCCGGGAGCACCTCCGGCGCGCCCGGGAGTTCACGACATCGCCGTTCGAACGCGAACTGCTGGACCGCAGGCTCGCGGCCTGCGAGACGCCCCTGGAGACCTGAACGGCCCCCCGGGGGCTCACGGAACCCGGGCGATACACCGGAACCCCAGGCAACGCCCCCGGGCCAGGGGAGGGCGGCCGCGCCGGTACGAGCTACGGCAGAGGTCGGCCGGACCGACCCAGCTCCCGCCCCGTTCGCTCCGTGTCTTCGAGGCCGTGAGGTTGACCGGATTCCTTTGGCATGCCCCCGGAGCCGCGTAGAAGTGATTGTCGTACCAGTCGCGGCACCACTGCCAGACGTTGCCGGCCATGTGGTGCAACCCGAACGGCGACATCCCGAGCTCCGCGTTCACGTCGGCCATGGGGAGCGAATCCGCCCGGTAGGTGTTCGCCTTTCGGTGTCGGGCATAGCGCATGCACTCGTCCGACGGCGGGTCGTCTCCCCAGGGGAACGCCCGGAACCGGGCCCCCCGCGCCGCGTACTCCCACTGGGCCTCGCTCGGCAGGAAGCTGGCCGGCTCCGCGCCGGGCTCCCCCGCGTAGCCGTGCCAGTCCTCGCCGTTGGCCCAGAGCGAGTAGGCATTGGCGCCGAACCAGGAGACCAGGATCATCGGCCAGCGCTCGGTCCCGGGCACGGGGCCCCAGCCGGATTCCGCCTTATGAATCAGCATGTGCTCATCCCGGTCGTCGTCGGGATCGAGGACGAACCAGTCGGCCAGGACGCCCGGCGGCACGTCGCCCGCGGAGTTCAGGAACCGGCAGTAGGCCGTGGTCGAGACGGGCTCCGCGTCGATCAGGAAGGCGTCAACCTCCGCGGTGTGCCTCGGCAGCTCGTCGGCGTGGCCGAAGCTCTCGTCCGAGCCGAGCTCCACGGCCGCCTCGGGGATCAGGGCGCAGCGCATACCGTCGGACCGCCGGCGATGCCGAACTGCGTCACCTTCGCCGCCGAACGGTTCCAGAAGGGATGTCCCTCCGATGCGGCCATCGAACCGGCCCCCGAGCTGGGTGAATGGGACGGACGTGAAAGGCGGCGGCTGGCTCCTCTCATACCGCCAGAACGAGCGCTCGGACTTCCCGGTCCCCTGGTGCAGGTAGACCAGCTCCGCGAGATCCCGGAGCCGGAAGGGTTGTCGGGCGAAGATCGCCTTGAACAGGGAATCCGCCGGCCGATCGGGGATCGTGACCTCGAAGGTTTCCTCGAGTTGCATCAGCAGCTCGACGAGGTCGAGGCTGTCGCAATGCAGATCCTCGATGATTCGGTCTGAGGGGCCGATCCGCTCGCGCGGGATCCCGAGTTGCTCCGAGGTGATGTCACAGACCCGCTGCTCGATCTGCTCCAATGCCAGCGTCATGGCGTGGTCTCCGGGAGATCCGGTCGTTCGGGACCGGCCCCTCACGCGCTGCATTCGCCCGGCGCGCGAGGTCCAGAAAGTTGCTCATGATCGTCCGCGAAGTGTCCGGCGTGCCCTCCATCTCGATGTGAAACTGGGCCGCGTAGATCGGCCGGTCCTTGAGCTTCAGGCACTGGGTCTTCGTCTTCCCGTCCCGACCGCAGGTCGCGATCAGCTCCCAGCCGGCCGGCGGCCATTCGATCTGGCCACAGTGGCTCTCCATGGCGAGGAACTCCTCGGGCAGGCCCCGGAAGACCGGATCGTCCGAAAGCCGCCGGATCGCCATTGGCCCGCGCTCGAAGACGCAGCCGGAATAGTCGCCGCACTTCACGCGGGTCGATCCCCGGATATGGCCGTAGATCGGCAACTTCGGATGGGCGGGGTCCCGGCACTGGGGGCAGTCCCAGGGCTTCTCGACGCCCGTCTCGGCCAGGATGGCCAGGCCCTGGGCACCCCCGCAAGAGGCCCACATCGGCAGGCTCGCCCGGCGGAGGACCTCCGCGGTCCCCTTCCAGTGCTCGCGATCCTGCTGGCACCAGTCGATGAAATTGCCCGAGAGGAACGCGGCCAGCGGGCGGGGCTCGTCCGCGAGGAATCCGGCCCGGAAGTCGCCGAGCCAGGCATTCTGGAACTGGAGCTGTTCCCAACCCCGGCAGGAGCGGGCGAGCTTGCGGAAGCTCGAAGCGCCCTCGCCCGGGACCTCGGCCGATCCGGTCGTGCTGACAATGACCGCCCATGGCGGGAATGCGATCTCGGCCCGCGGGTCGGCCTGGAACTCCACCTCGCGGAGCACAGGCGCCTCGCCGTCCGCCGAGGCGATCGCCAGCCTCAGCCCGCGTGCGTTCACCGGATTCTTCAGGCGATGGATCCGGAACATCCGGCGCTCGTTCGCGGTGACCGTCTCCGGCAGGTCTTCCCAGGCCTGGCCATCCCTGGTGGCCTGCCAGACGTAGCCCCTGGGGGCATTCTTCAGCGCGTACTCGTGATCGCCGTGGACCTGGAGGATCGTCCCGATCCGTCGAGGTTCCGGGAACGACACCTGCCACCACCAGGCGCGTTCGCCGGGCTTGCCCTTCCAGAGCGTGGCGGGGAGGGTCGAGAATCGGTCCCCGTCGACGGCCCCCAGGGCGGCCGAGCCTGGCGAGGTGCTCGATGCCGACGCCGCGGGCGCCGCCGCCTTCGAGGGATCGTCCATGGCCGCGATCCATTCGCGGACGAGCGCCAGGCCCTCCTCGTGGACCAGGCGCTTGCCCAGCTCGGGCATCATGATCCCCGCGTCCGTCGAGTTGATCCGGTAGGCGAGGATCGATTTCTCCGGATGGCCCGGCACGATGTCGAACTCGAGCCCGCCCGAGCCGCGGCCGGCGGCGACGGGCGCCTTCATGAACCCGTAGGCGGTCGGGTTCTTCTGCGACGCCAGCAGGTCGAGCCCCGAGTTCTTCGCGGGCCCCTGAGGATTGTGGCAGTGGGCACAGTTCACCTCGAGCCAGGCGCGGGCACGTTCGTCCAGTGTCCCGCTCCGGGGATCGTCCCAGACGGCCAGCCGGGGCGCGGCCGTGTGCGCGGGCGCACCGACAAGGGCGCCGGCCTTCGTCCAGTGCTCGAGCTGGTTCTCCGCCCCGGTCGCATACGCGAAGTCCCGGTTCAGGTGCCGCGCCTTCGGCCCGATCGGCGTCACGGTGTCGCCGGTGATGTGGCAACCCTTGCACTGGTTTGAATTGGGGATGATGTAATTGTTCTTGCGAGTTTTGCCGTCGGTGTGGATCCAGGAGACGTCGACCGTCCCGCCGGCGACCTCCAGGGTCGCCTCGGTCTGGGCATCGTTCCAGAGGTAGGGCAGGCCCATCCAGCCGGATGCCTCGCGCCTCAAAATCCGAGTCTCGATCAGCCGCCGCCCCCTGGAGGAATCACGCGCGTCGGTCGGGTAGGCGAAGGTCTTGGCGATCACCGTGCCGACGGGGAAGTCGAAGGCGTCCTCGGCGTGGTAGGTCGCGTGTGCACCGGGCGGGAGCTTGATGAACCGGAACTTGAGGGTGTAGTCCGTGAACAGCGGCGTGTTCAGGTCGTAGGAGATCACACCCTCGGCCGGCTGCTGGTCCGCGGGGTTACCTCGAAAGAGGCCGAACGCCGAGAGCTTCTCTGGGGGCTCGCCAGTGTCGGCGGAGGACGACGCGGAGACGGGACGAGGCGCCGGCGCCGCGGCCGGTCCCGGGGCCGTCCCGCCGCAGCCCGCCAGAGAGGGCAGGCCCAGGAGCAAGAGGAATAAGGAGGACCTAAGCGGGTTGCCGTGGTTAGGCTTCACTTCAGCGTCCAGCCCCCCCCACCCTGACCCTCTCCCACGTTGGGGGGAGCGGACGACTCGAAAGCCCTCCCCCCTCGCGGGGGAGCGGTGGGTGGAGGGCCAGCGAAGCGAGAGCCTGGCCATGCGCTTGGACGAACGGGAACCCATCCTCACTGCACCCCTTCGATGACCACGGGAGCCAGCGGGGGCAGCTCGCCGGCGTACTGCTTCAGGTCGCGGACGACCTTGGGCCCCTTGCCGGCCCCGGCCGCCGCGCTGCCGGCGGGGGTCGCGGCCCTGAGGCCCGGTGCGTCGAAGTTGGCGAAGGTGGCCTCGCCGTTGTCGCGGATGTGGATGGCCAGCTCCTTCGGCAACACGCCATCCTTCGCCTTCGCGGGGTTGATCATCCCGTCGTAGAGCATGTCGGGCAGGGGCGAGCCCACCACCTGGGCGACGAGTTGCCCGAGGGCCCCGTCGGGCTTCCCGCCGTTGCCCTTGAAGCGGTTGTGGTGGACGTGGATCGACTCGCAGAACGGGTCGTACTGCTCATCCTTCAGCGGCTTCTCGGTCAGGAGATAACTGACGATCGAGAGCCCGGCGGTCTGGTTGCCCTCGATGTCGTTGTCGAAGACCTCGGCCTCGTCGCTGGCCATGATCATGACGCCCGTGCCGGGGGCACCGAGGCGACGATGTTCCCCTTGGGGGCAAAGTTCACATGATTGTTGGACTTCACGCTGTTCTTGTAAACTCCGGCAGTGGCGCCCGTCCTTCTTCGGCAGATCGGGCATGGTGAAGACGAGGATGCCCCCGGCGTTATCCGTCGCCGTGTTCTCGTAGACGTCGGCCCTCGTGCAGTTCTCGATCTCGATTCCGGCGACGTTCTGCTCGACGGTGTTGCGGCGGACGATGATGTTCTCCGACTGGCCCACGTAGATGCCGGCATCGGAGGCCCTCGAACCGTGCAGCCCTCGATCAGCACGTCGGTGCAGAGCACCGGATAGATGCCGTAGCCTCCGTTGGTCTCCTTCGACCCTCCCGTCCATTCGGTGCGGACGTGTTTCAGGGTCAGGCCCTTCGTGCCGTTGACCTTGATCGCGTCGCCCCTGGCGTCCTCGACGGCCAGGTCCTGAAGCGTCACCCCTTCCTTCGACGTGATCAGGAGTCCCCTCACCTCCGGTCCCCTGGCCCTGGTCCTTGAAGCTGAGGATGGTCTTGTCGGCCCCCTGTCCCCTGAGCGTCACCTTGCTGACATCGAGGGAGAGCGTGGCCTGGAACTCGAACTTGCCGGTCCCGAACTCGATCACCTCTCCGGGCTTCGCCTTGATGAGCCGCGGTCTGGGCTCGCCCAGCGGCATCGGGCCCCGCCTCGATGCGGGTCGCCTTCGTGGCGCCGGTCGCCGGAGGGGCGACAGCGGGCGAGCCCGCGACGGGGACCGGCTCGGCCGGAGGGGCGCATCCCCCGATGGCCAAAGCGACCGCCATCAGGATGCCAACGCTGAGATCACGCGTACGCAAGGGATGACTCCTGGCTCTTGGTCTGAAACGGTGAAAGGACGAGCGGCCGTCGCTCGCAATCCCGGCCGGCTTGCTCCATGAAGAGGATTTTATGACGGATACGCGACGCGAGCCAGGCCAGTCCGAACCAACCCGACCCTCGAGTTCCCGACGCAGTGCGGGGAGGCTCGCATTCGCCCGGGAGTTTGATACTTTTTGAACATCGAGATTCCCGGCGGACAGAATCCGAGCCGACGTCATGAACGCTCCGTGCCCGAGTCGCCCCGTGATGCTGGCCATGGTCGTCGCACTCGCGATGTGCCGACCATCGACCGCCGCCCTCCCGGCGCCTCCGTCGCGAACGGCGACTCCGGTCGATTTCGACCGTGCGGTGGCCCCCATCCTGGCGAGCCGCTGCCTGGACTGTCACGGCGGGGCCACCCCGAAGGGCGGCCTCGACCTGAGCCGTCCGGACGGCGTCCTTAAGGGGGGCGAGAGCGGCGCGGCGGTGGTCGCCGGGAAGCTGGAGGAGAGCCCGCTCTGGCAGCGAGTCGAGGCCGACGAGATGCCGCCGAAGCGGCCCCTACCGGCGGTCGAGAAGGCCACCCTGAGGCGCTGGCTGGAAGGCGGAGCAAGCTGGGGCACAGCCCCCATCGACCGGTTCGCCTACTCGACCGAGACCCGCGCGGGCCGCGACTGGTGGTCCTTGGGGCCGATCCGACGGCCCGAGCCTCCCGATGTCCGCGACGCGAGCTGGCCCCGCAACCCGATCGATCGCTTCGTCCTGGCCCGCCTTGAGGCGAAGGGACTGGAGCCCTCGCGCGAGGCCGACCGCCACACGCTCGCGCGGCGGCTCTCGTTCGACCTGCTGGGCCTGCCCCCGGATGACGACTCCGTCCGCACCTTCGTCCGACAACCCGAATCGTCGGCGTACGAGGCGATGGTCGATCGCCTGCTCGCCTCGCCGCACCTCGGGGAGCGCTGGGCCAGGCACTGGCTCGACGTGATCCGCTACGGCGAGAGCGACGGATTCGAGCGGAACACCCCGCGCCGGAGCTCCTGGCCTTATCGCGACTGGGTGATCCGCGCGCTCAATGCGGACCTGCCGTACGACCGGTTCTGCCGGCTTCAGCTCGCCGGCGACCTGCTCGACGCCGGGAACCCGGACTCCGTCGCGGCGACAGGCTTCCTGGTGGCCGGCATCCACAACACGGTCGTCGCCCAGAACGACATGGCCCGTCAGATCGCTCGGCAAGATGAACTCGAGGATCTCATCGGCAGCGTCGGCCAGACGTTCCTCGGCCTGACCGTGAACTGCGGGCGATGCCACGATCACAAGTTCGACCCCGTCGACCAGCGGGACTATTATCGCCTGGCCTCGGCCCTGTCCGGAGTCCAGCATGGCGAGCGTGAATTGAGGCTCTCCGGGCGGGGAGCGACGAAGGTTTACACCTGCCTGGCGCAGCAGCCGGCACCGACCCGCCTCCTGAAGCGCGGGCAGGTGACGACCCCCGCGGAGCCGGTCGCACCTGGGGCGATCCAGAGCGTCGCCTTCGCGGGCCCCGCCGCGGACTTCGGGATGCCGGCCGATGCACCCGAGGGGGAGCGCCGCCGCAGGCTGGCGGAGTGGGTCGCACACCCCGCGAATCCGTTGTTCGCCCGGGTGATCGTCAACCGACTCTGGCATCATCACTTCGGGGTAGGCCTGGTCGAGACGCCCAACGACTTCGGCTTCAACGGCGGCCGGCCCAGCCATCCCGAGTTGCTCGACTGGCTGGCGGCCGAGCTGATCGCCCGCGGGTTCCGGCTCAAGGAGATCCACCGGCTGATCGTCACGTCGGCCACTTATCGCCAGGCCCGGCGCCGCGGGCGAGGGCCTGACGGCCGACGCGGACAACCGGCTGCTCTGGCGGAAGCGGCCGCTCCGCCTGGAGGGAGAAGCCCTGCGCGACGCGATGCTCGCCGCGGCGGGATTGCTGAACACCGAAATGGGAGGACCCGGCTTCTCCGACTATCGCGAGACCGGCGGCAACGGGACCGCCTACTTCGATCCCATCGACCCCGCGGGGCCGCCGTACCATCGCCGGAGCGTCTACCGGTTCACGCCCAGGGGGGCCAACCAGGGACTGCTCGACAGCTTCGACTGCCCCGACCCGGCGGCCGCGGCGCCACGGCGCAATGTCACGACGACACCCACCCAGGCCCTCTCGCTCTGGAACGACGCCTTCACGCTCCGGTTGGCGGACGCCCTGGCGGGGCGGGTCGTCCAGGAGGCCCCGGGCGCCGACGTCGAGAGACGGGTGATCCGGGTCTATCGACGGTTGTTCCAGCGAGATCCCCGCCCCCGTGAGCTTGGAGCCGCGCGCGATCTTGTCCGGAATCACGGGCTCGCCGCGCTGTGCCGGTCGCTCTTCAACGCTAACGAGTTCGTTGTCATCCCGTGAGGGAGCGTCCCCAGATGCCTCCGTTCGACGATACGACTCCGTCCGACAGGGTCCCCGCACTCTCGCTCGTGGATCGGCGGGGTTTCTTCTCGTGGGGATTGCGGGGTCTGGGCGCGACGGCCCTCCTGGATCTGCTCCATCGCGAGGGCTCGCTCCGAGCAGGTGAGGCACGCGACCAGGCAACGCGGGCGCCGGGAGGGTCCTACAGGCTCGTCCCGAAGGTCCGCCGCGCGGTACAGATCACCGTCGTCGGCGGGCTCAGCCACCTCGATTCGTTCGATTACAATCCCGAGCTGGCGAGGTTCCCCGGCAAGACGCTCCAGACCGACACCCCGCCGGACATCTTCTTCGGCCAGGTCGGCCTGATCCGCAAGAACGACTGGGAATTCCACCCGCGCGGACGGAGCGGCCTGTTCCTCTCCGAGCTATTCCCGCACATCGCGGGCATCGCGGACGACCTGACGATCATCCGGTCCATGACCGCGGAGAGCGCCAACCACACCCCCGCGCTCTTCGTGCTCAACAGCGGGTTCCAGTTCAACGGCTATCCCGCCCTCGGGAGCTGGCTCTCGTACGGTCTGGGGAGCGAATCGGAAGACCTGCCGGCGTACGTCGTGCTTCCCGACGGCCGCGGCGAGCCCAACGGCGCCGCCTCGAACTGGACGAGCGGGTTCCTGCCGGCCGAGCACCAGGGAGCCGTCTTCCGCGGCGGCCCGGAACCGGTGCGCAACCTCCGCCCCGCCCGGCCCGTCGACCCGGCCGCCGAGCGAGCGGCCCGTGAATTCCTCGCGGGCGTGAACGACGAGCACGCCCGCGAGCACGGCGAGGAGTCGATCCTCACGGCCAGGATCCGGAGCTACGAGCTGGCGGCCCGGATGCAGACGGCCGTCCCCGAGGCCGCGGACCTCGGCGGCGAACCCGCGTCCATCCGCGCGCGCTACGGGCTCGACCGTCCCGAGACCGCCGACTGCGGCCGCCGCTGCCTGCTGGCCCGCCGGCTGCTCGAGCGCGGGGTGCGTTTCGTGCAGATCTACTCCGGCGGCCCGATCGCCGGGAACCCGCGCACGAGCTGGGACGCGCACGAGAACGTGAAGGAGAACCACTCCGCCGAGGCGGTGCGCATCGACCAGCCCGTCGCCGCGCTGGTCCGCGACCTGAAGCAGAGGGGGATGCTCGAGGACACGCTCGTCCTGTTCACGACCGAGTTCGGCCGCACGCCGTTCGCCCAGTCGGCCGCCAGCGTCGTCGGGCCTGGTCGCGACCACAACCGCTACGGCTTCTCCTGCTGGCTCGCCGGCGGCGGTCTAAAGCCGGGCATCGCCCACGGCGCGACCGACGAGATCGGCTGGAAGGCCGTCGAGTCGCCCGTGCCCTGGCACGACTTCCATGCCACCCTGCTGCATCTGCTCGGGATCGACCACGAGCGGCTGACGTTCTATCACAACGGCATCCGCCGCCGCCTGACGAACGTCCACGGCCGGGTCATCCGGGAAATCCTGGCCTGAACGCCGCAGTCAAGGGCGACCGGCAGCCTCAAGGCGACGAGCAGGCTCCTCCCGGAGCTTCTCGGCCGGCACCTGCGCGTCCACGACCCGGCCGCGGGCCTCGCGCGGCTCCCCCGCGGACACGTCGCTGACCAGCAGGGTCAGCAGGAGAGGCACGGCGACACGAGCGTCGTTCATGAGCCCGGCGGACCTTCCGTAACGGTCGAAAGAAGTCTCTCAGCCACCCGCGGGAGCGGGCTTCGCCCCGGCCGGCTTCTGGTCGGCCTTGTCCGCACCCTCCTGGAGCACGCTGCGCAAGGCCTCGCGGAGCTGGTCGGCGAGCTGGTTGCCGCCACCCACGAACAGCCGCGCGATGTTCCCCTCGCGGTCGATGATCACGGTCTGGGGGATCGCGGCGGCCGCGTACTTCTCGGCCACGGCGCCGTCGCGATCGAGGGCGACCGTCGGGTGGAGCTTGTGCCGCTCGAGCATCGGGGTGATCTGCTCGGGCTCCTCCTGGAGGTTCACGGCGATGAGCCGCACGCCGCGATCCTGGAACTCCCTGGCCACCTGCTCCACCTGGGGCATCGCCTGCAGGCAAGGGCCGCACCAGGTGGCCCAAAAGTCGAGGATGACCGGCTTCCCCTTCGCGTCGGCCAGGTGGAACTTCTTGCCGCCGAGGAGTTCGAGCTCGAAGTCGGGCGCCGCCTTGCCGACGAGGCTGGACTCGGTCCCCGGCTTGCGCCCGCTCGCGGGGTCACCGGAGGCGGCGGCCTCCCGGGGCTCGAGGGCGTTCTGAAGCTTCCATTGCTGGAAGGTCATCAGGGCAGCGGCCTGCTCGATGCCTCCGCCGATCAGGAGCTGGTCGACGTCGTTGAGCGACACGCGGCACGGTCCGAGCACGTCGCCCTTGCCCGCGAGCGAGCCGCCGGCCAGCCGGTCGGCGAGGAAGGTCAGCCGGATGCCGTCGTGGCAGACGGCCTGCACCCGGATGCCCCCCTCGGTTGCCGGCGGGGCAGGCGCGGGGCCGGCGGGCTTGCCCGCGGTCGAGGACTCCTCGGGATGGAGCCAGATGATCGTGGCGAGCCGGTCGCGGGGGATCTGCCGCTCCTCCAGCCGGATCTCGATCTCCAGGGCCTTGTCGTCGAGCTTCACCACCCGGCCCCGGAGGAAGTCCCCGTTCCGCGAGCGGACCAGGTGAGTGGGCGGATTGCCCTTCTGCATCCGGGGCAGCGTCATCAGGCGATCGCGCTTCGCCTTGGAGATCTTGATGGCGGTGTCGGCCGCGTGGGCGAGCTCCACCGCCTGCACCTTGTCGTGGCCGACGAACGTGCTCGCCGAGAGCGAGGTGCGGAAGCTGACGCCCCGCTCGTCGATCCTCGTGATCTCGGAGGGGATCACGTCGCCGCTCCTCAGGTAGAGCGACTTCCGCCGCGCCGTGGAGAGCGTGGGCTGGTTCCCGCCCAGCGCCGAGATGAACCCGGTGAGGAACCCGGCGGCCCCCGCCGGCTGGGCCGGCGGGCGTTGCGTCGTCCGCGGCTGAGGGCGCTGGGGAGGCGCCTCGCGGTAGACGATCTTGCCGGAGCCGCCCGGACGGATGGTGCTCGGCGTGCGGCTCCCCTGCGGCCGCCAGACCAGGCAGTTCGCCCCCGCGTCGGCCGGGCTGTCTACCAGTCGGCCCGGCAGCCTGACGCCCTCCAGCTCGAGCACGCCGAGCTGCCCGCCCAGGGCCTCGGGCGACTCCGCCGGGCCGAGGGCGACCAGGGAACGCAGCCCGGTCGTGGACAGCGACAGGGGCTCCGGGATGCCGGGCACGCGGAGCGAGAGCTTCGCGGGACCGACCCGCTGGGGGTCGCCGCTGATCCGGGTCCCGTCCTGGTAGACGACCGCCAGCGATCGGGCATGGGGCTTATCGGCGACCGACAGGTAGACCGCGGCGATCTGGTCCTCGGCGATGGTCGCGGCTCCCTTCGAGTCGCGGATCGAGAACGCTTTCGCGGCGGGATCGAACCTCTCGACCTTGCCGTAGACGATCGAGCCGTCGGCCCGGTGGATGCGAGACTGGCCGCGCTCCACCTGCCGGGGCGGCTCGCCGTTCCAGCGGCTGATCCGCAACCGCTCCAGCCTCAGGTCGCCGTGCTTGTTCGCCAGCGAGAGGCCGCCCAGCGGCCGGGGCTGGGCCGAGGCGACCTTGAGGTCGGCCAGCGGCTTGCCCTCCGCCGTGAAGACAAGGGCCCGGCCCTTCTCCTGGTCGAGGTAGGCGATCAGGTGGATGCGGCCCGGGCCCTGGACGATCTCGCCCACCGAGGCCACGTCCGCCTCCTGCTCGGTCTCGCGCTGGATGATCACGTCCCGCTCCCAGACCTCGAAGCGGAACGCCCGCTGGACCGTCTTCTCGTCCTCCCCGACCCCCATCGCCAGGACGAAATCCGGCTTGTTCTTCCAGGAGATCTCGAACTCGACGGTCGCCCTGGCCGGTAGGTGCAGATCGCCGCGGAGCAGCGCGCCCTCCTGATCGGTCCAGGGCTGGCCCTGGTCCTCCTTCCACGCCTTCTTGCCCGCGGGCTCCTGCCAGCCGGAGAGGCCGCTGGGGCCGAGGTAGACCAGGTCGGCGCTGTTCCGCCAGCGATAGATCCGGCCGATCATCGCTCGATCGATGCGGGCGCGGCCGAGCCTCGGGATGTCCAGCTCGGCCCGTTCGGCGTCCAGGGCCAGGAGCGTCCCGAAGGCGACGTCGCCGCCGGCCAGCTCGAAGCAGTAGTCGCCCGCCGGCCTGGGCAGCTCGGCCGGTACGGGGAAGTGGATCGCGTTGAGCGCCCCCGTGGTGAACTCGAAGGGGTCGACGAACGCGGCCGCCTGCCAGCGGACGAGGTCGGGCCGATCGCCCTCGGCGAGCTTGCCGGCGACGGAGCCCCCGTTGCGGAGGTGGAGCACGGCCGGCGCGTCCGCCGCGGCCGCGGGCCCGCCGGCGGCAGCGGCCACGGCCGCGAGGATGTTCAGCAGCAGGAGCGAGGACCGGCGGCCCTTCAGCGGCCGGGAGCCCGGGCTCGACGCAAGGTTGGGTCGCATGATCGGGTCACCGCTCATAGATGGGCAGGAATCGGTAATTGAGCGCGAGCGCCAGCAGGGAGAACGACGTCGTGAGGTTGGCCCCGAACTGGCCCTGGAAGCTGCCGTCGGGCTTCTGGTTCTGCTTGAGCTGGCGGATCAGGAGCTTGTTCCAGCGGTCCCAGGCGTCGATGTCGCCCTGGAAGAGCGCCTGGGCCTGGTAGTAGCGGCCGTATTCCAGCCACTGCTGCTGCCCCTGCTGCTCCAGGTGCTGCTTCAGGTAGCCGAGGGTCGCGCGATACTCGGGCAGGTCCTTGCGGCGGGCGATCGCGTAGACCAGGGTGGCGATCGAGATCCGGGCGATCGACTCGTCGAAGCCGCCCATGCCCCCGGCGTAGGCGACCTGGCCGGACGGAGAGGTCATCTGCTTGTAGAACGAGATCGCCTTGTCGATCGACTCGTCGGGCACCTCGATGCCGGCGTTCCGCGCCGCCAGCAGGCCGACGAGGACGGCGCCGCTGACGGAGGTGTCCGCGTCGTTGGCGTCCGGCGAGTATCGCCATGCGTTGAGCGAGTTCTTCTTCTGCGACGTGACCGCGGCGCGGACGGCGAGTTCCAGGGCCTGGCCGATGGTCCGGGGCCCCTTCCGGTCGGGCCAGAGGTTCCGCTCGTCCACCGCGCCGTAGGCCTCGGCGAGGGCGAGCATCGCGAACCCGTGGTGGTACATGCTCTGGCCCATGATCCCCGTGTTCGCGTCCTGGTTGGAGATCAGGTTTCGCAGCGACCGCCGGACGTGCGTGCTGTAGAGGCCGAAGTTGGGGTCCTCCCCCGAGGCGAGGAAGACCAGAAGCCCCAGCCCGACCGGCCCGGGCCCGTCCTCGTAGCCGCCGCCCGGCCACTCGCCCTTCTCGTTCTGCTTCGAGGCCAGGTATTGCAGGCCGCGATCGTACAGCTCTCGGACGTCTCGCGGCACGACCTCCCCGAACCGCGTGCCCGGCGGCTGAGCCGGCGCCGACCCTGGGACGGCCAGGAGCGCGATGCCCAGAAGGATGAGGCCGACCGTCGAACCCGGCAGGCGACGGCGAATCCGGGGGTGAATCATCGGCGTCGCGCTCCGTCAGTCCTTCTTGGCGGTGTGGCCGGCCGCCGCAGCCGTGGCGGGCTCATCCGCCTCGCGAGCGAACACGTCATCGGGCAGGTCCATCGCCCTGGCCGCGGGTCCGCGGAGGGCGTTGACGAACTCATGGGCGATCACGGGCCGGTCATCCTTCGCGAGGATGAAGCCCTGTTGGCGGAGGAACTGCTCCATCCCGCGCGTGGATTCGAGCGTCCTGACGAAGTGGGCCCACTGCTTCTCCTCGAAGAGCGGGCGCAGCTTCTCGCGGGGGATCCTCGACGCCTGGTAGAGCACCAGGTAATAGGCGTACTGGCCGAAGCGGGCCGGCGGTTTCGATTCCTGGAGGATGAGCTCCACGAGTTCGCGGCGCTGGCGGTCGCTCAGTCCCAGGCTCTGGTCGACCTGGGCCACGGCGAGTTCCACCTTGGCCCGGTAGGCGAACCGTTGCTTGTCGCGGAGGACCTCCTGGTAGCGCGACTCGTCGGACTCCTCCAGGACCCGCTTCAGCGTCTTTGCATAGAGCGAGCCGTCGCCGAAGAGCCCGGCGGCGAGCATCGCCTGCAGGGGGACGACTTCCTGGTAGAGCTCGCCGATTTTGTTCTGGTCGGCCTTGAGCTTGTCGAAGATCTTGCGCTTCTCCTCGACCTTCTCGAAGAACCGCTTGATGTCGCCCCGCCCGGCGAGGATCAGCTTCTGCCTCTGGAGGTTGGAGAGCCGGCACAGCCGGGCGACGTCGTCCACGCTGAGCTCGAGGAGGGTGTCGATCTTGTTGCGTCCGGAGCCGGGAGCCCCCGAGTTCCCGAACACCCACATGTCGAACTGCTCGTTGCTGAGCAGGAACGCCTGGCGGGGTGCGACGACCGCGTCGTTGACCGCCTCTTCCTCGACGACGTCATCCGGGGGTTGTGCCGCATCGGCCCGGCGGGCCTCCATCTTGATCATGACCTGGGCCCGGGCCTCCGGCCCCCTCGCGACGAATGCAATCGCCGCGACGAGGAGCGCGACGAGCGGCGGCGAGGCGGCCCTCGCCGCACGACCGGGGCCGGCGGTGAAGCTGCTCATTTCTTGTCCTTCTCCTCCGCCGCCTTGCGCGCCGCGACCAGCTCCGGGTCGTCGAGCGGATCGGGATCCATGAACATCATGTTGCCGCCGATCCCGAAGAAGACCCCCTGGTTCCTGGGGACGCGCCGCCAGACGGTCTTCTGCTTCTCGGTCAGGAACGGCACGACGAGCTGATCGGGGATGTTGGGGAAGAAGTGGTCGATGTTCTGGAGCATGTCCAGCGACTGCCCCCAGGCGCCGTCCCAGTGCGAGGCCAGCGAGGCGACGATCTGGTCGCGCTGCTGGGGCGTGAGCACCAGGTCCGTCTCGAGCTTGGCGACGAGGTTGTCCACGAAGACCTTCTGGCGGGAGGCCGCCCTCAGCTCCCGCTCCTTCCGGTACTTCGCCCGCTGCTCCTCCGAGAGGAAGGCGACCGACTTGACGAACTCGTCCTCGACCAGCTTGCTCGCCTCGGGATAGGAGGCCCCGGCGCGCCAGCCTCCCTGCATCATCTTCTGCTGGGCCTCGACGAACTGCCGGGCCGCGCCCCTGGCCGCCTGCTCGCTGACCTCCGCCAGTCGCTTGCGCTGCTCCCCGGTCGCGCCGCAGACATTCCTGACGAAGTAGTATTCGGCGCGGGCGAGGGGGCGGAACTGCTGGAGGTACTGGGCCACCTGCGCGTCGAGCGCCGCGACGGGCATCGCGGGCTGAAGGACGACCGCCCTCTGGACGGCCCGCTTCGCCACGGCCTTCGCCTTCGGCTCGGCCTTCGCCTCAGCCTTGGGCTTCTCGACCGGCCTGGCCTGCCCCTGCACGATCACGGTGGTCCGGGGCAGAGCCGCGGCCTTCGGGGGCGCCTCAGCCTTCGCCTTGACGACTTCCTTAGCCTTGACCGCCTCCTTAACGACCTGGGCCCCTGCCGGATCAGCCGCCTTGGCGATCGGAAAGACCGTGATGGAGAAGATCGCGGCCGGCTTCGGTTCCGCGTTCTCCGGCGCCGGAGCCCTAGGATCCTGTCCCGACACGAGGGTCGCGCCGGGGACGGCCGCGGCGACGGCGAGGAGCATCGCGAAATCACGAAACCGTTGCATCGAGCCGTCCCTCACCCGGGCACGTTATTGCCCGCCGCCGGTGCGTTCGAGCCGGTTGAAGTACTCGTCGAGCCCGGCGCGGAATTCCTCGGGGAGCACGGGGCCGGTCTCGCCGACGGACTGCGAGACGCCGTGGTCCTCGCGGACCTCCTTCTGGTTGACGCCGCCGCCGAGCAGGGCCATGGCCGAGTCGACGGTCTTGCCGGTCCCCCCGCCGCCCGGGTTCGCGCCGCCGCCCCCGCCGCCCTTCGGGTTGATCCGCTTGGACTGGAGGAGCAGCTCGATGGCCTCGGTCTCGGCGGCGATCGCCGGCGAGCCGGTGTCGGGCGTCGCCAGAATGGTCGTCGCCTCGGCCATCACCCCCGAGACCTTGCCGAGAAGCGCGATCTCCTGGGGGAATTCGTTCTCCGCGTCGGGCAACTGGCGGATGCGGTCCACGACCTTGTCGACGCGGTCCCGGTATCCGTCCTGATCCTTCGAGAGCTGGCCGGCCTTGCGGCCGTGCTCCTCGGCCTTGATGGCCGCCTTTGCCTGCTCGGCGACCCGCGTGGCCTCGCGCAGGTTGACTTCACCTTCGAGGATCTGCAGCACTTCCAGCACGATCGAGGGCGGCAAACTGCCGCGCGAGCGTGAGCCCGGTCACGTGCCGCCCGAGAGCGGATCGACCAGGTCATCCGCCCAACGGTCGAGGGTGTCGGACCAGTACTCGCACTGCGCGATCGACAGGCCGTTCTCCTTCTTCAGGTCGTCGCCGAGCTGCCGCAGGTTGCCGATCACGTCGAGCTTGCGCATCTCGTCGAGCACCGTCTTGAACTGCATGAACCTCCGGCGCTCGAAGTACGACTGCATGTCGTCCATGATGATCGAGACGTCCTGGCTCCCCTTGGCCTCCTGCTTCGAGAGGTCCTCGACGGTCTTCGGGGCGCCGTCGCGGGGCAGGGGGGCGGACAGCCCGAAGGCGTCCCCGGCCAGGTCGATCATGCGGCCGGCGACCGTGTACTGGAGCCGCGAGGCGGCCTTCAACCGCTTCACCAGCGTGCTCCCCTCCAGGTTGGCCAGGACGCGGTTGAGCTCGTCTGCGATCTTCTCGAACTCGGCCAGCAGGTCCTGCTGCCTGGTCACGGCCTCATCCAGCTTCTGGGCCGTCGGGCACGACTCATTCCCCTTGGGCGCCTTGCCGGCGAGCGTGGTCACCGGGAGCGTCAGCCGACCCTTCCCTGCCGGAGGGGGCGGGGAGTTCGGGGAATTCTCGTCGAGCGGCTGCTGCGACGATTCACGGTCCACGACCTGGGGCACGCCCGAAGCCGCCTTCTTGGCCTCGGCGGGCTCCTTGCCGGCCTGGCCGCTGCGGGTGTCGCGAACCATCCCGGCCATGGGCGTCTTCGGCTTATCCGAGGAGCTCGCGGCCGCCTGCGCCTGGGAGGCCTGCTTCAGAGGTCGGCCACCGTGGGCATTCCTCGTGCCGAGATGTCCGAGGATCTGGAGCATCTCGGCCCATTTCTCGAGGTGGCCCACGCCGAACTCGGGATTCCGCATGGCCTGCTGGACCAGGTCCTCCCCGGTGCCGACCAGTTCGAGAGCCGCCGCCAGTGGTCCGCTTCTCGGCGGCCGCCTGGTCTCGATCCGCCGCCGGGTCTCGGGGCGGTCAAGCTCCTCAGGCGTGAGCTTCCCCCGAGTTGCTTGTTGGTCTCGTGCAGCTGCATCTCGCGATCGCGCCTCGAGCGACTGCCGGTGCCACTTGCTGAGCTGCTCCGTCAACCAGACGGCGTGCTGCTCGGCGTTGAGGACATAGGAGCAGGTAGGAGGCAGAGTAGACGCGAGGCCGGCCTGGAAGTAGTCCTCTCCGCGAAGACGCGGAGATTGACCGGCTGCGGCTCGATGCCCAGGCTCTTGGCCGCGAACGCGCCGGCGACCTCCAGGGCCTCCTTGTCCTGCCCGGCCCGCGGCGAGGCGTTCCCCTTGGCCGGGTTCTTGAGCGTGGCCGACTCGACCGCCCTGCCATCCATCCCCACGCGGCGAACCCGAAATCGTCCTGGGCCTTCACCTTGAAACTGAGGGCCTCGGTGTCGAGCACGACCCGCTGGCGGGCAGGTTCTCGCAGCTCAGGATCGGCGGCTCGTCGTCGCGGCTGGTGATCGAGGAACGGTGCCTTGCTCCTCGAGGCCGAACGCATCGTGCCCGTGGAACTCCATGGTGCGAGGCCGTCGATCTTCGTGACCGGGCTGGAGACGGCGGGGCCGCTCGGCTCGCGACTCTGGCCGTCCACCTCGGCCGAGGAGAGCTCGCGGCTGGCCCGCGCGGTGAAGCTCGCCGAGGAGCCCTTGACCAGCGAGACCGCGCGCCGCGCGCGTCGCGCTCCTGGTTCCCCTTGCGCGCGAGGCACTCGGGCGAGCTCGACGCTGGCCAGGACCGAGGGTCAGCTCGGAGGCCGCAGAGTCGGCTCGATCCGGATCCGGTGGCTGGCGTCGCCGAGCCTGACCTGCATCGCGGCGGGATCGAGCTGCGAGGGGATCTCGAAGACGTACTCATTGTCGCGGAGCTGGGCCGCGACCGGGTGCTGGGCACCCACCTGGGCGACCGCCTGGGCCGGCGCAGCACGCCGAAGTCGTCCCGGAGCCGGACCTTCAGCGTGACGGCTCGCCGTGGGCGACCACCAGCCGCGACGGCAGCGGCTCGACGCCGCGAAGGTGTAGCGGGGCGTCACGGCTCCACAGGGGACATCAGGCGCCGCCAGGCGTTGCTCGCGGCGGCCGGGCAGAGGGGGCAGCGCGAGCGTCACCGCCGCGGCACGGCCACAAGGCCGCTCCAGAGCCGGACCCGAGGGCTGGGCACGGCGGTCGAGAAGTCCCGCTTGCGGGCCTCATCGGCCGCCTGCTCGATGGCGGCCTGGCAGAGCTCGCGGGAGCGGGCCTGCTCGGACTCGCTCTGGACCAGCTCGATGACGCCGAGCAACTGGTCGCCGGCCGATCTGGGGTGGCGGCGTCCCAGCAGCCGGGCGAGCTGGCTCAGAGCCGGCGATTCCGCCAGGACCCAGCGATGGATCGCCAGCGGCATCAGGGCGAGCCCGAGCGGCGATGCGAAGAAGGCCCAGCCGCAGCGACCGCGGGGTCTCCCACACCCGGTCGACCATGAACATCAGGAGGAAGGCCGCCAGCGAGCCGAAGACGACCCGCCGGCTTCGAATATCTTGATGGCCCAGACTCGCCGCCGGTAATCCAGCAACTGGTCTCGCAGCGACTCCGGCAACCGCAGCCGTTCTTGCGCGGGGCGAGGCTCATGATGACCTCACGGAGGACCGGGGATTGGGGTGGACCACGACGCCCATCATACGAGACCGATGACCTTGCGGCCTACCGAAAACGCCAAGCAGCGTGACCACCGCCGCGGCCAGCACGGGATGGCACCAGAGCTGGACGCGGCGGATCGAGGGAGCCGGCTCGGGCAGTTCGGCCAGCGACCGGACCACCTCGTCGAGCCTGTCCGGCTCGATGACCCGGCCGCGGCTCACCCTGGCGAGTTCCTCCATCACCTCCGGCCGCGCCGGGCGGCCGATCCGCTCGACGGCCGCGCCCTGCACGAAGAACGAGGCGTCGAGCGACGCGCCGGTCTGCTTGCAGGAGAGGGTCACGTCGTGCTTGCCCGGCTCTCCTGGGGTGAACCGGCCGCCGAAGACGCCCCACTCGTCGCCTTCCGAGCCCAGCCGGACCCGCTCGCTCTTGCCCGATGGGGCCACGATCAGGGCCGACACGTCGCCGCCGTGCAGCGGCTCGCCAGAGCGGTCCATCACGTTCGCGTGGAGCGCCATGGTCTGCCCCAGCTTCGGCTGGTCGGGGGCGTAGTAGAGCCGCATGGTCTCGCCCTTGGCCATGTTCCGCTGGTAGGCCATCCAGCGCACCACCTGGCCCCAGAACCGGTAGTGGTACTTGTCCTCGACGCCCTTGCGCCACCGCCAGGCGCCGTCGGTGCCCATGAAGAGGACCTTGCCGGCGCCGAAGGTCCGGGTCGCCAGCAGCGGCAGCCGGCCGTAGTCGTTGGACGCGTCCTTGTGGACCGCGAGCACCTCGCTGCCCGCCTTGGCCCGGAGCACCGGGGCGTACCACTGGAAGCCGGGGAGCGCCTCCCAGACCTCGGAGTTGTCGTCCTGCGTGTCGGCCAGCTTGGTCAGCAGGCTGGCGCGGCCGCTCTCGGTGAGCTCGAAGTGGTTCGGCGTCCGCGAGCCCCAGCCGCCGGGCTGTGCGGGATCGAGCACGACCGGGCAGAGCTCGCCGAGCTCGGTGTCCAGCAGGGAGAACTCCCGGCCCTGGAGCCCCGGCATGAAGACCAATCCGCTGGCCTGGAACTCGACCAGCCCCTTGAGCAGGCGGCACTGCTCGGACGTCAACTGGCCGTCGCCGACCCCCACGTCACCCAGGAAGACGACGTCATATTTCGAAAGCTCGTCCAGGCCGATCGGGAACTGCTTGATGTAGTCCTTGTTGCCGCCGCCCACCTTGCTCAGCCCGGGATGGAACAGCAGGCAGGAGACCTCCACGCCGGGGTCCCGCGACAGGGCGTTGCGGAGGTAGCGATACTCCCAGCGGGGATAGGACTCGACGACCAGGACCCGGAGCTTCTCCTCGCGGATCGCGATCGGCGCCGAGAGCCGGTTGTTGTCGGTCAGGATCTCGTCGGGGTGCCTCGGGATCTCCAGGGTGAGGGTGAAGCTGCCGGTGGTCCTCGGCCTCCAGACGACCCAGTCGCTGGTCCGCGTCATCGGGGCGATCTTCACCTCCCGCGACTGCTCGTCGCCGTCGGAGGACCGCAGGGTGACGGTCGTGACGTAGTCGCGCGGCAGGGCGCTCTCGATCGTGAACGGGATGCGGACCGACTTGCCGGCAACGCCGAAGGTCGGCGCGTCCAGGCTCAGCAGCTCGACGTCGGGCAGGCGGGTGGGGCTGCCGGCGGGGACGGCGAACAGGGGCACGCCCCGGACGCGGAGCTGGCCGGCGGCCTGCACCGGGGGCGGGCCCTCGTTCCAGTCGCCGTCGGAGGCCAGGACGATCGCACGCAGGTTGGGGATCTTCTCGACGGCCTGCGCCAGGGGATCATACAGGTTCGTCCCGTGCCCGTCCTGGGTGGGCGAGACCGGCTGCACGACCACGTTCATCCGCTCCCGGAGCTTCAGCCAAGAGGACGAGTCGGACAGGGGGGCGACGGCCTCGCGTCGCGTCGGGCCTCGCTCGAGGGCTTGCCCCGGGCGACCGCGTCGCGGGTCCCCATGCTGTTGGAGGCGTCGACCAGCACGGCGACGGCGGGACGCTCCTCGGGGCGGTATTCCTCGACCCATTCCGGCTGGTTGAGGATCACCGCCGCGAGCCCCACCAGGGAGAGTCGGAGCAGCTCGAGCATTCCCATCCCGCGGTGGTAGCCCGTCCGCCTCCAGGCGATGAAGCCGAGGCAGGCCGTCACCAGGAGGGCGACGATCGAGGCCGCCAGCGTCCAGGGCGTCCAGAGGAACGTCAGCGCGCGGGAAACGCTCATGAGCCGGCCCCCGGGGGGCGGCGTCGCGGCAGGCAGAGGCCGGCCTCCACGACCATCGCCGCCATCATCGCCACCAGGAACATCCGCCAGATCTCCTGGATCAGGCCGCCGAGGCTGCCGGCCTGGTCGTCGACCCGCGCGAAGTCGAGGCCGCGGAAGAGGCCGGCCACGCGGTCATCCGCCAGCACGGGGGCGAGGTCCTCGGCCGCCGACCGGGTCACGGCCAGCAGGCGATCCCCCGCGCGATAGATCCCGCGGTGCAGCGGGTACTCCGAGGAGACGGCCTCGCCGACCCCGGCGACGGCCCGCCAGGTCGAGGGATCCTCTCCGGCCGGCTCGCCGGCCTCCAGCTCGCGCGTGTTGCCCAGCCCCTTCGCCCCCTGCGCCAGCGCCCGCTGCACCAGGACGTAGAGCACGACCCCGTTGGTGGCGAGCGACGAGTCGCCGGGCGCCGGCGTCGTGGCCCAGAAATAGACCCCGCCCGCGTCGGTCGGGACCCTCGCCAGGAGCGGGGCGCCGCCTCGCAGGCTGGCCAGTGTCGTGAACTCGCCCGAGAGGCCGCAGTGCTTCCGGACCTGGATCTGCCCGGCCGGGAGCGGGCTGCCGTTCTGGGTCTGGGCCAGCAGGTCCTGGTCGCCCCGCCAGTTCTCGATCGGGAGGCCCTCCGGCCGGTCCGACCAGCTCGTCCAGCGTACGCCCATGAACGGGACCTTGCCCGGGTTGCGGGGGGGCATGAAGATCACCTGGCCCCCCCTCTGCAAGAAGTCACGGATCCGCTTCTCGGCGGGGGAATCGGCCTGCGGAAGCGGGGCCTGCCAGAGCAGCAGGGCGACCTTCTCCCACTCGATCGTCGCGACGGCCTCCTCGGAGACGGCCTCGGCCGAGCACTTGACCAGCGGGTCCGGCGCGATCGACGCGGCGAGCTGGAGCGCGCGGGCCGCCTGCGGGTCGTCGACGACGATCACGGCGTGGCGCGGCGCGGGATCGTCGAAGACGAACCAGTCGTCGTTGTCGGCGGGGTTCGCGTCGGCCGGGATCGAGACTTTCCCCCAGCCCCGCACCTGGCTCCGCTCCAGGGGGATCCGGTGGTCCTTCAGCTCGAACTTCGGCCCATCCAGCTCGATCGTCAGCTCCGAGCGGGCCCCGTCGATCTCGAACTGGACGGGGATCGTCTGCCGGCCCTCGACCACCCCCTCTCGCGCCAGCCGGAGCGAGACCAGGAGCTCGGCGGCCTCGCCCGCCCTTTGGCGGCGGACCGAGGTCACCCGGACCGCGAGGTTCTCGGGCGAGGGCTGCGGATAGGCCAGGAGGTGGAAACGGACCGCCTGGGGGAACTCCAGGAAGCCGTCGCGGAGGCTCTGCCAGCGGCCCCCCTCGGCGTCCCAGTCGTTCTCCCGGAGGTCCGAGCAGATCCAGACTCGGTGCGCCCCGGCTTGTTCGCCCGGATGTAGTCGCGCGCGGCCAGCAGCATCGCCGGCAGGTCGGCCGGCGCGCTGTCCGGCTCGGTGCCCGTGGCCGTGAGCAGCGCCTGCGGGGATTCCAGCTCGGTGGGCCGATTGGAGCCGCTGTCGATGAGGACCCAGCGGGTCGAGCCCAGGGTCTCGAGCGTGCGGACGAGCTGCCGGCGCCCGGTCTCCAGCTTCGATCCCCCCGCGCCGCCTCCGGACTGCTGCATGCTCGGGGAGCGGTCCAGAAGGATGAGCGTGGTGTCCGCCCGGTTGCCGGCGGCCAGCCCCAGCCAGCCACCGGCCAGCGGGCGGCTGACCGCGAAGACGAGCCCGGCGACCACCGCCATCCGGAACGCCATGATCAGCCACTGCCGCAGCCGGGCGTAGCCCCGCGACATGCGGTTGGCCGCCAGCAGGAACATCATCGCCCCCCAGCGGATCGTCTGATACCGCCGCTGGTTGATCAGGTGGATGATGATCGGCAGCGCGATCAGCGGCAGCGCGGCGAGGAGCATCGGCTGAAGGAAGCTCATCGGGCGCTCCTCGACCGGGCGCGGCCGACCAGGAAGCGCATCAGCACCTGCTCGTAATCCTCGTCGATTCCGACGCGGTGATAGTCCACCGCCGACTCGAGCACGACGGCGCGGATGTCGTCCAGGTAGCCGTTGAGGGCCTTGTGGTAGCGTTCGGCGATCTCATTGGGCTCGGCGAAGATGGAGGGCCCGCCCTCCATGTCGAGGAACCGCATCGGCCGGCGGAAGTCGAAGCTCAGCTCGCGGGGGTCCAGGAGGTGGAAGACCGCGACGTCATGATTCCGGAACCGCAGGTGCTGGAAGCTGCCGCGGAGCAGCTCGGGATCCACGAAGAGGTCCGAGATGATGACGCAGAGGGCCCGCTGGCGGACCGTCTCCGCGACCTCGTGGAGGACGGAGTCGAGCTGGGTCTCGCCGTTCGGCCGGGCCAGCTCAAGGGTGTCGTAGACCGCCGTGAGGTGCGCCGGGTTGCGCCGCGGCGGGATGTTCCGAACGATCCCCTTGGCCACGCACGCCAGCCCGACCGCGTCCCCTTGCTGGAGCGCGATATGCGCCAGCGCCGCGGCGAGCCTGCGGGCATACTCGATCTTCGTGACGCCCCCCGAGCCGAAGTCCATCGAGCCGCTGGTGTCCAGCACCAGGCAGCAGCGGAGGTTCGTATCCGCCTCGAACTCCTTGACGAAGAACCGGTCCGAGCGGCCGTAGGCCCGCCAGTCCAGCCGGCGGAGGTCGTCGCCGGCGACGTACTTGCGGTACTCGGCGAACTCCACGCTCGAGCCCCGGTGCGGGCTGGGATGCCGGCCCGAGACTGTCCCCAGCATCGGCCGTCGCGCGAACAGCGGGAAGTTCGACAGCCGCGAGAGCACGGCCGTGTCCAGGAAACTCCGCTGCCGGCGCTCAGGAACCATCGCACCCCTCCCAACCGCCAGTCCGCTCGGCAATCAGACAAATACCAATTAGCCACAGATGAACACAGATAAAGAATCATAGATTCGGGCCGCAAGGCAGGGCCCGGAGTCATTCAATCCATTTCTTATCTGTGTTTATCTGTGTTCATCTGTGGCTATTCTTGTTTTACGCCTCGGCGGCCGTCTCATCCACCAGCCGTCGCGCGATCTGCTTGGCGTCGACGCCCTCCGCCTGGGCCGCGAAGGTGGTGATCACCCGGTGCGTCAGGACGGGGACGGCCACCTCCTGGACGTCCTCCAGCCGCACCATGTAGCTGCCCAGCAGCGCGGCACGGGCCTTGGCGCCGAGGATCATGTACTGCACGGCGCGAGGCCCCGCCCCCCACGAGACCAGGGGCTTGAGCCAGGCCGGGGCGGTCGGGTCCTTCGGCCGCGTCTTCCGCACCAGGCGGGCGGCGTACGCGTAGATGTGATCCGGAACCGGCACGCGGCGGACCAGGCTCTGATGGACGATCACCTCCTGCGGCGTGAGCAGGTGGTCGAGCGTCGGTAAGGCCTCGCCGGTGGTCGTCCGGGCGATCCGGATCTCCTCGGCCTCCGAGGGGTAGTCCAGCTCGATCAGGAACATGAACCGGTCGAGCTGCGCCTCGGGCAGCGGATACGTCCCCTCCTGCTCCACGGGGTTCTGGGTCGCCAGCACGAGGAACGGCTCGTCCAGGTGGAACGCCTTGCCGAGGACCGTGACGTTATGCTCCTGCATCGCCTCGAGCATCGCGGCCTGGGTCTTCGGTGGGGCCCGGTTGATCTCGTCGGCCAGGACGATATTGGCGAACACCGGGCCGTGCACGAACTGGAACTCGCGGCGTCCGTCGGCGTTGTCCTGGAGGATGTCCGTGCCGGTGATGTCCATCGGCATCAGGTCCGGCGTGAACTGGATCCGGCTGAACTTGAGCGACATCGTCTCGGCGAGCTTGCTCACCAGCAGGGTCTTGGCCAGGCCCGGTACGCCCATCAGCAGCGCGTGGCCGCGGGCGAACATGCAGATCGCCAGCCGCTCGATCACCTCGTGCTGGCCGACGATGACTCGCCCCAGCTCGTTGCGGAGCTTGGCGTACACCTCTCGGAGGTGGTCGATCGCCTGGACGTCGTTCTCGCTCAGTCGATCCTGAGCGTGCGGAGCTGCCGGCTGTGCCATCCCATCACTCCCGAGACCCTGATCACCTCGACGCCGTGATCGCGATCATCCCCGGCTCGCACCGAATGCCGGGATGAGCACCCATCTTCCGTGATCACACGCGGCTTTTCCAGTTCTTTTCCTGACAAGAGTCAGAGGTCGGCCGCACGGGCCTGTCCCGACCGGCCGCCCCCACCCCGAAGGAACTCGAACTTACTCGCGAGCCGGCCGGCCCGCAAGCAGACGCCCGCGGACGGAGCGTCGTCCGCATCGGAGAATCGGGACGCGACCCGACGTCAGCCGTTGAGAAGCCCCGCTGGATTGATCATCATCGTGGGAACTCTCCCGAACCGCGATTGATCTGCCCAGACCCCTGCACCTCGCCGTGAGCGCGCCATGATCGAGGAATCCGAAGCTCTAGGCCCGACGACCGAGGGCCGACCCGCCGGAGACCCGCCGGGGACTCCTCCCGACCCGAGCCCTGACGCTGAGCGGATGCTTCGCCGCAGGACCGTCCTGAAGGCCCTGACCATGCTGGGCGCGGGGACCGTCTCCTTCCGCCGGGCGCTATCCGCGCAGGTGGCCGACGCGGGCAAGGTGACGCCCGAGATGGTCCGGCAGGCGGAGTGGATCGCCGGGCTCGAACTCACCGACGACGAGCGGAAGCGGGTGGCCAAGGAGGCGCTGGAGAGCCTGCACTACTGCCAGGCCCTCAGGGAGGTCGCCGTCGGCTACGACGTGCCTCCGGCCATCCAGTTCAATCCGGCCCCCGGCCTGCTGCCGGCTCAGGGGGTCAGGCGGAATCGAATCAAGCTGGACGGACCGACCCATGTCGCACGACCGGGATCGGACGAGGAACTGGCCTTCCTGACGGTCGCCGAGCTGTCGAGGCTCCTCCGCGGCCGGCAGGTCACGTCCGTCGAATTGACGAAGCTCTACCTGTCCCGGTTGAAGCGGTTCGACCCGCTGCTGAAATGCGTCGCGACATTGACCGAGGAGCTGGCCCTCAAGCAGGCCGCGCGGGCCGACGCCGAGATCGCGGCCGGCGCATACCGAGGCCCGTTGCACGGCATCCCCTGGGGGGCGAAGGACCTGATCGCCTATCCGGGATACCCGACCGGCTGGGGGGCCCCGCCGTTCAGGGACCAGGTGCTCAAGGAGAAGGCCACGGTCGCCGCCCGGCTGGACGAGGCGGGGGCCGTGCTCGTCGCCAAGCTGAGCCTGGGCGCACTGGCGATGGGGGACAGGTGGTACGGCGGCAAGACGCGCAGTCCCTGGGACCCCCGGCGGGGCTCGAGCGGCTCGTCGGCCGGCTCCGCCTCGGCCGTCGCCGCCGGGCTGGTCGGCTTCGCGATCGGCAGCGAGACGCTCGGCAGCATCGTGTCTCCCTCCCGGGCCTGCGGCGCGACCGGCCTGCGGCCGACCTTCGGCCGCGTGTCCCGACACGGCTGCATGGCGCTGGCCTGGACGATGGACAAGATCGGGCCGATCGCCCGCTCCGTGGAAGACTGCGCGCTGGTCTTCGACGCGATCCACGGCCACGACGGCCTCGACCCCACGGCCATCGATCAGCCCTTCACCTGGCCGGCACCGCGCCCGCTGGAAGGCCTGAAGGTCGGCTACCTCGCGGATCCGGCCCGGCAGTTCGAGAAGCGTGAGGAGCTGCGCGTCCTCCAGGCGCTTGGCTTCGAGCTCGTCCCGAGCGAGCTTCCCGGCGACCTGCCGTTCGAGGCGATCACGATCATGCTCACCGTCGAGGCGGCCGCCGCCTTCGACGACCTGACCCGCCGGCACATCACCGAGGGCCTCAACTCCTGGCCCGACACGTTCCTCCAGGGTCAATTCGTCCCGGCCGTCGAGTACCTCCGCGCCGCGCGAGTCCGCACGCTGCTGATGAGGAAGATGGCTCAAGTGATGGAGCGGGTGGACCTCTACGTCGGCTCGGGTCCCGACCTGGTCATCACCAACCTGACCGGACACCCGAGCGTGGCGCTGCCCGGCAGCTTCCACGACATCAACGGCCGCCCCGGGCCGCGGTCGATCGTCCTGACCGGGAGGCTCTACGGCGAGTCGACTCTCCTGGCCGTGGCCCACGCCTATCAGCAGGCCACCCGGAACCACAACGGCCGTCCGCCGCTGGAACGGTTCCTGGCCGATGAGCCCGCATCAGAGACAGCCCCGCCGGCATGAGCGCCGGGCAGGGCGCGGGAAAAGGAATTGTAATCTGTCGAGTCGGTACGCCATGATATAGAGTACTGGTAAGCGCCTTGACGCGGAGACACATCCTATTGCGTGGCTGCTTGCTCCCCGTCACGCATGGCGTCTTGCGCTCGTCCTCTTCGGCCCCCGGCGGGACGAGCAGGTCCTATCGCCGGCGACTTGACGTTGATGGAGGATCGGATGGATCACTTCGTCACCCTCGACCGATGGCCCGATGGCCTGGAGCTCCCCGCGGACCTGAAGGAGAGGATCCAGTTCGATCCACAGAGCAGGCGTCTCTCCTATCACGGCTACATGAGCAAGTCCGAATTCGATCGCATCAGCGGCCTGACCCGCGACTGGCCCTTCCGGCGCAAGCTCGAGGAGCTTTTCCAGCTCAGCGTCTTCGAGGGCAAGGAGGAGCCGAAGAAGGGCCACGGGCTCCTTTCCCTCTTCCGGCGCCGCGCCGTGCCGGGCTAGGATCGGGCGGGAGGCAGCCAACCACGGAAGACACGAAAAGGGAGCAGAGGGTGTCGAAGTGGGCTGCCGCTCAACGCCTCTCGAACTCTCCGCGCACCTCTTCGTCGGCCTCTGCTGCGTGTCGTCCGAAATCCCAGAGATTTCCTCATGATCAATCTCTCGCTCCGGATCGGGCTGGTCGTCGCCTTCGGGCTCTGCGGGGTGGTCGGTGTCTTGGGTCCGGCCGTGACATCCGCCGAAGATCCGAAGCCCGGCGACGGGATCGAGGCCATCCGGAGGGTTTTGATGGATCAGGAAGCCGCCTGGAACAGGGGGGACCTGGACGGCTTCCTGGGTGGGTACTGGCATTCACCCGGGCTGGTCTTCCAGTCGGGCGGTGACCGCCAGGACGGTTGGGAAGCCACGCGAGCGAGGTACGTCCTGCGGTACAAGTCGGAAGGCAGGGCGATGGGCCAGGTGGCCTTCTCGAAAGTCGAGATCGAATCGCTCGGGCCCGATTCCGCCCTCGTCCGGGGAGGCTGGCGACTGACTCTGCCCGATGGCTCCCGCCCGGGGGGTCTGTTCACCCTGATCTTCCGCAAGTTCCCCGATGGCTGGAAGATCGTTCACGACCACACGTCGAGCGGCGAGCCCCGGCCGAAGCAGCCGTAACGCCGAGAGGCGCGGCGATGTTCTCTGCCAACCGTCGACACGCCGGACGGCGTCGCGATCGAGGTGCGTCGACCTGGCCCGAGGGGCGGCGATCGGACTTTTGTTCAGTCGGGGCCCCGATTCCTCCGATAGTCCGGTCAGGAGGATTCTGCCGGATCTTCCGGGACCTCCGCCCGCCGCCGGGCACGTTGCCGTCTAGGACGAGCGGGGATCCTGCCCGGTCCCAGACGCAGGAGTCGTCTCGTGTCCCGCCATGGAGATGCAAGGATGGGGTCTGCCCGAAGGGGCAGGTCGCGAACCCTCTTCAGCACACACACCCATGCGATCCTCATTGCGTGTCTCGCCCGCGTGGTCATGGCTCAGGAACCTGTCACGACGCCGGTCGATGTGCCGCCCGGAGCAGCTCAGCCGGGGCCGGCATTCGCCGGCTGGGACGGGATGAATCCTGCAGGGTCGGCGCCGGGAATTGCCCCTCCGGTCGGTCCGGTGTTGCCGGGTGGGAGATCGTCGGCCCGCGTCGAGGCCGAGCCGGTGCGTTCGGCGCTGGAGGTGATCCGGGCATCGATCTTCGACGACATCTATGGCGAAGAGGCCGCGGCCCGCTGGACGCCCCTGCCGCTCCGCACCTTCTTCAGCGAGGGATGGGACCAGCCGTTCGTCCTGCCCACCTCCAGCAGCGGCGGAGCACCGCGGCAGGGCTGGGTGGGCGCCTTCGACGGGCAGTTCTTCCGCGCATGGTTCTTCGCCTTCGGCTACGAGCAGGGCATCAACCGCCGCATCGGTGACGGGTACGTCGGGCGATACACGATCTTCGTTCCCTTCAATCGCCGGTTCGAGTTCCAGGTCGATTCGCTCTTCGTCGTCTCCAACAAGGGAGGCGAGAGGAACAATTACCACACAAACATCGGCGACACGCTCTTCTGGGCCAAGTTCCAGCTCTCCGAGTCGAAGGATTTCGGCCAGACCGTCGGGCTGGGCGTCATCACGCCCACCGGCAACACGGTGAACGGCCAGGGCCGGAACGCACTGCTGCCCACCTACAGGTTCCTTTGGTTCCCATTCGGCGGCAAGTGGATGATCCGGGGCGAGACCGGCCCCGTTATCCCGGTGGGGAGTTCCGAGGGTTACACGCAGTATCAGAACGTCCTGGCCGCGGGCCGCTATTTCCCCGGCTCCAAGGACAGCTGGTTCCAGCAATGGTGGTTCTACCTGGTCGCCACCCAGACCAGCACGATCGCCGGCACTCCCCGCCACGAGACGGCCGCGACCCTGCTGCCCGGCATGCGGTGCAAGATCCCGAACCTGAACGTGGGCACCGGGCTCTGGTACTTTTTCGCCGACGTCAACGTCCCGGTGACCGGCCCCAAATCGTTCAGCTACCAGCCGATCTTCGCCATCCTCTATGACTACTGATCGGCGAGGGGGAGCGACTCGAATCAGGGTCGTCGTCAGGACGCGGGCTCGAGAGGATATCCCGCGTCTCGCCAGGCGTGGAACCCGCCGAGCAGGGCCGTCGCCTCGACGCCCCGATCGATCAGGCTGAGCGCCGCACGGGCGCTGGTGGCCTCGTGGAGTCAGGAGCAGTACACGACGGCCGGGCGCCCGGGGGGGAGAGACGCCATCCGCTGCTCGAGCTCGGCCATCGGGATGAGGTGCGCGGTGGGGAGCTTCCGCGGGTCCTCCTGGACCTGGCTGGGATGGCGGACGTCGACCAGCGTCAGGCCGTCGCCCCGGTCGAGTCGCTCCTTGAGCTGCCCAATCGAGATCTTCCCCGCATCCGGACCCGCCGGCTCCGACTGGTCGAGTTCGAACGGGCTGACGAACTCCCCGCTGGCCAGGTTCGGGACGTAGCATTCGCGGCATGCCGGCAGGATGCGTTCGTAGTTCACGAACAGGTCCGAGTTCTCGATCCGGCGCGCCTCGCGGACCAGCGGCTCCAGCTTGTTCCAGACCGCGATCGCGTAGCCGCCGATGGTCGCGAGGATCTCGCGGTCGTTCACTAGGCCGAGGCGGACGAGCGTGCCGACCCGGTCGTAGAACGAGCCCACCCGGTGGAAGGCCACCTCGCCGTAGTCGCTACGGTGCCTGGCCACGAACTCCGGCCAGGCGGTCTCCTGCAGCTTGTGGATGATCCAGAGCTGCATCTCCATGAAGTCGCGGCTCTGCCAGACGCCGAACAGGTCGCTGGTGATATGGAGATAGCGGTCCTGCCCCTGACCCTTGAGCTGGTCGCGGATGTAGATGGCGGTCAGAATGAAGGCCACCATCGAGACGGTCGAGGTGATGGCCGTGATCGCATCCCAGAGCATTTGGCGCCTTTCTGATCACCTGGCCGCGGCTTCGCTTGACTTTGCCGGCCCCCCACGGCAGGGGAACGCCGTCGTGCCCGGTGCCCCGGGGTCGGGGACCGTGACGATAGCTCGCGGCAGAACAGCGGGCAACGTCGATCCGGCGGGCATCCGCCGGGTCGGTGACGGGGACTCGGCTCAATCCAGGTCCTCGTCCTGCCCCGGGGCGTCGCCGGGGCGGCCCGGGTACTCGACGGCCCCCTTGTGGATGCTGTACCAGATGATCCGGTTCAGCCAGTAGGGGTCCGGGCCGTCGATGTGGCTCCAGTCCTGTTCCAGCGTCTTCTCCAGCCAGAATCGATCTCGCTCGTTCATCGCCGTCCCCGAGGGGTTCCTCTCGTCGAGCGCGATGTTGGCGGGGACCGCCCGGTAGGGCGTCAGGTCCGGCTCCTCGTTGAAGCAGGTCGTGATCGGCTCGGCCAGCGAGTCGAACCGGTTCATCGGGTCCAGCCCGAGCATGAGCTCGATCGACCGGATCATGCTCGTCTGGGCGTAGAACGTCGAATCCACGTGCTTCCGCTTCGTGTAGGGGCTGATGACCATGAACGCCGTCCGGTGGCCGTCGACGTGGTCGGGCCCGGCCTGGGCGTCGTCCTCGATGACGAAGATGCAGGTCTCCTTCCACTGGGGGCTCCTCGAGACGGCCTCGACGATCCGCCCCAGCGCCAGGTCATTGTCGGCCATCATCGCCCGGGGGGTCGGGTACTTCGGGTCGGTCCCCTCGGAGTGGTCGCAGGGGAGGCTCAGGATCGTCAGGTCGGGCACGGCGTCCCTGCGGCTGAACGCCTCGTACTCGGCAAGGAAGATATCGGCCCGGTGCTGGTCACTCTGGAGCAACGGCCAGTAGAGGTACTCGGGGTTGATGTGGGGCTTCAGCGACGGGACCCTCGTCGTGGCGATCGTCCTGAAGCGCCCCGTCTTCTGCATGCGGTCCTGCCACATCTCGAACCAGTCCTTCGGCTGGGGCTCGAAGCGAGCCAGCTCGTCGTCGCAGTACTCGCCGTAGACCCGCAGGGTTTTGCCCTTCTTCAGGGCCGCGTCCCAGAGGGCGCCGCCGGTCGAGCGGGCCATGGCGTCGCTCCCCTCGTCGGGGTAGGTCCGCGAGTAGCCCACGTAGAAGTGCTCCAGGTAGTCGTTGGCCATGGACTGGGTGGCCCAGGCATGGCCGTCGGCGCTGTTGGTCCCGCTCACGTAGCCGTTGTCGAAGAGCGTGAACTCGCGGGCGAGCTTGCGGTGATTGGGCATCACCGTCTCGCCCAGGCTGCAAAGTTTCGGATCGCCGTTGCCGATCGGCAGGTCGCCGAAGATCTCGTCGTAGGTCCGGTTCTCCTTGATGATGTAGAGGCCGTGCTTGATTCCGCCGTTGTAGACCTTCAGCGTGGGATGCCCCGGGCTGGCGTTCCAGTGGTTGTCGCGGGCCACGATCGCCGTCTCGCGTCCGAGGTCGCGGCCGAGGTCGACCACCGTCACCGTCCCCTGGAAGTCGTGCGCGTTACCCGGCTTGCCGAGGATCGTCTTGGCGACCGACCCGTTCCCCTTGGTGTTGAGCACGAAGGCCCGGCGGCCGTCGTGCGAGAGGGCGATCGCCGTCGGGAAGTAGCCGGCGGGCCGGAAGCCGCGGACGGACCCCGAGTCGAGGTCCACCTCGGCCACGGCGTTATCGCCGCCGTCGGCCACGTAGAGCGTCTTCCCGCCGACCGCCAGCGCGTTGGGCATGCCGCCGAGGACCCTGAGCGAGCCCCACCGCAAGGGGATCGTGCGGACGACCCTGGCGGCGTCGAGGTCCAGCTCGGAGACGGTATCGCTCATCGCGTTGGCGACGTAGGCCCGCGGGCCGGCCACGGCGATGGCCGTGGGATGAATGCCGACGTCGACGTGCCGGGTTTCCCCGGACTTCAGGTCGATCAGGCTGACGGTCCCGGAGGCCGGCGCCCCGCGCTCGTCGACCACGACGTCCAGGTCCTGGCTCTTTGCGGTGCGGTCGCCCGGGCGAGGTCGGCGGCCCCCCCAGTTGCTGACGATCAGCATCGACTCATCGGCGGAGAGCCGGGGCTCGAAGGGGAGGTTCTCGACCGGATACTCCTTGATCCGGCGGTCCTGGGACAGGTCCACCTCGACCACGGCGTTGCGATTGGCCGCCGCGACGAAGAGACGCTTGCCGTCGCGGGTGATCGCCATGCCGCCGGGCACGGGGTTGGCGGACTGGCCCTCCGGCGCGATGCCGATTTTCGGCCCGAGCTGCAACAACTCGCCGGCGAGCCGGAAGGTCTGGATGTGGCCCTGCTCGGTGCTCGCCAGCAGCCTCTGCCCGTCTGGCGTCCAGACCAGCCCGCGGAATCCCGCGTTCGACCCGAGAGGGATGATGGAATCTTGCAGGACGCCCCCGGCCTTCGCCAGGAATACCTGGTTCTTGTTCAGCACCGCGAAGAAGTCTTCCCTGGGGTGGAGTGCCAGGTCGATCGGCCGCCCGGTGAACGGGATCGATCCCGCCTCGACCCGCTGTCCGCTCGACACCAGGAAGCTGCCGTCGGGCTGCCGCCCCATCCACACGCCCCGCCCGACCCTCATCCCGGCCAGCGCGGCCACGAAGCCCGCCAGCACAACCACGGCGAGGGCGGCTTTTCTCAGCGCGGAGGAACGTTCTGTCATGGGAGTTTCCGTCCTGTTGTTGATTCGAGCCTGCGCCGCCTGAGCGACGATCGTCCGTTCGTGAGACTTTCTACCAGAGCGACTTGAAGACGGCATGAACCGCCGCCCGCCGGGCTTACTCGATCAGCACCTTCCGTCCAGCGGGTTGGTTGGGGAACTTCAACCGCAACGTCCGCGACACCTCATCCCAGGCACGGGCCGACTCCGCGAGCGGCTGGCCGTCCACGGTCACCGTCCTCGGCGACGCGGCGAGCCTGATCCGGATGACGGCCTCGGTCCGATCGGGACCGATCGCGGTGAACTCCAGCCCGCCGTCGCCCCGCGGGGCCGTCCCTAGCGTGCGGCAGGCGGCCGCGACCACGCGAGGGCCGGGACGCGGATCGCGGTCGAGATCATAGAGCAGGACCTTCCGTCGCCCGTCCAAAGAAACCGACGAGACGATCGGAAGGTCCGCGTCGAACAGGTCGATGAACGCCCCTTCGAGAACATCACGGGGTCGCGATCCCGGGTCGTCCATCCCGGCTCCGATCATGTAATGCCCGCGACGCAGGACGATACGGCTCGCCTCCCGGTACTCCAGGCCGGCCCGGGCACAGGCCTTGCGGACGAGGTCGCGGACCTCGGTCGCGCCCCGGGGGTCGTAGCTCAGCGCCGCCGGGCTGGAGGCCTGGAGGAGCAGGGCCCCCTTGCCGACCGCCTGCTCGCCGGGCTTCGCGGCCTCGCCGATCCCGAGCGTCGCGAACAGAACCTCTCGGGGAATCCGTCCCTTCGGCTCGATCCGACTCCACCAGCCGGCCACCGCGTTATAGGGATCTCGATCCGCATCGACGAAGATCAGCACGCCGCCGCCCTTCACCCAGCCGGCGATCGCCTCGTGCACGTCCGGGCTCATCGGCTTCATGCCTTCATAGGTCATCACGAGCACCCGGTAACGCTCCAAATTGCCGGGCCGATTCAACGCCTCGAGCTGGACGGGCTCGACCGGGATCCCTCGCTCCAGGAGCGGCAGGGCCAGGCCGTAGAACGAGCCGAGGTGAGGATCCGAGGGCTCGGGCTCGGCCCGCTGGAACATCATCGAATCGGACACGACGATCCCGATCCCGCGCGTGCCGCAATCCCACCCAAGCTCCGTCTGTTCCATGTCGTTCAGGGCGTTCATGACCACGAGGAGCTCGGTCGCGTAGGACGTCGAGATCGGCTCGGTGCGGACCGGCAGAATTCGGTTCCGCTTGCTGCGCTCGACGACCGGATACCGCCCCCGGAAGACGCGCTCCGGCCAGGGGGCGACCTCGTATCGCGCCACCTCCGGCCAGAGCAGGGACGCCACGACCGTGCACTGCCAGTTGGTGCGGTAATCGTCCCAGGAGTGGTCGGGATCGTCCTCGACGGGGTCGTGCAACAGCCAGAGCCGCCCGCCGCTGCCGCGGGTGGCGGCGACCATCGCGCCGTACTCGAGGAAGGCCGTCTCAAACGTCCGCTCCTGAAGTCTCCCCTCGTAGACGTTCGGCGTTCTCGCCGTGCCCGTCCAGACCTGGGCGATGAAGCCGTCTGCACCCACCGAGAGCAGGCTCGACTCGGGGCTGACGATCCCCCACTGGGCGTAGTTGATCAGGGAATGGGTCGCCACGTAGCAGGGGACCTTCCGACCCGTCCGCGCGTTGTCGGCCCGCACGGTATCGAAGACCTGCTTGAGCGCCTGGCGATAGAGGTCGTACTTCAGCCGCGATGCCTTGTACCGGGCCGCCGGGGAGCTGTGCGGCGGGATCCAGGCCTCGCCATAGGCGTTCCGCCAGGCACGCTTGAACCCTTCGCTATACCCGGCTCGGGCCCAGAACTCGGGCTCCTCCAGGTGGATCGCCTCGGCCCCGGCCTCGATCGCGGCAAGCACGCGTCCCGCGAGGTAGTTGCCGAAGTTTGGCCCGGGGCACATGTAATAGACATCGCCGCCGTGGGAGATGACCGTCCCGCGGCAGTCGGTCTGCGCTCGTCGACGTGCCGCTTGCCATCGAATTTGCCGTAGAGGTAGTCCTGGTAATTCCCCCAGGACACACCGGTCATCACGTGGACGCGGTAGCCGTGCCCGTTCCATTGCCGGATCCGGCCGCCGATATCAGGCCCGACCCCGTAGCACATCGCGACGTCCGCCGGGAGCTGCAACATCGGATCCCAGGAGGCGGCAGTCTGGAACGAGGTGCGTTCCGCAGCGTCGGCAGGATCCGGACCGGTACCGCGCCCTGCGAGGAGGACTCGCTGGTCAAGCAGGAATATCCAGGTGATCGCGACAAGAGCGAAACAGGCGTGATGCTTGATCATCTACATTCCCAGCGTCCGATTCAATCGGCCCAGTTCTCTACCCTGAGCCCGTTGATCGGCAGAAAATGTCGGGTGTTTCGGGTGACCAGTCTCGCTCGATGGGCCAGGGCAATGCAGGCGATGAGGAGGTCTGCCCGTCCGATCTTCCTGATCGACTTCTCCGCGCGGAGCTGGTCGAACAGGTCGCCTACCGGAGGGCTCACGCCGAGCGTTCTCCATGGCGCCAGGTCCTTCTCGCTCCGGCTCAGCCATTCCTGAGCTCGCAAGATTTGGGCCTCGCTGCTCGCCTTCAGCAGGAACGCGAAACGCCCGAGGAGGATCTCGTAGCGGGTGACGACCGTGATCGCGAGCTCTTCATCCTCGTCTCGAGCCCGCTTCACGACCTTTTCATGCCCTGAAAAGAAGAGAGTCAGGATATCCGTGTCGAGCAGGATCATGCCTCGCTCTCGGTCATCGGACGCTTGCGCCTTCGGTAGACGCCTTCGAGCAGTTCACTAAGGTCGGAATCGTCTCGCCAGGCGCCCGCTGTCCCCAGGAGCGACTCCCTGGGACTCGGGCCGCGCAACCAGTCGCGCAGGGCGTCCTTCAAGAAGCGCCAATTGCCGTCGACCTGCCTGCCGTGCAGCTCCGACGCTCGGACGAGTCTGAGCACCGACTCCGGCGGGATTCTCAGAAACTCGGCCGCCTCCTCCAACGTGAGGACCTCCAGATCAGCCAATGTGCTCATTCCCGATCCTTTCGGCCTTGATCGTTCTGGAGGCTCTCCACACGGGACCGCCACAGCTCGTGGCAATCCGGCCCGTGTAGCGCCTGGCAGTCGCGAAGCGATGGGGCCGGCGACCTAACCGACCCGGGCCGGATTCAACCCAAGGCGGCGAGGGGGCGACCATAACTCCATCATGGCCAATTCTCCCGACAACGCAACCATCCGCATCAAGCGGTACGCGCTTGCATCACGAGCCGATCGGGCTGATCCTGGAAGATGACGACATGGGATTCGATCGACATGAGACTCGTGACGCGCCGCAGCCCGGGGTTCCGAGCAGCTGCTCGATTGCGACGGAGGAGGTGAGGCGATGCGGTCCCCTCGACGACACTTCCTGCTCGGTTCCCTGGCCGCGGCCGGCGGGCTGTCCGCCAGGGCGGCGGCATCCCCCAACGAGAAGGTCACCGTCGGCTTCATGGGCGTGCGAGGTCGCGGCCACGACCTGATCCGCTACTTCGCGAAGCGGCCTGACGTGGAGATCGCCTACCTGGCCGACGTGGACTCTCGGCTCCTTCCGGAACGGGCCTCCGAGGTCGCGTCGCTCAAGGGCCGCCCGCCGCGCACCGTCCAGGACGTCCGCCGCGTGCTCGACGACAGGGCCGTGGACGCCCTGGTCATCGCAACCCCCGACCACTGGCATGCGCTGGGCACGATCTGGGCCTGCCAGGCGGGCAAGGACGTCTACGTCGAGAAGCCCACCAGCCACAGCATCTGGGAAAGCCGCAAGATGGTGGAAGCCGCCCGCAAGCACAAGCGGGTCGTGCAGGTCGGCGCCCAGTGTCGCAGTGCCCCCTACGCCGGCGCGGCCCTCGAGTATCTCCACTCCGGCAAGCTCGGCGAGGTACACTTCGTCAAGGTGTTCAACAGCAAGCCGCGATCGTCGATCGGCAACCTGCCCGACAAGCCCGTGCCCGCGGGCGTCGATTACGACATGTGGCTCGGCCCCGCGCCCTCGCGGCCGTTCAACGAGAACCACTTCCACTACGCCTGGCACTGGTTCTGGAATTACTCCGGCGGCGACATCATCAACGACGGCGTCCACCAGCTTGACATGGCCCGCTGGTGCATCGAGCGGAAGCACCCGAGGAGCGTCTCCTCGACGGGCGGCATCCACTTCTTCAAGGACGCCCAGGAGACCCCCGACACCCAGGTCGTCTGCTGGGACTACGACGGCCTGACCATGGCGTTCGAACAGACCCTCTGGACGCCCTACCAGCAGAAGACCCCGTTCAACCTGCGCGACCGCGACGTCCTGCCGAAGTGGCCGTTCAGCGGCACGCGGATCGAGATCTACGGCAGCAAGCAGTGGATGATGCTCGGCCGCCACGGCGACGGCTGGGAGGTCTTCGACGGCGATTTCAAGTCGGTGGCCCACCACTACGGACGCCAGGCCAACGACCCGCACGTGGCGAACTTCATCGACTGCATCCGCGACCGCAAGCGGCCGAACGCCGACATCGAGGAGCTGCACTACTCGACCTTGCTCTGCCACTACGGCAACATCGCCTACCGCCTCGGCCGCAAGCTGCGGATCGACCCGACGACCGAGGGCTTCGTCGACGACGCCGAGGCCAATGCCCTCGTGAAGCGGACGTATCGCAAGCCCTGGGTCGTGCCGGAGGAGGTCTGAGTCGCGACCGAGCGATCACGCCCTGAGCAGCCGGGGCGTGATCGTCCCGGCGGAAGGGGTGGCGCGCCACTCGGGATGCCGGGCCAGGACCTCGGCCTCGTGCTCGAGCAGCCAGCGCTTGCGGTCGAGGCCGCCGCCGTAGCCGCCGAGGCCGCCGTCGGCGCCGATGACCCGGTGGCAGGGCACGATGATCGCGACCGGATTCCGGCCGTTCGCGCTGCCGACCGCGCGGCTCGCCCCCGGCTGGCCGATCCGGCGGGCGAGCTCTGCATACGAGATCGCAACCCCGTACGGAATCGCGCAGAGCGCCTGCCACACCCGCCGCTGGAACGCGGTGCCCCCCAGGCCCAGGGGAAGGTCGAACGTGACCGACTCGCCCTCGAAGTAGGCCTCGAGCTGCTCGCAGACCCGGACGAACGCGCGATCGTCCTGCGTCCAGGAGGCATCCGGTACGGGGGACGAATCCTCCGCGAGGCCGGTCATGTGCAGGCCGGTGAGGGCCTCGCCGTCGGAAGTCAGCAGCAGCTTGCCGATCGGGCTGGACATGTGTCGGTAGTAGACGAGATCAGGCATCGGGAGAAGGCTCCGGGGAGGGGAAGGGGCTATTCCAGAGGACCATCGCCGCATAGGACCGCCAGGGGCGCCAGGCCTCGGCCGCCGCGGACAGCTCGCGTGCCGAGCGCAGGCCGAAGGCCCTCAGCAGGCCGAGGTCGCCGGTGGGGAAGGCGTCCGGCCAGCGCAGGGCTCGCATCGCCACGTACTGGGCGGTCCAGTCGCCGATGCCCGGGAGCTGCTTCAGCCGCCCGATCGCCTCCTCCGGATCCGCGCCCGGGGAAAGGTCGAGCCGGCCATCGGCCACGGCGCGGGCCAGCTCGACGATCGCCCGAGCCCGGGGCGGGGGCGACTCCGAGCCGCGGACAGAGCCTCGCCCCTGGTCTCGGCCAATCGCTCGGCCGACGGGCTGACGAGCCGGAGCCGCCGGGTAGGGCGTGACGATCGGCTCGCCGAAGGCCCCAGACAGACGCCCCGCGAGCGTGGTCGCCGCGGGGACCGAGATCCGCTGACCGAGGATCGCCCGGACCGCAAGCTCGAAGCCGTCGACCCCGCCGGGGACGCGAGGCCGGGAAGAGTGCTCAGCCTCTGGGCCATCGCCTCGTCGCGCGCCAGTTGCGTCGCGATCGCGTCCGGCCTGGCGTCCAGGTCGAATAGCCCCCGGATCCGGGCGAGCAGGGCGGGCAGCACGGGCGTCAGGGATGTGGATACCTCGACGGCCAGCGACTGTCTGCCGGCCACGGGCGCGACCCTGATCCAGCCGCGATGCCGTCCCAACCGGATCGTGCGGAGGTAGGTGCCGTCCTGGACACACTCGACGCCCGCCGAGCCGCGGCCGCCGAGGAAGCGGAGGAGGACATCCCACGCCAGCGGAGGCCGGTAGCTGAGGGTCAGACGGAGGCAGTCGGGCGATTGCACGGCCCCCGCCGACTTCCGCAACCGCGAGGGTGCGAACCCGTAATGCGAACGGAAGAGGGCGTTGAACCGACGGACGCTCGAGAAACCGCTCGCCGACGCGACCTCGATCAGCGGCAGCCGGGTCTCGGTGAGCAGTTGCTTGGCCAGCAGCAGCCGGCGCGTCTGGGCGAGTTCGACCGGCGAGACGCCGAACTCCTGCCGGACCGCGCGGCGGAGCTGCCGGCTGCTCAGGCCGAGCTCGCGCGCCAGCGTCTCCAGGCTCCCGTCCTCGTTGAGGGCGCCGGCCTCGATCCGGGCCGCCGCCCGACGGGCCGTGCGGCCGACCACGTCCACCGGTGCCTCTCCCGGCGCCAGCTCCGGCCGGCAGCGCAGGCAGGGCCGGAAGCCGTTGCTCTCGGCCATCGCCGCGCTGGGGAAGAAGCGGCAGCGGTCACTCCGGGGCGTCCGCGCCGGGCAGATCGGCCGGCAGTAGATCCCCGTCGTCGTCACGCCCACGAAGAACAGCCCGTCGAACCGCACGTCGCGGGCGACCAGCGCTCGGTAACAGGTCTCGTCGTCGATTCTCATGCAGGCAATTTAGCCGACCCCGCCCGCCGCGTCTCGCCGTTTTCGGACATCACCACCGAACTTGTTTCGGCGTCCGAAAATGGCGGGTCCAACCTGGCTCACGTTCTGTGACCGGCCCCACGCTGCCGGGCGGATGGCGGGCGGCTACGACCCCACGTCCTCCTGGTCGTCCTCGCCCGGGTCCTCCTCGATCGCCTTGGCGTCGGTCCCCTTGAGTTCCAGGTACTCGGCGATGCCGTAGTAGAGCATCTTCGCCTCGAAGCTCGTGAAGGCCTCGGTGCGGCAAGCGAAGACCGGGTAGGAGAACGGGGCCTTGCCCTTGTATGTGACCGTCTGGGTGATCAGGTCGCCGATGTGGGTCTTGCCGTGGAGCGTGGCCGAGATCTCGTAGGTAATCTTCGTAAAGCCCTTCTTCAGGGCGATCTTGATCGCGTTCTCGATCGGGATCATGGCCGAGTTGGCCTCGAATGTCCCCGCAACGAGGTTCTCGCAGGCATTGGGGCCGCCGAGCTGGACGCCCAGCAGGTGAAGCCACTCCCAGCCCTTGCCGTTGAACTTGTGCTTCGATGTGTCGCCGTTGAGCTGGACGTAGCCGTGCGCCGTGAAGCCGCCCATCGCCGTGTTCTTGGCGGGCTGCTTCTTGAGCTTGGTCGGGACCCGGTCGAACTGGAACGGCCCGCGGACCTTCGCGCTGACCGTGGGCGGGCCGAGCGCGGCGTTCTTCTGATCCCTGCCGGTGTTCGGGGTCGCGCCGTAGGCCTCGGCCTGCGGGATCAGCAGCGCCACGGTCGTCTTCTGGAACGAGAACGTTCCGATGCTGACCATGGACTTGGTCTTGGTAACCTTCCCCCGGGGGAATCCCGACGGGTCCTCGTCGACGAATTCCAGCTCGTCCGAATCGTAGTTCTCCAGCGGCCCTTTTCGCTTCAGATCACCGGCGTCGACGGCCACGATGCGGGCCTTGCCGACGAGCTTGGTCACCCGCTCGCGAGGCGGCGGCTTCTCCTTCTCCAGCTTCTCGAGCTTCCACCTGGCGTACGACCGGACCCAGGCCTCGTCGACTTTCTTCGGGTTGGTCGAGATCTCGAAGGGGTCCCCCTTTTTGACTCGCTCGAGATCCATCTCGGTGAGCTGGCCGACGACCTTGGCATTGTGCTGGTACTTGAACGTGATCTTCGTGTCGAGTCCCCAGCTCTCGAACGTCGTTTCCGGGTCCATCGCGGTGCTCCACGGGCCCGCCGCGCACCGGCGGGGCGAGGTGTCGTGGCGTCAGGTGCGGAGGTCTTTCGCCATCTCGATCATCCGCCCGACGCCGAGGTCGTGGGCGTCGATCGTCCGGTAGCCGACGCGTTGGTAGAACCCCTCGGACGGCAGGCTCGCCAGCAGCCGGGCCTCGACTCGGCCGCTGGAACGCGCCTCGCGCTCCAGCGCGGCCATCAGGGCCCGGCCGATCCCCCGACCCCAGCGGTCGGGGGCGACGTAGACGGAGTGGATCCACGCCCCCTCGAGGCTCGCGGTGCCGACCGGGCGGTCCGCCTGGGTCGCAACGAGCATGGTCCCGAACGCCGCCGACCGGGCCAGGCCTCCACGCGCAGCGAACTCGACGAGCCGGTCGATCATTGCGGGAGCATAGCATCCGGCGAATGCCACACGCACCGCACGCTCGACGACCCCGACGAGGGCCGTCTCGTGCACCTCGCGGAACGGGACCACCACAACGGCCGGCTCATCAGAACCGGTGACGTGCGTGGGATGAACCGTCGGTTGACCGATCAACGTCCGAGCCACCGCACTCGCTCCGACTCCACCCGTCGGCGTGGAAAACTGGGCGAGTTGAGTCTCAGCCGTCGGCCCTCGGAAGTCAACCAGAATCCAGCAACGCGTCGGGGGGCCTGGGGGCGGAGTCCTGGAGCGGTGAAGGAAAGAGTGTCCGGTCGCTGGATGAATGCTCTGAATATGAACCGATTTTCACAATGTGTCGGATTGGCGTCGACCGCCATCATTGCCCCTGCGTCGACGACTTCGCCTCCCTCATCCCCTCCGCGATCCGCTCGCTGGCGCGGGCTCACCGAAGTCACATCGAGCTGCGAACGCGGCCTCCTGGGCGGCATGGCCCGGATGAGGCAAGAAGACCGCCCGGTCGCGAACGTGTCTTCGCAACCGGACGGCCCTGGATTCACGACACCAGATGAGGCGGATCCGTGGTTCGACTCGGTTCGTCGATCAGTAGGAGTCCGCGCCGATCACCTCGCCGGATGCCCGGGTGCCGAGGCCCCACCAGACGTTCATCGCGACCGTGCTCTTGACGAACCGCACGCTGCCGTCGCCGAAGCAGACGTTGGCGCCGCCCGGGTGATTGCTCGAGGCGTTGGTGATGTGGGCGTGGTCGCCCTTGTACAGCGTGTCGCAGCCGCCGCAGCCGAATCGGCAGGCCCCGAAGGTGTACTGGGTGGAACTCGGCGGCACGATGGTGCTGAACAGCGTGAAGCCCTCCGCGCCGGAGGACCACTCCTGACCCTTGTTGCTGAACAGGCCGGTGGACTGCGTGGCCGTCTGCCAGGTTCTTTGGCAGGTCTGGAGGATCTCGGTCATCATCGTGCCCGGAGGGTTCTGGCCCATCGGCAGCATGTTGTAGGGATCCTGGAGGTTCGTGATCGGGTTCCCGTAGCTCGAGAGGCTGTCGATGGCGATGCCCGTGATCTGAGGCGCCGGACGGCCCGTGCCCGAACCGACGAGGCTTTCGCTGAAGGCGATCGTGTTCGAGGTGCCGTCGCTGATGCTGCTGATGCTCTCGGACGTGCCGTAGCCGAAGAGGCCCGTGTGTTTCTGGCCGCCGCCGCAGTTCGGCGGGAGGTCGCCCCTGACACCCCAGTCGGAGGTGATCGTGGTGCCTCGGCTGGCGTAGTAACTGTTGAAGAACTCCTGACCCGCGTTGCCGTCGGACGGGCACAGGAAGCTGCTGATCTTGGTGTCGCCGACCGTGCTGTTGATGGGCCAGCTTCGCGCGGTGGCGAAGCGCGCATCGAGCATGAAATTCGCGGCGTTGTAGAGGGGGGTCTGCTCGAGGTAGTTGAGCATCAGGGCCTGGGCGCTCCAGCCCGTCCACGCAACGCATCCATTGCCACCGTTTTGCGCGTTGTCCGTGTTGAAAGACGCCGTGACGCCGGGCGGGAACGAATTGCTCGCCGAGTGGTAGTTGTGCAAGGCCAGGCCCATCTGCTTCAGGTTGTTGGTGCACTGCGCGCGCCGGGCGGCTTCCCGGGCCGACTGGACGGCAGGCAGCAGGAGGGCGATGAGGACGGCGATGATCGCGATGACGACGAGCAACTCGATCAGCGTGAACCCTCGAGCGTTTCCTCTCTTACGCATACGTCAACCTCACTCCTGAAAAACCACGAGATCAACAAGTGAACGCAATTACACAGTGACGGCGGGCCCCCGGGGGGGACGGTTCGGCCCCGGCGACCTGGGCCGATCGCCCGACGACCGCCGATCAACGCTGCGGCCCATGCCGCAGCATTCCGGAGGGCGACGCGAGCCGGGACTTACAGGCCGATCCCCGCATCCGGGGCCCTCACTTCTTCTTCTGCTTCGACTGGTACTGCTGGCGCATGTAGTCCATCGCCTCCTTGTTCCGCTCGTTCCCCGGGTTGCGATTGACGGCCGTCTCCCCCGCAGGCGGACCCGAATCACAGCCGCTGAACAGCAGGAGCCCGACGACGATCGGTGCAGCCGCAAGCGCACTCACAAGCCCTGATTTACGAGACATCAGCGAGATCCTCTGTAGACCTGAGACACCGAAACGCCGGGCACGACCACGCCGGCGAGGCCCAAGCGCGCATCCATGAAGACGCGCAAGCCCCACTCGCAAGTCAGCCCAGGCAGTGAGCGCCATCCGGATTGACCACCGACCCGACACCCCTTCATCGATTTCGGCACAGGCCGCGGCGTCGGTGCAAATGGAGGATGGATGGAATCGCCGGCCTGTGAAAACCGAGTGATGGCGTTCATGCCCAACGTATTTCCTAGTTCCATTAGCGTCTCGGCAGCAAATGCTGAGCCACTCGTCCGAGTAAATGATAGAAAATTCATAAAAGCCAATCTGCCGTTCTTCGGCACGTCGCACAGGTCTGGAGAGATCGCGGTGGAGCGGCGGCCGGGGGGACCGTCCCGAGCCTCGATCACGTTTGCTATTTCGTCGCCCCCGCGGAATGATGGAAGCTTCGTGCGGATGAAACCGAGCGGCGACGGCGGGGAGCCGTGACGTTCGAGATCGCTCACCCACCTCGGACAGGGACCCGGGACGCGCCTCAACCCGAGGGCGATCGCGGTCCACAACATCAGATCGCAAAGGACCGCGCATGAGCGACGACCGTTCGACCGACGCGGATGCGCCTGGCGGGGCCGACGTGCTCCGAGATACCGCCGGGACGACGCCTCCCCGGAGACGGGTCGGGCCTGCCTGGCTGGCCTGCGTCCTCGCGGCGGCGGCCGGGCTCCTGGCCTTCGCCCTCGGCGAGCTGAGCTACGGGGTGTTCCAGGCCCGGTCGGTCCGCATGCAGCGAGGGCTGGGCATGTCCGATCGACCGACCGTGGAGACGAAGGAGGCGGCCATGGTCCGGAACTCCGCCCTGGCCTACGCCGAATGGGGTGCCTTGCTGGGCCTGTCGCTCGGGCTGGCGGGGAGCCTGCTCCACCATTCGCCCCGCCGCGGGGCGCTCGTGGGGATGGTCGGCGGCGGGGTGGTCGGCGCGATCCTGTCGCTCACGGCTCTGCCGCTGGCGTTGCGGGCGAATCGGGCCCCCGTGACCGATCCGCTGATCATCGGCACGCTCGCCCAGGCCGTCATCTGGGGGTTGATCGCCGCGGCGGCGGGATTCGGATTCGGCCATGCGTCGGGGGTCGATCGGCGAACGACGCTGCGGTACGCGCTCGCCGCCATGGGAGGTGCCGCCGTGGGTGCCGTGGTCTACGGGGTGATCGGGGCGTCCTTCTATCCCCTGGCGGAGAGTGACCAGCCGCTGGCCACCGAGTGGCAGCCCCGACTCCTGGCCCGGTTGTTGCCGGCCCTCGGGGCGGCCATTGCGATCGAGTGGACCGGCGCGAACGGGCGCCGCTCCAGGCCCCGGACTGCGGCCTGAGCCGACCGGCTGAGGGGCCGGCCGGAGGGAGGACGTCGTCGGTCAGAGCGTGCCGGTCTCAGGGGCAGTTCCTGGTGATGAGGGCGGCCTCGGCGTCGAACGTGATGGTCTCCGTCAGGGTGGCGGTGTCGATGGAGAGCGAGAAGGGGACCGTCCCCGACGCGCACCGGAACCTCCCGGTCCCTCCTGTCAGGGTGGCGGTCGCCTCGCCGATGACGAAGCCGGGGTTGTCGGGGTCCGGCACGCCCGTGCCGTCGTAGGTGGCGAACAGCTGGGACCCGTCCGCGGCGGTGATGACGAACTCGCCGTCCGTCACGACGGCCGTGCCCGGGATGCTCACGAAGTCGATGGTCTCGGTGGCCGAGAACGTGAGCTTCCCGAACGGGCTGCCCCGGCCCGTGCCGGTGATGACCACATCGAAGACGCCGGGCTCATCCGTCGGGATCAGGACCTCGCTGGCCTCGATGGTGGCGCGGAATCGCTGGAGCCTCTCCCCGGCCAGCACCTTCGGGACCAGCAAGAATGACAGAATGACGACCGGCAACAGCAGAAGCCTCATCCGGCGGTTCTTCATGGCAGGTCCCTTCGGAGTTGGAGAAATGTCGCGTGGCGCGGAGTGATTGACCTCGGCCGAAGGTGGGCGGCGACCGCTTGCCGCCGGCCTTCCTCCCCCATCGATCCGGAACGCGTTGAGTTTGCGCCAGGGAATCCGCAGATTTTTCCCCAGTGAACACGCCGGGCCGCCAGCGCTTTATGATCGATCCACTCTGGGAGCGGCTTTCCCAGCTTGCCTGTCATGCGATGGGGCCCACGATGTTCACTTCGCCTCCCCCTGGCTCACTGTGCGCCTCTCGACTGCCCCTCGACCGGTCGCGGACGCGGGGATTCGCCGGAATGGTCGTCGAGCTTCCGGGTTCGCTCCTCGCCGCGCTCGTCGTGTCGCTCACCCTGTCCGCGACAGCTTCCGAGGGTGTCGTTCCGGACGGGGCCGGACTGGCGCTGGACCTCTCCCGGCCGGTCGAGGGCCTGCGCCTCGTCAACGGGGCTCGCCGGACCGACATGGGCCTGGAGTTCGATGGACCGCTCCAGTACGCGGAGATCCCGTTTCAGCGCAAACTGGACGGGGCCCCGGCCCTCAGCGTGGGCGGCTGGTTCGATCCTCGCCGCGCCGGCGAGCAGTACTGGTTCTCGCGGGGCTTGCCCAGGGTCGCGTCGCAGGGCGAACGCATCTTCCGGCCGGAGGCCGACTGGGTCAATTTCGTCCTCGGCACCGACCAGCACGGCTTCCTGCTGGGCACCCTGCACGGCAACGGCTCGATGCCGTTCCCGCTCGTCACCCTGAGCGCCGTCCCCATCGACTCGTGGAGCCACCTCGTCGTCGTCAAGGACGCCCGGGGGCATCATGCCTTCCACGTCAACGGGACGCTCGTGCACACCGACCGCGATGCCGCCGCGACCGGTGTGGTGCGGCCGTTTCGCGACGTCGCCCCGGGCGAGCCCGTGCGGCTCATGATGCCGCTGGGCGGGCGGATCGGCGCGGCGTGGATCGTCCCTCGCGCGCTGTCGGCCGCCGAGGTCCGGCGCAACTTCGAGGCCGGGCGCGGCCGATTTGCCCCCGCGCTCCCGGCCGAGCAGGTCGCCCTCCGCCCGATGGACGCGCATTTCGACCCGGCCTCGTGGACGGCGCGCGGCGGGACGCCGACCGCCGCGAACTGGCCCGAGCACCGCGCCCGCATCCTCCGGGGCGTGATGCAGGTCCTGGGCCCGTTCCCCGACGCGGTCGCCCCGCTGGAGCCCCGGGTTCACCTCAAGGAGGACTGCGGAGGCTACCTCCGGCGCAAGGTGTCGATCCAGGTCCAGCCGGGCGACCGGATGCCCGCCTACCTGCTGATCCCGAAGCGAACGAGAGGACGTGTCCCGGCGGTCATCTGCTTCTACGGCACGACCGCAGGCGCCGGCAAGGACACGACCGTCGGACTCTCGGGGGCCCGGCCCGGGAGCCCGCCGGAGAGGAACCGGGCCTTCGCGCTCGACGTCGTGGCGGCCGGCATGGTCGCCCTGGCGCCGGACTACCTCCGCGACGGCGAGCGCCTGCCGCCCGGTGGCCGCCCCTACGACACGACCGCCTTCTACGGGCGGTTCCCCGACTGGTCGGTCCACGGCAAGGACGTCTGGGACACGATGCGGGCCGTGGACTACCTCCAGACGCTGGAGTTCGTCGACCCTCAGCGCATCGGCATGATGGGCCACTCCTACGGCGGGCACAGCACGATCTTCGCGGCGGCGCTGGAGCCGAGGATCACGGTGGTGGTGGCCAACGGCCCCGTCTCCGACTTCCGGCATCATGGCCTGCACTGGGCCGTGCCCCGCGGGGGCTCCAGCAGCCAGTCGCTGCCGGCGATGCGGCCCTACGTGCTGGACCCCACGCTGCCGATCCCGGTCGAGTTCCACGAGTGGACGGCGCTGGTCGCGCCGCGGCCCCTGTGGGTCGGCCAGGCGGTCGGCGAGCGGCGTCCTCGCGAGGAGGAGAACCACGGCGCCGTGCGCCAGGTCTACGAGGCGCTGGGCGTTGGCGACCGCGTCCACTACGCCTGGTACGCCGGCGACCACGACTTCCCTCCGGCCGCCCGCGCGGCCGCCGTCGCCTGGTTCGCCCGCTGGTTCGGCCTTCCCGCCGCACCGCCATCCAGGCCCATCCGGCCGTAGTCCGGATTGTCGATGTCGACGCTCGGCGTTGTCGCCGTGACGACGGCCGTTGTATGGTGGGGCAGCCTCGCTCGCGAGGCGCAACCCACCCAGAATTGGTGGGTTGCGCCGCTTCGGCGTCTGACCCACCCTACACCCTGCACGCTGGGGCGACCGGGCCGGGAAATTCGTCGGCTGAACCGTTTTCCTGCAACTTCTGGGCTCGCTGGACAGATCGTATGGGATAGAGGGTCCGTGCGCCGCCGTCGGCGCGAGGCACGGACCGGTACCCATCGGCGCATCATCCGGAGCCGCAGCCATGACGTCCGCCGCACGCATCGAGGCGAACCGCCGAAACGCCCAGAGATCGACCGGGCCGAGGACCGAGGCCGGCAAGCAAGCCGTCCGGCTCAACGCCCTGAAGCACGGGCTCGACGCAACGACGGCCGTCCTGCCGCACGAGGACGCAGAGAAGTACGAGCAGCGCCGCGCGGCCTGGACCCGCGAGCTGAGCCCCGGCGGCGAGGTCGGCGACTACCTGGCCGGGCGGGCGGTGACGCTCTCGTGGCAGCTCGACCGGGCCGACGCCGCCGAGCACGCCGAGCTGGCCCGTCGCGTCCGCGAGATCCGAAGAGCGCGGCGGTCCCGGCGGCGACGCGCGCGGAGCAGGTCCGGATGATCCTCGAACCGGACCCGGAGCCGGCGGGCGACCGGCCGCCGCGATCGCGGGCGGATCGGCTGGGGCGGCTGGAGTCCACCGCGCACGGCTGTCGGGCTCTGCTGGAGGCATGGGCGGCGCTCGAGGGCCGGCTCGCCGCGCCCGGCGGCAGGGGCATCGAGGACGCCGGCGAGCAAGTAGTGCGGCTGCTGGGGCCGCCGGGCTGCGCGAGGCGGCCGGCTCTGCCGACCCGCGGCGCGGCGGATCGCGGGCATCGCCGAGGAGTCCCGCGGCCGCTCGTTCCGGGCCATCCTCGCCAGCCTCGACTACGAACCGCCGGACGACGCCGCGACCGCCCCGGGCCCGGGACCGACCGACGAGGCCTCCGACCGGCTCGCGCCGCGGGCGGTCGTCGCCGAGGAGCAGGGTCGGCTCCTGGACCTGCTGGAGGACCGCGAGGCGGAGCAGCCCGACCCGGCGGCCGAGGACGCGGCCCGCGCCTCGTTCGATACGTCCAGGGAGGCCGAGCGGCTGCACCGCTACCAGGGCCAGTGGGGCCGGGCGCTGTTGCAGGCGATCCGGGCCGTCGCGGCCCTGCGCCGGGCCCCGGCCGTCGAGCCTGCGGCGGGACGGGACGCGGACGACGGCGTCTCCGAGGCCACGCCCGCCGAAGAGCAGGCGGCCCCCGCGACCGTCGCGGAACAAAGCCAAGGCGACAGCGACAACACCAGACCAGAAAGGGACTTACGTCCTATCAACCCGTCCCGGTCGCGGTCCTGCCCGGCTTCGGTTCCGATCGGCCACGCGGAGCCGCCGGCGGTCAGGTTCGGTACGCCGCAGTGCCCGAACTCGCGGTCTCCGGTCGAACAGGCGGCGGTGTTCGCCCCGGCCGCGTGAGGGTCCGAACGAAACTGGCTCCGGAGCATCACCAGACGTCGCTCAATATCTCTTATTGAGAGTGGAAAGCCAGGGAGGAAGCGGATTCCTCGCCTGGCGAGTGAAGAACCGCGTCACCAGGCTCCGGACCGGGCGGGACGGAGGGCCTTGTCCTCAAGCTGGACACTTGTCTTCGCCGAAGGAATGCGGTACAAGAAAAATTGAATAATGCGTTCGGTTCAGCGTAAAATCCGCCGTAGTCTCTGCTTCACCGAGTGCCTTCGCGATCGCGTCCTCATCCCGACTGGCTGCATGCTCCTGCCCGAGCGGTACTCCGCCGCTCACCAGCCAACGGGGTCGACTCCACAAGCATGGTTGATCTCGCCATGAAGACGATACTCGCCCACCGAGCCGGCACGCCCTTGCTGTTCGGGATGGTCACGGGACTGCTCTGCTGCGCGATGCCCGAGTCGGCAGCCGCCGCCGAACGCAGTGGCGAGGAGATATACAAGCAACAGTGCATGTCGTGCCACGGCAAGGGCGGCGAGGGGTCCAAGGAGTATGGCCAGCCGCTCGCCGGGGACAAGTCGCTCGGCCAGCTCGCCAGGTACATCGCCAAGAGCATGCCCGAGGACGACCCGGGCACGTGCGTTGGTGACGACGCCCAGAAGGTGGCCGCGTTCATCTACGACGCCTTCTACTCCAGGACGGCCCAGGCCCGGAACAAGCCGCCTCGGATCGAGCTCTCGCGGCTGACCGTCCGCCAGTATCGCAACACCCTGGCCGACCTGATCGGCAGCTTCCGCGGGCCCTCGGCCTGGGAGGGGGGCAAGGGGCTGCACGGCGAGTACTTCAAGACCCAGCGTTTCCGGAGGATGGCGGATCGCCTGATCGATCGCGTGGACCCCACCGTCCGGTTCGACTTCGGCGTGAACCTGCCCGGCGACGACAAGACGATCGGCCACAAGTACGCGATCAAGTGGGAGGGCTCCGTCCTGCCCACCGAGAGCGGCGAGTACGAGTTCATCGTCCGGACCGAGCACGCCGCCCGGCTCTGGGTCAATGACGAGAAGAAGCCGCTGATCGACCGCTGGGTGAAGTCGGGCAACGACACCGAGTTCCGCGAGACGATCCACCTCCTGGGCGGCCGGCCCTATCCGATCCGCCTCGAATTCTCCAAGGGCAAGCACGGCGAGAAGGACAGCAAGAAGAAGGACCCCGACCCGCCGCCGACCAAGGCGACCATCGCCCTGCTCTGGAAGCCCCCGCATCAGACCGTCGAGGTGATCCCCCAGCACTGCCTGTCGCCCGGCAAGACGCCCGAGGTGCTGGTCGTCACGACGCCCTTCCCGCCGGACGACCGGAGCATCGGCTACGAGCGGGGATCGTCGATCTCCAAGGCCTGGGACCAGGCGACGACCGACGCCGCGCTGGACGTGGCCGATTACACGGTGGCCCGCCTCGCCGAGCTCTCCGGCGTGAAGGATGACGACAAGGACCGCGAGGCGAAGCTCCGTGAGTTCGCCCGCAAGTTCACCGAGCGCGCCTTCCGCCGGCCGCTATCGGAGGACCAGAAGTCGGTCTACGTCGATCGGGCCTTCAAGGGGGCCAGGACGCCGGAAGCGGCGATCAAGCGGGTCGTCCTGGCCGCGCTGCTGTCCCCTCGTTTCCTCTACCACGAGATCGCGGGCGGGCTCGACGCCTACGACGTGGCCTGCCGCCTCTCCTTCGGGCTCTGGGACTCGCTGCCCGACCAGGCCCTGCTCGACGCGGCGGCGACCGGCAAGCTGGCCACCCGCGACCAGGTGGCCGCGCAGGCCGAGCGGATGATCGGCGACCTGAGGACCAAGTCCAAGGTCCGCGAGTTCCTCCTTCAGTGGCTCAAGGTGGACCGGGTGCCCGACGTCTCCAAGGACCCGAAGCTGTTCCCGCAGTTCACGCCGGAGATCGCCTCGGACCTGCGGACGTCGCTGGACCTGTTCCTGGATGACGTGGTGTGGGGGGAGGCCTCGGACTACCGTCGGCTGCTCCAGGCGGACGACCTGTTCCTGAATGGCCGCCTGGCGAAGTTCTACGGCGCCAATCTCCCGGCCGAGTCCGCGTTCCAGAAGGTGAAGTTCGAGGAGAAAGAGCGAGCGGGTCTGCTGACGCATCCCTACCTGATGGCCACGTTCGCCTACACCGCGACCACCTCGCCGATCCACCGGGGCGTGTTCGTCTCGCGCGGAGTCCTCGGGCGGACGCTGCGGCCGCCTCCGGAGGCCGTCGCGCCGCTGTCGCCCGACCTGCACGCCGGGCTGACGACCCGCGAGCGGGTCACGCTCCAGACGAGCCCGAAGTCCTGCCAGATGTGCCACGCGATGATCAACCCGCTGGGCTACACTCTGGAGAACTTCGACGCCGTCGGCCGCTTCCGCAAGGAGGAGCAAGGCAAGCCGATCGATCCCACGGGCACCTACCAGAGCCGCTCGGGCGACTCGGTGACCCTGAAGGGCGCGAGGGCGCTGGCCGGCTACCTCGCCGGGAGCGAGGAGGCCCACACCGCGTTCGTCCAGCAGCTCTTCCATTACCTGGTCAAGCAGCCGATCCGCGCGTTCGGCTCCCAGGAGTTGACCGAACTGCGAGAATACTTCGAGCACCATGAGTTCAACATCCGTAAGCTGATGGTCGAGATCATGGCGAGCTCGGCGCTGACCCCGCGGGACGCGGGCAAGAAGCCGGCTCGCGGTTCGGTCCCCGTGGCGGCGGCCCGGTGATCGGCCGACGATCGGCCGCTGCCGGTATCTCCGCCTTCTCCGTTCATCCTCATCAATCCGTTGTGAAGTTCACCGGGCCCTCACCGGAGGCGATCACGTGGCGAAGCCGACCCACCGACGCGAGTTCCTGCGGACCCTCGGCCTGAGCGCCGGGGCCGTGCCGTTCCTGCTCAACCTGCCGAGCCTGGGCTTCGCCAACCAGCAGAAGCGGAAGCAGCGGCTGGTCGTGATGTTCAGCCCCAACGGCGTGATCCCCTCGGCGTTCTGGCCCGACGAGGAGGGCCCAAACTTTACGCTCAAGGAGAGCCTCACGCCTCTCGAGCCGTTCAAGAACAAGACCCTGATCCTGCACGGGGTCTGCGACAAGATCCGCGGCGACGGCGACAACCACATGCGGGGCATGGGCTGCCTGCTGACGGGCACGGAACTCTTCCCGGGCAACATCCAGGGCGGCTCGGACACGCCGGCCGGCTGGGCGAGCGGCCTCTCCATCGACCAGGAGATCAAGAACTACCTCCAGAAGGACCCGAGCGGTCGCACCCGATTCGGCTCGCTCGAATTCGGGGTGATGGTCCCGGACCGTGCCGACACCTGGACCCGCATGGTCTACGCCGGCCCCAACAAACCGATCGCGCCGATCGACAACCCCTACCAGATGTTCTCCAAGCTCTACGGCCGGGTGAAGGACCAGGAGAGCCTGCGGAGCATCCTCGACGACATCAAGGCCGACCTGGGCAAGCTCCGAAACGCCGTCAGCGCGGAGGACCGCCAGCTCCTGGAGGAGCACGCCACCTTCGTCCGCGAGATGGAGCAGGAGCTCCAGCCGACGAGCTCCGGCGCCGTCGAGCACGCGGTCCCCGAGATCGAGCCGGGCGTCAAGGAGGAGAACGACAACATCCCCCGGATCAGCAAAATGCAGATCGAGCTGATGGTCCAGAGCTTCGCGGCCGACTTCACCCGGATCGCCACCCTCCAGTACACCAACTCGGTCGGCATGGCGCGGATGCACTGGCTGGGCATCAACGAGGGACACCACGAGCTGTCGCACAACCCGGACAGCGACAAGGCCTCGGTGGAGAAGCTGACCAAGATCAACAAGTGGTTCTGCGAGCAGATGGCCTACCTGGCCAAACGACTGGCCGAGACCCCCGAGCCCGGCGGCAACGGCAGCCTGCTGGACAACACGCTGATCATCTGGACCAACGAGCTGGGCAAGGGGAACTCGCACACGCTCAACGACATCCCGTTCGTGCTCGTCGGCAACGGCCTGGACTTCAAGATGGGCCGCTCGATCAAGTATCCGAAGCTGCCCCACAACCGCCTGCTCCTCTCGCTGGCCCACGGCTTCGGCCACGAGGTCAAGCGGTTCGGCAACCCGGACTACTGCGGCGAGGGCGGCCTGCCGGGGCTGACCTGAGCGAGGGTGCGAGGTGCACCAGAGCCCGAAGCACCTGGCCCGCGATTTCGCTTCGCCGCCCCCTCCCAGCCCTCCCTACGAAGAGTCAGGGCTCCCGATTCCTTCCCTCCCCCCTCTGTGGGGGAGGGTCAGGGTGGGGTGGTGCTCGCCGCGAGTTCGCGCGGCAGGTCCTCGCGGTTGACGATCGCGGGGTGGTTCAGCAGCTCTCGCGTGTACCGGTTCCGGCCAAGTCCCCAGTTGTCGTGCCAGCTCAGGAAGAAGCAGGTCCGCGGGAAGTGGGCCTGGACCCCTTCGAGGAACCGCCGGTAGTCGTAGTCGCCCGGGGGATTGTGCGGCCCGTGCGGGCCGAATTCGGTGAAGCCGAACGGCTTGGGCAGCCCGGCGACCTCCGCCGCGCCGAGGATGTGCTTCGGGTCCACGAGGTCGGTGTAGGCGTCGAGCCCCACCACGTCGACATAGCGGTCCCCCGCGTAGTAGGCGGCGGTCCTCCGCCCGTGGTTCGGCGAGTAGACCCAGAGCAGGTTGTTCAGCTTCTTTGTGTTCGTGAAATACTCGAACATATGCTGCCAGACCCGGATAAAGGTGCCCGGGTCCTTGCCGCCCCACCAGAACCAGTCGCCGTTCATCTCGTGGAACGGCCGCCACTGGACGACCACGCCGGCGTCCTGCAACTGGCCGAGGCCCGCGGCAAGGATGTCGAGCTCCTTCATCCACCGCCCGTGGGTCTCGGTGCCGGGCTCGAGCAGCGACTTCAGGTCGACGTCCTTGTCGCGGAGGCCGTGCCCCCCCGACCGGGCCGGGCTGTAGAGATGGGCGCTGATGGTGACCAGCCCACCCTTCCGAGCATAGTCGATGGCAACTTTGTTCACGCGTTCATACGCGAGCCCTCCCGTGCCGAAGTCGGCGTAGTCCAGCCCGATCATGGCCGGCCAGCGGCCGGTCTGCTTGAAGGCCCGTTCGCAGTCGGTGGCGGTGGCCGAGGGGCCGAAGTTGGTGAACTGCCCGGAGACGATTTTCCTGTCGGACCGGCCCTCCAGCCCCTGGAGGTAGCGGAGGACGGCCCGGGCCCGCGGGCTGGCCGCCGGATTGGCCGGCTCGGCATCGCCCGCCGCGGCCAGGCCGGGCCATGTCAGGAGGACCGCGCTGAAGACGAGTCGGGATGCGTGCCTCATGATCTCCTCCCTCCGATGTCACGCCCAGAAACGAGAGCGCAAGTCGAGCTCGGGCGATCAGGGTGCGGCGATCACCAGGCGTGCGGTGCGGGGCGCGAACGGCTCGATCCGGATCGTGTTCGCCCCGGGCCTGAGCCGACGCGTGACGTCCAGCCGGAAGGGCCGCCCGATGAAGCCGCCGGCGTCGTGGCCGTTGACGGTGACTCGTGCCGCCGCCTCCGGCGCCAGCTCGTCGAGCTGGAGCAGGACCCTTGCCCGGTCCAGATCAACGTCGCTCGGCAAGTCGGCCCGTCCCACGAAGGGGTCGGCCCGGACGGGGCTGAGCGTCGGCCCCCCGCCGGACATTCGCCCCCAGGGGCCGCCCCCCAGCGGGGCGACCTCGCGAGCCGAGGCCCAGCCGCCGTCATCGAACCGCCTCTCAGTCCAGCCCGACTGCTCGGCACGGCCTGCCTTCCAGGTCGGATCGATGGCGATCGCCAGAGGATCTCCCCGGTCGAATTCCACCCGGAGGCGGCCAATCAGCCCCGCGGGATTGGGCTGGCGGCTGGTGTTCGTCGCCTGGATGGCCAGGACGTTGGAGCCGGCCCGCAGGGCCGTCGTCACGTCGACTTCCGCCGGCCTCGTCCAGTCGCCGGCACCGCCGCCGCTCTGGCCGAGCTTCGCCCCGTTGACGTGGAGGACGAACTCGTTGTCCGCGCTGATGGCGAAGATGGCCCGGGTGACGGTCCGGTCGGCAGGAAGCTCGACGGCCTTGCGGAAGAATCGCGAACCCGGAGGCGCGGCCGTCGCCGGCTCGCCCTCGGGATACCAGACCCACGAGCAGCCGTCGAGGCTGCGGGCGAAGTCGGGCACCTTCGCCGGCGGAGGCTCCTGCTTCGCCTCCGGCGCGGAGAGGTCGCGGACGACCGAGATGCTCCGCGCACCGGGCGGATCGTTCCTCGTCCCCGGCCTCGGCGGCAGCGGGCGGGCGGCAGGCCAGAACACCAGGAGCACGCTCTCCAGCGGCTCAAGGGCCAGCGTTAACTCGACGTGCTCGCCGTCGCGCCGGAACGGTACCGCCGTGATCTCGTCGCGCATGGCGTCCCAGCACTCGGGCACGCCTTGGGCGCGGACCTTGAAGCGGAATCGCTCGGCCTTTCCATCAACGTTTTGATTGGTGATGAAGAAAACATCGCGGCCTGACTTCACCCGGTGCAGGACGTGCAGCCAGTGGTTCGTGCGGCCCTCCAGCAGATCCAGGTCCGGCGAGATCCCCGCATCATCGGCCAGCACCGCGTGGAGCTGCTCGGGGGTGGGCGACTCGGGCAGGAAGTACGCCCGGCCCCCGGCCGCGCTGCGGTTGCAGGCCGAAAGCCCTGGGCCGGCCGGCTTGCCCCAGATGGCCTCGCAGAGGGACTGGACTTCGCCGCCCGTCTTCCCCGGAGTGGCCGATTTCGACGGCAGGAATCCGTGGCCGATCACGACGCCGCCGGCTTCGAAGAAGGATCGGGCCTTCGCGAGGGCCGCCGGGGGGACCACCTCGACGGGGGGGACGACCAGGACCCGATACCGCTCCTGGCGCAACTGGAGCTCATTGCCGACGACCTGGGCGTCATTCTCCACGACCTCGTAGGGCAGCCAGTCGCAGTCGTAGAGGGCATCCTGCAGCGCCGTGGTCATGGTCTCGGGGGTGACGGACCTGCCGACCTGACGGCTATGCCCGAGGAACAGGAGCGCCACCGGGGCGACGTGCCGCCCGCCGCTGAGGATCAGGCTGAGCCGGCTGGTGTAATCGGCGAAGACCTTGTAGAGCGGCCACCTCGGCTCATATCCACCATTGTAGAAATAAGGCGGGCAGTCGGTGTCGTACGGTGCCCGCGGGTTGAAGGAATGGGGGATCAGGAAGTTGACCCCGGCGACCTGCATCAGGTCGGTCCACCACTTCATCTCGGGGTAGCTCAGGTCCTGGCCGCGGGCGCCGAAGATCTCGACCATCGTCAGGTCCTCGGCCTTGCCGTAGGCGTGCGTGATCGAGCTGCCGAGCTTCGGCGTCTGGTAGGTGGAGCCGTCTTTCCTGCCCGGGACGAACTGCTTGAAGACGGCGTCGATGGCCCCCATGTCGCTGTACTTCTGGAGTTGCATCATGTTGCCGGCGCACTCGTTCTGGTCCAGGTACTCGTGATTATGCTCGAGGAAGTGGCCGATCGAGGCGACCTTGTGATCGCGGCACCACCGGGTCATCCCGCCGTAGAGGGTCCGCCCCCATGCCTCGCTCAGCGCCTCGTGGTAGGCGTAGCGGGCCGCCGCCTGGGCGTCCCCGGCGAGCGTGAACTTCCAGGCGACGTACGCCTGCTTCCAGTCCACGCCCTTCTCGGCCAGCACGACCGGCAGCTCGGTCCCAGTCGCCGTGGGTCTCGGGCTCGTCGTAGAAGAAGCCGACGATCGTCTTGCCGAACTCGGGGCCGAAGCGATCGTAGTGCGGCTGGTAGACCGTCTTCAGGAACCAGTCCACGCAGTCCTTGCTTGCGCCGTCGACCAGGACCCGCGGCCCGGCCGACCGCTCCCAGGAGAACGTCATGACCCGCCAGGAGCCCGCCGGCACGGCCCAGTCGGATTCCCCGGCGCGGGCCTGCTCCGTGAGATCCACGATCGTCGATGGGTCGATGCCGCCCTCGGTCGCCTTGCCGGCCAGCACGGCCAGGAAATTCGGGATGGTCGCGGCGGAGGCGATCCGGAGCGAGCCGGGACCCTCGATGGCCTTCACGACGGCCGCGAGCCGCTTGCTGCCGTACCGAGGCGGCACCGCGCCGCCGACCTCCTGGCTGGGCCACCACTTCTCGTCGAAGATCCACATCGTCAGGTTGTGACGTCGGGCGGCGTCCAGGCAAATCTGGAGGTCGCGGTACCAGTCCTTCCCCAGCCAGTCGCGGTGCGGGCGGGACTCGGCGGTGAACGTGCCGTTGCCCCCCTCGGCCACCTTGCCGACGTAGGACTCCAGGCGCTCGCGGCTCTCGTCGCCGTGCAGCCAGAACAGGGGGCCCGTGAGCCGCCGTGCCTCCATCGGTAGTTCGCGGAACTGCCCCTCCAGCCCGGTCCAGCCAGGTTCGTCGCCGCGGCCGGCCCCGGGCGCGGAGATCACCGACGACAGACCCAGCACGAGGGCTGCCCATTGGCGACTGATCATCTTCCGATCCTTTCGTACGTCAGACGGGGGAGGTCCCGTGGCCGATCCGCGATCGTCGCGGGGCCTTCAGCAGACCCTGATCGTCCTCATGCCCAGCAGGCTCCCGAGCTTCTCGAGCCGGGAGGCGAGGTGCCCGACGCCGACCGCGCAGTGGTGGGCGGGGCCGTGGCGATTCCACTCCTCGACGAATCGCCGCGCTCCCGGGGCGAAGCGGTAGCGGCTGTTGGTGTTGCCGATCTTCAGGATGGACCCGGTCACCGATTCTCCCTGGGCCAGCAGCAGCTCGAGCCGGCCGTCCTGGGTCTGCACGACCGAGAGCAGCGTGACCGGCCCGTGGCGGACCGACATCTCCACCGACAGGCCGCGCCCGACCTTGCCGTGATAGACCTGCAAGGGCCGGACCTTCGTCTTGCCCTCGGCGATGGCGATGTGGCCGGGCCCGTCGTGGCCCATCAGGACGATGTCCTCGTTGTAGTCCAGCGCGTAGTACTCGGTGAACGAGCCACCGGCCCCGAAGCCGTCGAGGATCTTCATCGCCTGGACGTTCTTGATCTCCATCTCGCCGGCCACCGGGATGCCCCGTCCGGTGAGCAGCGAGGTGCCCAGGATGATCGAGCTGATCGCGTCCTCGTTCGCGGGGTTGCCCACGCCCATGTAGTAGTAGGCCAGCGAGCCCAGATTGTGCCGCTCGACCACCCGGTCCAGGGCCACGGACGTCATCGCGGCGCGCTGGAGCTCCTCGGCGGGACAATCGGGCCGGACGTCGAACGCCTCGTGGAAGAGGGCCACGCGGTCCCGGATCTCGTCGGGACTGACGTCCTCGCGAAGCCGTGCCAGCTCGTCCACCTCAACGATCTCGACGTGACCGCCGAAGCAGGCGACCTGCTGCGTCAGGTCCGAGTAGATGTCGAGCATCCCGCAGTAATAGTGCCCCATCACGCCGAGCCGATTGTGCTCCATCAGGTGGGCGACCCGCGCGGCGCTCACCCAGTCGGCCACCTCGTTCCAGCACATGGGATCGCCATCGAGGACCCCCGTGACCTGATGAAACGGCACGTTCGCGCGCCGGAAGACGTTGGCGATCTCGGGCACCGGGCAGGAGGAGCAGTACGCCAGCCATTCGCCCGTCATCCGGGTCCGGTCGCCTAGGCGGTTGAACTCGGCGTAATCGATCGCGGCAGACGGCTGGAGGTTGAGGATGATCACCGGCACCTTCGCCCGCCGCACCACCGGCAAAACCGTGGAGGACAGGGCGTAGGTGGTGACGTGCAGGAAGATGAGGTCGACATCGGCCTGGCGGAAGGCATGCCCCGCCTCGATTGCCTTCTCGGGGGTGTCGATCAACCCGAGGTTAATGACCTCGACGCCGGGCTGCGTGAGCTTTTGACGGACCCGATCGAGATGGCCCTCGAGGCGTTCCCTGAGGCCGTCGAACTGAGGCCAGTAGGCATCGAGGCCGATGCCGAACAGGCCGATCTTCAGGGTGTGCATGAAGAGCCCCGTCGCATGACCTCGCGCAGAGCCTCGGCTCGCTCGGGACGGCGAGTCCGGTCCCGGGAGCTGACTTCATCCTAGCCATGCCCGAGGGTCCGGGATAGGACCCTCTCGCCCCGGTGGATTGGTGCCTTTCGTCAACCTCGTAAGGTCCCCACGGATTCCTTCGTAGTACCTGTTGAGGACCACGGCCGCCGTCCTCATCGCCGCCCCGATTCCGCGCCGCCGAGCCAGGAGAGAGTGATGGGACCCACACTTCAATTCCCGACGATTCGCATCGGAGATCCTCTTCGCCACGACGCACTGACCGTCTTCCCGCTGCTCGCCGCACAGATCGCCGAGGCGGGCGTCGACTCCCTGCTCTCCGACGAGGCCGTCGCGACGGGCAGCGTGACCGTGGAGGAGGTCAGCGAATCGGGCTCGGTGCCGACGCTCCTGGTCACCAACAGGAGCCAGAGACGCGTCCTGTTCCTCGAAGGCGAGGAGCTCCGGGGCGCCAAGCAGAATCGGGTGTTGAACACGTCGGTCCTGATCGCCGCCGGGGCGAGGACGACGATCCCGGTGAGCTGCGTCGAGCAGGGGCGCTGGCGGTTCCGGTCCCGTCAATTCTCGCCCAGCCAGACCTCCTCGTCGTCCAAGCTGCGGAGGCGGCTCAAGGAATCGGTCTCGCGATCGCTCCGCGAAGGGCAGGGGCACCGGTCGGACCAGGGGGCCGTGTGGTCGGAGGTCACCCGCCAGATGACCTCGCTGGGCTCGAGTTCCGAGACGATGGCCATGGCCGACACCTACGAGAGCTATCGGCCCCGCCTGGAGGAGTTCCGCAAGAACCTCAGCTACCCCGCCGGTGCGACCGGGCTGGCCGTGGCGATCGGGCCGGACGTCGTGGCCCTTGACGTGTTCGACAAGCCGGCGACCTGTCAGAAGGTCTGGGACCGGCTGCTCTCCGGTTTCGTGATGGACGCCCTGGAAGCCAGGCCGGGCCAGGGCCAGGCGGGCCACGCGGACATCGAGCGATTCCTGGAGCGTCTCAACCGAGCCACCTGGCAGGAGTCGCCCCCCGTGGGCGAGGGCCGCGAGTTCCGCGCCGAGGCCGATCCCCAGACGCACGCCTCCGCCCTCGTCTTCGAGGCCAGCCTGCTCCACGGGAGTGCCGTGGCCGACGCGCCGACGGCCTGAACCGCTCGATCCGCCCGTCCCGGCTGCGTTGAAGTCGCCCGGCCGCTCGGCGTATGCTCGAGTGGTTCCGGGCGACTTCTGCAAATCCAGGCCAGGCGGCGGAGAGGTACCTGCGGTGTCGCGGTTCCCCGGAAAGAAGCTCCCGCCCCACTGGCTGTACGTTCCGTCCCGGCGGGAGGTCCGAGACCTACTTCGAGGACTCGCCGCCGACGTGAGGCGCGTGGACTTCGACGGTACGGGCAGCGGCCTACGCTATGGCACGCTGCTCCTCGGCTACCTGGAGCGCCGCGCTGTGGGCAAGGCGTGGTGCTTCTACCTCCGATTGTGGGGCGTACCCGAGGCAGCAGTCGAAGCTCAACGCGATGAGTTGGCGACGGCGGCCATCCAGGCCATAGGGCAGTCGATTGGTGAGTGCCTCGCGGTCCCTGCGGAGGAGGTGGTCAAGCCCACGCAACTCCTCCTGTGGTTCAATGTCGGTGCGGACGGTGTCATCCCGGCGTGCAAGGTCAAGCCGGTAGATCGTTATTCGTTCTCAGCGGGATCGTGGTGGGCCAGCCCGAGCCCGGCATAAACTCGCCGTTCATCTGCCCCGGCCCGCCGCGCCGCTGTCAGGTATCATGATTCTCGTGCTCGGCGGGCCGGGCCGCTGAGCTTCAGCGTCAGGCAGGACCGCGGAGGAGTGACGATGATCGGGCGTCGGGCGTGGATCCGAGAGTCATCCCGGCGTGCCCTGCTGGCCTGCATCGGCGCCGGGGCCGGCACGCTCGTCGGCACCACGTCCGGGCAGTCGCCCCCTCCGACGGGCAGCAGTGGCAAGCGCCCGGGCAGGTACACGGTCCGACGGCCCGCCTTCCTCAGTCCCGCCGGACCGGGCCGGCCTGCTCCCGATCTCCTCCAGCCCGACCCGGCGCTGGAGCAGGCGCTCGCTCGCCTCCGCGAGCGCCATTCCCTTCCCGGGCTGGTGGCCGCGATTGTCCGGGGGGATCGCGTCACTTCGATCGCGTCGGTCGGGGTGCGCAGGATGGGCTCTCCCGCCCCGCTCCGCATCACGGACCCGGTCCACCTCGGTTCCTGCACCAAGGCGATGACGGCGACCATGATCGGCGCGCGTCGAGGACGGCCTGCTCTCGTGGTCGTCGACGATCGCCGATGTCTTTCCCGGCCTCGCCTCGCGGCTTCACCCCGACTTCCTGGGAGTGACCCTCTCGGACCTGCTGTCGCACAGGGCAGGGCTACCCCACGATGCGGCCTGGTGGAGGCTGCCGGGCCAGACGCCCACCGATCAGCGTCGGGCGGCCCTGCTGGAGCTGATGTCGGTCCCGCCGCGGAGCCGGCCCGGGGCGGCTTATGCCTACTCGAACGCCGGCTACGTGCTGGCCGGGCTGATGGCCGAGCAGGTCACGGCCCGGAGCTGGCAGGAGCTAATGCGGGAGATCCTCTTCGAGCCGCTCGGCATGGCCTCGGCGGGCTTTGGCCCGCCCGGCGGGCGGTCGTCCCGGGCGAGCCAGGTTCCCTGGGGGCACCGCGCGAACCGCGGCGGCCTCGAGCAGACGCGAGGCGACAACCCGCCCTGCATGGGCCCGGCGGGGACCGTTCACTGCACGCTCCCCGACTGGGCGAAGTTCGCCGGCCTCCACCTGCTTGCCGCCCGTGGAAAGGCCCGCCTGCTCAGGATCGGCACGTTTCAGGCCCTGCACACCCCTCCCCCGGGCTGCGAGTACGCCGGCGGCTGGATCGTCGTTGACCGCCCATGGGCGGGCGGCGCCGCGTTCACTCACAGCGGGAGCAATACATTCTGGTATTCCACCATCTGGATCGCTCCCGGTCGCGAGTTCGCGACCCTCGTCGCCACGAACCGGGGCGGCGATGCCGCCGCGGAAGGCTGCGACATGGCGACCCGCGAGCTGATCGCGTCCGTTCGTTTCAAGCCGGGCCGCGAGACGCCCGGTTGATGAGCTTACCGTTCCAGGTCCACGCCGTCTCGATCCCTGGCTCCGCTGACCGGGTTGGAGCGGGCCACGATGCGTCCGGGGAACTGGACGCAGTAGGCCGAGAACCGGCGATCGGGCACCGGGTAGTCCGTGCTCACGAACTGGGCACCGCTGGAGAGGGCCCTGTCTCGCTGGGTGGGATCGTTGGCCCGCGCCTGACGGGTGTCGGAATCGGCGCGGGTGCGGACCAGGAAGCCTTCGCGGACGAGCCGCCGGATGCGATCGAAGTCGGCGACCGAGTCGTTGATCTTGAACCAGGCGGCCTGCGGATGAGACTCCGGTACGCTCGCGAAGAGGAGCTGGCCGTCCAGGCCGGGGTGGAGCGAGAGGTAGAGGTCGCGCTTGCTGTCCTCGTTGTCCAGCGCGAAGGCGACCTTCCCGCGGACGTCGTCCAGTCGGGGCCAGCCGCGCTCGCGGACGGCCCGTGCGAGCGAGGGAGCGTCGCCACGGACGGACGCGGGGGTGATGATCTCCTCGGGGCGGAACACCGAGCGGATCTCGGCCTCCAGCGACTCGAGCGCCCGGCGATCAAATTTGTGCGGCCTGGTCGGCATCCCGGGGACGCCCTCGTCCTTCAGCTCCAGCAGGATGAAGATCGGCACGTGCCGCGGGTGGGCCCCGGACCACCGGCGAATCTGAGTCAGCGCATCGACCAGCGTCGTCGCGGTGGTGCGGAAATCGACGTCCGGGACGTGGAGCACCTTCAGGCCCGGCCTTCGTAGCCGAGCATCCGCGTCGGGATCGGGTCCGGGCCCTGGGCCGGGATCGCGCCCGAGCGTGCGCAGCGTCCGGAGCGCCCCCGGGTCAACGTAGAGTCCGCCCACAGGATCGTGGAACACGTCGAGCTCGACCTGGCGGATTCCCCGCTCCGAGAACTGCTCGGCCAGCGGCGGATGGGAGTATTCGAGGCCTTGGGTGCGGTCCTCCCCGGCCGCCGCGATCAGGTCGCGAACGGCGCGAGAGGGCTCGACGTGATAGGAGTTGTGCGAGCCGATCACCTGGATCTGATTCCAGCGGAGATCCTCTCCTCGCACCGAGGGCTCGGTGAACGGTGCGAGCCCGATGGAGCCGAGCCCGACCATCCAGAGCGTCAGCAACCGCATGACCGGCGACAGGCCGGGCCGCTGAGATGATGAGCCCGGGTCGGGGAACCAGGACGCGAGGGTCATGCGGTACTCCAGGGACGTCATGCGGGGCCGAGACCGCGAACCGGCTCACGATCGGGTGGACGTCCGCCTGTGGCGGACCAGGGTGTTTTACCGGGTTTCGGGATGAGAGAATAGCCCCGACCAGGACGAGGTTCCACTCGCCCCTGCGACGCGTTTCGGCAGACCATTACCCTCGACGACCCCGACTCATGACGGACTGCCCGCCGGACGATCGCAATGACCTGACACGCCTCGAGGGCTCCGCGAGCGTGAGCGACCCGCGCGTCTACCTCGCCGCCGAACGCACGTTCCTCGCCTGGGTCCGGACCTCGCTGGCCTTAATGGGCTTCGGCTTCCTCATCGCCCGGTTCGCGTTCCTGATCCGGGCGACCCAGGGGCTCGCCGCATCCCCCGGCGAGCGGCGAACGGACGTCTTCCCCTGGCTGGGGTTCCTGATGGTCTGCTTCGGGGTCGTCGTCTGCATGGTCTCCCTGATGCGGCACCGCGACTATGTCCGGGCGCTGGAGTCCGGCGTGTCGAACCCCCGGCTGAACCCGCGGGCCCCGCTCGTCGTCGCCGCCGTGCTGGCCCTCGTCGGCCTCGCGATGGCCGTCCACATCCTCACCCTCTGAGAGAAATCGCCATGAACGCGCAAGCCCTCTGGAACCGCTTCAAGAGACACCTGTGCCGCGTGCCGTCCGTGGGCCTCTTCCTGGACATCAGCCGGATGAACTTCGACGAGGCGTTCTTCGCGCGCATGGCCCCGGCGATGGAGAAGGCGTATGCGGCGATGGACGCCCTGGAAGGGGGGGCCATCGCCAACCCCGACGAGGATCGGATGGTGGGCCACTACTGGCTCCGCGCCCCCGAGCGTGCGCCGGACGCGGCCATCACGCGGGAGATCCGGGAGACGGCCGAGGCCATCAAGGCGTTCGCGGCGAAGGTCCATTCCGGGGCGATCGCGCCGCAGCGGGGAGGGCGCTTCACCCAGGTCATGTCGATCGGCATCGGCGGCTCCGCGCTCGGGCCAATGTTCGTGGCCGACGCGCTGGGGCACCCGGGGACGGATCGGATGAAGCCCTTCTTCATCGACAACACCGATCCCGAGGGCATCGCCCGCGAGCTCGACCGGCTGGGTGCCTCCCTGTCGGAGACGCTCGTCGTGGTGATGAGCAAGAGCGGCAGCACGCCCGAGACCCGCAACGGCATGCTGGTCGTCGCCGAGGCCTACCGCCGCCACGGCCTGGACTTTGCCAAACACGCCGTGGCGGTGACGGGCGAGGGCTCGAGGCTCGATCAGCAAGTCCAGTCTCAGGGCTGGCTGGCGCGGTTCCCCATGTGGGACTGGGTCGGCGGCCGGACCAGCGAGATGTCCGCCGTGGGGCTCGTCCCCGGTTACCTCCAGGGCCTGGACATGGATGGCCTGCTCGCCGGCGCCGCGGCGTTGGACGAGGCGACCCGGCGGCACGAGACGTCCGCGAACCCTGCCGCCTTGCTGGCCCTGATGTGGCACCTCGCCACCGGGGGCAAGGGCGAGAAGGACATGGTCGTGCTCCCCTACAAGGACCGTCTCCTGCTCTTCAGCCGCTATCTCCAGCAACTGATCATGGAGTCCCTGGGCAAGCGGCTCGACCTGGACGGCAAGCGGGTCGACCAGGGCGTCAGCGTCTACGGCAACAAGGGCTCGACCGACCAGCATGCGTATGTTCAACAGTTACGTGATGGCGTGAACAACTTCTTCGTGACGTTCGTCCGGGTCCTCGAGGACGGCGGGCAGGGCTCCGAGGTCGAGCCCGGCGTGACCCCCGGCGACTACCTGCACGGCTTCCTGCTGGGCACGCGAGAGGCCCTCTTCGGCAACGACCGCCAGTCCGTGACGATCACCATCCCGCGGGTCGAGCCGCGGACCGTCGGCGCCCTGATCGCGCTCTTCGAGCGGGCGGTCGGATTCTATGCGACGCTCGTGAACATCAACGCCTATCATCAGCCCGGCGTCGAGGCCGGCAAGAAGGCCGCCGCCGCCGTGCTGGCCCTCCAGGGCAAGCTCCTCGCCGCGCTCTCCGGCACGCCGCAGACCGTCGACCAACTCGCCGCGGCGGCCGGCCAGCCCGACGAAGTCGAGACCGCGTATCTGGTCCTCGAACACCTGGCGGCGAATGGCCGGGCGAAGATGACTGCGGCGGACGGTCCGGGGGCGACGACGTTCGCCTCAACCTGATCGTCATCTCGCCCGCTCCTCGCCCCGGAGATCCTGGCATGAGCGTGATCCCGAAGCCATCTGACCCGTCCGACGAACGAACTGAGGCCTTCGCGGCCCTGCTGGACCGCATCCCCCGGAACGCGTCGAAGATACCGGGCGCGCTCCTGGCCAGTCACATCATGGCGGTTGTCCCCGCGCACGAGTGGCCGGTCCGGGCCGAGGGCATGGACGCCCTCCTCCGCCGGCTGGAATCCGCGCGAAAGGACGAGCTGAGAATCGAGAAGCGGCCGGCGGGCGGCAAGATCCTCGGCCTCTACACGACGCGGCGGCGGGGCTCTCTGGCCCGGCCCTACCGGACCGTGATCTCCGGCGTGGATCCCCTCGAGGGCCGGTGCGACTGCCCCGACTTCCTGAGGAACTCGCTGGCGTTGTGCAAGCACACGCTCACCGTGCTGGAGTTCCTCCACTCCCGCCCGGGACTGCTGAAGAAGGCCGCGCAGGAACAACTCGCCCTGTCGGGGACGACGCCACGTGGGCCGAGCTGGGACCCGATCCGTCCGCTCGTCGGGTACGGCGATTGGCTCGAACGCGTGACCTGGATCGAGCCCGAGGGAGCGGCGGAGTCGGGGTCCCGGATCGCCGAGGCCCGCAAGTGGTTCCAGCCGGACCGGCGTGGTGTGCTCGGCCTGCGGAAGACCTACCGCGACGACCCGGCGAGGCGGCTCGAGCTGGTCGAATCGTTGCTCAGGGTCGTGCCGGCGCGCGCCGCTAATCCTCATGACGATGTCGCCCTCCGCGCCCTGCTCGTCCACGAGCGGACCAGGCTGAAGCGGATCGTTGAGACCACGCTCTGGCCTGGCGAGACCCGGAGTGCCCTGCGCTCATTGAAGTGCCCGCTCTATCCCTACCAACGAGACGGGGTCAAGCGGTTCCTCGAGACCGGGCGGCTGCTGCTGGCCGACGACATGGGCCTCGGCAAGACGGCCCAGGCCATCGCCTGCTGCGACATCCTCTGGCGGGGCGGACGCGTCCGGCGCGGGCTGGTCATCGCGCCGGCGTCGCTCAAGCCCCAGTGGGCCCGCGAGTGGGGACACTTCTCCGACCTGCCGCTCCAGGTCGTCGACGGAACGCCCGCCGACCGGCAAGCCCGGTACGCGTCGACGAAGCAGGGCTTCCTGATCATCAACTACGAGCAGCTCCTGCGCGATCTGGAGCTGGTCCGCGGGTGGAACCCGGACCTGGTCGTGCTCGACGAGGCGCAGCGGATCAAGAACTGGGCGACCAAGACGGCCCTCTCGGTCAAGGGCCTGAACCCTCCGTATCGCCTGGTCCTCACCGGGACGCCGATGGAGAACCGCGTGGAGGAGCTGGCCTCGATCGTGGAGTGGGTGGACGACATGGCCCTGGAACCGAAGTGGCGGCTGCCCGCGCTCCACGCCATCCGCGCCGACGGGCAGCGCGAGGTTATCGGCGTCCGCCACCTGGATACGCTCCGGGAGCGTCTCCGCCCCTGCATGGTGCGGCGGGTCCGTCAGGAAGTGCTCGACCAGCTCCCCCCGCGGACGGACGTCCGCGTCCCGGTAGAGATGACCGACGCCCAGATGGAGGAGCACGACGCGCTCAACCAGCCGATCGCGCAGCTCATGTCGATCGCCGAGCGACGAGCGCTCACACAGCCCGAGTTTCTTCGGCTGATGATGCTCCTGACGCTCCAGCGGATCATCTCCAACGGCCTCGCGCAACTCCGCTTCGACCACGTCTGGCCCGGCATCAAAGGAGCCGCCCCGGACGATAGCCTGCTGAAGGGCCTTTCCGCGCCCAAGCTCCTGGAATTGCGGCAGCTCGTCCGCCAGCTCGTGCTCGACCAGGGGCGGAAGGTCGTGATCTTCAGCCAGTGGCGGCGGATGCTGTCGCTGGCGCACTGGGCGGTCGGCGACATCCTCGCCGAGCAGGACCTCCGCGCGGGCTTCTTCACCGGGGCCGAGCAGCAGCGGCGGCGCACGCAGAACATCGTCGAGTTCCACGACGACCCACGGTTTCGGATCCTCTTCCTCAGCGACGCCGGCGGCGTGGGCCTGAATCTCCAGCGGGCCGCGAACGGCGTGATCAACCTGGAACTTCCCTGGAACCCGGCGGTGCTGGATCAGAGGAACGTCCGGATCTAACGGATCGGCCAGAAGCAGCCGATCGACGTCTACAATCTCGTCTGCGAGCAGGGCATCGAGGCCCGGATCTCCGACCTCGTCGGCAACAAGCAGGCCTTCTTCAAGGGGCTGTTCGACGGTGACAGCGATTCGGTGAAGTTCGACCAGTCCGGGTCGTTCCTGTCGCGCGTGAAGAAGCTCTACGACCCAGCCACACTCGCCGTCGCCCCCTCAGACGGGCAGGAATCGGAGCTGATCGACCTCGCGGATACCGGCATCGACGATGAGATCGCCGATCCATACGAGGAACTGATCGAGGCCGGGGACGAGTCGCAGGACGCGGTTGCTCAGGCTGCCGAGGCTGTCGCCGAACCGGCCGCGATCCCAGTTGCGAGGCCCACCGATTTCGCCCCGACTTCGTCGGACTTCGAAGAGCGCCGCGCGGCCCTCCCTGCGATAGGCGAAGTTCGAGAGCTGTTCGCGCAACTCCAGGTCCACCGAGGCGAAGGAGGGAAGATCGTCATCGAGGCCCCGCCCGAGGCTGCCTCGACCCTCGGCGCGTTGTTCCAGGGGATGGCCGCACTGCTCCAGGAGGCGGCCAGGAACGGCCGATAACCTCGGATCGAGAGGACGGAGATCTCATCCATGTCGGCGAGGGACGCAAGCGGAATCGTCTGTTTTTTCCCGTTACTGGGTCTCGTGCTCTTCCTCCTCGTCTGCTGTCTCAATTTCTACTACAGGACCGTCCCCGCGGCGTTGGCACGCTGGGCCGAGGAAGGGGGGGTTCGTGTCCTGAAAGCGCAGATGAGGTCCTTCTTCCGGGGGCCGTTTTTCTGGAACTCGAGCAGATATCAGGTCGTGTACCGGGTTCGGGTCCGCGACGAGCAGGCCCAGGAGCGCTGGGGCTGGGTCCGCATCGGTCGCTGGTGGTGGCCGGACGCCAGTCAGATCGAGGTGGAATGGGATCCGCCACAGCCCCCGCCGATCCCGGAGGACCAGCAGCCGACACGCGGCAACCCGCTGATGTGGGACCGCGACCTCGACACGTGAGGCCGCTTCGAACCATCTCCCCGAGAGAGAAGGCGGCGGGAGGATGGATGAGGGTTTACCGCGAGAGCAATGGCCGCCCCTGCAGGGCTCCCTCCCGAGGAAGGCTTGCAGGCGGACCGCGCTCGCCGGTTGCACGCGAGGGAGTGGCGCGGCATGCTGGAACCATCGGCAGCGACCCTCCATCTGTTCCCTCCTGGAGTCACGTGAGCATGAGACGACGCGAATTCCTCACGCAAAGCGCGCTGGCGGGCGTGGCAGGTTCCCTCCTCGGGTCCGCGGCCCCCGCCCTGGCGAGGGCGCCGGGATCGGCGAACGAGAAGGTCCGCTTCGCGTGCATCGGCGTGGGCGGCAAGGGAGACAGCGACACGAATGACGCCGGCGCCCACGGCGAGATCGTCGGCCTCTGCGACATCGACGCGAACACCCTCGACAAGATGGGGAAGAAGTATCCCAACGCCAAGAAATACTATGATTACCGCAAGATGCTCGAGGAGCTTGGCGACAAGATCGACGCCGTGACCGTCAGCACGCCGGACCACACCCACGCCCCGGCCAGCGTGATGGCGATGCGGATGGGCAAGCACTGCTTCTGCCAGAAGCCGCTCACGTGGTCGGTCGAGGAGGCCCGCGTGATGCGGACGCTCGCCGCCGAGAAGAAGCTCTGCACCCAGATGGGCAACCAGGGCACCGCCGAGAACGGATTCCGGTCGGGCGTCGAGGTGATCCGCTCCGGGGCGCTCGGCCCGGTGAAGGAGATCCACGTCTGGACCAACCGGCCGATCTGGCCGCAGGGGATCGCCCGCTTCAAGGACGCGCCGGGCGTGCCCAATAATGTCCGCTGGTTCGAGTTCCTCGGCCCCGCGCCCGACCGGCCGTACCACCCCGGCTACCAGCCCTTCAACTGGCGAGGCTGGCTCGATTTCGGCACCGGGGCCCTCGGCGACATGGCCTGCCACACGATCAACATCGCCTGCATGTCGCTCGAGCTCTTCGACCCCGAGAGCGTCGAGGTCATCGACACCTCGGGCATCGTCGATCACGAGACCTATCCGGTCTGGTCGATCATCAAGACCCAATTCGGTGCGCGAAACGGACGCGGCCCGCTGACGATGACCTGGTACGACGGCGGCGACAAGTTCCCGGAGAACAAGAAGTCCTACAAGGACCTGCTCTACGGCGAGAAGGTCCCCGACAGCGGGCTCCTGCTCGTCGGCGAGAAGGGCTCGTTCTTTTCCCAGAACGACTACGGCGCGGAGCACGTGCTCCTGCCCCGCGAGAAATACAAGGATTACGAGAAGCCCAAGCAGGTCTTGCCCCGCTCGCCCGGCCACTTCACCGAGTGGGTCGAGGCGATCAAGTGCGGAGACCCGTCCAAGGCACTCTCCAATTTTGATTACGCGGGCCGCCTGACCGAGACCGTGCTGCTCGGGACCGTCGCCCTCAAGGCCGGCTCGAAGATCGAGTGGGATCCCGTCGCGATGAAGGCGAAGAACTGCCCCGCGGCGGATCAGTACATCCGGCGCGACTATCGCAAGGGATACTCGATCCACGCGTGAGGCAGAGTCGTTCAGGGGGCGCCCCGTTCGACGCGGGGCGCCTCCTCGCTCCTGCGATTGCCTGTTGATGCCGACCCCGGCTCGATCGCGTTCCTCGGCTTCGCAGGAGAGGTTCATGGCAACACCGCCCCCGAAGTCGGTCGAAGATTCGAGCCGGAAACGCCACTGGTGGCGTGATCCGATCTGGTTGGCGACCTTCCTCCTCTGCAGCTCCGTCGTGGCGGGCGCCTACCTGTACTGGCGGGCCAGTCAGCGAAGGGAAGCGATCAAGCTCCAGGCTCACCTCTTCAAATGGCAAGGAGACCTTGTACGCGACCAGGATCCGTCCGGGGCGACGAGGGCCTATGAGACCGCCATCCGGTGGATTCGCGACCAGGGCCGCGACGAGCCCGAACTCCAGGGCGAAATCCCCGAACTCCAGGCGAAGATCGACGAGCTCTCGGCCAAAGCCAAGCAATCCGGCAGGAAGTGACCCAGTCCTACGGTCGATGACACTCGCCTACTTCAGTTCCTCCTGCTTCGCCTTCGTCATCCGGTCGATCTCGTCAACGGCCGCATCGGTAAGATCCTGGATGACCTTATCGGACCGCTTCCCGGCCGCGGCGAGTTGCTTGCGGATGTCCTGACGCACCTGGCGGACCGCGACCCGGGCCTCCTCGGCGAGGCCACTCACCTGCCGCATGATCGCCGCCCGCTGTTCTCCGCTCATCGGCGGGACGGACACGGCGATGCGTGTCGGGTCCAGGGCGTAGGCACTCTGCTTCGACTCATTGAGGGCCCGGACGATGGCCGGGACGAGGTCACGGTCGAACGGGGTGATCACGACCCGATCGCCCTGCTGCGCGACGCGGGCGAGTTTCGCGATCGGGGCCGAGCCGGCGTCCCACGTCACGCGGATCGTCATCACCGAGGCAGGGCTCGTCGTCCCCGACCGGATCGCCTTCAGTTGCCCGGCCAGGTGCTCGACGGGGCGGCGGATTCGTCGTTCCCAGTCTCCCATCGGCCCCTCAAGCCAGGATCTCCTTGACGACCCTTCCTTCCACGTCGGTCAGGCGGTAGTCGCGGCCGGCGTGGCGGTAGGTCAGGCGCTCGTGGTCCAGGCCCAGGATGTGGAGCATCGTCGCGTGAAGGTCGTGGAGGTGGATCTTGCCGTCGACCGGCAGGAAGCCGAAATCATCCGTCTGCCCGTAGGTGAGGCCCGCCTTGACGCCGCCGCCGGCCAGCCAGGCGGCGTAGCTCTCGGGCTGGTGCTCACGGCCGTGGACCTCGATCGGCGAGGTGCCCGAGAGGTCCTGACTCCAGGGCGTCCGGCCGAACTCACCCGACCAGACCACGAGCGTCTCGTCCAGCAGGCCGCGGGACTTGAGGTCCCTGATCAGGCCGGCGACCGGTCGGTCCGTCCCGGCGCAGCTCGCGGGCAGGGCGGCTCGGATGTTGCCGTGATGGTCCCATCCGCCCATCGTGACCTGGACGAACCGCACGCCCGCCTCGCTCAATCGCCGGGCCAGAAGGCATGCGCGGCCGTTGCGGTCGGTCGCCGGGCTGTCGATCCCGTAGAGGTCCTTCGTGGCCCGGGGCTCGCCGGAGAGGTCCACCAGCCGGGGCGTCTCGGTCTGCATTCGGAAGGCCAGCTCGAACGACTGGATCATGCCCTCCATGCGACGGTCGGCCTCGTAGCGTTCGAGCAGCCGGCGGTTCATCCGCTGCACCAGGTCCAGCCGCCGGCGTTGCACCGCCGGGCTCGATTCCTCGTCGACCAGGTACTTGATCGGGGCCCCGGCGGCAGCCAGGTTCACCGGCGTCCCCTGATGGGACGCGGGGAGGAATCCCGCGCCATAGGTCCGCACGTCGCTGTCCGGGTGGATCGTGATGAAGCTCGGCAGGTTCTCGTTCTCGGTCCCCAGGCCGTAGCTGAACCAGGCGCCCATCGACGGCCGCACATCGATCGTGGCCCCGGTGTGGAGCTGCAAGGTGGCCGGGGCGTGGGCCTCGCTGTCGGAGTGGACGGCGCGGAGCAGGCAAATCTCGTCCGCCACGCCCGCCAGGTGGGGCATCAGGTCGGAGATCATCATGCCCGACTCGCCGCGGGGACGGATCGGTACCGCGGGCGCGAGCGCCAGGTACTTGTCGACCCCGATCGTGACCTTGTTGCCATCGACCGGCGGGCTGATCTTGCTGCCGTGCTTGCTCCGGATCAGCGGCTTGGGATCGAACAGGTCGAGCTGCGACGGGCCGCCCTGCATGAACAGGAAGATGACCCGCTTCGCACGCGGGGCGTAATGGGGAGAGCGGGCCGCCAGGGGGCTGCTCGCCGCCCTCGCCAGGCTGCTCATCATCGCCTGCAGGGCGAGTCCGCCCATGCCGCAACCGGCGGTTCGGAGCAACTGGCGGCGGGTGACGGGGCGGCCCGGGGAGGTTTCAGCGTCGGTCATGTCGAACCTCGCGAGGGGAGTCCGGCGAATGTCCGCAGTTTCGTTCGAGCCAGAGCCGCATCAGGAACTCGTTCGATGCGAGCAGTGCGTGGCAGAGTTCCGCCCAGGTCCCGGAGCGTGCGGGCCGCCGGGTCGAGCTTCGGATCCAGGTCGCGCACCCCGGCGAGGAAGGCCGCCGCCGTCCCGCTCGGCCGGGGTAATCGGCCGGTTCAGGGCGCGGAGCCAGAGGCGATCGAGCCGTGATCGCTCTTCGCCGGGCTCCTTGATCATCAAGCTGGCCGAGCTCGCCGGCGATGCTTCAGGAACCGGGCGTTCATCAGGAAGAGGGCCTGGGTCGGGACCGTGGTGACCCGCTGGCCGGCGATCTCGCCGGGCTGGGTGAAATCGAAGACGTTCCGCACGTCGGCGGGCCCGGCCTGGGGGCCGGAGCGGATGATGGGCAAGAGACCGTGCGGACGAATTCTGCTGCGGGCGGAACCGGGCCAGGCGGAAGCTCGAGAAGTTCACGTCGCCCTTGCGGAGTCCGCCGGTGTCTCGCGGTACTCCAGGGGCAGCCCGGGTCCGCCCTGCTGATCGAGGAGGGTGCCCGAGACGGCCAGCATCGCGTCACGCAGCGATTCCGCGTCGAGGCGGCGCCGGTTCATTCGCCAGAGCAGGCGATTGTCCGGATCGACCGATTCCGCATGGCTGTCCGGGGCGGTGCTCATCCCGTAGGTCCGGCTCAGGACCAGCGCGCGGATCAGGCGTTTCTGGGACCAGCCTTCAGCCACGAACCGAAGTGCCAGGGCGTCGAGCAGCGCCGGGTGGGTCGGCCGCTCGCCGCGCTCGCCGAAGTAATCGACCGAGCGGACGATCCCCTCGCCGAAGAGCTTCTGCCAGATCCGGTTGACGGCGACCCGGGCGGTCACCGGATTGTCCGGGCCGACGATCCAGTCTGCCAGCTCGCCGTCCGCTCTCGTTCGAGGTGATCGGGAGAGTCGGCATCCGCTGCGACACCGCCTTCACGAAACCTCGCGGCACCTCGTCCCCGAGCGCATGGGCATTGCCCCGGATCGTGATCCGCATGTTTGCCGTGCGTGAGGCGTCATGGACGGCGAAGGCGACCGGGGGCTTCGGGGTGAAGAATTCCGCATGCTCGATGTCACTCGCGAGCTTCCCGCGCGCGCCCGCCAGCTCGCCCTTCTCCTTCGAGCGTCGCGGGGGGCCACCGCGTCGATCGCCTTCGAGTCAGGGCCCTTGCCCCGCAAGCCGGGCGTCGATCTCCTGCAATGCGGCGTCCCGCCTTGTCGTGCTCGGCCTTGAAGAGCCGCGAGCTTCTTCTGGTGCTTCTCCAGCCCCTCCTTCCGCCGGGCTTCCGACTCCGGGCTTTCCGGCAGCGTCGCGAGGGAGGGCCAGCTCCAGACGCCCCACTCGGCCTTGGTCACCGATTGCGTGCTGGAGAAGATGCCCCCCAGGGCGTAGTAGTCGCGGATCGTGATCGGGTCGAACTTGTGGTCGTGGCAGCGGGCGCAGCCGAGCGTCAGCCCCAGGAAGGCCTTGCCGACCTTGTCGACCTGCTGGTCGACCACGTCGACGCGGAGCTTCTCCTTGTCCGCCTCCACCACCTGCACGTCGCCCAGGACGAGGAAGCCCGTGGCCACGAGGTTTCGCGCACGCTCCTCCGCCGAGCCGGAAGGGAGGAGGTCGCCGGCGAGCTGCTCCCGGACGAATTGATCGAACGGCTTGTCGGCGTTGAACGAGGCGATCACGTAATCTCGATAGCGCCAGGCGTGTTCGGCGAAGATGTCGTTCGCGGTGCCGATCTGGTCTGCATAACCGGTCAGGTCCAGCCAGTGGCGCGCCCATCGCTCGCCGAAGGCAGGGGATGCCAGCAGACGATCCACGATTCGTACTCGGGCCCCGAGCGAGGTGTCCTGGACGATCTCGGCCACCTGGGGAGGGTCGGCGGGATCCCGACGAGGTCGAGCGAGACCCTCCGGAGCCAGGTGAAGCGATCAGCATCGGGCGCAGGGCTGAGGCCCTTCGCTTCCAGAGCGGACAGGATGAAGCGATCGACCTCATCGCGGTCCCAGGTGGGGTCGCGGAGGGGCGGGGGCGTGACGCGCCGGCGGCCGGAACGCCCAGAACTCACCTCCCGATCGGGCCGCTGCATCCGACGGCCGATCGGGCAGGGCGCCATGCCGTGGATCGGCCGCGCCGGAGGCGATCCAGCGGCGGAAGTCGGCCAGGACCGGATCCGGCAACTTCGCGTCCGGCGGCATCTCGGCCACGTCGCCCTCGTGGCTGAGCGCCTTGAGGATCAGGCTCTCCTCCGGCTTGCCGGGGACGAGGGCCGGCCCGGTGCGGCCGCCCTTCAGGACCGCCTCGCGACTGTCCAGCCGCAGGCCCCCCTTCGGCTTGCCGGTCTTTCCCGAGTGGCAGTTGTAACATTGCTCGACGAGCACAGGCCGGATCTTCGATTCGAAGAACGCCGTGGCCGTCGCGTCATCGCCGGCCGCGCGTGCCGGAGACGCGTGCAGGAGGCAGCAAACGCTGAGCACGATCGAGGGGAGGACTCGCATGGCGATCCTCTGCCGGAAGAGGTTCGTCGAATTTCCGTGTTGGCGTGTCACCAGCGTAACCGGTTGTTGGAGGGATGTCCAACAAACCCGACGGCCACCCTCCCGTCGCTCACGACTCGGTCGAGAACAAGGGGCTACCCGCGATCAGGTGGGCGACTGATCGTGCCGGTGGAAGAAGCCCTTGGCCTCCTCCACGCTCATGAAGATGTCCCAGAATTCGTCCATCTGCATCAGGGTCAGGTACTTCTCGACGGCGGGGCTGGGATGGGCCAGCACGGCCTCGCCGCCGTGCTTGCGGATCTCGCGAGTGATCGTCATCAGGACGCCCAGCAGGCTGGGGCCTGTGTCGCGCACGCCGGCCAGCTCGATGACGAAGTTGCGAGCGTCCTGTTCGAGCAGGTCGCGGACATCCCGGGTGGCGTCCACGTACCTGGGGTCGTTCATCAGCCGGGCGAAGTTGCTGAGGATGACGACGTCGCCCTCGGTTCGGATGTTCAGGGCCATGGGGCAGTCCTCCCGCCCGGGTTTCGGGCTCCGGGCCGGCCGGGGTCGATCGGCCTCAGCGCCGCCTGACCGCGTAGCCGTAGGGGGTGGGCCAGGGGGGATGGCCTCCCAGGAGCGTCTCGGCCTTCAGCGCCCAGTAGGGTTCGCGGAGCAGTTCCCGCCCCAGCAGCACGAGGTCCGCGTCCCCCCGTTCGAGGATCGAGCGGGCCTGTTCGAGCTCGGTGATCATGCCGACGGTCCCGGTCAGGATCGAGGCCTCTCGGCGGATCCGGCTCGCCAGGGGGACCTGGTAGGCGGGCCCGACCGGGATCTTCACGTGCGGCACGATGGCCCCCGACGAGACGTCGATCAGATCGACCCCGAGGTCGCGGAGGAACCCGGCGAGCTCGACGGACTGGTCGAGGTCCCAGCCGCCTTCGACCCAGTCGGTCGCCGAGATCCGCACGAACAGGGGCATCCGGTCCGGGCAGATCGAGCGCAGGCGGTGGGCCACGCGGAGCAGCAGGCGCATCCGGTTCTCGAGTGAGCCGCCGTAGCGGTCGTCCCTGTGGTTGCTCAGCGGCGAGAGGAACTCGTGGAGCAGGTAGCCGTGCGCCGCGTGGATCTCGATGAGCTGGAAGCCGGCGGACAGCGCCCGCCGCGCGGCCGATTCGAAGGCGGCGACGACGCCGTCGATGTCCGACTCGTCGAGCGGCCGGGGGACCGGGTCGCCTTCCGCGAACGGGATCGGGCTGGGTCCGACCACGGTCCACCCGCCCTCCTCGGGGGTCTTCAGGCTCCGGCCGCCGTTCCAGGGCACGTCGCAGCTCGCCTTTCGGCCGGCATGGGCGAGCTGGATGCCCGCCACGGCCCCCTGGGACTGGACGAAACGGACGATCCGGGCGAGCGGCTCGACGTGCCGATCGTCCCAGATCCCCATGTCGGCCGGCGTGATCCGGCCTTCCTTCGTGACGGCGGTCGCCTCGACCATCACCAGCCCGACGCCCCCCGCCGCCCGGCTGCCGAGATGGACGAGGTGCCAGTCGTTCGCCAGTCCGTCCTGGGAGGAGTACTGGCACATCGGCGACATCGCGACCCGATTGCGCAGGGTGACGCCGCGGATCGTCAGGGGGGCGAAGAGATCCGGCTCGCCGGAGGACAGGTCGTCATGCGGGGATTTCATCGGTCAACCGGATCCTCAGGTATCGGGGGGGCGGGCGGACATTCCGGCAGCGTCGGGGCGATCAGCAGATTGCTCCCGGGGAAGGAACACGATCGCATGGAATCCATTGTATCGCTTCTCGTGCCGCCGCGAGAGGCTCCCCCGTCTCCCCAACGCCCGGTCGGTGGCCCGGTCTTGTCCGCGAGCCACGAGTGCCCTACAAATTCCAGGGAGACGCCGCGACCAGCCTGCAAGGGATGGGCGATGGTTCGACAATTGGCGGGCACTCTTGGCCCGGATCGCCGGTGGGCGCGCGGTAGCCGATTCCCCGTTTCCGATTCCCTCGGTGTCCGTCTGGAGAGGATCGCCATGGCGAAGGCCACGTTCGGAGCAGGCTGTTTCTGGGGCGTGGAGGAAGCGTTCCGGAAGATCCCCGGCGTCACGGAAACCGCGGTGGGCTACATGGGCGGTTCCCTCGAGAATCCGACCTACCATCAGGTCTGCACCGATCGGACCGGGCACGCCGAGGTCGTCCAGCTCGAGTTCGATCCCGAGGCGGTCGGCTACGAGCGGCTGCTCGAGGTGTTCTGGCAGATCCACGACCCGACGACGCTCAACCGGCAGGGCCCGGACGTCGGGAGCCAGTACCGCTCGGTCGTGTTCTATCACGATCCGCAGCAGCAGGCCGCGGCCGCGGCGATGAAGGAGCAGCTCCAGGCGGGCGGCCGGTTCCGGCGGCCCGTCGTCACCGCGATCGACCCGGCCTCGACCTTCTGGCTCGCCGAGGAATATCACCAGAAGTATGTCCAGAAGAACGGCGGGGCGAGCTGCCATCTCTGAGCCGGTGCCGGTCGAGGTCAGGTAGACTTGCCGCAGGAGCATCCCGCCGGCCGGGCGCGCGATTCAGGCCCGGGCCGGCCCGGGGCAGTCGACCGAGACGAGGTCCATGACCGCGGAATGCAGATCCTTGGCCTCGGCGAGCAGGAGCTCGGGCGATCTCAGTCGCTCCAGCAGCCCGCGGAGTTTCTCCGTCCGGGTCGCGGTCGGGGTCGTCGCTTGATCCGTCATGATCAGGCGGACTCCTGCCTTGGGGCATGGTCTGTCGGGGGGATCGTCCGGCATCGTCCTTCCTGGTTCGGCCACATTCCTGACCCCGAACAGGGTCTCGCGGTTCGCGAAAACCGGAGGGTCACGATGGTCCGGTCTGTTGACCAGCATAGGACATTGCTCAGGGAGATGGGGGCGGCTCGAGTGCTGCAAGCAAACCCCGGGCCGGCGACGTTAGTTCCTCGAGCGCAGGGCGCAATCCACAGCCTGGACTTCCCAGGTCCCCGGTTCCCTCGAAATCCTCCGCGAGCGGGCCGATTCGCCTCCCGAAGCCGATCATCGGCCTGACTCTCTTCCCCAGTCCGGGGGAGGATTTCCGGCACCCGCCGGCACGGGACCGTCCGACGCCGCCTGAGATGGGATCGAGGGGCTTCCCCTCGAATGCTCTCCATTCAGGGATCGTAGTCTCCCGGCAACTCACGACAGCATGGAAGAAAAGTCCCGGGCACGGGTCCCCCGGCCCCGCGGCCACGAGCCGGCCGGGCGCGGAGTCCTCCCGTCCTCGCCGATTCACTCCCAGGTCGCGAGATGCGCCCCATCACGCTGCCGCCGAAAGACATGGGGAATCGCCCGGCCGACCGTCCGGGGGCGGCTCGCGCTCGCCGTCGCGAGGAGGATTGTATAATTCTCGGGAGCGTTCCACGGGAGAAGGGGCTGGCTTGAACGGGACGGAAGGCCGGGTCACATGCAGTCGCTCAAAGGGCAGTTGCTGATCGCCACGCCGCAGCTCACGACGCCCCTGTTCGCGAGATCGGTCATCCTCATGCTCGACCACGGGAAGGAGGGTGCCATGGGCCTCATCCTCAACCAGCCGACGGGGACGATGGTCTCGGCGCTGGCAGGCAAGATCTTCGAGGAGGACTTTACCTGGGAGAAGGTGATCCACCTGGGCGGCCCCGTGCCGGGCTCGCTGATCGTGATCCACAACCGGAGCGAGCTGGGCGGCGACGAGGTGGTCCCCGGGGTCTTCGTGAACACCGAGGCGTCCTCGGTCCAGGACGTCATCCACGATCGGCCCGAGCCTTCCCTGGTGATCGCCAACTACTCGGGTTGGGGGCCCGGGCAGCTCGAGGGGGAATTCAACTGGGATTCCTGGATCACCCTGCCCGCGTCGTCGGCCCATGTCTTCTGGGACGAAGACAGGGACCTCTGGAAGACGGTCGTCAGCGCGGCGAACGCCCGCAAGCTGTCCGAATTCCTGAAGATCAGGAGCATGCCCGCTGATCCCAGCCTCAACTGACGGCCGGAGAGGCGGCCCGCCCGGCCCTCGCGATCGGGATGTTCATGCCCCGCCGGTCCCGGCCCGCCCAAGCTGGCGGCTGCACTGGGCCACGATCTGGGCGGCCATCTGGTTCGGGCCGTAGCCCCCGGGCAGCCGGACGAGCGGCTTGCCGTGACGCTCGCAAAGCTGCCTGACCTCGCCGAATCCGTGGCTCGACCAGCGGATGGCCAGGAGCACGAGCGCCACCTCGGGACGGGCGATCATCGGTTCGAAGTGCTCGAACGACTCGTGTTCCCTGGTCCCGATCCAGACGACCGACTCCAGACCGAACGCGACGCGGATCGCCTCCTGCGCATCGCGACGGCGCAGGCCGCCGATGAGAACCAGGCTCTTCCCGGACAGCCACCCGGCGACCTCGGCGACTTCGGGGCTCGGCCCGGCCGTCGCCGATTGCGGCGCCGGGGTCGTCCGGGTGGCGAGGAAGCGGTCCACCTCGCGCAACGCCCGTCGGAAGCCCGGCGGGAAGTCCTCCGGGTCGGGCAGCAGGTCCAGCATCGGGAGGAGGAGCTCGCGTAGCTCGCGAGCACTGGGCGGCATCCCTCCGTCGATGAGCTGCTCGATGGTGTCGACGAAAGCCGGCCAGTCGCGACCCTCGAGGCCCTCTCCCAGGATCGTCTCACGGAGGCCGCGGAGTTCCTCCAGCCGGCGCTCCTGATCGGGGCTTCGCCGGCCGGGGATCGCGGCCTGCTCGATGCGATCCACGAGCGACCGCCAGCCCGCGGGGTCCGCCACGTCGTCGGCCCTCATGAAGCGACGGAGATACACGCGGTGCCTCGCGGCCCTGGCCCGCAGCCATTCATAGGCCGCGAGCTGGTCGTCATCGTCGGCAACGCCGACCCGCCCGAGCGCCTGGCGGAGCGCGGACTGGGCCTCGGCCAGGAAATGAAGCGTGCGCTCAAACGCCTGCGACCGTCCCTCGGTGCGGCCCGCCAGGTCGAGGGCCTCCGCGACCGCCTCGAAGCAGCCCGCCAACTCCTCGAGACGCGCGGTGTCGGCCGATGTCGAGGACGTCTCCCTGCTCGCCCAGTGGAGGCCGTCGATCAGCGCGGACGTCCAGGGATCAGGCCCCGGGTCGGGCGGGGCGGGAGGATCCGAGATCGGTCGTCCCTCCCCTTTCCGGGCCTCGCGCTCGGCCGCACTCCGCGCACCTTCCGCCTTGCGACGACAGCGCCGGGCCAGGTCGTCGCCGCGGCCCGGGACATCCTGGGCCGGATGATGCGCGCGGTCCTCCGGTCGGTCGGCGGCCGTGGGCCTTTGCCCGAGGGTCAGCTCCAGGCGCGGCTCGGGCTCGCTCGGCTGCTGTGGAGTCTCGCCCTCGGCGGCCGGCGTGGGGATCTCGACCGGCGGCGACGCGTCCTGGGCGGCCGTCGCGTCGAGGATGCCCTCGGCGAGCGCCCGGAGATCGGCGCGGAGCTCGGGATCGTCCCGGGCGAGCTCGATGAGCCGCCCGGCTTCCGCACGGATCACCTTCATCAACCAGTCAGACATACGACGAATCCAGGATGCGGCCCCGACCGGGCCTCCGGACTCAGGCCGTCACGCGATGTCCGGCTTCCCGCAGGGCCCGGACGGCCGGACCGAGATGCGCCTCCTTGATCATCAGGTAATCCGTGTCGAACGTCGAGACCACGAAGACCGGAATCCCGCCCTCGGCCAGCGGCGAGAGGAGCGAGGCCAGGATGCCGACCTCGGCGAAGGCGAGCGTCCCCTCGACCCTCAGGCAGCTCCACCCGTGTTCGGCCTGTGCCCCGGGCGGCACGCACGGCGTCGGGCAAATGAAGGAGATCTCCTCGCGAGTCCGCGTGAGCGAGTAGAACGGCCAGGCGGCGTCCGGTTCGGGAGGAGCGCCTCCGTGCGGAAGCCGGCAGACGGAGTACAGGCCATCGAGCGCGATCAGTGACAAGCGGATCATGGCAGATATCCTATATGTGGATGCCCTCTGATCCATGCCGTGGATGATTCTTGTGGGATCCGATTCGGATCGAACACGGACCTCGTGAAGCAGGTGGCCACGAGCTTTCCCGATTGCCGGTGCCCCCCACCAGACCCTCCCTCACGAGTGGGGAGGGCTTCCCGGATGATCCCGTTCCCCTCGTGTAGGAGGGTCAGGGTGGGGGGGGGGGAAGTCAGGAACAGCCAGGGGGCCAGGTGATTAGAATAGGTTGCCCCGGAGCAACCCGGGAGCGGGGAATGTCGCCCCGGACTTGAATTCACGCCCGCCCCGAACCCCAAGTGACGCAGCCTCATGAACTCTCCGCGACAGGATCCGGTCCCCGAGTTCTCCCCGGAGAATGACCCGGCAGGTCCTTCGGTGCGCGAGATCGCCTGGCTCTTCCTTCGGCTGGGCGCCACGTCGTTCGGCGGCCCCGCTGCCCACATCGCCCTGATGGAGCGGGAGGTGGTCCGCAGGCTCGGCTGGCTGCCTCACGATCGGTTCGTGGATCTGCTGGGGGCGACTCACCTGATCCCCGGGCCGAACTCGACGGAGATGGCGATCCACATCGGCTGGTCGCGGGCGCGGTGGGCCGGACTGATCGTCGCCGGGGTGTGCTTCATCGCTCCGGCCGCGCTGATCACGCTCGGCCTCGCCTGGGCCTACGTGCGATTCGGGACCCGGCCGGAGGCCGCGGCGCTGCTCTACGGGATCAAGCCGGTCATCATCGCCGTGGTCGCGGACGCGCTGTGGCGACTGGGGCGGTCGATCCTGAGGACGAGACTCCTCGCCGCGGTGACCGCCGCGGCCGCCATCATGAACGCCCTCTGGGCCCGCGAACTCGCCATCCTCTTCGGGTGCGGATTGCTCGTCATGTCGATCGAGCACGCGCGGGGCCGCCTGGGGCTGCACCTCTGCCTGTCACTCCCCCCGCTCGTCCCGGCCGTGGCCGCCCCGCCGGCCCGCCCGGAGCTCATGCCCCTGTTCCTGTTCTTCCTCAAGGTCGGGTCGATCCTCTACGGCAGCGGCTACGTCCTGCTCGCCTTCCTGCGTGCGGATCTGGTGGAGCGCTGGGGCTGGCTGAACGACCGGCAACTCCTCGACGCCATCGCCATCGGCCAGATCACGCCGGGGCCGGTGTTCACGACGGCCACCTTCATCGGCTATCTCCTGGGCCGCCTTCCTGGGGCCGGCCTGGCGACGCTCGGGATCTTCCTGCCCTCCTTCGTCCTCGTCGCGGCCAGCGGCCCGCTGATCCCGCGCATCCGCCAGTCCCGGCTCGCCGGGGCCTTCCTGGACGGCGTCAACGCCGCGTCCCTGGCGCTGATGCTGGTCGTCAGTTGCGAGCTGGGACGATCCGCGCTGGTCGATCCGCTCACGACGGTCGTGGCCGCCGTCAGCGGGGTGTTCCTCATCCGCCGGCCGATCAACTCGGCGTGGCTGATCCTGGCGGGCGGGCTACTCGGCGCGGCCCGTCTTCTCCTGTCCTGACCGACCAGGCCTCTGACTCCAGGTTCGCCAGGCGAAGGAGCGCGCGACAAGCCAGGCGATCACCAGGAGCACCTCGGCAGCGGCATCGAGGAGGTAGATCCTCGGGATCACCCGCCGCCAGGCATACCAGACGTCGATCCCCGCAAGGCCCAGGGCCGCCCCGATGGCCAGGACGACGACCTCGAGCCGCATCTCGCCGTGCACGCCCGCCAGGATGAGCACCGCCCCGATCACGGCGACGAGGACGCCCACCGTCTTGACCAGCCAGTCATCCACCTTCGGGCCGGACGCGGCCTCGAAGGCTTGCATGCTCAAGAGGGGCCAGACGCCCATGATCAGGAAATAGAGGCCCTGCTGCGAGTGCCAGGTACGTCATCGGGCTGCCTCAAAGAGCCTCGAGCCGCTTGCGGGCGCTGGCCCGTGGCCCGCGCGGTCGGCGGCAGATCGAGGGGCTCGGTCCGCACGATGTTCTCGTCAGCCCGGACCAGAGTCGAGGGTTCGACCCGGATCCAGCCGGAGCCGTCATCCAGCGGCTCCGACGCGATCAGGGCGCCGCCCCGCCAGCGATCCTGGCCGGAGACGACGTAGAGCGTATTCGGCTTCTCCTGCTCGGCGTATCGCGCCGCGACCAGACCCTCCGGCCCGGCGACGATGGCGTTCATCTTGATGTCGCCCTGATGCTCCAGGCAGAGGTCTCGCGCAATAGCCAGTGCCTCCGCGCCGCCCGCCCCGCGTCTCGAGGCCTTGAGCGTCGCAGGCAGGTGCTCCAGAGGGCGCTCCAGCATCTCGCCGTCGGTCGAGCCGCGGACCGCCGCCTCGTCCTCGTCGTCGAGCCGACCCCGCAGCGCTGCCCGGGACAGGGGCTCAGCTCTCCATTGACCGTCCAGAGATGGCCGCTGAACGGAAAGAGCGGCGTGTTGGTTAAGCAGGTTTCAATGCCGGGGCTGGCCAGCCGGACGTGCCCCACGATGCACCCCGAGACGATGGCATGGCCGACCGTCTTCGCGTTCTCGTCCGAGCAGAGGGGCAGGATGCTCTTGAGCATGCCCGGCCCGGAGGCTCCCTGGGGAAGATACCAGCCTATGCCCTAGCCGTCGCCCGCCACGCTGAAGTCGGCCATCTCGCGAGCGTTCCGGCTCTGGTTCTCCAGGCTGTGCGAGGTCTCGTTCAGCAATACCGACAGGCGAAGCGGTGGTCCATGGTAGGCCGCGATGCGACACATCCCAGGCCTCTCCTTCGGACGGAGCACCCCTTCTCGGCCCAGCCACGTGGACCGATGGCGACACACAAACGCGGGAGAGTATGAGCCGGTTGGCTCGTCCCGCCGCCGGGACCGAACTCCACGGGTGGGCGGAGACGTTGCAACGCAAGATCGGTGCCGCGGCCTCGGCAGCGTAACGCCTCCCAGGTCCGGCCCGCTCAGGCGTCGGTCGGCAGGGGCCTGCCGTTGCGATCGAAGTCCTCGACGACGTCTTTTTCCCCGTCGGTGCATTGCTCGATCTCGCCCTGGATCTGGCGGATGATCTCGGTGTGCCTCGTTTCCTCCTGGTAGGCCCGATGCCCCGCCCGTTCGACCTCGACCCCGACCTTGTCGCACAGCAGGTTCAGGAGGCGGAGGATCTCGGTCGTCTCCTGCTCGGCGAGCATGTTGATCTGCAGATCCAGGTGATTACGCCGCTCGCTCAGCCTCGCCTGGCGGTTCTGGCTGATCATCAGGATCGGCGCCGCATACGCCGACTGGAACGACAGGGCGAGATTCAGAAGGATGAATGGATAGGGGTCCCAGTGGCGGCTCCACGCGATCAGGTTCAGGATGACCCAGGCGATCAGTACGACGGTCTGGACGATGATGAAGGTCCAGCTGCCGACCGCCGTCGCGATGCGATCGGCCAGCCGGTCGCCGCGGGTCCTCACCGTCTGGGCGGCGCGCTCCATCTCGGCGATGATGGCTACGTTCCGCCTCGTCAGCTCATCGATGCTCTCTGCGCGCTCCATCCCTCACTCCGCGATCGTTGCGAACGGCCAGTTCCCCCGGCCTCTCCGGATCGGGACGCGACCAGCCACCGGAGATGCACGCGTCGACGTACCTCCTCGCTCGATCCGAGGTCAATGCAATTTCAATGCCTGAAGACGGACCGCCTCCCGGTCGGGGACCGGATGTCGCGAGCCCCCCGAAGGGCATCGCCAAGCAGACGGTGCCGACCAGATGGGATCATGGCGACCAAGAAGCCGCCGGCGGTTTGGATGGCCAACCGCTTTCGAGCATGTGCTAGGCTTGTTTCCGGGCTCTGTCGGGGCTTCTTGCCCAGTCGGTTTGCCATAGCGCACCGGAGGACATCGGTGCCCTCCCCCACTCGGATCGTCGGAGGCCGTTCCCTGAAAGTCGGCCGTCCGATCCCCGGCGATGCCCGGAGGCCCCGTCGACGGAATAGGCCAGCCCCTGAAGCGGAGCGATCACCATGAAGATGCAGTCGGCGGCGACTCGGATCGGAATACTCCTCGGTCTTGCGTTCGCCGGTTCCGCGGCGCTGGCCTGCTCGCGCGTGACGTGGCTCGGCCCCGACGGTCTGGTCGTGACCGGCCGCTCCATGGACTGGCCCTATGCCTTCAACACGCACTTCTACATCTACCCTCGGGGCACCCGATTCGACGGTGCCGGGGGGCCGAATACGCTCCACTGGACATCGAAGTACGGCACCGTCGTCCTCGCCGGGACCACCGATCCGGCCGGGCCAATCGACGGCGTCTTCGACGGCATGAACGAGAGGGGGATGGCCGCAAACCTCCTGTACCTGGCCGAGACCGATTTCGGCCCGGCCCCAGCGGGAGACAAACCCCGGGTGTCGTTCAGCGCGTGGACGCAGTACGTCCTCTCCAGCTATGCGACCGTGGCCGAGGTCGTGAAGGCGTTCGAGACCGACCCGGTCTACATCGTCCCGGTCCACTTCGGACCGGGGAGGAAGGCGGCCCCCACGGTCCATCTCGCCGTCTCCGATCCGTCTGGTGACTCGGCAGTCGTCGAGTACCTCGCAGGTAAGCCGGTGATCCATCACGGGCGGCAGTATCAGGTCATGACCAACAGCCCCACCTACGGCCGGCAACTGGCGCTCAACGCCTACTGGCGGGGTCGCGACGGCAGCAACACGCTCCCCGGTTCGCACCAGTCCGACGACCGGTTCGTGCGGGCCTCGTATTACCTCGGGAGGCTACCCCAGACCCGAGACGTGCGCCAGGCCGTTGCGGGCGTTCTGAGCGTGATGCGGAACGTGTCGGTTCCCTGGCAGGAGGCGGACAAGGAGCATCCGAATCTCGCGCCGACATTCTGGCGATCCGTCCTGGACCAGAAGAACCTCCTCTACTACTTCGAATCGACCCTCAGCCCGAACATCGTGTGGGTGGATCTCTCGAACATCGACTTCGCGCCCGATTCGGGGATCCGATCCCTGCGGGTGGAAGGCAATGACGAGGCGATTGGCAACATGACGGGCCGATTCCAGCCCGCCAGGCCGATTTCCTTCCTCGCCCCTTGAACAATTGCCTCCAACCTGAGCCCCGCCGCCGCATCCTCCCGGATGCGAGCCGCCTTACCGTCCCATTGGCCGACACTCAACAAAAAACCCCTCACGATTGCTCGCAAGGGGCCTGTGAGTGGAGGCGGCGGGAATTGCACCCGCGTCCCGAGAAGCGTCGGTGAGGGCTTCTACGTGCGTAGCCGTTCATTTGGTTGTCGGCCTCGGGGCCCCGGTCGGCAGGGTCCCCTTCGGCTTATCTCGTCATGAATTTAACCCAGGCCGCAACAAGAGGTTAAGCCCAGGCGATCCCGAATTGTCGTCCCCGGCCGGAGCTCTCGGGAGAAGCACCGGCGCGAGGCCGTCGCTGTTTTTCAGGCAGCGAGACGGTAAGCAACAGGAGTGTTGCCAGTTAAGTTTTGGTCTGCTTTTTACGAGGCCTGCTGACCAACCTCGGCACGCCACCGTTCACTTCGGACATCCGGTCGATCCTGGTTCGCCCCCGAATGTTCTGGCAAACGCGGCGGGCGAGAAGCCCGCCCGCATCGACCATTATTAGTGATACG
>JAXMBE010000029.1:0-99659 GCA_046349995.1 Isosphaeraceae bacterium | reverse complement strand
CCGTTGCCCTGATCGACGCGCCGGGGGGCCCCGTCGTTCTGTTGCGCCGCGGCGAGGATCGATTCGAGCGTCGCAAGGTGACTCCCGGTCTGCGCGACGGAGATTCCGTCGAGATTCGCAATGGGCTCTTCCCGGGCGACCAGGTCATCGTCGTCGGCAAGCAGTCGCTCGCGGCGATGTTCCACGCCGGTTCCTCGGCCACGCCCTCCCGCGCCCTCGGATCTCGGGCCGCCCCTGCCGCCGTCCCGCGGGCGGGCCTCGTGGTCCAGGGGACCGTCGAGCTGCCCACCCAGTCCAAGTTCCACGTCGCGCCACGCATCGGGGGGCGCCTGGCCCGGATCCGCATCGAGCCGGGGCAGCATGTCGAGGCCGGCCAGATCCTGGCCGAGGTCGACAGCCTGCCCCTGCGGAACCTCCAGCTCGAACTGCTACGCACGCGGCTGGAGCAGCAGTGGACGCGCGCGGACGTGGACAGGCTCCGCGTGCTGGTCCCCGAGGCCGGGGTCGCGCGGCGGAAGTTGTGGGAGCGCGAATCCGAGCTCGCGGTGCTGGAGACCGAATTGGCCGCGCTCCGCGCCAAGCTGCGATCCGTCGGGCTGCCCGCCGAAGTCCTCGCTCGCCTGGAGGGGGTCGACCTTGCCAGGGCGTCCGAGGAGGGGCTCGTCGCTACGACCGTGCCGCTCCTCTCGCCGGCCGCTGGCGTCGTCTCCCACTTCGATGCCGTCCCCGGCCAGGTCCTCCGGCCGACGGAGGCTCTGTTCGAGGTCCACAATCCCTCTCGGATCTGGGCTAAGGGTTATGTCTTCGAGGGGGACATCGCGGAGGTGGGGGTCGGTGACGAGGCGACCCTTAGCTTCCCATCCCTCCCCGGCCGGACGGCGACGGGCACGGTGGTCCGCATCGCCCCGGAATTGAGCCCCGGCGAGCGTGTACTACCGCTGTGGGTTGAGCTGGACAATCCCGGCGGGCTGCTTCCTGAGGGGGCGCGGGCACGGCTGGCCTTCGCTCCAGGGAATCATGCTGGCGACAGGGTTGCATATCAACATGCTTTCGGCGGCCCCTGACGGCCAGAATGCTCCGCCAAGAGAGGCCTCGTCGCCCGCGATTACAGGATCACCCCGAATGCTCAATGCCCTCATCCGGTTCTCGCTCGACAACCGGCTACTCATCCTCGTCGGGTCGCTGATCCTGGCCGCGTACGGGGGCTACCGCGCCACCCAGATCCCGATCGACGTCTTCCCCGACCTGAACCGGCCCACGGTCACCGTCATGACCGAGTCGCACGGGCTGGCGCCCGAGGAGGTCGAGACGCTGGTCACCTTCCCGATCGAGGCGGCCCTGAACGGCGCCAGCGGCGTGCGCCGGGTCCGCTCGGCGTCCGGCATCGGGCTGTCGATCGTCTGGGCCGAGTTCGACTGGGGCACCGACATCTACGTGGCCCGCCAGGTGGTCGCGGAGAAGTTGCAGCTCGTCCGCGCCCGCCTCCCTGCGGACCTGAACCCGGTGATGGCCCCGATCACGTCGATCATGGGCGAGATCCTGCTGATCGGCCTAACCTCCAGCGGCCCCACGAGCGAGATGGAGCTCCGCACGCTCGCCGACTGGGTCCTCCGCCCTCGGCTTCTCGCCCAAGGCGGCGTCGCGCAGGTGACCGTGCTGGGGGGCGAGCTGAAGCAGTACCAGGTGCTCACCTCGCCCGAGCGGCTGGCCCGCCACGAGGTGACGCTCGACGAGCTGACCCGCGCCGTCGCGGGGTCGAACGCTGCCACCGGCGGCGGGTTCCTGCTGGAGGAGGACCGGGAGTCGCTGATCCGCATCGTGGGCCGCGCCGCGAGCCTTGAGGACCTGGCGGAGACTGTCGTCCGCACGGGGGACCCCGTGCCGATCACCGTGCGGCAGGTGGCGGAGGTGCGGCTCGGGGGGCCGGTCCGGCGCGGGCAGGGGAGCGTCGGAGGCGAGCCCGCCGTTATCCTCTCGGTGCAGAAGCAGCCGGGGGCCGACTCGCTCGACCTGACTCGGCGCATCGATCAGACGCTGGGAGAGATTCGCGCCACGATGCCGCCCGGAGTGGAGATCGACGCGGGGATATTCCGGCAGCAACGCTTCATCGACGCGGCGATCGCCAACGTGCTGGAGGCCATCCGCGACGGGACGCTCTGGGTGGTCGTCGTCCTGTTCGTCTTCCTCTGGAACCTCCGGGTGAGCCTGATCACCCTGGCCGCCATCCCGCTGTCGATCGTCGTCACAGCGTTGGTGTTCGACCATTTCGGGGTGACGATCAACACCATGACGCTCGGCGGGCTGGCCGTCGCCATCGGCGACCTGGTCGACGACTCGATCGTGGACGTGGAGAACATCTACCGCCGCCTGAAGGAGAACCGCCTCGAGGAGGTGCCGGATTCGCCGCTCGCGGTGGTCTTCCGTGCCTCGGCGGAGGTGCGCAACAGCATCGTCTATGCCACGCTGATCGTCGTCCTGGTCGTCACGCCGCTGTTCTCGCTGCCGGGGCTGGAAGGCCGGATGTTCGCCCCGCTGGGCGTCTCCTACCTCCTGACCCTGCTGGCGTCGCTCCTGGTCTCGCTGACGGTCACCCCGGCGCTGTCCTCGCTCCTGCTGCCGCGTGCCCGGTTCCTGGCACGGCACGGGGATCCGCTGTTGCTCCGCGGCATGAAGTGGATCGACGCGCGACTGCTCCGGTCCACGCTGCGGCACTCCGGCGCGATCCTGCTCGCCGTCGCGGTGCTGGTCGCGGCCTCGGCGGCGAGCATCGCCTGGATGGGGGGCGAGTTCCTGCCCGAGTTCAACGAGGGGACGCTGACCATCGCGGCGACCTGCCCGCCGGGCACGAGCCTCGCGGAGTCCGACCGCCTGGGGATCCGGATCGAGCGGATGCTCCTGGAGATTCCCGAGGTGACGCACGTCGCCCGCCGCACCGGGAGGGCCGAGCTGGACGAGCACGCCGAGAACGTCAACTTCTCGGAAATCGACGTCGGCCTGGTCGAGCCGGAACGCCCGCGGCCGGGCGCGCTGAACGCCGTGCTTCGGGCCGTCCCCGGCCTCCGCGGGCGCGGGACGGAACAGGTCGGTCGACCGAGGGAGGTCGTGCTCGCCGAGATCCGCGGCGCGCTCTCGGAGATGCCGGGCGTCGTGTTCAATATCGGCCAGCCAATCTCGCACCGGCTAGACCACATCATGTCCGGCATCCGCGCCCAGATCGCCGTTAAGTTGTTCGGCCCCGACCTGTCCGTTCTACGGGGCGAGGCCGCCGAGATCGCCCGCCTGATGGCCCAGGTACCGGGCGTGGTGGACCTCCAGGTTGAGCCGCAGGTGGACATCCCGCAGGTCCAGGTCCGCATCCGGCGTGAGGAGGCGGCCCGCCACGGCATGTCCCCTGCCGCGGTGGCCGAGCTACTGGAGACTGCTCTCCAGGGGCGTACGGTGTCGCAACTGCTCGAAGGGCAGCGGACCTTCGACCTGGTCGTCTGGTTCGACGCGTCGGCCCGCCACGATGTCGAGTCCATCCGATCGACTCTGATCGGCACCCCGTCGGGCGCGAAAATCGCGCTGGGGAGTGTTGCGGACGTCCTCCAGACGATGGGGCCCAACACGATCAACCGCGAGAACGTCGTCCGACGGATCGTGGTGCAGGCCAACACGGCGGGGCGAGACCTCACGGGCGTGGTCGAGGACATCCGGGCTGCGGTGGCGCGGTCCGTCGTCCCCTCACTGCCCCCCGGCTACTTCATCGAGTACGGCGGGCAGTTCGAGGCGCAGCGGCACGCCAACCGACGCCTCCTGATGCTGGGCGGCCTGTCGCTCCTGGGGATCTTCCTGCTGCTCTACAAGTGCCTCGACTCCTGGCGGGCGGCCCTGCAAGTCCTCGTGAACGTCCCCCTGGCGGCGATCGGTTCGGTGGTCGCGCTCTTCCTCGTCCACTGGCCCGGGACCGAGGCGTTCCATGGCGTGCCTTGGTGGCAGTGGCCGCGGATCTGGGCCGGGTCGATCACACTGTCGGTCGCGCATTGGGTGGGGTTCATCACGCTGATCGGCATCGTCTGCCGCAACGGCATCATGATGATCTCGCACTACATCCACCTCATGCGTCATGAGGGGGAGCGCTTCGGCGAGGCGATGATCATCCGGGGAAGCCTCGAACGACTGGCACCAGTCATGATGACGGCCCTGACGGCGGCGATCGGGCTCGTCCCGCTGGCGCTGGGAGCGGGCGAGACCGGCAAGGAAATCCTGCACCCGCTCGCCGTCGTGGTCATCGGCGGGCTGATCAGCTCGACGCTGCTCGACCAGGTCGTCACGCCAGCCCTGTTCTACAAATTCGGGCGGAGCGTATCTGTCGGCGAGCCCACCCGGCCGAGCCGCGACGTGGGGGCACCAGCAGATCCGGCAGCAGGTTCGGTGCAGTCCGGGAGTGCATGCTCACGTCGTTAATGGCAGCCAAGGCGTCGTCCTTGCTGGCCCACCCCCCTCGCGGGGAACCCCTCGAGGTGTGCCCTCACTCATGAGTGGCGGTCCGCATCGACGCCCCATCCCGGGCATTGTGTGCCGACCTGACACTGACACCACGGGCCAGTTCCCCGGCCGGGCCCTTGCCCCAGAAGTGCGCGAAGTAGGAGGCCGGCGTTTCACCGAATCATGTGGTTGTGCAGGGCCACGATGTGGATGCCCGAGCCCCTGAGGGCCTTCAGCACCGCCTGCGCCTCGTCGCCCGTCATGATGAAGTCGCCATCGACGGCGGCCAGCTCGTCCGAGCCCGAGAACGCTGCCCCAGTCTGCCGGCGGGGCTCTCGGCCCTTGACATCCCCCGGCGCCGCTTTACGATAGAATTCTCGCCTGTAGATTCTCCCCCCAGCCGGAGTGGCGGAATTGGCAGACGCGCTAGCTTGAGGGGCTAGTGAGCTAACCATGCTCGTGCAGGTTCAAGTCCTGTCTCCGGCATCCCAAGTCGATAGCCGATCACAAGTTAAGTGAACCCGCCGGGCGGCCCGGCGGTGCGGCAAGAACACTCTCGAAACGGCAGTCTACCGCAAGCTTGCATGCTTGCCGTGGGCCCGAGTGGAGTTTCTTGACGTGCCGACCAACAAGCCGCAGTTCATCCCCAAGTACCGACGCCATGCATCCGGCCAGGCCGTGGTGACCCTGTCCGGCCGAGACTTCTATCTCGGTCGGTTCGGCTCAGTCGAGAGCCGGGAGCAGTACAACCGAGTCACGGGGGAATGGCTCGCCAATGGCCGATCGTTCCCGCCCCGGCATGATGCGGACGATCTGACGATCAATGAACTGGCCGTCCCCTTCATTCAATGGGCGGAGCAGCATTACCGGAAGGCCGGACGATCGACCGGCCAAGCCGAGATCATCAAGTTGGCGATCCGCGTCCTGAAAGAACTCAACGGCTCTACTCCGGCCCGGGAGTTCGATTCCATCGCGTTGGTGGCATGCCGACAACGGTTCATCGCCAGCGGTCTCTGCCGGCGGGAAGCAAACCGACGGACCCGGTTGATTCGGCAGTTCTTCGGCTGGGTGGCCGAGCGTAGGCTCGTCCCCGGCATCGGTGCGATCTGCCATGAACTCCGAGAGGTCCGAGCCCTGGAACGAGACCGGACCCCGGCCCATGATCCCCCGCCGATCCGGCCCGTGCCCGATGGCGATGTCGAGGCGATCCTGCCCTATTGCGTCTCGCCCGTCCGGGCGATGATCGAACTCCAGCACGCGACCGGGATGCGACCGAACGAGGTCGTTCAAGTCAGGACTTGCGACATTAACCGATCGGGCGAAGTCTGGACCTTCAGGCCGGCCTGGAGCAAGGTGGAACACTACGGGATCGAGCGGATCGTCTACCTGGGACCGAAGGCCCAGGCGATCCTGGCACCGTTCCTGAGGCCCGACGATCCCACGGGATGCTGTTTCCGGCCGCCGGTGGCCAAGAAGCCCTCCAGCCGAGCCGTGCGGCCCCTGAAGGACCATTACACGGTGATCGGCTACCGAGCGGCGATCGAGCGAGCCTGCCGGAAAGCCGGGATCGACCCGTGGACCCCGAACCGGCTCCGGCATGCCGCCGCGTCACGCATCGCGTCGGAGGTCTCGATTACGGCCGCCATGGAACTCCTCGGACACCGAAACGTCGCGACGACTCAACGGTACGTCGCCCGCGACCACAAGGCGGCCCGCGATGCCATGGCCAAGCTCGGATAGCTGGCCGCCTGTCTGCACCGTCCCGAATGCCCACGAACGACCGGCTAACCCCCGGTCGTTCTTCTTTTGGCACGCCCCCCGCCACGGCTCAAGCGTGCCCCGGCGTCCCGTCCTGAGTTTGTCTCCCCGGGGAGACAAAAACCGCCCATCTTAACACGGACGCCTGAGCCGGGCTCGGTGTGGCATCTAGTCAGGCAGCCGAACATCCGAGCACGCGAGACAACGCGACCAGCGGCGGAACCGAACCGGACTCATGGGTGTAAATTCGTGTCTCTGAGCGGGCCCGCTCATGTCGCTTTACCCATTGGAGCCAAAAATCAGACCCAACCACGGGACCGCTTCAATGATCGATCCCTTCAGCGAGACCGTCATTTCGCTCGTCGAGGCCGCCAGGATGCTGCCCCAGCGACCCACGGGAAAGGCCCTCCATGTGGCCGCACTTCGGCGATGGGCCGCCCGGGGAATTCGTGGCCACAAGCTGGAAGTGATCTACATCGGGGGAACCGTCTGCACCAGCCGGGAAGCCCTGGCACGGTTCTTCGCGACGATCTCGGGCAACGATGAGCCCGGGGCTTCCCCGGCCCGTCCTACGGCCCCCGGACCGGCCCCGCGGCCCCGGACAAGCCGATCCCCGGCCGAGCGTGCGAAGGCGTCCGAGGCTGCCGCCCGGCGACTGGCCGAGCTGGGCGTCTGACCCGACCGGGACCGTTACGGTGCGCATTACCGAGTCTCGCTCCGGCCTCGGGGGAACCCGCGTGCGAGGGGAATGCACGAGAGGCCCTCGGGTCTATAGAGCGACCTGTTCGACCGAGAGAGCCACGGCGGCTCTGGAGCGAGGAAGCTCTACCCATGGACGAGGCTTATGCACGCGACGGCCTGGTCCACGAGTTGATCGAGGACTTCGACCTCTACTCGGAACTCGGCTGGCGGGCTGTCCCGGTCCGGGGCAAGAAGGCCATGCTGAAGTGGAAGCCCGCGCCGGCGCGGTCGGCGGTCCGGAGGACGCTGGAGAGCGGCAACGCCACCGGCCTGGCCATCATCCTGGGAGCCAGCGGACTGGTCGTCCGGGACTTCGACGAAATCGAGGCGTACCGGCGATGGGCCGAACTCCACCCGGCCCTGGCCGGAGAACTCCCCGACGGCCCTGACGCCGCGGCCGGGGGCTCACGTCTACTGCCGGTGCCCCGCCGCGACCCGCACCAGGGCGTTCGATGACGGGGAACTTCGGGCCGGGAACGCCTACGTGGTCGCCCCGGTCAGTCTGCATGCGTCGGGCTGCCGGTATCGGTGGCTCATCCCGCCTACCCGGAACATCCCCGAGGTATTGCCCGAGGAGCTACTCCTGCCCGGCCAGAACCTCGGACTCTCCGGCCACTCTCAGGGCCAGAGAATACCCCAACCCAACCAACCCAATGCTTGTGTACGAACCCATCAGAAAAATCGGCATGCGTTGGGGTTGCTGGTGACGGCGGAGACCGACCCGACTGAGTTCATCCAGACCGCGATCCGGGAGACCATGCCGACGGGCCCGGGCCAGCGAAATAACTGCCTGTTCCTGTTGGCCAGGTATCTCCGCCGCGTCTACCCGATCGAGACCCCGGCGGCGGAGCTAGAGCCCCTGGTGAGGGCCTGGCACGCACGGGCCCTGCCGGTCATCCGGACGAAGGACTTCCCGGCGACCTGGGCCGACTTCCGCAGGGCGTGGGGCTACCCCTGGAACCCCGGCGCATTCCTGACCAACGTCCGGGCCAGGGCCGCCGCTGACGACTTCGGCCTGGGGGGCAACGGGAACCTGGACCGCGTAGCCCGCGTGTTCCGGGCGGCTGATTCCGAGGTCGGCGGGACCGCGTTCTTCCTGGCATATCGAATTGTGGACGACATGGTGGGCGCCCGGTCAACTCCATGGATCACGAGGCTCGCGAACGACGGGTTACTGAAGCTGCTGGAGCCGGGGCGATATGCCCGTCGTCGGCGGGACCGGAGAGCAAACATATGGCGATGGCTAGGGCCCGTCGCAGCCTGAGAGACCTTCGAGTTCGTACCGAGCCGATGGATCAGCGTTCGAACGCAGCCGAGCGACTCGCGTCGGGCGATCGGAACAACACGGGGGGAAGCGATGCCATGAATGTCCGAGGATTCGCTGCCAGGATTCGGCGCGTCGAGGAGGCCCAATCCCGTCATCGCGGGTCGTCCGATCTTGAGTTCATCAGGGATTATCTCGCGGGCCTGGACGACGACGGCCCCGGAGTCGGCTCCGGGCCGGACCTGGACGCCCCACTGCGCGATCAGAAGACGGGGCTCTGGTCTCTCCTGGCCCACTTCATCCGGGACGACCTGGGATTGCGCGAGGATTGGGAGGAGCACCACGGGCGGAAGATCGATCTGGCGGAACTCCCGCGCCAACGGGAAGACGCTGGACAGTGGCGATTAGCCAGTCGCCGGGTGACTCCTTACTGATTTGTGTCGTCAACCGGCCCTGGTCGGCCGCGAGCAGCACGGTTTGAGGACGCAGACATGGGCCGTCAACGAACTGAATCGAAAGTGGAAGACTTAGCGCTGGCGATCGCCAGCGGCGAGTCCGTAGCGGCCTGGTGCCGTAGAACCGGGACCGCAACCCGGACGGCCCGCACCTGGGCCGCCCTGCCGGAGACGAAGGAGAAGGTCCGGGAGATCCGGTCCCGCATGGTCGATGAGGCGATCGGCCGCCTGACCGCGCTGGTCGGGGAGGCCGTCATCGGGATCGGGAAGTTGACCCGGGCTGAAAGCGAATCCGTTCGACTGGCCGCATGCCGGGCGATCTTGTCGGACTTGCTCGTCATCAAGTCTCACGCGGAGCTTGAGTCCCGGATCGCGGACCTGGAAGCGGCAGTTCGGACTGACCGCTGACTCCAGGTCGGATCGGCCTACTGCACGTACCCAACACACGGATAGCCGGCATCGATGGGCGTTCATTTCTTGGCCGATCGTGCCCAGCGAACCCGGCCGGACCCCTCTCAGGAGTGTGCCCCATGGCATCGGCGGTCGACGTTGCGCCCAAGAAAAGGCGGAGACTGACTATGGCCGAGTACAAGTCACTCGATTCGGCCCTAATGGAGATTGCGGCGGAACTGCAACCTATGACGGTCCGCGGCCTCTTCTACCAGGCCGAGGTTCGGGGCCTGGTGGAGAAGAGTGAGAAGGGCTACGAACTCGTACAGCGTCGCTGCCTAAGGCTTCGATACGCGGGCGTCATGCCGTTCGACTGGATCGCCGACGAAAGTCGATTGGTGCGGAGGGTGGATCGCTACGATTCCGTCGGCGACTTCCAACGGCAGATCGCCAACCGCTACCACAGGAACTACTGGTTCGCGAACCCTGAGCGCGTGGAGATCTGGTGCGAGAAGGATGCACTCTCCGGCGTCATCGCCGATACCGTGTGCGTCGAGTGGGGAGTCGATCTGTACATCCAGAAGGGCTTCTCTTCGGCGACCTACATTTACCAGGCGGCCCTGAACATGGCGGACGTCGGGAAGCCAACTCACATTTACGTGTTGTCGGATTTCGATCCTTCCGGCAAGGCTTCGCTGGCGGCGATCGAGCCGGGGCTTCGGCGGCACCTGCCTGATGACTTCGAGCTTCACGTCCACGACCTGGCCGTCACGCCGGACCAGATCGAACGATGGAATCTCCCCGATCGTCCGACGAAGACGACGGATAGCCGGGCAGCGAAGTTCATCGAGAAATTCGGGGACCGGGGCGTCGAACTTGACGCGATCCGGCCGGATACCCTCCGATCGCTCGTGGGGCACGCGATCCGACAGCGCTGGCATCACGAGAAGACCATGGAACAGTTGAAGGCCGAAGAACGGGAAGAGCGTGCGGGGCTCAGGAAGATACGCTTCAGGGAATCGTAAGCGACTAGTCGCTTACGCTCAGACGACCCGATATCTGCGGGAGAAGGAAGCTGATCGGATTTCACTTCCAGGGTCTGACTCAAGGTAGGGCAGCCTGCGAGTTCTCCGATCCAGACCCGGTGGATTTCGCCTATTCGATTGGATGCGTGTGGCCGCTGGCATAGAATGGCGAGGTGATAAGATACCGGCTCGATGCGGCCTGTAGGACCTTCTCCGTCCTGAAGCCTCGATGAATGCCGGGGATTGGGCTTCGCAGATGACTCCCGAAGAACGGGCTCGAAAGGACATCGACCGCCAGCTCGCTCAGTGCGGGTGGCAGGTGCAGAACCGGAACGAGATGAACCTCTCGGCCGGGGCGGGGATCGCCGTGCGCGAGTTCCCGATGCTGACGGGCGAGGCGGATTACCTGCTCTATGCGGCGGGCAAGGCGATCGGCGTGGTGGAGGCGAAGCCGAAGGGGCATCCGCTGATCGGGGTGGAGACGCAATCGGCCAAGTATGCCGGGGCGCTGCCGCCTGAGATCCCTGCGCACGCGAAGCCGCTTCCGTTCTCCTACGAGTCCACCGGGGCGGTGACGCAGTTCACGAACCTCCTGGAGCCGGACGCACGGAGCCGGGAGGTCTTCACGTTCCACCGGCCCGAGGAGCTTTTCCGGCTCGTCCAGCTTGACGCCCAGATCCGGGCCAACCTGAAGACGCTTCCCGTCCTGGACGCCGCCAAGCTCTGGAGAGTCCAGCGCCAGGCGATCGAGAACCTGGAGCAGTCGCTCGGGAAGAATCAGCCCCGCTCGCTCATCCAGATGGCGACTGGATCGGGGAAGACGTTCACGGCGGTGAATGCTTGCTACCGGCTCATCAAGTTCGGCGGGGCGAAGCGGATTCTCTTCCTCGTGGATCGCAGCAACCTCGGGCGGCAGACCTATCGGGAGTTCCAGCAATTCGTCAGCCCGGTGAATGGCTACAGGTTCACCGAGGAATACCTCGTTCAATTGCTGAACTCGAACACCATCGCTCCCACCAGCAAGGTCGTCATCACGACCATCCAACGGCTCTATTCGATCCTCAAGGGCGAGGACGAGTTCGACGAGGCGGCCGACGAGTCCTCTCAGTTCGAACTGGCGACGAGCCTGGTCAAGGAGCCGCTGCCGGTCGTCTACAACCCGAAGATCCCGATCGAGGCCTTCGACTTCGCCATCGTCGATGAGTGCCATCGGTCGATCTACAACCTCTGGCGTCAGGTGCTCGACTACTTCGACTCCTTCCTGATCGGGCTCACCGCCACGCCCACGGCCCAGACGATCGGGTTCTTCAACAACAACCTGGTGATGGAGTACGGGCACGAGCAGGCCGTGGCGGACGGCGTGAATGTTGGATTTGACGTGTACCGCATCCGGACCCGGATCAGCGAGCAGGGGGCGACCCTGGAGGGCGAGCCGGGGCGCTTCGTCCCCCACCGGGACCGCCGCACCCGATCGAAGCGTTACGCCGAACTCGATGACGACCTGACCTACACCGCCAACCAGCTTGACCGGGATGTCGTCGCCGAGGACCAGATCCGGCTCGTGGTGCGGACCTTCAAGAATCGCCTCTTCACCGAGATCTTCCCCGGCCGCACCGAGGTCCCGAAGACTCTGGTCTTTGCCAAGGACGACAGCCACGCCGAGGACATCACCCGCATCCTCCGGGAGGAGTTCGGCAAGGGGAACCAGTTCGCCCAGAAGATCACGTACCGGACGACGGCAAGAAGCCCGAGGACCTGCTCCAGGAGTTCCGCACCTGCTACCATCCCCGGATCGCCGTCACGGTGGACATGATCGCCACCGGCACGGACGTGGAAGCCGCTGGAGTACCTGCCGTTCATGAGGAACGTGAAGAGCGCCGCCTACTTCGAGCAGATGAAGGGGCGGGGCGTGCGGGTCGTCGATGAGGACGCAGCTGCGGAGCGTGACCCCGGACGCCTCCGAGACCCACTTCGTCATCGTCGATGCCGTGGGCGTGTCGGAGCAGGACAAGGGGCGGCACGCCCCCGCTGGATCGGAAGCCGAACGTGCCGCTGGACAAGATCCTGGGGCTCGTCGCCGCCGGGGCCGCGTCGGAGGACCTCGTGTCCACGCTGGCGGCACGCTGGCCCGGCTCGACCGGCAGCTGACCGACGAACAGCGGCATCAGGTCACGCAGCAGGCGAAGGGGATTGACCTCGCCACGCTCACCACGGGACTGCTCGGGAGCCTGGACGCTGACGCCCAGGCGAGAAGGCCGCCGAGGTGTTCGGGCTGGCGAAGGATCAGGAGCCGACGCTGGAGCAACTCGACCAGGTGCAGGGCGATCTGATGCGGGAGACGCTGAAGCCCCTGCACGACCCGAAGCTCCGCGACCTGCTGCTGAACCTCGAAGCGGAGCCACGAGCAGGTCATCGACGAGGTCACGCAGGACGAGCTTCTCCAGGCGGGTTGCGACGCCCGCGCCCTGGAGAAGGCCCAGGCGCTCATCAGGAGCTTCCGCGACTTCATCGAGGCCCACTAGGACGAACTCGAAGCCATCCAGATCCTCTACAGCCGCCCGCACCGGGAGGGGCTGCGGTTCCGCCACGTCAAGGACCTCGCCGCGGCCCTGAAGAACCCACCGCTCGCTGCGACTCCGGAGCGGGTCTGGCAGGCCTGGACGAGGCGACGGAGCCGCAGGCGGTGAAGGCGCGGGGCCGGGACGTAGTCGATCCCATCGCCTGGTGCGGCACGCCCTCGACCCGCATGAGCCGCTCATCCCGCCCGCACGGTGGAGGAGCGATACGAGCGGTAGCTCAGGACAGGCGGCAGAAGGGGGTCGTCTTCACCGACGCAAGGTGGCGCCATGGCTCGATGCCATCCGGGACCACATTGCCAAGAGCCCTGCGGATCGACGTGGACGACTGACGAGGTCCCCTTCAACACCATCGGCTGGGTCAGGTTCCGACCTCACCGGGGCGCCGCCGGTGATCCTGGATGAACTCAACAGGAGGTTGGCGGCGTGAGTGACAGGCGTGGGCGAGCCGTCTACGATCAAGTTGCAGAGTCGCCGTTGCCGGCGGGTTGGTGCTGGACTTCTAATGCATCGCTCTTCTCTTTCGTGACGAGTGGCTCATGAGGCTGGGCGACTCCTACTCTGACAGCGGGGCAGTCTTTCTCCGGGTCGGGAATCTCGACCATGCCTCAATTTCACTTGATTTGGAAAAGGTGCAGCACGTTATCCCCCAGGAGCTGATGCCACGCACGGCAGTCGAGCAGGCGATCTCCTTGTTTCGGTCACAGCCGGATGTAGGCATGATCGCGGTGGCACCGCCGCATATCGGCAAAGGCTATATCACCAGTACATCGCCAGCGCCCCATTCCTGGTATTTGGAGGGTTCTGAGACTGCATCAGGTAGAGGACCTTCACGGTCCCGCACGCTTGTGCAGGACTTCGTGGTCGGGACCGGCCCTCGGCTCGTTGCCCCCGTGCATGTCCAGGGTGATCCGCTGCCGGATGTGCTCCGCCGTCCGTACGGTAGACGCTCCGCTGGGCCTTGCGGTAGCGGCAGTTGCCCCACTACCGCGTTGCTCGTCCCCGGCAGCAGTTTGTCGTCCAGGTACGTCGAGCCTTCTCCAGGTTCGGCGTGTACAGCTTCTCCAGGGCCCGGCCGATCCGCTTGAACGACGCACCGAGACGCGTAGCTTCGCCAGCCGGGCCAGGGCCGTAGCCGCCCGGCAGCGGCGTGTCGAACAGGCGGTAGACCTCGTCCATGATCGACCGCAGGTTCGCGTTGGAGCGGGCCTCGCGTGACCTCCGCAACGTCCGCCCCTCAGCGGCCGTCAGCTTCTTCCGGACGAACAGGTGCCGGTGCTCGAAGGCTCCTCGATCCGTCGCTCCTGGCGTTTGGCTCTGCCGCACCTCCCGGGATTGATCCTCTTGGGGCGGCCCGCGGCTGCCTGGGCAGCCGGGCTTTCATCTCCTTCCGGGAGCTTGGCCAGGGCGTGCAGCACGGCCTTGGTGATCTCCTTCAGGACGTGGAACCGGCAAACCTGATGGGGCGCGTCGGGAGGATCTCGGCCAACGGCGTCGGATAGAGGTTCGAGCCGTCGGTGGTGACGCCTCGGATCGTCAGGCCACGAGCATCGCAGCGGGCCTTGAAGTCGCGGAGCAAGCCGCGGATGTCATCCCGGGTCGGGGCCTTCTCCAGGACCCGGTACATCAGCCGCGTGAAGGTCCGGTTGTCGACCAGGGACAGGACGCAGAACGGGCCGTCGTACAACTCATCGACGGCGATGTAGCCGCTGAAGTCCTCCAGGCCGCGGGCGAGGTACTCGGCCTCGATCCGGCGGGCCGCCTTTTTCCCCCGGCCTCGACCCAGTTCTGGATCGTGGCCCAGGGCACGAAGACGCGGTGATCGCGCCAGAGGTGCCAGCTCGCCGACCGATACGGCAGGCCATCCTCGACGACCAGGCGGACGGCCGTCCTGCTGCACGCGGTGGTATAGCGGCACTTCGGCAGGGCCAGGTCGGCCATGTCGGCGTTGAAGCACCGGCGGCGGTCAGGACAGCGGTGCTTGGAGTAGGCGATCACGATGGTGATCGGCCGGCCGGTGCGGGCATTGCCCAGGTCATGGAGGGTCCGCTGAGATTGGTTGCGCGCGGGGCCGGCGGCCGCAACGCGGAGCACTTGCGGCGGCGGGTTACGACCCGGTGCTCGACATGCGGGGAGGAGATCCTCCGCCCGGGTGATCCCTTCGGTGGGATCCGGGACGTAGTCGCCTGGCCGATCCATGACCCGCTCCTCCGGACGAGATGCTCATCCGGAGGATGGTTTACACCAGAGAAGGCGATCTCCTCAACTACTTTGCTGCTACAGTCTCGAGTTCCTTGCCTGGTTTCTGGCAAGCGAGAACGGGGGGCAACGTCAATTCCCGGCTACCCAGCGGGGAGCCACGAAAGCTGGACTCGGACTCGATGACGTGAAAGCGGTGCGTGTCCCGTTCGCTCCAATCAATGAGCAGCGCCGCATCGTCGCCAAGATCGAGGAGCTTTTCTCCGACCTCGATGCCGGGGTTGCCGCCCTGGAGCGGGTGCGGGCGAACCTGAAGCGGTATCGAGCCTCCGTGCTCAAGGCGGCGGTGGAGGGCAAGCTCACCGAGGACTGGCGAGCCCAGCACCCCGACACCGAACCCGCCCCCGTCCTCCTCGAACGCATCCTCACCGAGCGGCGCCGCCAGTGGGAGAAAGACCAACTCGCTAAGTTCGCCCAGGCGGGTAAGCAGCCGCCGAAGGGTTGGCGAGAGAAGTATGTGGAACCCGGTCGCCCACATCTCGATTACGCCTGCGCCGTTTAGCCCTCGTGGTGCTTGGCAACGATTGAACAACTCGCTTCCATTCTACCAGGGTCCATTCAGAGCGGGCCATTTGGAAGCAACCTCCTTCACTCGGAGTTCCAATCGTCTGGAGTTCTTGCAATCGGCATCGATAACACCCTCGACGGACGGTTCTCGATGGGCAGGGAGCACAGAATCTCGGAGAGGAAGTTTGAGGAGCTATCGAAGTATCAAGCCCGACCGCTGGACGTTCTGATCACTGTCATGGCGACCGTAGGAAGGTGCTGTGTCGTCCCGGATAATATTGAGAAGGCCATCATCACCAAGCACGTATATCGCATAACGATCGACCAGCAACTTGCTGACCCTCACTACATACAGCTCGCCCTGTCGGGCGGAACGAATGTTAGGCGGCAACTGTTTGGTGAAGTGAGGGGGCAGACACGACCTGGCATCAATGGTGAGATCCTTCGGGCTATCGAAATCCCACTGCCGACCTTACCAGAGGAGGCGGCCATAGTCGAAGAGGTCGAGCGCCGTCTGTCCATCGTGGACGAGATCGAAGCCCAGGTGGACGCCAACCTGAAGCGTGCCGCCCGGCTTCGCCAGGGCATCCTGAAGCGGGCCTTCGAGGGTCGCCTCGTGCCGCAAGACCCGAAGGACGAACCCGCGAGCGCCCTCCTGGAACGGATCAAGAAACAGGTCGGCGATCCGCCCGGGACACGTGGCGGCTCTGAACGCAGTCCAGGAAGAGCAGGCGCCAAAAGAGTCCAAGGCAGGTTGTTTCTCGAATGACACCCCGAGGTGTTCTACATGGAGTCGCTGCAGACCATGGCGGACATCAAGCTGCCCCTGAGTTCCGATCCCAGGCGACGATCGCAGACCATCCAGGAAGAGAAGGAGTGGATGGAGAGCGAAGGACCGATCTACCACAACCTGGGACGGGGGAAGCCTCAGAACTTCTGGAAAGGCTGCTGGGTCTACTTCATCAAGAATGGTCAAGTGGCGGGACGTTCTCGCGCCGAACGGGTCAAGCCGCTGGAAGAACTGTTGTCCGATCCGGAACTCTATACCTACACCGGCGAGGAGTCACCCGCAAAGCTCAAGAGCCACCATGTCGTCTGCGAAAGTATGGAGATTGCTTCACACCCAATCCCTCACGAAGGTTTTCAAGGTTTCCGCTACGTCCGACCCGAGGAGCGGAGGGCGTTCGAGAACGCATTCCGAATGCGAAGGGAATGAGATAGCCGAGTCCAGCGGGGAAATCCGGCGGACGTTTCGGTCGAGACCCCCTTGAGTGGCTTCGAAGATCGCCACCCGTCCCAGGGCAAACTCCAGGCAACTGCACGAGCTGAGGCGTTTCGAGTAGGTCTTGCAGGTCACCCGCCGTCGATGTTTCCGAAAGGCTCTGGCTGCGATGGCAACTGACCGAGAATCCGCATCACTGCCTCAGATCGACGGCTTCCAGGTCGTCCGCGAACTCGGTCGGGGCGGCATGGGAGTTGTCTACCTCGCAAGGGACATGGAACGCGATCAACTCGTTGCACTGAAGATGATCGCAGGATCCAGCACCCCGGGAGCCGCGGGACTGGCACGCTTCCGCATCGAAGCCGGTGCCCTAACCTGCCTCCGTCACCCGAACATCACGCAGATCCACGGACTGGGAATCTACGCCGGGTTACCGTTCCTGGTCCTTGAGTACGTCGCAGGTGGCAATCTTGCTCAGAAGCTCAACGGCCAGCCCCAACCGCCACTCTGGTCCGCGAAGCTCATCCAGCAGCTTGCGCAGGTTCTCTCCGTGGTTCATGCGAAGGGCATTCTCCACCGCGACATCAAACCATCGAACGTGCTCTTCGCGGAAGACGGAACGCTCAAGCTGTCCGATCTGGGCTTGGCGAAGTTAACACTCGCCGAAGATCCCCTCACCATGCAATCTCGCGAGGTACTCTCCTACGCGTTCGAAGCGCCTGCAGAACAGATTGATGGCGATGCACTTCGATATTCGATCGATCGGCTCTGGGAGGCGCGTGCCCGTCGGAGCGGATTGACGGAACCCGATCCGGATGTCGCCAAGGTCACGAGCTTTGTTGAAGACTGGCTCAGCCAGCTGCAGGACCAACAAGAATTCCGTCAAGAAGTCCGTGACTCCCTCGGACCCTTTACAGAGCAAGGCGACATCATTGGCACGCCCCATTACATGCCGCCCGAACGAAGCCCATTGGCGGCATTACCACCCTCAGCGAATGCCACCGAGGATATCTACTCACTCGGCGCGGTCCTCTACGAGATGCTGACGGGTCGACCTCCCTATCACGATGTGAGTGCCATCACACTCTGCAGGCGACAACTTCACGAAGCCAGACACCCCATCGATCCACCCGTTTCGCTGGAGCTTGAAGCGATCTGTGAGAAGTGCCTTCAATATGACCCTAGAAATCGGTACCAGAGCGCCAACGAATTGGCGGAGGACCTGGAGCGGTTTCTCTGCGGTTACCGGACCCAGGCTGCTCAGGCAGCCGAGAGAGATGGTCAGCGGATTGCACCCGGCAGGGGCAAAGTTGTGTCTCCAAAATCGACCAGTTCGCAATCCACAGTGGACTACCGACGTGAATCTCATCGATCCACGATCTGGCGGCTCCTCGACTGGATAGGGAGGAGGGGCACGACCAGCTCTTGACGCCAGCCACGGCGAACAGACCCCTGAGCGTTTGGCAAATCCTCGATGCTTCGAGAAGTCACCCGCATGCCACTTTATGAACTGACAGCCAACGACCTCCGACCGATCCAGGAGACCACGTTCGCCAGCGCGCAGATCCGGGAGAGGGAAGACCTCCAGCGGCTCCTCCGCGAGCGTATTGAGGTGATCTGCCCTGAAACGCTCGTCCTCACAGAGGAATTCTGTGACTGGCAGGACAGCTATCGCCGCATCGATCTCCTGGGGCTCGACAAGGAAGCCAATCTGGTCGTCATCGAATTGAAGCGGACTGAGGACGGCGGTCACATGGAACTCCAGGCGATTCGGTACGCCGCCATGGTCTCGACGATGACCTTCACGAAGGCCGCGGAGGTTCATGGGCAGTATCTTGCAAGGCTTGGCCGATCGGATGACCCGCGGGAGACGATCCTCGGGTTTCTCGGATGGGAGGAGCCCGACGATAGTGCTTTTGCCCAGGATGTGAGGATCGTTCTGGTCTCCTCAGACTTTCACCCGGAGATCTCGACAACGGTTCTCTGGCTCAACCAGCGAGGGCTCGATATCCGCTGCATTCGCATCCGACCCTACAAGCTGGATGATCGCTTGATCGTCGATGTGCAGCCCATCATTCCGCTGCCCGAGGCCCAGGAGTACCAGGTCCGAATTCGGGGGAAGGCGGGTGCCGAGCGGGAATCCCGAGAGCAGAGTACCCGGCAATGGGACGAGAAGACCCTGATGACCACGCTGGAGGAGAAGTGGGGTCCGGAGGTCAGGAACACATCCAAGGCGATCCTCGATTGGGTCACCCCACGCGTGAGTTATGTCTGGTGGGGGCGGGGTAAGATCCAAGGGTCGTTCATCCCGGTTCTGCTCGCTGGCGAGCGCCAATACCAACTCTTCGCCATCTGGACGAACGGATTTGTCGAGGTCCAGTTTCATGCGCTGTCCAACAAGCCGGCCTTCGCCGAAGAATCGAACCGCATGGAACTCCGGGACCGATTGCAGAAGATCGAGGGCGTCGAGATCCCGCTGGATCGTCTGAACAAGCGCCCCGGCATCGATCTTGACTACCTGACCGATCCGGCCAATTTGGCCCTCTTCTTCTCGGCCTTTGAATGGGCACTTGAGCACATCAGGAAGATCGAAGGACTGGACGAAACAGAGACGTGATCGTCCGAGGCCGATGAGTCCGTAATCTGCATCGCGAGCGACCAATGAGCACCGACACCCAACAAGTCGTCAGCAAAGCCTGGAACTTCGCCCACGTCCTCCGGGACGACGGGCTGAGCTACATGGCCTACGTGGAGCAGATCACCTTCCTGCTCTTCCTCAAGATGGCCGACGAGCAGACGAAGAAGCCCTACAACCGGCCGCCCATCGTCCCAGCCGGCTACGACTGGGCGAGCCTGCTGGCGAAGGAGGGCGATGCGCTGGAGGCGCAGTATCGGCACATCCTCGAAAAGCTCGGCACCGAGCCGGGGATGATGGGAGCGGTCTTCAAGAAGGCGAAGCCCGAGATCCAGAACCCCGTCACCCTGCGCCGCTTGATCGTCGACCTCATCGAGCCCGAGAAGTGGATGTCGATGCAGGCGGATGTGAAGGGCGACATCTACGAGGGCCTGCTGGCGAAGAGCGCCGCCGAGAGCCCGAAGGGGGCCGGTCAGTATTTCACGCCCCGGGAACTCATCAAGGCGATCGTGGACTGTACCCGCCCCACCGCCGCCGACACCGTGAGCGACCCGGCGTGCGGGACCGGGGGCTTCCTCCTGGCCGCCTATGACTACGTGGTGCGGCACCAGGCCAAGGACCTCGACCTCGACGAGAAGAAGCACCTGAAGCGGGGCTTCGTGAAGGGGGCCGAACTCGTCCCGAACACGGCCCGGCTCTGCATCATGAACCTGATGCTGCACGGCATCGACGCCGACCCGTGCCCCATCGTCTCGGGGAAGGACAGCCTCGCCAGCCCGCCCGGCGACGGCGACCGGGTGAGCCTCGTGCTGACGAACCCGCCCTTCGGGAAGAAGTCCACCATCGCCATCGTGAACGAGGAAGGCGACCTGGAGAAGGAAGACGAGGCCTACGAGCGGCCCGACTTCTGGACCTCGACGAAGAACAAGCAGTTGAACTTCCTCCAGCACGTGAAGAGCTTGCTCAAGATCCACGGGCGATGCGCCATCGTCGTGCCCGACAACGTGCTCTTCGAGGGCGGCGCCGGCGAGGTGGTGCGGCGGAAGCTCCTGGAGCAGTGCGACGTCCACACCCTCCTGCGGCTCCCCACGGGCATCTTCTACGCCCAGGGCGTCAAGGCGAACGTCCTCTTCTTCGACGCCCGGCCCGCCCGCGAGAAGCCCTGGACGGAGACCCTGCGGGTCTACGACTACCGCACCAACATCCACCACACGCTCAAGACCAAGCCGCTGAAGCGTTCCGACCTCGATGACTTCGTCTCGTGCTATCACCCTGAGAACCGCCACGAGCGGAAGCCGACTTGGACCGAGAAGGACCCCGAGGGGCGCTGGCGCTCGTTCTCCTACGACGAGCTGTCGAAGCGGGACAAGCTCAACCTCGACATCTTCTGGATCAAGGACAAGAGCCTGGAAGATGCCGAGAACCTACCTGAGCCCGACGAACTCGCCCAGGAGATCGCCGCCGACCTCCAGGCGGCGCTGGAGCAATTTGCGTTGATCGCGGCGGAACTGAAGGGGTGATCGATCAGTTAACTCGAACGCAGTCGCCCCCTGCCTTGCTCGTCGAGCGGCGGCGAGCGCCTCCCCAGTGACCAACGATGTCGTCCGCGTCAGAGTCTCTCTCCAACGACTCAAGTCGATAAAGGAGTCCTCGTCGGCCCGAACTCCAGAGGAGTGGCTAGCGATCCCCTTCACGGCCGCTGGGATGCCCGAAGACGCGATCCCGTGCCCGTGCCCTCGAATCTACGTCCCGCTCCTGCAAGCCCATCCTGGGCCATTCTGGGCAGCCTGATGGTTGTCCATTCCTCCCGGTCGTCTCGCCGAGACTGAGCACCGATCTCGTCGCCTGGGAACCCGAGTCGCGTTCGCAGTCCACGAACTGTTGCACGGGCCCGATCGCGCACCGGGCGACTACCGTTTCACCATGCGCGGACACCGTTTTTCCCTGTTTTTTCGTGTTGTTCCGTATGGCACTTTACAAATGCGAGTGATCGACGTAAGATGATGTCGTCAAAGCACTACTTGAAGACATGAGAGCGTTCGATGTTGGCTTGAGGGGCTAGTGAGCTAACCATGCTCGTGCAGGTTCAAGTCCTGTCTCCGGCACTGACGCGGCAAGGGGTTACGTCGATTTGACGTAGCCCTTTTCGTTTTCGCAGGGTTCGTTCTCCTGTGAACAGGCACGGACGTCGATGCCGCACTCGGGGTCGCCTCACCTCGCCGGGGCCGATGACGGTCGGGGCGGTCCGCGCTGGCAGCTCGAAGCAGCGGAGAGCGGTCAGCGACCAGCCCGGTCGTTCACGTGTGGCCGATCGCGGAGGGAAGAGGCGTCGGTCCAAGGAGGCCTGGCGACAGGCGGGTCGCGTTGACCAGGAGTCCGTCGAGCGATCGTTTGGATTGGTGGCGTGGTGTCGTCACCTGGCGCGCGGCGACGAGCGGCCGGCCGAGATACCGGCCGGCGTGCTTCGGGTCGCCCTCGTCACGAGGCCGGTGCACTCGACCCCTGGCGCCGCCCGGCAGGTCGGCGCTCGCTCGCTCGAACGCTACCGGCCTCGCTCCGGTCGCTCGCCGCCGACCTGGATACTGACGAACTTGCTCAGGACGTCGTACCAGAATGGGGCTCCCATGGTCAGGGCCAGGGTTGTGATCAAGAGCCCCGCGAGCTTGGACATGGCATCGGTCCATCCCGCCTCGCGGCCGAGGCCAAACGAAGCGACGAGCCTGTCCACCTCGCGACGATCCCAGCCGATCGGGAGCCTGAGCTGATCCAGTGCGCCCTCGATCCGACGGCGTTCCTCCTCGGTGAACTGCCGGGGCTGCGAACCCGCTGGCGAGCCGTCCGGAGGCGGCTGGGAACCTCCAACGGTCGTCGGCCGACCCGTCGCTGCGCCGGGCCCCGATGTTGCGCCCCCGGGCCCGGTCCGCGAAGCGTCTCCCGGCGTCCCGCCGATCACGTCGCGGGCCGCCGTCGCTGCCAGCATGCGCAGCGCGGGGTCCTGGGCGAGCCGGTTACCGATGACCAGGGTGTCGGCGTTCATCGAGAAACTGAGGCCCAGCGCGATCACAAAGATGACGATCTGGGTATTCCGCTTGTACCAGACCGAGACGCGGTCCATCGTGTCGTTGAACCAGCGCTCCGTGTTCTGGCGGACCTTCTCGAGGTCCTCGCCCTGTTCGTTCATGAGGGTCCGAAGGGTCGTCTTGATCTGGCTCTCGGGGAGGTCCTCAACGGCGGCCCGGATGCCGCGGAGCGTCACCAGGCCGCTCCCCGACTGCGCGAGCGACTCCGCCTGGCGGCGAATGAGCTCGAGCAGGCCGTCGCGGGTCTCGGTGTTGCCGATCATCGAGGCGATCCCTTCCAGAGATGCGAGCGACTCGCGGACCGCCTGCCTGACCGCTTCGGAGGATGCCGAGGCCAGTTCGGGCGCGACGAGCCTGGTGGCCAGTTCATCGAGCACGCCCAGGTACCGGGCCTTGGCGAGGTTGTCGGGGAGGACACTCGAGGCGCCGCGCAAGGCCGTCAGCGCCGCGGATGCCGCCTCGCGGACCCTGTCGACGGAGGCGCGGTCGTCACGAACCGCGCGGAGCCGCCCGTCCCACCGATCGAGGACCGCATTCAGGACGGCCTGGGTCCTGGGGTCGTTGATCGAGCGGGTCGTCCTCCGTAGGGAATCGATCGTCCGGCCGACGGCCTCCCAGGTGGCCTGAGCGGTGGCACCGCCGGCCACGGCGGCGTGCAATCGCTGGGCATCCTCGTCGACCTCGGTGCGCAGGCCCTTCTGGACCACCTCGAGGGGTACCTGCGCCGTCGATTCCTGGAGGTCCTTGATCAGTCCGTCCACCACCTGGCCGGGAGTCATCGCGAACGCCGGGTCCGCGGCTTCAGCCGGAGCGGTCGTCCAGTGAGTCAGGATGTCGAAGACCACGTCGGCGAACGTGCGGTCGGGGATGTAACGGGGCGTTGCCTTGAGCGACTTCAGTCCGTCCTCGATCGCCAGCGCCGACCAGTCCGACTGGGCCCTCGCGGTCCCGCCGGGAGCCTCCTGCGGCTTGCCCGACCGGGACGGCGGCACGAGTGCCTTGATCATCGGGTGCGTGAAGAACATCGCGAGGAAGCGCCGGCCCCTCGGGTCGTCCGGGTCGATCAGGGAGAAGATCGCGTCCTTGAGGTGGGCCTGCCGCCGGGACATCAGCGTCGAGTAGAACTCATTGAGCGCCGAGCAAAGCAGGCTGAGGGCCAGATACGTCAGCGTCAACCCGAGGGCGATTTCAAGGACGGTGGAGCCGAACATGGGATGTCCATCCTTCGGGGCGTAAAGAGGCGCGGTCAACCCTTCAACGACTGACGGGCCGCGGGTCGACGCGACCGGGACGGCGGATCTCGAGACCGGTCGACCCTCCGCCGGCGAGCACTCGCGACGATGCGGACGGGCTCACCAGGACATCCAGGGAAGTGGAGAAGTCCCGAAACAGGCACGGGGTCAGGACAGCATCACCTGTCCCGTCGGCGAGATCAATGGGGGCCGTCGTCTCGACGGTCGAGGTCCGCCCCGCGCGCGGATCCGGCGCGTCGCCGACGGGAGTCAAAGAAGCGTCTCGTCCTCGAGATCGATCTGGAGAATTCGGTGCTCGGTTGAATTCTGTCGAAGTAGGCATTTTTTCCTTGAAAAGCGGATTGCTCCGATCTAATGTGTCGTCGTTATCCGACCAATCTTGTTAATTTAAGACATGCGTATTTCAAGCTTCACCGGGGTCTGGCCGGGGCGAATCGCCGCGTCCCCCCTTCGTCGAGCCTGAACACCACCGCATCGTCGTTCGCCGGATCGGGCGGCCGCCCGGCCCGAACCGCGGCGTTTCGCACCAGGCCATCAGTCCGCGGGAGCTTCAATCGAATCCGCTCCACTGGCTTCGGGGAGGATGCTGGACTGGTGATGGGCTGATCGAGACCTCGCCGAGGCTGTTCCTGTGACTGGCGACCTCCGGGGACTCGACGAGGTGATCCGACGATCCACGGCTGGGAGTCGGTCAGGGGGTGACGACGAAGCAGGTCAGGCGTCGAGCCTCCGCAGTGTCCACCCCCATCGTCTCCGGGAAAAAAAAGCTGACGATGAAGACGATTGGACTCAAATCGCATTCTACCTGGGTAGGAGCACGAGTGATCCCGGGCAGATCATCGAGCGACCGAGGCCGTCCCGCTGTCCGTCACCGGGAGCGAATCGCTGCTTTCATGCGCTTGCCGACATGGAACACCCGGGACCGATGCCCCGTTCGGATGATCGAGAGCCGAGTGGAGCTCATTCTGGACTGATTCGAGCCCGATGACAGTCCGTGTCATTCGCACCGGCCGATGCGCGGCAGGTGAACGTCCACCTTGCGCTTCGCCTGCCCGGGCGGTCGGGTGTGGAGTCCTGCGGTCGCCGTCGTGCATCGATCCGGTCTGAAGCCTGAGTGGCAGGAGACTTCATGATCGACTCCGCGCTCGCGTTCATGCTGAATCAGCGAAAGGACCACCTGGGGCGGGTGCGGAGGTCCCCTCCTCCCCGGGCCCTGAGTCGCGAACCATGCGCCACGAGAGTGTGAACCTCTCGATATGGGATTCTCTTCGCGCCGGTCGCCTTGCCTGCCCGTCGAGCCGCATATAACTCAGCACAAATGATCCATCAATTGAGCCAGGCAATCGAAATGCTGATCAAGCGAGGCATCGAGGGGGTCGAGGTCTCGTTTGATCGTCCGGCCGAGGATTTCTCCAGTCGGTTGTCGGTGCCGACCGTGAACGCGTTCCTCTACGACGTCCGCGAGGAGGTGGCCCTCCGCTCGAGCGAGTGGTCGTTCGAGCGGTCCAACGGAGCCGTCCGGGTCCTGGGCGTGCCGTTTCATGCAACGTGCTCTTATGTGTTAACAGCCTGGCCCGTCCACACGCCGGGGGCCTCCGACCCTCGCCCGAGCGTCAGGGAGCACGAACTCCTGGGCAAGCTGATGCAATTCCTGGCGAGCCGGACTGAGATCCCCGCGGACATCGTGGACGGATTGCAGGATCTCCCCGCCGACGTCTTCGGAGACTCCGCGGGCGGTCCGCCCGCCGCCGGCACCGGCCAGTTGAGCCCACCGGTGCCGCTGACCCTCTCCACCGTCGATGACAAGGGGAGTCTCTCCGAGTTCTGGACCGCGCTGGGGTGCAAGCTACGTCCCTCGTTCGTGCTCAGGGCCACGATCGCGCTCGATCGACCGGTCGTGCGCGAGTCCGCACAGGCTGCCTCATCGCTCCGGCTCGACCTCGACCCGGTCGATCAAGGTCCGCTGGGCAGCCAGCCCCGATACCTGATCGGTGGGCGAGTCACCACCAGGGAAGGCCGTCCGCTCCACGTCCGGGTTTCGATCGATGCCCTGAACCGGCAGGTGGAGTCGGACGCGCAGGGGAACTACGCGCTTCGGGACATTGCGGCGGGCACGCACGTGGTGCGGGTCGCGAGCATCCGAGACGGCAGCGAGTTGCACTCGCGGACGCTGAAGGTCCCGAGGACGAGCAAGTCCGACAGCAGTTACGACCTGATCCTTGAACCAGGCTCATGACGTGATCCGGCGAACGACGACCTCATCCAGGAGACTGACCGATGCCGACGACCTATTCCGTTCCGGGAATCTACGTCGAGGACGTCCCGCCCCTCTCTCGCCCGATCGCCGGGGTCAGCACCAGCACGGCCGGGTTCATCGGGATCGCGGAGGATCTAATGGAGTTCGATCAGATGCCCGTGAATCCAAGGGGCCGGAGGTTCCGGCCGGGCGCCGGAAAGGTCACCAGCGATGGGAAAGGGTCGCTCTCCCTCAGCCAAGATGCGTGGGCCGCCTGGGTCAAGGGAGGAAAGGAGAAAAAGCCGGACGCCAACTACGAGCTGTCGCTCGACGGGAGAACCTACGTAGCGCAAGTTACCAGTGGCGACACGAGCGCCAAGGTGGAACTCGTTAGCCCGCCCCAGAGCGACTATACGAAACCGATCGCCTTTCAGCTCCGGCAAATCTTCAAGAAAAAGGCAAAGTTAACAGCGGCTAACGTAGCTAATGGGAAGACTACAATCACGCTTGACACGCCTCCATCATGGCTCGGCGATCCCGATTTCGATGTAGCAAACTATGAACTAACGATCAATGGACAGGCATACCCCGTGGAAACCTCCACCCCGCCGGGGACTCTCACGGTCGGCGGAGCTCTCTCGCCCGGTGAGATCGCCCTGGAGCTTGCGCGGAAGGAGACCCAGAGAGGGTATTGCTGCTGCAAGTCAGGGGAGATCACGTTCGCTCCGAGGACCTGGCCGGAATGGGCTGACGAGCATTGTTACGTCACGCTCAGGAACGCCCCGGAGGTCAGGGCCTGGATCCAGTCCCGCCCCACCGACGGGAAACTGGGCCTCAAATCTCCGCCTGACAGGCTGAATCAAATCAGCAGCAGTGATGATCTCGAGCTTGTCGACGCCTACTACAGGCAGGCTCCGGACAAGACCCCAGTCCAGGTGACGAGCTGGGAGCAATTCAGGAATCACTTCGGGGATTTCTCGGAATCGAACCTGAACCTGGCACTCGCGGTGTACTCCTTCTTCAACAACGGCGGCACCCGTTGCTACGTGGTGAGAATCAAGGACGCCCGCGATCTCGAGGTCGACCTGGAACCCTGCCTCAAGGTGCTCGATGCCATCGACGAGATCTCGATCGTCGCGGCGCCTCTGGGCAGTTCCTATGAGGGTCAACTGCAGTTCGTTCACGAGGCGCTCGTCACGCATTGTACGACGATGCGGAACCGGATCGCCGTGCTGGATTGCGAGAGGTCGGACACGACGGAGAGTTTCGACAGCGCCAGGCCGCCCACTTCCCCGGAGGGCTACGGCGCGCTCTACTTCCCCTGGCTCAAAGTTGCCAACCCGCTCAGCCTCACCACGGGAGAACCGACGGTGTCGATCCCACCCAGCGGGGCGATCGCCGGGATCTATGCCCGGGTGGACGCCCAGCGGGGGGTGCACAAGGCGCCCGCCAACGAGGCGGTGCACGGCGTCCTGGAGCTCGAGTACGCGGTGAGCAAGAACGAGCAGGGAGAACTCAACGACCTCGGGGTCAACTGCATCCGGAACCTCTACGGGGCGACCGTCGTGTGGGGCGCGCGGACGCTCGCCGCGAAGCCGGGCGGCGAGGCCGAGTGGAAATATGTCAATGTGCGGCGATTCATGAACTTCCTCCGCGCGTCGCTCGAGGAGAACCTGCAATGGGTCGTCTTCGAGCCGAACGACCCGGGCCTCTGGCAGCGGATCACGCGCACGGTGAGCGACTTCCTCACGACCCAGTGGCGCGCCGGCGCGCTCTTCGGGCAGACGCCCAAGCAGGCGTTCTTCGTCCGCTGCGACGCCTCGACGAATCCCCCCGAGCTGCGCGACCTCGGGCAGGTCGTCACGGAGGTCGGCGTGGCGGTCGTCAAGCCGGCCGAGTTCGTCATCATCCGGATCCAGCAGCAGTCCGGCGGCTGAGACTCGCCTCTTCCCTCGCGGCTCGATCTCGAGTCCCCTTCACGGGTTTCCCAGGAGGATCTGCCTTGGCACGCGTCGATCCATATCACAGCATGCGATTCCGCGTCGAGCTCGACGGCATTATCCAGGCGGGCTTCACCGAGTGCTCCGGCGTCGGCTCGAGCGTCGAGGTGGTCGAGTACCGCGAGGGGGGCGACGCCTCGCACGTCCGCAAGCTCCCGGGCAAGACGAGCTACCCGGACATCACCCTCAAGTGGGGCATCACCGACTCGCACGAGCTTTACGACTGGCACGCCACCGCCCTGGCCGGCAACCCGATGCGGAAGAACGGCTCGATCGTGCTTTACGATCACAACAACACCGAGCGGGTGCGCTGGAACTTCTTCGGGGCCTGGGCCAGCAAGTACGACGGCCCCAGCTTCAACGCCACCGGCAACGAGGTCGCCATCGACTCGCTCACCATCACCTGCGAGCGGCTCGAGCGCGCCAGCCAGTAGGGTCGGCGAGGCCACCCGAACGGCGACCGCGAGTCCGAGGATCCTCACGGCATCGAGACGCACGACGATGTTCCAGACCGAGTACGAGTTCCGGCTCCCGCGCGGCTACCTCGACGCAGACGGAAATCTCCATCGCGACGGCACGATGCGGCTGGCGACCGCCGCCGACGAGATCCTGCCGCTGAAGGACCCTCGGGTGCAGACCAACCAGGCGTACCTGGTGATCATCCTGTTCTCTCGCGTCGTGACCCGGCTGGGGTCGCTGGCGGCGATCAACCCGAAGGTGATCGAGGGGCTGTTCTCGGCCGATCTGGCGTTCCTCCAGGAGATGTACAACCGGATCAACGGCGACGGCACGGCCGAGCGGATCCGGCGCGTCACCTGCCCTCACTGCCAGCAGGCGTTCGAGATGGCCCCTCCCGCCCCGGGGGAATCCTGAGCTACCCCCCGGAACTGCTCCGACGGGAGGTAGCTTTCCTCGCAGTCCAGGTTCACTGGCCGTACGACGTGCTGATGAACCTGGACCACCAGGAGCGCAGGGTCTGGGTCAGAGAGGTCGCCCGAGTTCTCTCACGCGACGTGCCCTCGTGATCGGACGAGTTGAACCATGGCAATAGCGGACCCGGCAAGCCCCGACTACTCCCCCTCCGGCGTGGACCCGCGCTTCCTTCGCCGACTCCTCGGCGGCATGGTCGCCCCGCGCCGGGCGATCCCTCCACGACTCCGGCCCCTCGCCCCGGTGGCGCACTCGAGATTCGTCGCGGGCATCCTCGGACGACTCGAACCCCCCGGCATCCTCCACCGCACGCGGTCTCTCGATTGCCGTTTCCCGCTCCGCCGGCTGCTCCACCCCGAGCTGGAGAGCCTGATCGAGGAGGCGGCGATCTCGGACGCTCCGCCCCGGATCCCCGCGGCAGCAGCGACGCGGGTTGACGAGCCGATCGTCCGTGCGGCCCTGGTCCCGGATCGGCCTGTTCCCGATCAGGCAGGTCGTGCGACGTCTCCGGCCGGTGGCGACGCGCCGGTGTTCAGCGCCGCTGATCCCCCCGCGCCACGGTCGTTCGCGGGCCTGGAGAGAGCGGTCTCGCGAGGAGAACACGCACCGACGAGCCCTGCCCCGCGCTCCGCCCTGGAACGCCTGAATCGGTCGCTCCTGGGCGCGGCCCTCCCGGATCGGGCCGACGAAGCGCCTACCCGTTGGTTGCCGCCTCCCACAGAAGCCACATCGCCCGGGCGAGGCTCAGCTCGCGAGCCGCGTACCGGAAGCGACCCGGACGAGGCCTGGCCTGCGACTTCGGGTTGGGAGCCGCCGCGCGGCCCTTCCCCGGTCGAGGAACAGCCGCAGCGCCCGGGGGCGGACGTCGAGCCGAGTCGAGCGGCGGGGCCGGGCGACGACACGATGAGCCTGATCGATCGGGCGCGACGGTCCAGCCCGCGCGTCGTCAACGAATCTGCGCGTGCCGCATTGACGAAGTTCCTCGAGCTTGACGTCGAGCAGTCACGGTTCTATGACGGCCCAGCGGCCGACGAGGCGAATCGACGGCTCGGTTCGGACGCCCTGAGCGCGGGGCAGGACATTTTCTTCCGCCGAGGAGCGTTCGCCCCGGACGAGCCCCGCGGGCTGGCGCTGATTGGCCACGAGCTGACCCACGCCGAGGCGTCGCGCGAGGCCGCCCTCCATCGCCTCACGATCGGCCCCGCGGACCCGGCCGAGGAGCGGAGGGCCATTGCCAACGAGCTGCGCGTCCTCCACGAGTTCGGGATCCCGGCCCGGCCGTCTCAGCAAGCGATGACGCCGTTGCTTCCGGGGAGCCCGCCACAAGCTCCGGCCCAGACTCCCTCCGCGATGTCGTCGCCGATGCAGACGCAGGCCACCGGGCTGAGGGCCGCGGAAGCCAACCGGCTCGAAGCGACGGGAGCTGCTCCGCCTCGGGCCGAAAGCCTCACCGATCGGCAGCTCGCCGAGCTGAAGGAGGCGCTCTATCACGACCTGAGGGAGCGACTGCGCATGGATCAGGAACGGGGGGCCTGACGTCATGGGGATCCAGAAGGTCACCATCCGAAACCTGGCGAGCGGTCGCTCGCTCGAGGTCCCGATCAACCCCGAGGAATACTCGGTCGACTCCAGCAACAGCTTCCGCCAGGAGGGGATGCACGCGGACTTCCCGACGCTCCAGTTCGCCGGCCGCGAGCTGCACCGGTTCCAGATGGAACTCTTCTTCGACGGCTCGCGCGAGCAGGCCGACGTGAGAGGGCTGATGCGACCGGTCCTCGATCTCCTCGAGAAGGACGCCACCACCGGCGCACCGCCGTTGCTCCTGGTGAGCTGGGGGAGCTTCCAGTCGCGGTGCGTCCTCGAGAGTGCCGGCCAGCGCTATACCCATTTCCTGAGCAACGGCGTCCCGATTCGGGCCAACCTGCGGCTGGCGTTCGTCGAATCGCAGCAGCCCGGCCTGGCCCCGGCCGCCGAGGAGACCTTTCGGCGACGACGGGTCACCAGGGTGCGTCCGGGAGAGAACCTGGCGCAACTGGCCGCCAGGATGACGGGCGATCCCGCTCGCTGGCCTGAAATCGCCAGGGAGAACGGCATCGAGGATCCGAGGAGGCCGCCGGCCAACCTGGTCGTCAGCATCCCCGACTCACCACCCGACCGAACGGCGAGGCCCACCTGATGTCCGAGACCGGAACCATCGCTGTCCCGGCATTCGCGATCAGCATCGGCGGGAAGCCGCTGCGCGACGAGCTCTCAAGGCGGGTGATCGAGATCCGCGTGGAGAGCCATCTCGAGCTGGCCTGGAGCTTCAGCATCCAGATCAGCGACGACCGGCTCGAGCTGATCGACGGCGACGACTCGCCATTCCGCCTCGGTGCCGAGGTGACGATTAGCCTGGGGTACGTCAATCAGCTCCGGCCGGTCATCGACGGACGTCTGGCGGCTCTCCAGCCCTCGTTCCCACAGCGAGGGCTAGCGGCGCTGACGGTCATCGGCTACGACCGTTCGCATCCGCTTCGTCACGGGACGAGATTCCGCCAGTTCGACGGATTGAACGATTCGGGGATCGTGGGGGAGGTCGCCAAGCTCCACACCCTGACCGCGGAGAGCGACGGGACCGGCCTGCCCACTCGCCAGACGGTGTATCACCTCGGCACGGACTGGGAGCTGCTTCAGGCCCTGGCGGTCCGAAACGGCTTCGAGGTCTTCGTCCGCGAGAAGCGCCTGACGTTCAAGAAGCCCGAACCCGCCGGCCCTGCGGTGCCGCTGACCTGGGGCAAGAACCTGCGCAGCTTTTCGCCCCGGTTGTCAGCCTGCCTGCCTCAACAGCTCGACCTCAGGGACTACGACGATGAGCAGAAGCAGGACGTCGTCTCCTCGCAGACCGTCGGGATGCTCAAGGGCACATTTCAGGATGATGCGGCGAGGCTGCCGGGAAGCTCCGACGGAGGAACGCCGTTCGACGGACAGTGGCTCGCGCGGGGCCGGTCGGCGCCGACGGTGACGGAGGCCAACAGCCTCGCCGCGTCGATCCTGGCGGGGCTTTCCGAGGGGATCGTGTCCGGCACGGGCCGATGCCCGGGCGACCCGCGCCTTTGCGCCGGCGGGACCGTCGAGATCCGGGGCGTCGGCAAGCGCTGCGGCGGGGTCTACCGGCTGCGACAGGTCACGCACCGCTACGCGGACGGGGGCTATGAAACGTCGTTCGAGATCGGCCCTCGACACTCATCCAGCCTGCTCGATCAGCTCCGCGGCTCGCTGCTCGGCACCGCCGGCGCGGGAGGCTCCGGGGGCGAGTCGGGCCGCATGGCGGCGCTGACGGGGACGGTCGTGGACAACAAGGACCCGGCGGGGCGGGGCCGGGTCCGTGTCAGGTTCCCGCAGCTCTCCGCCAACAACCAGGGCCCCTGGGCGCGGATCGCGACGCTCGCGGCCGGTGACGCTTCGGGGACGGTCTTCCTGCCGGAGGTCGGTGACGACGTCCTGGTCGTCTTCGAGCAGGGCGACATCAACCGCCCGGTGGTCGTCGGCGGCATGTGGAACGGCCGGAGCAAGCCTCCCGAGCACAACGCCGACGGCAAGAACAACGTCCAGATGATCCGGACCAGGGCCGGCCACGTGATCAAGCTCGACAACACCGAGGGGAGCGAGTCGTTGCAGCTCGCCCACCCCTCGGGGAGCACGATCACGATGGGGCCGAAGGGCGACGTGTCGATCGAGGCCGCCGGCAAGCTCACGCTCAAGGGAGTCACCGTGAATATCAACTAGGGAGCATCTCTCGGACGCCTCGGTAATCATCCCCCCGCGATGGGTGGGCCGAGCGCTTCACGACGACTGCGTCCACGTTCTTTGCGGAGGGAGACGTGGGGTCGGCCAACTCATGCCAGGGGACATGACGATGGGTAAGCCCGCGGCGAAATTCGGAGACACGATCGTGGCGACGGACTCCCACTTCGTCCTGCCGCCATCCGGACCGCCGGCGCCGGTCCAGTTCCCGTTCGATGGTCGCATCGACGGGAACGGCAGCCCGGACGTCTCCATCATGAGCCAGCCGGCGGCGACGAGAGGATCCACCGCGACGAACTTGCCCCCCCACGTCTTGCTCTTGCTACCGGGTGAGACGTTTGCCGCTTCGCCTTCGCCGAGCAACCAGGCCACGATCCTCGGCGGAAGCACCACGGTCAATATCAACGGGAAGCCGGCGGCTCGCGACGGCGATCTGGCGAGGACATGCCACGTGGGCCCACCGGTGGGCAAGGTCGCCGTGATTACGACTTGCACCGTGTTCATCGGAGACTGACTCCATGCCGGTCCGGCGACGCACACCCGACGAGGACGTCTTCGGCCGCGGCTTCGCCCTCCCGATCCGGCTCGATGCGCACGGGCGAATGGCGAGGTCGTCTGGGGAGCAGCGGATCCGCGAGTCGATCGTCATGATCCTCGGCACCGAGCAGGGCGAGCGGCTGATGCGGCCGGACTTCGGCTGCCGGCTGCGGAGCCTGGTCTTCGCCCCCAACAACGCGGCCACTGTCAACCTGGCCCGGTTCTACATCGAGGACGCCCTGGCGCGGTGGGAGCCGAGGATCGAACGGGTCCAGGTCGAGGTCGATTCCGGCGGCGAGGACGATGACCGCTCCGGCCTTCGACTGCGCATCTCTTACCGGATCAAGGCCACCGGCGACGACCGGAGCCTGACATTCCTCCTTCCCCTGAACGGCTAACCGACGTCGAGGTCCGCGAATGGCACGAGGCAGGATCGACCCTCCCAACCTGGACGACCGCACCTGGAAGGACCTGGTCGAACAGGCCAGGGCACTGATCCCGCACTACGCCCCGGAATGGACCGACCCCAGCCTCAGCGACCCGGGGATGGTCCTGGTCGAGCTCTTCGCCTGGCTGGTCGAGGGGATGACCTACCGACTCAACCGGGTGCCCGAGAAGAACTACATCGCGTTCCTGAACCTGCTGGGCATCACCCGCGCGCCGGCCACCCCGGCCACCACCTGGCTGACCTACACCAGTTCAACGCCCGTCACGCTCCCCGCGGGCACCCAGGCCGCGACCCAGCAAACCGAGTCCCAGCCGGCCGTCGTCTTCGAGACGGATGAGGATCTCGACGTCGCCAACGCCGAACTCGTCGAGTTGCTCTACACGGATCAGGACATTAGCCCCGCCACGACATGGTCCGATCTGAATTCACTCGTTGTCCCCGCGTCACCGGGCCGGACGGATGGGCCTCCGCCGGGCTTTGACTGGCAGCCGGCGGAACCCTCCGCGTTGTCCATCTACCTGGGCTTCGACGAGCGAGGCGGCACTTTCGGGCCACATACGCTGTACGTCGAGGTGCCCGAGATCGAACGGGAGGCCCCGATCAGCGTCACCGCGCAATGGGTCGATTCGCTCGGCAAGCTGCAACCATTTCCTGAGGGGAGCTTCCACGATCAGACCACCGGCCTCGCTCGCAGCGGAACGATCTGGTTCGATCCGCCGAAGGACTGGGGGCGGGTGCTTCGGTACAAAAAGGCGGGAGGAGATGGGACCGAGCAAGCCAGGCACTGGGTCCTGCTGACCCTCACGCCGCATCTCGGCACGCCTCAGTGGATCTGGCACGGCCAACCCGACAAGGATGGCACCTATCCCGACGAGACCCGGTACTTTCGCAGGACATTCAGTGTCGACGAGGTGTCCCGATTAGCGCTCGGTATCAGAGCGGACGACAAGTACACGCTCTACCTCGACGGGCAGGAAGTGACCAGTGCAGGGATCGGCTGGGACAAATTCAAGCAAGTCGAAGCCATGATCTCGCCCGGTCAACACGTCCTCGCGGTCCAGGCGGTCAACTGGCAGAAGTCGCAAGCGGGCCTCCTGGTGCGAGGAGGCGTCCTGCCGCTCGGAGCAGGAGTCCTCGTCCACACGGACTCGACCTGGAAGTCGTCTGGTCAGGTACCGAGTGGCTCATCGTGGACAGATGTGAATTATGATGATAGCGACTGGCCCGCCGCTCAGGCAATCGGGGAGCTGGGAATAGCGCCCTGGGGGACACCGACTTTTGACATCAGCAAGGCGGAAGAGCGAATCGGGATACCACCCGGAACCTCCTTCGAGACCGAGCTTGCTGTCATCAGGATCAAGCACATCCTCTTCAACAGCGTGCGTGCCCGCGCGGTCGAGACCGTCCTCGACGAATTCGTCGGCGTGGGTAATGGCCGGCCGTACCAGTCGTTCGAGCTGGTTCATCGCCCGATCTACAAGGACGTCCGATCGCCCGGGACTCCGTATGGCCACGTCTCGGTGTCGGTAAATGGCGAGCAATGGAAACTCGTCGATGAGTTCGAGGTCGGGAACCTTCAGAAGGCCTTCCGCCTCGACCCCACCACCGGGACCATCCACTTCGGGAGCGATCTTCCCGAGAGCAAGAGCAAGCGCGATTCGGGAGGGATGGCTCCGCCCCGGGACAGTCGGATCACGGCCAGCTATCGCCATGTCCCCACCGGGGCCTCCGGGAATGTCGCGGCGGGCGTCGTGAACACTCAGCGCTCGGTCAACAACGCGATCACCTCGGTCACCAACCCCTTTCGCGCCACCGACGGGGCAGACGAGGAAGCGATCGAGGACACCAAGCGTCGCGCCCCCCTGGCCCTCAAGAACTTCGACCGCGCCGTCACGGCCGACGATTACAAGGCGCTGGCCCTGCGCGCATCGAACGTCGTCCGCAAGGTGCGCTGCCTGGGGCCGGCCTTCGATGAGAAGGGAAACCCCCTGACCTTCGGCAACCTGATCCGCGAGGAGGGACGCCTCAATGTCCTGATCGTCCCCGACGTTGCCGACCCCGCCTTCGACCCCAGGCCCGAACCCACCTTCGAGCTCCTCCGAGAAGTGCAGGCCTCCCTCGATTCCCGCCGGTTGCTGGGGACCCGGCTCGTGGTCAGCGGGCCCCGCTATCTTCCGATCACGATTTCGCTCAGGTTCCAGCTCTGGCCCTCGGCCGTCGATCTGGGCTCGGGAAAGGAGGGACTCGCCTCGCAGCTTATCAAGCGACTGACCGCCGAGGTGGTCTCGTATCTCCATCCGGTGAAGGGCGGGAAGGATGGCAAGGGCTGGGAGATCGGCCAGGACTTCCTGGTCTCGGGCTTGTTCATGGAGCTCCAGGCCATCATCGGAGACCTCGGCTACATTAACGAGATCTCGGCGACGCCGGTCAAGTCGCAAGCCGCCAGGCCACCCTTCAGGGACGACTTCAGTGGGCCGTCCATCGGCGTCCGTGTTGCCGATCATGAGCTGATTTGCAGCGCGGACAGTCACGAGATCGCCCCGTGGTCTGAGGCCGATCGGGGAAACAAGTAGACTCCCAACACGTCGAGGATCCAGGAATGAATCCGGCCGTCGAGTCCGAGTTCTTGCAGCTCCTTCCGTCCCTCCTCCGGGACGGGCTGGACGGGGCCGGCGTGGATGGAGGGGGGAGCCTCCTCTCAAAGCTGCTGCTCGTGGCTCAGAAGTTCCTGACCGGGGTCGACGACGACGTCCCGAACCCGAAGCGCGGGCAGTCCGTGGGCGACGAACCGATCGAGACGACCATCGACCGGATCGACCGCCTGTTCGATCCCTGGCGGGCCCCCCCCGAGTTCCTCCCCTGGCTCGCCTCCTGGGTGAACCTCGAGCTGCGCGAGGAGTGGTCGACGATCCAGCGCCGCAAGCTGATCGCGGAGATGGTGCCGTTCGCCCGGAAGACCGGCCTGAAGGTGGGACTCCACCGCTACCTCGACCTCTACGCCGCGCGGGAGTATCGCCCCCGGATCTCGATCGACGACGGCGAGGCCGTGTTCCGCCTGGCGTTCGGCAAGGACGGGTCGCCCCGGCTCACCACCATCGCCTTCTCGCACCTCGCCACCACGCCCGACACTCGTTGGCCGATCCTCGCTCATCCCTCGGCCGTGGCGGTCCTCCGCCCGGACCACCCGAACTCTCCCGGGCTCCGCTACATTGTGGCCGAGCCGGGGACGAATCTGGGAGACGACTACGGGAAATTTCAGACTTCGATTCGGCAAGCCAGGGAGGAAATTGACGAACCACGTCCCGGCGCCATCTGGTGCCTGCTCCCCAACGGTGAGCTTGATCCCTGCCATTTCTCTGTTGTCGCAGACTCCGCGAGCGGCCCCGCGATCCGGCCACTGAACCACGGTGACGGAGAAAATGAGGGTCCTCTCCTGAACCCGGTCGCCATGGCGATCGACGATCGGGATGGGAGTCTCCTGGTCCTGGACCAGGGGCATCAATTCGGCTCGGTCTCGATCCCCGCCCGGATCTACCGATACCATCTCGCGCTCAAGCCGGATGGAACTGCATCCGTCGCGGTCCCCTCCGTACCGGTCAAGCGGGAAGCCGTCTGCACGGACCTGAAAGTCGGTGCCAATAGTCGGGCGGTCGCCCTCGTTCTGGTTCCGGGAAGAGGGGGGCCCCAGAACCGCCGGATCGTGGTCCTCGAGAGCAATCCCAGCATGGTGGGCAATTCCGTCCCCGCCCTCAGCGTGATCGACGCGTACGAGACGAACCAGGTGTTCGGAGCGGCCGATGAGAAGACTGTTCGGCGGATCGTGTTGCAGAACGTGATCAACCCGACGGCCATCGCGCATGAGGAAGGAGACGCCTTCCTGCTGACGGATTGTCGCGAGGATGAAGTCGCCGTCACTGGCGAGCTCCATGCCGATGTGACCGCGAGCGACGTGAGGAACTTACTCGCGGGTCAGTTGGTGCGGATCACGATTCCGGACAGCGGGACCACCGCGGCGGGGACCTCACTCCTGACGGTCGAGGCATGGCCCGCCCCGTGCCTGATCTACCCCACCGGCCTGGTATGCATCGGCCGACGACGATTCCTGGTGTGCGACACGGGCGTGAAGCAGCACGTCGGCAAGATGCGGCTGCCCTCGACGTTCGTGCGCTCGGTCGTGGAACCGGCCATGCTCCACGTCATCGACCTGGGAGAACCGGCCCCCCACCCTGTCCCGCTGGTCGCCCGGAGTGGACTGACGCGTCCCTCGGGGATGACGTGCGGACCGTCGGATGAGGTCATCATCATCGATCGAGGGGAAACGGCTGAAGCGATCGGCGGGACGGAGCTCGGCTTGCGGTGCAGCGCCTACACGATGAAGATCTCCATCCTCTACTCCTCCGATCGATTCCCGCTACCGAGGGACAAGGACGCTGCGAGTGCACAGGAACGACTGATTGCTTATGAGCGGCTTCAAAGTTCGATTCAAGGTGTGCAAGCGTTGATCGAGCGCGAGAAGCCGGCCCACATCCGGTCCGTCTGGGAATGAACGCCCACCAAACCTCTGGAGAAGGGAGCGACGAGATGGGGAAAACTCGGTACGTAAGCTGTGCCGACGGGGCCGAGAAGGTCACCGATTACTCGACCCACCTCGATTCGGTTGTCAGTGGAGCGAACCTCCAGCTTGACCTTCAGTACTTCCACGAGGCAAGAGCCTCGATCCATAACCTCGAAGTGCACGGGCAAGGGATCGTCTCTGGCCTCGAGGTCGAAGCGGCGCCGGACTGCCTAACGGTGCAACCAGGCGTCGGGATCGATCGACTCGGGCGCACGATCGCGCTTCGCGAGCCGCTCTCCATCGTCAAGGGCACCGATCGGTGGCCGTCGGACTCGAAACAACCGCAAATGCTGGGGCTCGTCGCTCGGGAGAAACCTCATGGTGCCGACAACGAGAAGCAGGCGCCGTTTGGATACCTGTACATTGAGATGTCGCTCGAATTCCTGCCCGGGGAAGTGCCCTCGGACGGCGCCACGCACGTTCTGATCCTGGCCGAGTTGGCATGGGGTCAAGACGGCCAGCCGACGATCGTTCGAGGGAACGCCACGCCGCCATCACGCACCCTCGCCGGGGCGTCTCTCGGCGAGATCAGGCTGCGGCGGTCAAACTACAAGACAGGCCGCGTCTCCGAGGAACTCGCGGCCACCATCAAGCCGAGGGTGGACGGCCAGGGGATCTCGATCGACGCGGACCTCTGGATCAACGGTCAGGAGCAGAGTCTGACGACCCAGTTGGGCGCGCTCGGGCAGGCGATCCAGAGAAGCTTGCCCGTCGCCGGCGGCACGATCACAGGGGACCTGAGGATCGACCAGGACCTCTCGATCAAGGGCGTGAGCCTGCTGAGCACGCTGAATACGCTCTCCGGCGAGATCAATCGAAGGTTGCCCCTCGCGGGTGGCACGATCACCGGGGACCTGGGGATCGACCAGGACCTCACGATCAAGGGCGTGAGCCTGCTGAGCACGCTGAATACGCTCTCCGGCGAGATCAATGGAAGGTTGCCCCTCGCGGGAGGGACGATGACTGGCGCTTTGCACATGGCCGATGCCTCCGTCGCCCAGTCCTCCTCCATTCGGTTCAACAAGCAGGTCGAGCTCGGGAACGACTACTCCTGGATGGGAGTCCTGAAGGGTCACGACGGGACACGAGGGAGGAGAGACATCCTACACATCGGTGGTGTCTACGGCGGCAAGATCCGGGACGACGGCACTGAAGATACGACCCAGGCACGGCGCGGTGTGTGGATCGCCGGAAACGACATTTATCTTGGCTTTTGGCCCCAGCCCCAGGACGACTCCCGCGTCAACTTGGCAGGCACGCTGGCGTTCCTCAAGCCGGGCGTGCAGCTGACCGAATCGATGCCAGAAGCCCAGTTCATGGTGCAGGATTACCCGCTTCTGGGATACTCGGACGGTGATAATAATCATACGTACAAGAGGCAACAGATTCCGCCATGGCATGACGACTTCAAGAAGTGGCTCAAAAACAAGGGCATTTACAGTTTCAATGACGATGATAATTGGGAGCCTGAACTAAACAACTACAAGCAGTTCCCTTATATGCTGATCGGAGGGTATTCAGACGACAGCAAGCGAACGAGGGTCATCGTCCGTGCTCACGAGATTTACCTCGGGTACATGGACGGACAGGAATGCGTGAAGAACTCCGTGTGTGTGTCGGGGGGCTTGATCGCGAACTGGAAGAATTTCCGCATCGACCATCCCCTGAATCCCGCCCAAGATTTCCTGATCCACGGCTGCCTCGAAGGCCCCGAGGTGGGGGTGTACTACCGGGGCGAAAGCTGTCTGGTCGATGGGCGGGCCAGGGTCGAGCTGCCGGCGTACTTCGAGGCGCTCACGCGGAAGGAGGGACGGACGGTGCAGCTCACGCCGCTGGCCGACGACGACCAGCCGATCTCGATGCTCGCCGCGTCCCGCGTCTCCGAAGGGGCGTTCACCGTCCGGATGGTCAATCGTGAGAACCCCTCGCAACGGTTCTACTGGGAGGTGAAGGCCGTCCGGGCCGACGTGCCGCCGCTGGAAACCGAGCTGCCGAAGTCGCGGTTCAATCCGGATCGGCGGCGGGATTGAACGTCAACGACGGGACAGGATCCTCTCGAGGTGAGGGAGACCGCGACGATGGCAAGCGACTGGCCTGAAGCCAACCGCGACTACCTGCTCCTCGCGCTGCGGGCCATCGAGAACGCATTGCGGCGGGCGGCCGCGGTCGAGCCGCCGGAGATGCTCCCGTCGGCCGAGGAGGATCTCCGCGCGCTGGCGGAGGCCGGTTCGCAGATGCCGGCTCCCCCGGCGATCGAGTCGCTCGCCGAGGCGTTCGGGCTCTCGCCGTTCGAGCGCAGCGTGGTCATCCTCTGTGCCGGCGTGGAGCTCGATCCGCGATTCGCCCGATCGGACTTCGGCGGCGCCGGCGGCGGCGGAGCCTTCCCCACCTTCAGCCAGGCGATGGCGGCGCTGCCCGAGGCCCACTGGAACGCCCTGGCTCCCACCGCGCCCTGCGGAGGTGGCGGCTCATCGAGGTGGGGGACGGGACGGCGTTGAGCCGGGCCCGCTGCGGATCGACGAGCGGATCGCCCACTACCTGGCGGGCATCCCCTGCCTGGATTCGCGGCTGATCGGGCTGCTGGCCCCGGTGCATCCCCCGGCGCGCTGCCGCCCTCTCGGGCGGCGACGGCCCTCCGCGCCGCCGAGCTCTGGCTCGGCACGGCCCCGCCGCCGGGCCGCCCGTGCTGCTGCTCTGCGGCGAGTCGGAGTCCGCCCGGCGGGACATCGCCGCCGCGCCTGCGCGGCGATCGACCTGGATCTCCATGCCCTGCGCGCCGAGGACCTGCCGGCCGCCCCCGCCGACCGCGAGTCCCTCGCCGTCCTCTGCGAGCGCGAGGCGCGGCTGGAGTCCCGCGCCCTGCTGATCGAGTGCGATCCCGACGCCGAGGTGCACTCCCCGCGACCCCTGGCGGCGTTCGCGGAGCGGGTCCGCGTCCCGCTGATGATCTCCTGCCGGGACCCGCTGCGACTCCGCGGCCGGGCCACGGTCCGGCTGGATGTGCCCCCTGCGAGCCCCGGGAGCAGCGGGCCCTCTGGGTCGGCGCGCTCGGGCCGGGGGCCGAGCGGCTGGACGGCCTGCTCGACGGCCTCGCCGCCCAGTTCCGCCTGGACGCCGAGGGCATCCGGGGCGTCCAGGCCCTGGTCCAGGACGACGTCGGCTCCGGCGACGGCGCGATCCTGGAAGACCGGCTCTGGCACGCCTGCCGGGACCTCGCCCGGCCCCGGATGGACCGGCTGGCCCAGCGGATCGAGCCCGCCGCAACCTGGGACGACCTGGTGCTCCCCGCGCCGCAGGTCGACCTGCTCCGGGAGATCGCCGTCCATGTCCGGCAGCGCTCGAGGGTCTACCACTCCTGGGGATTCGCCCGCCGCGGGGCGCGGGGCTGGGCATCGCAGCCCTGTTCGCCGGCGCGAGCGGGACCGGCAAGACGATGGCCGCCGAGGTCATCGCGAACGACCTTCGCCTGGACCTCTACCGCATCGACCTCAGCCAGGTGGTCAGCAAGTACATCGGCGAGACGGAGAAGAACCTGCGGAAGGTCTTCGAGGCCGCCGAGGAGGGCGGCGCGATCCTCCTCTTCGACGAGGCCGACGCCCTCTTCGGCAAGCGCAGCGAGGTGAAGGACAGCCACGACCGCTACGCCAACATCGAGGTGAGCTACCTGCTCCAGCGGATGGAGTGCTACCGCGGCCTGGCCGTCCTGACGACGAACAAGAAGGAGGACCTGGACACCGCGTTCCTGCGGCGGATCCGCTTCGTGGTCCGGTTCCCCTTCCCCGACGCCGCCGGCCGCGCCGAGATCTGGCGGCGGATCTTCCCCGCGGAGACCCCGCGCAGGGCCTGGACGCCGAACGCCTCGCCCGGCTGAACGTCCCCGGCGGCAACATCCGCAACATCGCCCTGCACGCCGCCTTCCACGCCGCCGAGGCCGGCGAGCCCGTCCGGATGACTCACGTCCTCCGCGCGCGGAGGTCGAGTACGCCAAGCTGGAGCGGTCGTGGAACTCGCAGGAATACCGCGACTGGACCGCCGCGGCCGACGGCACACCGCCGGACTGCACCACCGCCGCGGCCGGCTGATCGAGGGATCGACTTCCCGCAGGACCCATCAACGAGTGACCGATCATGCCGCGACTCGCTCGATCCACGACGCGGGAACATCGATCAGGAGTCGCCGATCGGGAGCTGCAATCCACCACCGGACCCTGGCGGGCATCGGTCTGCAAGCCCGCTCCCGACATGGCGTCATCCAGTTCGGAATCGGGCCACGACGGCGCGGGGCTTACGCCGGAGATCGATTTCGGCAGCGTCTCACTGTTCCCTCCTGCCTCGACGTCCCGGCCGCTGATCCAGGCCAGGCTCGCGATCGACGGCGCGAGCAGCCCGGCCGAGACCGAGGCGGAGCGGGCCGCATTCCAGGTCATGGATCGAATCGATGCCCTGGAGGATCAGGGCCAGGATCTCGAACGGGCTGCGGGGCAGAAGGAGCCCGCTCGGCCCGGGCTCGGCTCATGGCTCCCACCGTCCGACCCTGGCCCGGATCCGGTCCCACCGCCGAGGATTCGCACCCGGCCCGCGGGCACCGGCTCCCTCTCCCCACGGAGGGAGGACGGCACCGACGCCGGGCTCGGGGTATCGCCGGGGCTCGAGGGCGCGATCTCGACGGCCCGCGGCGGCGGCCGGCCCTTGACAGGATCGATCCGGACCGCGATGCAACACGCCTTCGATGCCGACTTCAGCCGGGTGCGCATCCACGACGAGGCTCGCGGCGACGAGCTCAGCCGGTCGATCAAGGCGTACGCATTCACCGCGGGGTCTGACGTCTTCTTCCGCCGAGAGTCATACCGCCCGGACGAGCACCAGGGCCGATCTCTGCTGGCACATGAGCTGGCGCACGTCGTGCAGCAGCGCCATGCTCCGGTCGGCCCAGGGCCGGCGACGGTCCAGAGATTACCCATGCGGCAGGAGGTCATGCAGAAGGTCGGGAAGGAACCCAGGACCGAGGAGAGGAAGAGCACGCGATACAAGCAGGTCCTCGACCTGGTCGATCAGTACACCGGGGAAACATCAGCACCGATGGGCCCTCCGAGAGACCTGAAGACAACGGGGAAGAAGTTGAAAATCAAGCTGGGTGAGATCATCAGCGCTGCCGATCTCTACCGCAAACAGAACAACCGGATCATCCGGACACCGAAGAATTCGCGCGCGACAGCGGCCATGGACTCGCTGAAGCAGGAGGCCGGAGTTGAAACCGAGGTCATCACGGGATTGGTCGCGGAGTTGACTCCAGCCACGAAGTCGATCGACGAGCCGTGGAGAGATGCGATCGCACAGTACCGCCTCGACCGGGAGGGCTGGGAGGGACAGCAGGCGCAGCTCGGGCCGGAGGGCGCGCTCCCATCTCGGCTGGCCCGCATGAACGCGTATCGCGACAAGTACTCCGTGCCGGGCTCTCACGCCCCGCTGGGAAGGGGGCAGGTGAACCAGGTCTTCAAGGTCGATTACACGCCGCCGGGCGGCTCGAAGGTCGAGGGGGTCTTCAAGCCCCTGAACAATACATTCGCGAATGTCGTGATCGAGGAGACGCTCGGGATCGACGAGAATCGGCCCAACTACGGGGGCCGGAATGTCGCCACCTCCGTGATCGCCGAACTGCTCCACATCGAGGATGTCGTCAAGACGAGATACGCGATGCGGGAAGGCAAACTCGGCATCGTCATGGAGCGGGTGAAGGGAGTTCATGCCCAATCCGTCGAGACGCTCACCGAGAACGATCCGTCTGTGCAAGAGCCGTTGAGGGCCCTGGAGCTGAGGAATCTGGCGGTGAAAACGATCCATGCCGATAAGGACCAGCAGGAAGCCGCCCAGGATCTGATGATGAAGGCGAGGCGCCTGAACAAGGCGTACGAGACGCAAGAGAAGCTGGACAAGCGAGGCTTTGCGATTAGGGATGCCTCAAACAATCCGATCCGCACCACCATGCTACCTCATGTCACGTCCGGCGAATTCAATCAGCCCGCCGTCAAGAGAAGCCTCATGAATCTCCAGCTACTGGATGCCATCACGGCCCAGGGAGACAGGCATGTGCAGAATTATTTGCTTGTCAAGGATGAAGCGGGGTCCATCATCGGGGTAAAGGGTATCGATAACGATTTCGCGTTCGGGGCCGGGGTCGAGAAGCTCGAGGATCTCGTCGGAGCGGAGGGCTCGAATTTCACGGGCATGCCCCCGTTTCTTGACGAAAAGGTGGCCCAGCGGGTGCTGGAACTCGACCCTGCGTGGGTCCGTCGTGACCTGGAGAATCTGCTCAAGCTCGAGGAGATCGAGGCCACCGTCAAGCGACTGGACCAGGTCAAGGGCGTGATTGAGAGCTGGAAAGCGTCGGGAGGACGTCAGCTGATCTCGAGCACGGCCGACTGGAATCGCGTGGAGCTGACGGATCCGACAACAAGCTACTTCGCCCGCGACTACCTTCCCCTCAAGGAGCTTGAGCCTGCACAGGCCGAGTTCAGGGCGGCGCTGCATCACTACCAGCAGTTGCAGGCGTCGAATCCTGCGGCATCGACCGGCGAGGTCCAGCCGGCCCCGGTCTCGCCCCAGGCGTCCCCGCAGCCGGTCGCCTCGCAAGCGGTCGCCCCGCAGCCGCCAGGGGCGATCCCGGCCGAGGTCCAGCCCGCCGAGCGTGAACCACCCGCACCCGAACCCGTGCCGGTCGCCGCGTTGCCAGAGCCGGCCGCGCCCTCGAGTCAGCCCTCGCCCGCTCCCCCAGCACCGGCTCCCGCACCGCTTGAAGAGATCGTCGATCCGGGCGAAGGAAGGGCGAGCGGCATCGAGGACGTCGTGCAGGGCGACCTCCCTCCGACCACGTCGCCTGCCGCTTCCAGGAACCCGGATTTCGGCCCCTTCCTGGCATCCGTCCTCTCGGCCCTGGGCAAGCCATTTTCCGGATTCAGTTCCATGACATCGACGAACGACAGGGAGGTCGGAGGAGTTGGCATCTCCACGGGAGCCGGACTGGGCAGTTCGAGCCTCTCGTTCACCTCGAATCTGGTCAAGCTGCCCGAATGGCTGAAGAAGGTCCACGATCTCGTCTCCAGGATCCGCGACGAGCAGGCATCCGCTGAGGAGAAGGAGCAGATCCGAGAGAAACTCGCGGACGCATCGATCGAGGGGGTCAGCCTGGTCGGCGACCTCGGCTCAGGGCTCTCCAAGATCATCAAGGTGATGAGTACCGCCGGCTCGCACGCCGCGGGAGGCGCGGGGACGGCCGCGCCGATCCTCGGATTGATCGGCAGCACTGGGTCGATCATCCGCCAGTGCCTGCGGCTCGAGGCCGATGCGACCAAGGACGACAACCTGGCGACCTTCATCCTCGAGCAGCAGGAGAAGCACGACCGCCTCCCGGAAGGCAGCCCGGAGCGAATGCGTGTCGGCGAGGTGCTGAAACTGGCGAAGGCGTCAAGGCGAAGGTGAGCCGCGATCTGGCCGACGCATGGATTCGATTGTCGGCCATGTCCGGGCTCACCACCGGGATCCTCGCGGTCATGGGGGTCGCCGGAGTTTCGGCGCCATGTCCACTCCCGTCGGCTGGGCGACTTCGCGAAGGCCGGCGCGATGATCTCCATCGGGCTGATCGGCCATCAGGCCGAAGGCAAGTTCTACAAGGAGAAGAAGGGGATCCTCGGGAAGCGTGCAACTACCTGCGCGGAGCCACCTGATGCAGACGAGGGACCCCGAGGAAGAGCGATCGCCGCTGGTGATCATCGATGCGTTCGTCGCGTACCCGAAGAAGATCAAGACCGGCGAGGAGGGTATCAAGCAGATCGTCAAGAAGCTCGGGGACGAAAGTCTAGGACGGAATCCAGCATGGCCCGTCGCGAACGATGACGAAGTGGCAATCCAGTCGGGCCGGTGTCGGGAGACGCCGGTCGTACCTCGACTCAGCCCCAGCGCCGACCGGGGGGCCGCCCCGCCGCCACTCAGGATGCGCTCAGGCGGATCGAGGTCCAGCAAGATGATCACGGCCCGGGATCGTCGGAGCCGGTTCCGCGTGGCCGCCACGAGCCATGATCGCGGAGGACCGACGGGAGGATCCCGTTTTCGTCGTCAGCTCCCCGCGGACCGGCAGAGCGAGGCCGACCGGGCGGCAGCGACTCGGCCAGCCCTTGTGACGTCACGCCATTGTCCGCAATTGACCGGCTTCCGAGCCGGAGGATCCAGTCCACTCCCTGGCCACGTCAAACCCCGTCTCCCCTCAGATCCAGTCCACCCTCATCGCCTCGCAGGGGTCCGGACACCTCTGACCGTTCGGTTCGCCTCGTCATGGAGCAGTGGGTCCTGCATGCCGGGCTTCGGGGACGTGCGGATCCATGCCGACGCCGAGGCCGACCGCCTGGGCCGCTCGCTTCAGGCCGCCGCCTTCAGCGTCGGGCCCGACCTCTACTTCCGGCGAGGTCTTTACCGGCCGGACTCCGCCCAGGGCGTTCACCTCCTGGCCCATGAGCTCCACCACGCCACGGAGCCATTGGGCAGCCCGGCGGTGATCCGCCGGGTGGGAGAGAGCGACACTTCAGCAGTCCGGGTCGAGCAGGAAGGGGCGCTCGACAAGGAGGCCGAAGCGGATCCGCGTGAATTCATGAAGACTAGGGCCGGTTCGAGTTGGGCGAACGTTCTCTCGATGTACAAGGACAAGGAGCTGACGTGGGTCAAAGACGGTGACCACGAAGGCCGACTCGTCACCGAGGGAGCGAACCGGGGACGAGGGATGAACGCCCTCCTTGCGTTCCGGCTGAGGGAGACGTTGCTCGCGAAGGACCCGGTCGATGGGGCGCTCCCTCCCAAGAGCATCATGCGCTCCGTGAAGGAGGAACTGAACGACCCGTCACTCGCCTGGAACTATGGGGAAGGTAGCGCGACACCGACCTCCGACATCGACTCCAACCTCAGCGGCCGAGATACGGGAAGGGCCGTCCAGCTCTTCAACGAGAAGTTCCGCAAGAGCTGGGGGCAGGAATCCGGATACGTCTTCGACGTCAATGTCTACGCCAGGGACTACCTCCCTTCCGGGAAACTCGGAGAGCTGAACGAGAAGTTCCACGTCAAGAACCGCCGGGGGCCGCAACGACACCTGAGCTATGCGGAAATCATGGCCCTGAAGCAGCCCGAAACGGGGCCGGTCCGGTTCGATCTCGACCTCAGATCCGAGGACCTGATCCAGGCAGACCTGGCCAGTGAAGAGGTCTATGCCCTGCTGAAGATCCGGATGAGCCTGAATGACAGCGAATGGAGGGCCTTCTCCCTGTCCCAACTTGGGGCCCTTCCTCACGCGATCGGGACATCGTCGGTGACAGCCGCGTCGAGTCTGGAGGCTCAGGCAACTCTGGGAGAACGCCTCATGAAAGCCCAGAGACTGTTTGAGAATCGGGAGAAAACGATCCGAGACAAGATGGGGCATCAAACCCAAGAACCCGAGGTCAGGATGGCCGCGGAGAACCGACTCTACGAGGAGAAGCTCGAATCCGTTGAACAGCTTCGAGCTGCGCTGAGATCCGCGGAGGAGTCCCCCTGCTTCATTCCGAAGGTCGTCGTTGAGCTTCTGAATTCTCACTCCAGGAGGATCGCTTCAATTCGATTTCACTTGAAGCAAGCCCTCTATGAGTCGTCGATGTACGCCAACGAGGCATACATCACCAACGCCGCGGTGCTCCACGTGGTAGCAAACAAGCAGATCCTCTCCACCAAGAAGAAGTCGATGCTGGAGGAGAAGAAGCTGTTGAATCAGCGTGTTTCCAGCGAGACGGCCCTCTCCGATGAGGAGAAGGCCAAGAAGAAGGCGGCGGAGGGCAACCTCAAGATCAAGCTGAGCGCGGCCGAGTACCTGCACTCGTTCTATGAGCAGCTCGGATGGATCTTCAAGGATCTGGATCTCTATGGAAAAGCTCCTCGGGGGTCCCCGGGAGCCGCGCTCTTAAAGGCATCAAAATACTTCTACAGGATCGCCAACGCGGCCAAGCACATCTATCGTCTGGGCGAGATCGACCCGCCGGAAATACATAAGCTGATCCACGTTTTTGCGAAGGAAGCGTTCCAGCAGAAGGCTCAGGCCTCGCCCGACACGCGAATGCTCTTCAACCTCTGGAATCGCTCCTTTGCAGAGGACGTCACACTGGAGTCCATCAGGCGAAGACTCCTTGAATATGCGGCATCCGTCCGATCGGCCGTGAGGGTCTGAAGGACGCTGCGGCGTGGCTTTCCCTCCCGATTCTGTGGACCGGGCGTTTGCGAGCACGAAGCAGCAGGCCTGATGGTCGCCTCGCGCAGCGCGAGGGCCCTGGCGGTGAGGCCGGAATCCGGGTCGAGTTCGGCGAGGGAGATCGATCATCTGGTTACTGCTGGACCGGCGCTTGCCTTGAAGTTCGCGATCCCCCGGTAGGTCGGCCGCCCGGTGAGCGGGCTGGGGACGACGACGATTCGCCTGGTCCCGACCGTGGGGGCGATCCGCCTCAGAATCGAGAGCTTGCGGCCGCGAGCGAGCGCGGCGGGCACCTGGTCGGCGGCCAGGGCCGGGCCGAGGTTCGGGTGCGTCCGGTCGAACCGCAGGGGGTCGCGGTTGCGGGCCTCGACCAGACGATGGACCCGGTCGCCGAGGGCGATCGCCGATTCCCGGAGGCCGCAGGTCGGCTTCGGAGTCTGGAATATCGTACTCCCGCCCGTCGATCCCTGGGGCGAGGGCGATGTCGTAGATCGAGCGTGGGACCTGGTTCGGGACCGTCCTGCCCGGGCGGCCCGGCCTCGCTCCGCACGGTGCTCGGCCTGCCGCCGGCCGTCCCGGGTACCTCGCCGTAGTGGACCAGCGGGGGCGTCGGGCCTTCGATGATCCCGTACGTCCCCGGCGCGAGGCCTGGCGAAGGCGTAATAGCCCTCCGCATTGGTCGCTCGGTGACGGCGACCGGAGTGGTCGAGGTAGTCGGTCCCTGAGCGTCATCGTGACGTTCGCCAGGCCGAAGTCGGCCGACCCGCGGACCAGGTCATGGTCGAGGTCCCAGACGACGTAACCCGACAGCTCCGAGGCCCGGATGAAGCCGAAGTCGTTGCGGATCGCGATCAATGACCCGGACATGGGGATGCCGGTCACGGCGTCGGCCGTGGCCGTGCCGCCGAGCGGCCCGGGGAGCACGACCTCGCGGAGATAGCCCCCCGGCGCGGCCAGCACCGAGACGGTCCAGCTCCCGGGCGTGAGGTCGCGGAACGCGTAGTTGCCCCGGCCGTCGGTCGTGGCGGACGCCGAGATGGGCCGTCCCGAGGGATCCAGCCCGGTCAGCAGCACGGAGACGCCAGCCAGGCCCGGGTCGTCCGGCGAGTCCTTCCCGTCGAGGTTGGCATCCCAGAAGAGCCGGCCGCTGATGATGCCCAGGGGGGCGATCGCGCCTTCCGCTTCGGTGATGACCGACGTCGAGTTCGGATCCTTGATCGAGGCCGTGTTGATGACAGTCTCCTGGGGACTGACCTCCATCCGGCAGATCATGCGGAGGATGAAGCCGTCGCCCGTCCTCACCGTGCCGACCTCCCAGACGCCCGTCGAGGGGTCGAAGCGGCCGCCCGACGGCGGCTCGACCGGATTGCCGGCGGAGTCCAGGATCGCGTACGAGACGAAGCTCAGGGAGTTCGGCATGGACTCCTCCACCGTGACGCCGGTGGCGGAGCCCAGGCCGTTGTTCAGCAGCGTGATGTCGTAGACCACGTCCTGCCCGGCGTGCGGCGTCGGGTTCTGGATCACCGCCTTGCGGATCTCCAGCGCGGGCTGCAAGGGGGCGAGCTCCACGCTCGACTGGTTGTTCGTGAGGTCCGTCTCGGTCACGGTCGAGCCGTAGGCGTCGGCCAGATTCACGACCGGGTCGTAGGTGTCCACGACCGCCTGGAAGACGAGCGTGGCCGTCTCGCCGGCCGGAAGGATGCCGACCGTCCAGAGACCCTTCAGCGGGTCGAAGCTGCCGATCGAAGGCTGCGCCGAGCCCGGCACGTAGATCAGGCCATCGGGCAGGATGTCGTCGAGCCTGACGCCATCGGTCCCGTCCGGGCCGACATTGCTCAGGTCGATCGTGAACGTGACCTCGTCGCCCCGGCTGGGAGTCGGGTTATCCACCGACTTGAGGACGACCAGGTCGCAGAGCAACGGATTGATCGAGGCGTCGGCCTCGTTATTCACATAAGTGATCTCCCGCTCGTTGCCGGAGACGATCGCCCGGTTCGTCAGCACGTAGGGCGCCGTCAGCGGGAGTACGGGCGGCGGGACGATCGCGACGAGAATGAGCGTCGCGGAATCGGGCGCGGTCTCGCCGGGGAAGTCGACCGTGCCCTTGAGCTCTCCGATCGTCCACGTGCCGGTGTCCGGGTCGTAGCTGCCGAGGTCGGGATTGGCCGAGACCAGCGTCATCCCCGAGGGGAAGAGGTCCACCGCCCGGACTCCGGTCGCCACGCCGGGTCCGATGTTGCGCACCGTCACGGTGTAGGTCACGGCGTCGCCGACCTCCGGATGGGCCTCGTCGACGGCCTTGAGGATCTCCAGGTCGATCAGGCGGTATTCCGAGAAGTTGTTCTCGGCGGAGGAATAAGTCCCCTCGGGGATCGAGGGATCGAAGTCCGGCTTGTTGGGGGGGACCTGCGTGAAGAGCGACGGCGGCCCGATCAGGATCTGGAGGATGCTGTCGGCTGGGGGTGACGCGACGCCGCCCTGGGAGCCAACCTCGATCAGCCCCTGGAGGTAGCCCGTGGGCTGGGCCTCGGCGAGCTGGTACGTCCCCGGCACCAGCCCCGTAAAGGCGTAGGCGCCGTCCGGGCCGGTCGTCTGCGAGGTGCTGACGGGGCTTCCGTCGAAGGTCGTCCCGGTCAGGGTGATCGTCCCGCCCGGGATCGGCAGGACGCCCGGCGTGGTGCCGTTGCTGGCCTCGCGGACGGCGCCGGAGATCTGGCCGAGGGGCAGCGCCGCGAAGTTGTACCCGACGCCTACCTGGACCGGAGTCAAGGGGATCTGGATCTCGGTGATCTCCTGACCGACGGCGACTCCCGAGGGAGTCAGGTTGCCCGAGGCGTCGATCAGGACCCCCGGGATACTCTGGAAGAACGTGGTCGCGCCGGCGGGCGGCGAGGCGGTGATGGTCCAGGTGCCCTCGGGGACGTTCGGGAAGAGGTAGAAGCCGTCCGGGTCGGTCTGGACCTGGAACGGCCCGCCGCCCCCGCCGGAGAGCGTGAGCGCCTGGCCGCCGAGGGGCAGGTCGTAGCCGTCGAACGCGCCGTTGGCGTCGTAATCCAGGAAGTAGACTCCGCTCAGGATCGAGCTCGGGGTGAGCACGACGTGCGAGGCGTTGTCGGCGGGGTTCAGCTCGATGGTGGTCGAGGTCACGGTCGCCTCGTTGACGATCGGGCCGGCCGGGAAGCCGACGACGCTCACCGGGACCGCCAGGTTGCGGATGGCATTGACCGGCAGGTCGCCGATCTCCCAGCGGAGCACCCCCGCGGCGAACGAGACGCCCGGCGGCGGTTCGGCCAGCCAGGCCGGATCGATGACCAGCGACGGATCGATCGGGTCGGTCACGACCGTGCCCTCGGAGAGGCTGGGACCCTTGTTGATCACCGTCAGGCCGAGGGTGAAGGGCGTGCCCAGCGGCGGGACGAGCGTGCTGGCGGACTTGATCATCTGATTGTCCGCGCGGATCAACTCGCCGAAGTCATAGCCCGTGCCGTCGTACCGCATGGACGGCAACGGCTGGACGCGATTGAGGGCCCCCACGACGATGGTCGTTACCGTGTCCCGGACCGACAACAGGGCGTTGCCGCCGAGGGTCCCCACCGAATCGGTCCCCTGTGCGTATCCCTCGGGCTGCGTCTCGTGCAACGAGTAGGTTCCCGGGGCGAGCCCCGTGAATCGGTAGCTGCCGTCGCCGCCGGTCGTCGTCTGGATGCTCACGGGGTCGCCGAGGTAGTCGATCCCGGTCAGCGTGACGGTGACACCCGGGAGCGGGGGATCCGTGGCGGGGTCGTAGCGGCCCGTGTTGTTGATGTCCACATAGACCGTGCCGGCCAGCGAGCCCGACGGCAGCTCGGCGAAGTCGTTCTCCCGGCCGTCCACCGAGGCACCCGCCAGGAACCGGATGTCCACGATCGCGCTGGTGGCAGGCTGGGCCAGGATCGGCGGCAGGAACGTGCCGGCCGGGTCGTCCGCCGTGCCCTGGGTGCCCACCCGGTCGGTTCCCTTGTAGCGCGTGCCCAGCGAGCTGCGATCCTCGGTGATCGTGTACGAGCCGGCGGGGATTCCGGAGAAGCTGTAGTGGCCTGAGCCATCGGTGTTCACGGTGATCGTGGCGAACGAGCCGAAATTCGGGGTCCCGGTCAGCGTGACGGTCACGCCGGCAAGGCCCGGCTCGCCCGGGTCCTGGACGCCGTTGTCGTTGACGTCCAGGTAGACCGTCCCCGAGAGCTGATTGGAGTTGAGCGTCACGTCGGCCGTCCCGGTGCTCGAGTCCGTCCGCGGCGTGCTGCTCGGGTTGTAAGGCGAGATCGGCCCGGGATTCCCCGGCAACGAACTGCCGCTCGCCGTGGCCGAGTTGGTCAGCACGTCGCCGGGGTCGGTCGCCGCCGTGGGCGTCGCCAGGAAGGTGAACGTGCTAGTGGCGCCTGGCATTAGCTTCGCGAAGGTTGCGGCGAGGTTCACCGGGTCGATGGTGGAGGGCGCGACGCCGGCCGTGTTCCGGAAGGTCCCCGCCTGGTACGCCAGCCCGGCCGGCAGCAGGTCGGCCAGGTTGACCTCGAACTCGCCGCCGTGCCGACGCTGCGGACGACGATCGTGAAGGTGACCGGACCTTCGCCCCGATCCGCTGTCGTCGGCGAGGCGGTCTTGGCCACGTCCAGGCGCGGCGTGACGACGGTGGCGTTCGGGGCGGTCCCGTGACGCCGCCGAGCTGCGACTGGAAGCGCGCCGCGTTCTGGAGCGTCGTCCCGTCCTGGTTGCCTACCACGTTCAGTGCGACCCGCGCGGGAGCACGAGCGTGAGGTACTGCTGGGGATCGCCCGGCGCGGTGCCGTTGGTGATCGTCCCCAGGTCGAGGCTGAAGCCGATGCCGCCGGGGTTGATGGTCGCCGCGGTCAGGGCCGCCGCGAAGCCGCCGGGGAGGTCCGTGCTCAGGCCGGGGTCCGCCGCGATCGCGTCGAGCGCGACGAGGGCCAGGCCCGCGGGCATGGTGTCGATCAGCCGCGAACCGGGCGAGACGCCGCGGGGCACGCCCACCCGGACCTGGAACGTGGCCGTCTCGCCGATCGTCAGGTTGTTGCCGGTCGTGTCCGGGAGGCTGGTCGCGGTGATCGTCTTCTGGAGGCTCGCCACCGGCGAGAACGTGGCCGAGCCGGTCGCCGACTGGGTCCGCTCGTGGCTGGCCGGGTTGTAGGGCGAGATCGGGCCGGGGACGTCGCCGGGCAGCGTCGTGTAGGTGATCGCCGCCGTGTTGGTCACCGTCTGGAAGGACTGGATGTCGTCGACCACGATTCCCCGGAACGTCAACGTCGTGGTCTGCCCCGGCTTGAGGGCCGCGACGCTCGCCCGGAGCGTGCCCCCGGCGTCGGAGAGGCTCGAGGGCGCGACGCCCGAGACATACGCCCAGCTCCCCGGGACGTAGGTCACGCCCGCCGGGACGACGTCGTTCAGGCTGATGTCGAACGCGTCGGTGCCGCTGCCGGTGTCGTGGCTGACCACGACCGTGTAGGTGACGGTCTCGCGCGCCTGGGCGACCGGCTTGTCGATGGTCTTCTGGACCTTCAGCTTCGGCACCAGGATCGTGGCCGTCGTCGAGCCCTGCGCCGAGCCCCCGGTGTAGGTCAGCCTCGCCGTGTTCGTCTGGCGGGCGCCGTTGGTGTTGCCGGCCACGTCGAGGGCCACCGCGTGGTAGGTGATCGTGATCTGTTCCGTCGAGGAATCGTCGCGGTCGGAGTTGGTGAGCACGCCGAAGTCGTAGGTGATCGACTGTCCGCTGTTCTGGACGACGGCGGTGTCGCGGACCGTGGCGAACGAGCCCCGAGACGTGGTGAGCGCCGGGTCGTTGGCCGTCACGTCCACGATGTCCACTAGGGCCATTCCCGCCGGGAGCGAATCGACGATCCTCGAATTCCGGAGCGTCCCCTGCGGCACCGTCAGGACGACGGAGTAGAGCGCGACCTCGCCGATGGCCAGGTTCGAGCCGCTGGTGAACGGCTGAGAGGTGCTGGAGATCGACTTCACCATGGTGGCGGCCAGGGTCGCGGCCGTGGCGGAGTCCTGGAGTGGGCGGGCGAGGAAGTTGGGGCCCGCCTCGGACGACGCATACCGGGCGACCCTCCCCAGGTTGGACAGGCTGGCGTTCGCGGCGACCGACTGGTCCACCATCGCGTCGAAGGTGACGACCGCGAGGTTCCTGCCCGAGATCGGGCTGACCGCGGCCAGGGCCCCGAGGTTGCCCGCCGCGTCGTCCACGAGCTGGATCCCGCTGCCGAACAGGCCGCCGTCCAGTTCGATGTAGTCGAGCGGGAGGCCGGTGCCGTCGACGACCTGGAGGTTGTAGCCCGTCGCGTTCGGCGGCAGCACGAAGCCGGCGGGGAGCTGATCCTGGATCACCACGTCGAACGCCCCGCGTGGGCCGGTCCCGGTGTTCTCGACCACCAGGGCGAACTTCACGAGGTCGCCGGCCTGGAGGCCGCGGATGTCGCTCTGGATCGGCGAGGCGGCCAGATTCGTCGTGTTGACCAGCCCGGTGAAGGGGGCGCCGGTGCTGCCGGGCCGCGCGAACGACACCGGGCCAACCGTGGAGGGGACGAACCGCGCCTGCGACGGCGTGACGTCCGCCTGCGGCGCCCGGACCGAGACGGCCCCCTTGGTCAGGACCAGTGACGGCTCGGCCAGGACGACCTGGGCGATCCGGTCCTGGGTCGTCACCCGGTCCTGGGTCGAGACCTGGGTCGAGGAGACCTGGTTGGTCAGGAGCAACCGGTCCGCCATCGGCGCGCTCGTCGCGACCACCGAGAAGAGGATGTCGAGCGTCGAGGGCGCCTGGAGGCTCTGGGGCGGGAGCTGGAACGTGAGGCTGTTGGCGGCGAGGTTTACGGCGATGCCGGGCGTGACCAGCGCCTGGCTGCCCGGGTCCGGGAACGTGTTGGTGGGCCCGTACCAGGCGGTGTTGGCCGGCGGGGCCGCGTCGCTCCTGATCGTCTGGAAGAAGTCGAGCGGGTCGATCGACCCCACCGAGAACAGCGGCAGCGGCAGGTAATCGGTCAGCGCGAGACTCTTGTAGCTGGTCAGCGGGAAGTCCTGGGTGAGCTGGTAAGTGACCACGTCACCCGCCGTGACCGTGGGGTTGGAGCCCGAGACCAGGGCGCCGTTGACCGCGTAGACCGTCTTGAGCAGGCTCGAGGTGGAGATGATCAGCCCCGCCCCGGACGCGTCGCCCGGCGTCCCCGGCTGGCCGACGATCGCCGCGCTGACGCTCACGTCGTTCGCCAGGTGGTCCCCCTCGGTCACGGGGGCCAGGTCGTGCTTGAATTCGCGGTCGATCTCCGCGCGGAACGTGATCCGCCCGGTCGTCGGCCCGGCCGGGCTGCCTGCTCGCCCGCCGGTCAGGATGCCGGAGCCGCCCTGGTCGATGAGCTGTTGAGAGACTCGGAAGGTGGCCAGCGTGGTCCCGTCGGGGCGAACCTCCGCGACGAAGTTCGCGCCGGTGAACGGCGAGGGCCCGAACGTGGGTTGCCCGGAGAGCTCGAGCACCGGCGTGAAGGCCGGATCGAGGCTCTGCCCGTCCGAGAGGATGTCCGTCAGCGAGACGTCCTGGAGGGCGAAGAAGTCGGAGACCTGGAACTCGATCGTGTACTGGAGCGTGTCTCCCGGACCGATAACGCCGGGATACACCGGGTCGATGTCGGCCACCCGCTTCTGGACGGCGATGGCCTTCGGCTGGACGGAGGCCGTGTCGGAGGCCGGCGGGAGGTCGACGCTCCCTCCGCCCGACGGCACCCACGTCCCGTCGGCGGTCGCCGTGTTCCGGATCGGGCTCAGCGACGGATCCGTCGGGCTGCCCGTGGCCGGGTCGAGGATCGGCTGGCCAGGCACGCCGCCCACGTCCCGAGGGACGTAGAAGCGGATGTCCACGGTCACGTCCGTGTTGGCCGGGGTGCCGACGACGGACCGGAGCTGCCGGAGGAACTGCCCGCCCGGCGTGCTCGTGGAGGGATCGACGGAGGCCACGATGTCACCCGGCGCGGCCGGCTGGCCGTGAATCAGGACGCTCCCCGCCGAGACGAACTGGAGGCTCGAGGCCAGCAGGTCCGAGATCGCCAGGTCATCGACGGTCTGGCCGTCCGCGACGTCGATGTTCAGCCGCCACGCCTGCACGAAGTTCGGGCCGGTGGCCGTCTCGCCCTCCGGCCCGAGATACTGCTTGTCGATCAGCAGGACGGCGGGGCCGACCGGGCTGGTGACGGGGTCGGCGACGATCGGCGGGTCCGGCCCCGGGTCGTCGAGCGGATCCCTGCCGAGATAGAACCCGCCCCCGGCCGTCACGTTCACCTGGGTGCCAAGGGCGGCCGTCGAGCTGGCCAGCATCCGCGCCTGGATCTGCAGCTCGACGGGCGGCTGCTCCGGCGCGTAGCTGCCGAACGGCAGCGGGAAGACGAGGAGCATGCCGCCGGGAGGGCCGGTCACGACCATCGGCTGCCCGTTTGGATCCTTCAGCAGGGGGTGCCTCGCGTTGCCGTTCTGGTCGAAGCTCACGGCCGACTGCGGGACCTGCGCGCCCAGGTAGCTCGCGCCGTCGATCGTCACCTGCTGCGAGGCCGCGCCGGCCGGGGGGACGATCAGCTCCGCGTAGGGGCCGTAGCCGATGTCGCCGGGCCCGCCCGCGTTGTCGAAGGCCAGGGGGAACGTGAACGGTTCGTTCACGAGGGCCGACGCGGGCAGGCCGATCGCGACCACCGGCTCGACCGCCAGCAGGACGCGATCCTCCAGGAAGGGGCTCTGCTCGGGCCGGAAGCCCCTCGGCATCCGGGCCGACGCCCCGGACCGTTGCCGGGGCCTTCTTCTCGCGCGCGACGACACTCCCCGATCCGGCCCGTCGGCGATCGATTCCTGCGGCATGGCACTCGCCTCACTCCGGTGTGAGAGCCCGGTTCCGGTCCAGTTCGTCCCGGGGAAGATGGAATGTCACCCCGGCAGCGGCCCCCTGTCGGGCCGCACGCGATCCCCTCCGGGCAGACGGCTCGCCAACCTAGACTCTAGGACAGGAAGGCGGTCGGTGAGACCTGTCCGGTCGGGGCGGGGCAATCCTGTTCGGCACGAGTTGCAGATGAGATCGAGGGAGGGCACGGCGAGCAGCCCTTCGCCCCGCGCCAGCGGGGAGAAGGTGGCCCGAAGGGCCGGATGAGGGGTGATTTGCAGGGGCCCGCGTCGCCGAGGACCTCTCATCCGCCGCTACGCGGCGCCTTCTCCCCGCTGGCGTGCGGCGAGGAGGTCCTCATCCGACGCCAGGTCGGCCCGTGAACAGAATTCGTGCTGAAGAGCATTGGTGGCGGGTCGCGAGGAGGCCCCCGCGCGGGCCGGGGCCGTGTGCGTCGGCCGGTGGAAACCCCGGTGGGGGCCGGGGTACGACTCCCAGGCAAAAGGCCGGGCTGCAAAACCCCTCCACGATATCGTTAAGATTTATCATTTTTGAGGATTTTGATCCGCCATTCTCGCTCATTGGGGTGAATTTTTTTTAATTATCTTGTTTCCAATTCTTTCCCACTAGAATAATTAAGCTCGACTTGTTAAGCTTGGTCCCGCGGTTTCTCTGACGACAACTTAAGCCGTAGACGGCTCTGGCCGCTGTCGGTGCATCTCGGTCCGCTCCGCCCGGACCCGAGACGGACCCTGACCGCGCGCGATGAAACTCGGCTCCGTTCGCCGGGATCGAGGCGGTCGCGGTGCGCGCACCTGGCCAGGAACAACACGAGGTACCTGCCATGACGATGCGATCGCGACGAGGGGAGGAGACGGCGTCTCGTCTCCGGGCAGTCGGCATTGGGCTCGGGCTCGGGCTCGGGCTCCTGGGGCTGCTCACGGGTTCGGCCCGGGCCGGCGACGACTCGGTGCTCGATACGAAGAACGATGCGGGGCAACTCCGGACGATCACGCTGGACGGCAGCCCGCTGGACGACAGCGGGCCGTTCTTCCAGAGCCTCGGCACTAACGGCCGGACGTGCTTCACCTGCCATGTGCCGGCCGCGGCCTGGGCCATCACGCCGGCCGAGGTGCAGCAGAGGTTCAGGAAGACCAACGGCCTGGATCCGATCTTCCGGCTCGTCGACGGCGCGAATTCGCCGCTGGCCGACGTGTCCTCGAAGGCCGCGCGGGCCCAGGCTTACAGCATGCTCCTGAACAAGGGGGTCATCCGCGTGGGACGGCCGATGCCGGCCGGGGCGGACTTCACCCTGGTGGCGGTGGACGACCCCTGGGGCTACGCCAGCGCCGCCGAGCTCTCGCTCTTCCGCCGGCCGATGCCGACGACCAACCTCCGGTTCCTGACGGGCGTGATGTGGGACAGCCGCGAGTCGACCCCCCTGACCGGCACGGTCTCGCTCGGCGACCCGCCCCCCGCCGGGGACATCCCCTCTCAGGTCCTGAACCACGGGGCCAACCTGCTCTTCGATCTGAAGCACCAGGCCCAGGACGCGACGCTCGGGCACGCCGAGGCCATGGTCCCGGGCCTGACGGAGGAGCAGATGCAGGCGATCGTCGACTTCGAGATGAACCTGGCCACCGCCCAGACTCAGCACAAGGGCGCCGGGAAGTTAACCCTCAAAGGCGCAAAGGGAGGGCCCGAGCTCCTCGCGACGGTCGCGTTCTACGTCTCCATGAACGATTCGAGCACTCCGACCCTGGACGTCTTCGGCAATCCGTTCAACTCGGTGTCGATGACGCTGTTCGACGCCTGGCAGGGGGACAGCAACAAATCGAGGGCGTCCATCGCCCGCGGCGCCACGATCTTCAACACCTTCGTGCTCAACGACGCGGGCGCGAGGTGCACCAACTGCCACGGCGTGCCCAATGTCGGCAGCCGCTCGCTGAACCGGATGGTGAACCTCAACGTCTCGGACGAGTCCCGGCGCTACCCCGGCCTGCCGCTCTACACCTTCCAGAAGATCTCGACGGGTGAGACGGTGAAGTCGACGGACCCCGGCCAGGCGTTGACGACGGGGAAGTTCGCCGACATCGGCAAGTTCAAGGTGCCGGTCCTCCGCGGCCTGGCGGCGCGGGCGCCCTACTTCCACAACGGCATGGCCGCGACGCTCGACGACGTCCTGACGCACTACGAGCTGCGCTTCGGCTTCGTGTTCACCTCCAGACAGCGGGCGGATCTCATCGAGTTCCTCCTCGCGCTTTGAGGCGAGCCGCGGAGGGAACTTCCCGCCGCGTGCCCCGCCCGGGAGGTCCTCCCCGGCCTCCCCGTGACCTCGACTCCCTGCCCGCTTCCCCGCCCCCGGCGTGACCGACGAGCCGACACTTGCGCCGGGCGCGGGAGCGGCGCGGCCATCGGCCTCGAGCATCGGTCCGATTCCTGCCGCATCCGAGTCGCATCGACGCGCGAGGCCGGGGCCCGCGCCCGTCGGTGCCACCGACTCGCGTCGGTGGTCGCAGGCCGTCACGCCCTGCGAATCGGTCGAGACGTCAGGCCACGCGGAGATGCCCGGGGAGATCCGCGGCACCAGTTGTTTATGGCACGTTTCGAGCAACTCGAAATGGCGGAGCAACCGAAGCGTTGCGGAAATGTTCGCTTGAGATGGCGTTCAGAGAGACATCACCCTGCATCCGATCATGGAGCTTTCTTTACAGTTCAGATAAGATTTAAAATGGTGCTAAATTGAATTGGGGCCTCGGGCAGCCGGGCCGGATTGGCCGGCGTCCCGAGGGCAGCGGCGGGTCGCTCGCGGGCCGGGCCGCCCCCATCGCCAGTCGTCGGCCGGCGGTGCGAACGCGAAGAACGCGTTAGAAATCCCGACCCCGCTCGTATCTACTCGGGAGGTGCGTCGGGGACTCGGCGGGCGCCGAGCCGCCCGGGGGCCCCGGTCCGCACATCCTACCGGGACCAGGACATGCCACCGAGCAACGGTCTCACGACCCGCCGGTCGCTCCTGGAGGCCCTCCGGGGCTCGTCCAACGACGAGGCCTGGAGGGAGTTCCTCCGGCTCTACCAGCCGCTGATCTTCTCCTGGTGCCTCCGCTACGGCCTCCGTGGCGGTGACGCGGAGGAGGTTTGCGCCGAGGTCATCAGCAAGCTCGTCGTCGCGATGCGGGGGTTCGTGCAGGACCCCCAGTTCCGCTTCCGAGGCTGGTTGAAGACGGTCGTCATCCACGAGGCGTTCGACTTCTTTCGGAGCAAGGCGAGGGGACCGCGGATGCTGTCGCTGGACCATCCGGAGGCCCGGCAGGGCCTGGATGGCTACGCGGCGCCCCCCGGGTTCGAGCAGATGGCCGAGGCCCTGGAAGAGGCGGTCCGAGAAGGCCTGCGGATCTCCGAGTGCGTTCGCGGGCGCGTCAGCGATAAGGCCTGGCAGGCGTTCTGGCTGACCACGGTGTCGGGCGAGCGGCCTCGCCAGGTAGCCGCCAGGCTCGGGATGTCGGTCGCCGCGGTCTACACTGCGAAGTCCCGCGTCGTCCGCCTGCTCCGCGAGGAGGGGGCCGGGCGCGATGGGATCACCGGAGCGAATCGTCCGGAGGGGGGGCGTTCATGAATTCCTGTCCCGAGACCTACCTGCTGAGGGGACTCCTCGACGAGACCTTGCCGGCCGCGGAGCGAGTCGAGATCGAGCGGCACGTCGAGGACTGCACCCTCTGCGAGGGTGTGCTGGAGAACCTGACCTCCGCGGAGACGGCCTTCCTCGGGGAGCCTCTCCCCGACGCGGTCCCGGACGCGGACGAGGGGCGAGACCACGGACCTTACGATCACCGCTTCCGCATCCGCAGGCGCTTCGACGGGGGCGGGCAGGGAGACCTCTTCATCGCCTGGGATCAGGAGCTCGAGCGCGAGGTCGCGCTGAAGCGGATCAAGGAGCAACACGCCGAGGACTGGTGGCGCAGGGGCGAGCTGATCCGCGAGGCCCTGATCACCGGCCGGCTCGAGCACCCGGGGATCGTGCCCGTCTACGGGCTGGGGTTCGACGGGGAGGGCCAGTCCTATTACGCGATGCGGCTGGTCCGCAGCCTGGTCGGCCGCGACAGCCGGGGCCACACGCTCCAGGACGCCATCGCCGAGTTCCACGCGGGACGTCCCGAGTGGACCCTGCGGAAGCTGCTGGATCGCTTCATCGCCGTCTGCAACACGATCCAGTACGCCCACGACCAGGGCGTGCTGCACTGCGACCTGAAGCCCCTGAACGTCATCCTGGGCCCCTACGGCGAGACCCTGGTGCTCGACTGGGGCGCCGCCAGGGCGATCGTCGAGCCGTCCGCCGAGGCACATCCGCCGGGGCACGCGGGCAGTAACGGGCACCCCAGGGAAGGGGACAAATCGCCCTGGTGGCAGGACGGTGGATTCCACCTGACGCCCGCCTACGCGAGCCCGGAGCAGCTCGCCGGCCGGGCCCGCGAGCTGAGGCAGTCGAGCGACGTCTACAGCCTGGGCGCGATCCTCTGCTGCATCCTGACGGGGCATGGCCCGAGGCGAGCCTCGTCCAGCCTGGAGGGGGCGGAGGATCTCCGGACCGGGCCGCGGCCGGCGGATGCCCGGACCGGGCCGCGGCCCGACTGGCAGACCAAGGACGTCCCCGGGCCGCTGGCCGGAATCTGCTCGAAGGCGCTGGAGGTGGATCCCGCGGATCGTTACCCCTCGGCCCGCGACCTGGCCGAGGACGTCGGCCACTGGCTGGCCGACGAGCCGGTCTCCGCATACCGCGAGAACCTGCTCGATCGGCTGCTCCGCGTCGCCAGGCGCCATCGGGCCTGGACCCAGGCCGGGGCGGCGGCGCTGGTGCTGGTCACGGTCGTCTCGCTCGCCGGCTTCCTGATGGTGAACGGCGCCCGCCGCGAAGCGGTGCGACTCTCCTCGGAGATGGCCCAGGACCGGGCGATGGCCCACTTCGAGCAGGGCGACGCGCAGCGGGGCGTCCTCTGGCTGGGCCGGAGTCTCGAGCTCCTGCCGGGCGGGAGGAACGACTTCCGCCGGCTCAATCTCGCCGGCTGGCATCGCCGGATGTGCACGCTGAAGGACTTCCGGGCGCTCGGCGGCGCCACGGAGATCCTCGCGAGCGATCCCGGCGGGAGATACCTCCTGGGCACTGACGCCGGCGGGCACGCCATGCTGTGCTCGCTGGAGTCGGGGGCGGCGGTCGGACTGCCCTTGTCGCCGGCAGAGGCGAGGACCTCGGTCTTCAGCCCCGACGGGACGATGCTCCTGACGGGCGACGAGACTGGCGAGGTCCGTCTCTGGGAGACGTCCGGCGCACCTGCCTCCGGCGGCTGAAGGGCGGCGAGGGAGAGCTGACGCGGGCCGCGTTCGGGCCCGACGGCCGTTCCGTGCTCGCGGGCGATTCCCGGGGGACGGCTCGGCTCTGGGACGCCCTGACCGGTCAGCCGCTCGGCCCTTCCCTGGCCAATCCGGGCGGGATCCGATCGCTGGCTCTCGGGTCGGACGGCCGCCGTGCGCTGGTGGGGTCCATGGACGGGAAGGTCCGCTTCTGGGACGCGACCACGGGGACACTGCGCGTGCCGGTGATGGTCCATGGGGGAGGACAGGCCGCGGTGACGGCGGTCGCCCTCAGCCCCGACGGTCGAACGATCCTGACGGGCGGCCAGGACCGTATGGCCCGGCTCTGGGACGCAAGCTCCGGGACCCCGATCGGTCCCCCGCTGGAGCACCGCGGCGATGTCACCATCGCCGCGTTCAGCACGGACAGCCTGAAGGCCCTGACCTCGGGGCACATGACCGGAGTCTGGATTTGGCGGGCCAGGGAAGCGAAGCCCGTCACTCGGTCGCTCGAGCATCAGCGATTCGTCCGGACCGCCCGGTTCAGCCCCGACGGGAAACTCGTGCTGACCGGCAGCGACGACACGACGGCCCGGCTCTGGGACGCCGAGACGGGGGAGCCGCTGAGCTGCCGGCTCGCCCATGAGGGTGCGGTACCGGTGGCGACGTTCAGCCCCGACGGCCAGCTGTTCCGGACCGCGAGCGAGGCCGGCACGACCCGGCTCTGGGAGCTCCCCGCCGGGCGGGGGACGGGGGTCCTCGGCCCGGACACCGCCGCGTTCGACCTGAGCGAGCCTGCGGGCATCTCGGCAGAGGCGAGGAGGAAGATCGCGGAGGAGAGCCGGGCCGGCACGGAGCCGACCCGGATCATCGACCCCGGTGCCGTGGATTCGCTGGAGTTCGGCCGGCTGGGACGGGTCCTGGTGATCGGATCGCACGCGAAGGTGGAACTGCACGACCCGGCGACGGGCGAACGGGTGGGGCCGATCCTCCGCACCGGGACCTTTATCTACTCGGCCGCGATGAGCCGCGACGGCCGGACCTTGTTGACCCTCAGCTCCGATTCGACCGCGCGGGTCTGGGACGCCGCTTCGGGACAGGTGCTCGTGGAGCTGTTCCACGACGGGGCGATCGCCGCCGCCTTCCATCCGGACCCCGCGGCGATGGTCGTCGTGACGGGGGCCGCCGACGGCACGGCGCGGATCTGGAGCCTGGCCAATGGATCGCCCGTCGGAGAGGTGATGAAGCATCCCCACATGGTCCGGGCCGTCGCCTTCAGCCCGGACGGGCGGAGAATCCTGACCGCGTGCCGCGACGGGTCGTTCCGTCAATGGCACGCGGTCACGGGCCAGGCCATCGGTCAACCCCTGGAGACCGGGACGGTGTCCAACCTTATCCGCTTCAGTCCGGACTCCCGGCTGGCGATCGTCGCCGGCATGAACGGCCGGGGCCAGCTGTGGGACATCCCGACGGGTCAGCAGGCGGGGCAGACCCTGCCGCACGCGGGACCGATTCTGTCGGCGGCGTTCAGCCCCGGTGGCCGGCTCCTGCTGACGAGCTGCACGGATAGCCGCGTGCGCCTGTGGGAGGTGGCGACCGGCCGGCAGATCGGTCCGCCCATCGCCCTCCCCGACGAGATCCGGTCCGCGACCTTCAGCCCCGACGAGCGATGGGTCCTGCTCGGCTGCGCCTCCGGTTACGTGCGGCTGCTGGATCTCCTGCCGCCGCTGGCCGAAGATGTCGAACGGCTCACCTGCTGGAGCGAGGTGACCACCGGCATGCAGATTGACCGTGACGGGGTGTTGCGATTACTCGACGCGGGGCAGTGGCACGAGCGCCGCCGCCGCTTGAAGCAGCTCGGCGGACCCCCCTCGCTCTGAGCGGCCCGATCCGGAAGTCCACGCGTCTCCTTCTCCTTCCCCTGGCGATCCTCCGGGAGTCCAACGATGGCAGACCAGCCGAAGTCCGAACTCGAGCTGATGGTCCTCCGCCTGATCGACTTCATCAGGCCGATCGAAGCCGCGCGCGCCGCCACCACGACGGGACGTTGCCGGTACATGTCGGGGGCGGTGGCCGCCTGCGTCAATAACGTGACGCAGGCGACCTGCAACATGATCAGCCTGGGAACCGGTCGGTGGACCGCCAACGTGACGTGTGCCCAGCCGCTGACGGCGGACGACGAGGAACCCGAGGAGATCTCCCCGGGTTCGGTCTCCGCCCTCGTCGCCCGGCTGAACCGATTGGACGAGACGTCCGGCAATCCTCTGCCGGTCGGCGCCTGCACGTTCACGTTGAATGGCCGGGAGAACTGCGTCGAGACGACGCAGGCGGTCTGCGAGATCGCCCTCCAGGGATCCTTCACGGCGTACGGCGTCTGTCAGGCGTCCCCGCCGAACGGCTCGTCGTGAGGCATCGCGAGCCGATCGCAGCGATGCGATCACGGTGAGAGTTTCCCGGCTCCCCGAGCCGGGACGACTCCGGGGTCGGGTCGACCGGTTCATCGGTCCCGCTCGCCCCGGGTCCACGTCGCAATCGTCACTTCGATGCCCGGCCGAATCGTGCGCGAGCCCGTCGCAGCGATTCCGGATCCGACACGGCGATGCACGAGGCCGTGGGCGACGATCCTCGGCGGATCGGCGAGCCGTCCCTCGGCCCGAGGCCGTCGCGGCGACGCTGGCGGTCACCGGAGCCCGGCCGGCCCTCCCGTCCCGAGGGGCCCGGCTCGGAAGTTCACACGTCCCCGTTTGCTCCTTCCTTTCCTTCAAATCGTCAGGAGGCCAATGATGGTAGATCAACCCCAGTCCAATCTCGCGCCCATGGTCGTACGCCTGGTCGACCTGGTCCGTCCCTTCGACGAAAAACTTGCCGCGACCGCTGCCGCCACGCTGGGGCGGTGCCGGTACATGTCCGGGAGCATTCCCGTCTGCGTCAATGGAATAACCAAAGCTAGCTGCAATTGCATCAGCGCGGGGAGCGGGAGCTGGAAGGAAGGCATCACCTGTGCCCAGGGGGTGGTGGATGACGACGAGGAGCTTTGCGAGATCTCCGCGGCCACCGTCTTCTGCCTCGTCCGTCGATTGAATGCGTTCGATGCGGCGTCCCTGAACCCCTCACCCGTGGGTGCCTGCCACTTCAGCGTGGACGGCGAGCAGCGATGCATCGAGACAACGCGGGACTTCTGCGTGACCGGCCTGGAGGGGAGCTTCACCCTGGGAGCCACGTGTCCGGCATCCCAGCCGGACGAGGCGCAGTCCAGCGGCGCGAGCTGATCGCGGCGCCGCGATCGACCCTAGACGAGCTGTTCGGACATCGAGGCCAGGGACATCAAGCCGGACGACCTGCTAATCCCGGCGGTCGATCGCTCAAGGCGAGGGTGCCGCCGGCCGGACCCGGTCGATCGCCGCCATGAAGTCGCGGGCCGGAAGCCGGGTGATGAACCGCTCGGGCCGGAAGAACCAGCGGACGACGCCCCGGCCGTCGATCAGGAACGTGGTCGGGGCGTTGGTCTCCTTGCCCTCGTGGTCCGAGCCGGCGTGGAGCACGTCCATCGCCCGGGCCAGGTCCTGGGCGGCGTCGGAGACGACCGTCAGGTGGGGGAAGTCGGCCTGCGTCAGCCGGGCCGTCGGCTGGTCGTCGTCGGACACCACCACGACCCGGACCTGCCGCCGGGCGAAGTCGTTCGCGTGCGCCTCGAGCTCCCCGAGCTCGACCATGCAGTAGGGTCACCACCGCCCGCGATAGAAGACCATCGCGGTGGACGTCCCGTTCGCCAGGTCGGCCGCGGAGAAGGGGGTGCCGTCGGCGAGCGTCGAGCGGAAGGGCGGCACGGGCCGGCCGGGCTGTGCCGGGCCGCGGTAGGCCGGCGTCCTCGTGGCGACCGCGACGGCGAACCACTCGAACCCGCAGAGCAAGGCCAGCGGGATCAGGATCGCTCCCCGGACGATCCCACGCCGGCGCAGGAGCGAGAGGATCATCAGCACGACGCCCGCGCTCGAGACGATCGGCAGATACCAGGGCGTGCCGAGGTGCTTCAGCCGGATCTGGATGACATACGCCGCCGGCGCGACCAGGCAGAGCAGGACGCCGGTCAGGAAGATCGGCCAGGCGCCTCGCGACGCCGAGGCGACGGCCTCCGGCGCGGACGTTACGTCGGTCTGCTCTCGATCCATGGGTCCTCCACGCTGACGTCACGGCTCGGGGATTCGAGCCTCGACCATGCTGACGGCCCGCGCGGCCCCGGTCAAGCGGGCTTCGAAGGGAGGGACGCCCACTCGCGGATCGGGCTCACGCCACCTCGACCTCGATCGGGAGGGCGTGACTGATGACGGCGTCGCGGCGGTCCGGGTCTCGGACGAGCGGCTGGGTCCGGCCGCGGGTGTCGGTCGCGCGGGCCATCAGCAGGTGGCGGCCCGGTTCCGAGGGCGTCCGCCAGCCGTGCTCCCAGAACCGCCACGCGAAGCGGACCGGCTCGCCGAGGAGCGTCGCCAGCGCCCACGACTTGCCGCCGTCGTCGCTCACCTCGACCTTCGAGACGTGATCCTCTCCGGCCCAGGCCGCGCCGAACATCCGGTAGCTCGCCTGCCTGGGGAGCAGCTCGTAGGGCGCGGGGCGGGCGATCTGCGCCTTGACCTGGATGACGCTCACGGGCGAGAGCGTCGGCAGGCCGTGACGACGCTCCCAGGTTGTGTACATGAACGTCTGGAAGAACCCGTCGAACGGCCGATCGGTGACGACGATCCGGCTGAGCCACTTGACCGACGCCATGCCGTACCAGCCGGCCACCACGGCACGCACCGGGTGGCCGTGCCGCGGGGGCAGCGGCCGGCCGTTCATCGCGTGCGCCAGGAGCACGTCCGGTGAGGCAGCCTTGGCGATCGGCAGGCTGCGGGCGTACGGGATCACGCCGGGGGTCCTCGGGTTCGGCTCGCGGTACTCGCCCCGGTCCGCCCCTCCAGGATGACCTCGACCGCGCCGGGCCTGACCCCCGCCTTCTCGAGCACCGCGGCGAGCGTCGGCCCGGTCCACTCCGCCGTGCCGACGGCGCCCAGCTCCCAGCGGATGCCAATCTGCGGGGGCTTGAGAAGCGCCCGGCCATTGCCCGAACACTCGAGGAGCACCGTCCGGGTCTTCGAGGGCAGCGCCCGCAGGGCCTCGATGTCGAGCTCGAGCGGACGCTCCACGGCCCCCTCGACCTTCAGCCGCCAGCTCCCCGCGTCGAGTCGCGGCTCCTCGAAGTGGGTGCGGACGTAGAACAGCTCGTTGGGCGTCAACAGGCGCCTGGTGTCGAGCGTCGAGAATGGGAACTCCAGGTTGTCCGGGTCCTTCTGCCGGACGATCAGCCCCCTCGCCCGCGGCGGCTCGGGTTCCTCGGCACGCCCCGAGGAGAGCGCGCCGGTCGCGAAGGGCGAGGCCAGGAGTCCACGGATCAGCCCACGGCGATGAAAACCTGGTGGTGCGGTAGCATGTGATCGATCTCGCATAAGATGCCCCTTTCTTCGCGTTCCGGGCCATTCCGGTCTCTCGCGACTGCCCTAGGATCTCGATGCCCACCCAGGGCATGCAACTCGCAAGCCGCGCAGCATCACGAAAGAGCCCTGGGCGGGCGGGATTCAGGACGAAGCGCTGAGCATCAGGGAGCGCGAAGGGTGTAGAACGGCACGATCTCGTCCAGGCTGGCGAAGAAGAGGACGCCGCTGGCGAGGTTGAACGTCAGCGTGGCGGCGACCCAGGGGATCGCGGTCGGCCCACGCGGCCTGAATCGCGCCGTGGCGGCCACGGCGCAGCCCTGTACCAGGAAGAAGAGGGTCTGGTAGCCCTGGATCCGCGACGCGGAGACGTCGAAGACGTATTCGTGGATGAGGGCTGAGATCGCAAAGGTCACGATCGTGGCGCGGACCGGCCGGCGTGCTCCCCCCGCGGGCTTGAAGACGTCCTCGAGCAGGAACTGATGCGTCGCCCGGTTGTACCGCCTCCAGAAATCGGCGGGGGTCCGGGCCGCGAATGGGTTGTCCATCGGCTCCACCGGCCGCCAGCCGAGCAGTCGGAGGAACGACGCCCCCGCCGCCGTGAACGGGACCAGTGCCGCGAAGAAGGAAAGCACCTTGGCCGCATGCTCGACGGCGAAGGGCCACGGCCGCCAGTCCAGTCGGAAGACGCCGATCGAGAGGAGCAAGCCCGCGGCGAAGAGGAGTAGCCCTCGGACCAGGCGGCGCAGCGACCGGCCCCCCCCGGCAGCGGTTCCCGGTCGGCCTTGCGGAGCACGATCGACGACAGGTTGGGCAGCGAGACGATGAACCGTCGCCAGCCCGGCACGAAGCCCAGCTTTACTCCATCGTGGAGGTCGTAGAGCCTGGCCGCCATCGTCACCGCCACGATCATCGCCAGGAACCTCGCGAGGCGATGCTCGCCCGGGACGAGCAGCGGCGTCAGCAGCGTCAGGACGATGCTGACCAGCGCGGCGCCGCTCCTGCCGCTTGCGACCGCGGGGTACGAGCCCGCGGCAATCACCAGAGCCGCGATCACGGCATTCAACGGCACGAACGCTCGCATGGAACGGCCCGGGGTCTCGCGGAGCGGAGGTCACGCGATTCTCACAACCGGCCGCCATCATCCATTTGTCAGAGATGCGGGGCAACGATCGCCCCGGCCGCGGATCGTCCGCTCTCAGTAGGGCGACCCCTCGTCGGGCGGGGGCTCGGCGATGGAGGCGAGGTTCTCGAACCGGGTCAGGTTCTTGAGGAAGGTGAGCTTGACGCTGCCGGTCGGGCCGTTGCGGTTCTTGGCGACGATGACCTCGGCGATGCCGGGCTGGTCGTTCGCGTCGTAGTACTCGGGGCGGTGGAGCAAGAGGACCATGTCGGCGTCCTGCTCGATGGCCCCGGACTCGCGGAGGTCGGCCATGCGCGGCCGGCGGTCCTCGCGGCTCTCGACGGCGCGGTTGAGCTGGGAGAGCGCGATGACGGGGACGTGGAGCTGGCGGGCCAGCGTCTTGAGCCGGCGGCTGATCTTGGCGATCTGCTCCTGCCGGCTGTCGCGGTTGTCCTCGGCGTCGATGAGCTGGATGTAGTCGACGACGATCAGCCCCAGGTCCTGGCGGAGCTTGAGCCGGCGGGCCATGGCCGTGATCTGGAGCATGTTCCGCGCGGGGGTGTCGTCGATGAAGATCGGGGCGCCTTCCATTTCGTGGTAGGCCTTCGCCAGCTTGTTCAGCTCGCGGTAGTCCAGGCCGTGCCCGGTGCGGAGCTTGTGGCCGTCGACCCGCGAACGCGCGCAGAGCAGCCGCTCGCCGATCTCCAGGTTGCCCATCTCGAGGCTGACCGCCAGGACCGGGACCCGCATGGTGATCGCGGCGTGGTCGCAGACGTTCAGCATCAGCGCCGTCTTGCCCATGCTGGGCCGGGCCGCGACGATGATGAGCTGGTCGGGGTGGAAGCCGTTGGTGAAGTCGTCCAGGTCGTGGAACCCGGACGACACACCGCTGACCGGGTGCTTCTCCTGGGCACGCTTGGCGATCTGGTTCATCGCCCGCTCGAGCACGCCCTTGATCTCGTGGGTCTCGCCCCGGATCTGGTCCTCGGCGATCGTGAAGATCTTCTGCTCGGCGGATTCCAGGAGCTGCTGGGCGGTGTACAGGTTCGAGTAGCCGTCGCGGATGATGTCGGTCGCGCCCTGGATGAGCTGGCGGCTGATCGACTTCTGGCGGACGATCTCGGCGTGGTACTTGGCGTTGGCGGCGTGCGGGACGCTGTTGGCGATCTCCATCAGGATCTCGTCGCCGCCGACGAGCTTGTACTGGTCGCGGCGGATCAGCTCGTCGGCGAGGGTCACGGCGTCGACCGCCTTGCCCTGGTCGTACAGGTCGCTGATCGCGCGGTAGATCGTCTGGTGGGCCTCGCGGTAGAAGTCGTCCGGCGTCAGGAACTGGGCGACGTCGTGCATGACCTCGTTGTCGAGGAGGATCCCGCCGAGCACGCTGCGCTCGGCCTCGAGGTTCTGCGGCGGGAGGTGATCGCTCAGCGAGCCGTTGCTCATCTTCGTGTAGGCCGTGCCGGTCCCGTTGCCGTCGCTCCTGGCGTTGCTGAAGCCGTGCGCCGACGACATGTCGAACTCTCTCCCCGGGCCACAAGGAGGCGGCCCCGCTTCTGCTGGGTCACGCGGCATGCCGGCATGGCACCCCCGCGTATTCTATCGCGGATCGGATCGTCCCGTGAGATCGCTTGAGCGACCCGCGACCGCCTCGCTTGTTGTCTGAACACTCGTATCGGTTCGGACCGAGGCCGTTCATCGGGAAAAAAGCGAGGAGCGGCCGGGACTTGGGGCTGTCAAAAACGATTCTCGGCGAGCGGTCAGGTCACCGACCGGTGCGGAGAGAGGTGGACGGGATTCGAGCCAAGATTCGAACGAGCGAGAGCTGACCGATTTCAGCCAGGTGGAGTCGAACGGAGCGAAGCGGTCGGGGGGAGCCGTCGGCCCGGAGCGGGTGGCCAATCGACGCCGACAACGAAACGGGCGGGCACAAGGCCCGCCCGTAAGGCGTCTGTCCATACGATGTCCGCGGATCGAGGGAGGCTCAGCTCGCCGCGCCCTCGTCGGTGTGGGTGGGCACCACCCAGAGCTTGACCTCGGTGTTGATGTCCTGCCCGAGCGTGAGCTTGATCGTGTAGAGCCCCAGGTCCTTGAGCGGCCCCTCGATCTTCACGTTCTCGGTGGTGATCGGGAAGCCCTCGGACTTCAGCGCCGCGGCGATCTGGTCGGCGTTCACCGAGCCGTAGAGGTGCCCTTCCTCGTTGGCGTTCGCCTCGATGGTCAGCGAGCGCTGGGCGATCTGGGCGGCCAGGTTTTGCAGGTCGGCGCGGCGCGCCTCCTCGAGCTGCCGCAGGCGTTCCTTGTGCTTCTCGACGATCCGCAGATTGTGCGGGGTCGCGAACGTCGCCAGGCCCTGGGGGATCAGGTAATTGCGGGCGAAGCCGGGGCGGACGCTCACGAGCTGGCCGGTCTGGCCCACGTGCGTCACGTTCTGAGTGAGCAGCAGGCTGATGTGGCCGTTCTTGGAGCGGAGCGGGTGGTTCTTGCGGCGCTCGACGCCCGGCTGGCGAGGGGGGCCGGCGGGGGCGGCGGCCTTCTTGGCCTTGCCGGCCTCGCCGCCCTTGGCCTTGGTGGCGGCCTTCGGCTTGGAGGACTTCGTTTCGCTTGTCTTGGCCATGATCACGTGCCCTTCATCGTGCGTGGAAGCGGGCGATGGGCACCAGGTCGCAACCGTTCCTGCCCTGACCCTGCCCCGACTCTAGACCTCGAAGGAGTTTCCGGACCTCATCGCGAGCCGCCGGACCCCGTGCGGCTCGCCCGTCGTGGATTGCGGCGGTATGGGAATCCATGATTAAAGCGGATCTCGCACCGCCCGCCAAGCGGTGCGTTTGTGCGCCGGGGCGAGTCTCGGGGGCGGGGAAGGTCCCGCGCCGCCCTCGCCCCGGGGTGAGGCCGACCGGCCAACCGGGCGGCCGGGGCCGTCGATCGGTCAGAACGGGATATCCTCGTCGTCGCGCTCGTCGGGCTCGGGCGCCGGGCGGGGACGCGAGCCGGAGGCGGGGGAGGCCCCGCGGCCGGGGCCGGCGCCGTTGACGGCCCCGCGCGGCTCGCCGTAGCTGCCGCCGCCCCGGCGGGATCCGGACTCCCTGGCCGGCGGCGGCGCCGCGCCCATCTCCTCGTCCGAGCCGCCGTAGTCGCCCCCGTCGCCCCGGCGGGCGTCCAGGAACTGGACCCGGTCGGCGTGGATGCGGATCTTGGACCGCTTCTCGCCGGTCGTCTTGTCGTCCCAGGTGTCCATCCGGAGCGAGCCCTCGACGTGGATCGCGCTCCCCTTGCGGAGATACTGGCAGCAGTTCTCGGCCTGCCGATCCCAGACCGTCACGTCGATGAAGAGCGTCTCCTCACGCCGTTCTCCGTCCCGCCCGGCCCACGACCGGTTGGTGGCCATCCGCAGCTCCGTCACCGCCGTCCCGGACGGCGTCCTTCGCAGCTCGGGGTCGAACGTCAGCCGACCCATCAGAAAGACCTTGTTCAGATCGGGCATCGCCAGGTTCCTTTCGCCGCCTCGGCCGCTTGCAACATGAACCCGCAAATAAACTAAACGCTTGTTCCCTAGATTGCAAGATGCGAAACGGGGGAAACCTGGCCCCCTGCCGGCAGAACCGACACCCCGGGCCGGCTGCCGCTCAGTCGTCGCGGCGGCGGCGCCTGGGGCGGTCGTCCAGCTCCTCCTCGCGGCCCCCTTCCTCGGCCTCGACGTTCGGCGTGGAGGTCATCGCCTGGTTGACGAGCTGCTCCTCGAGCTTGGGATGGACCTTCAGGATCAGCTCGCGGACGATCAGGTCGCTGAGGTGGCAGTCGGCGACGATCTCCTTCAGCTTCGCCCCCTCGGTCTTGAAGTAGGTCAGCAGGTACGTGCCCTTCTTGTGGCCGTCCACCGGGTAGGCGAGCCGGCGCTCGTCCCACTGGCGGCTGGCGACGATCTCCGAGCTGTGCTTGGTCAGGATGTCGTGCACGTGCTTGACGGTGTCTTCCCAGGCCGCGGCGGCCTTCGTGCTGTCGAGCAGGAACATCCCCTCGTAGGTGTGGACTGGCAAGTGCGGGTCCTCCGTCGCAATCGGTCTGTTGAGGAACTGGGAAAATTCGCGCTGAATGTTGCAGGGCGCCCGGCGTCGCGCCCGGCCCCCGGGTCAGGGTCGAGCGGTCACCGGGCCGTTGAATCGGTTCATGGCCTGGTCGATGCCCTGGGTGACCCAGACGGCGACGGCCTGGCTGGCGAGGATCAGGGTGTCGTCGATGATCGCCCGCTCCGGGGGCCGGAAGCGGCTGAGCACGTAGTCGGCGGCGTCGGCCGTCCCCTGCTCGCCGATCCCGATCCGCAGCCTGGGGAACTGGTCGGTGCCCAGGTGGGCCGCGATATCCCGGAGGCCCTTCTGGCCACCGTCCGAGCCGCCGGGGCGGATCCGCAGCTTGCCGACGGGGAGGCTGAGGTCGTCGCAGGTCACCAGGATCTCGGCGGGCTGGAGCTTGTAGAACCGGGCGGCCTGGCCCACCGAGCGGCCGCTCAGGTTCATGAAGGTCTCCGGCTTCAGGAGCAGGACGCGGTGATAATCGATCTCCGCCTCGGCGGCCTGCCCCTCGAACTTCCGGCCGAAGCCGGCGCCCCGGCCGCCCCTGGCGATCAGGTCCACCAGCTCGAAGCCGATGTTGTGGCGAGTCCCGAGGTAGCGGCTTCCGGGGTTGCCCAGGCCAACCACGAGTTTGAGCGTCGCCAAGGCCGGGGCTCCCCGCTCGCCGGAGCGGAAACGAGACCGCCGCGAGGCCGGGCGGCGCTAGGCCGCTCGCCGCCGCCGGGGGTCGCTCAGTCCTTCTCCTTTTCCTTCCGCTCGGGCTTGATGACCTCGGGTTGACTGGGCGACTCCTCGGCCGCCCCCCCGGCCGGCGTCTCGGCCGCGGCGCCGCGCTGGACGACGTGCAGCACCAGCGTGTCGGGCTCGGCCTCCACCGTGATCCCCTGCGGGAGCACGAGGTCGCGGACGTACAGCCCCTCGCCCAGCTTCACGTTGCTCACGTCCAGCTTCAGCGAGTCCGGGATCGAGCCGGCGGGGCACTTCACGGTCAGCGAGTGGAACAGCAGCTCCAGGATGCCGCCCTCGGCGACGCCCGGCGCGTGGCCGCGGACCTCGAGGTTGACCTCGGTCTCGATCAGCTCCTCGGCGCTGACGCGAGCGAAGTCCAGGTGGAGGATCGCCTTGCCCAGGTTGTCCCACTGGACGTCGCGGATCAGGACCGTCTCGGTCTTGTTCCCCAGGTCCAGCTCGGCCAGGTGGCTGGCGGCCTTGATCATGTCCCAGACGTCATCGTGCGCCAGGGTGATCGGCACGACCTCCTGCTTGTGGCCGTAGATGACGGCCGGGATCCGCCCCTGCTCGCGGAGCCTCCTCGCCACGCGGCTGCCGGTCCCCTTGTTCTTCGCCGGGTCGCGCGGCTCGACCCGAATCTTCAGTGCTTCCGCCATCGATCAATCGCCCTGACCGACCCCTGCGAGCCCGCGGGGTCTCCTAAAGAGGGAACAAGTTCACGCGTGCGGGCAGGCTCTGCCCGCACGTCCAGGCCCAGTGTCTGGGCGTCCGGCCCGGCCCTGTCGTCCGGCCGCCGGAGCGCAAGAGGAATTCGGCGGCCCGGGAGCCGCGCATCCGGCCATTATGGGGACTTCGGCGCGGCCGTTCAAGAGCACGTCGGCGGAGGCCGGCCGTTCGGACGGGTCCGGACCCGCTCGGCTCGACCGCCATTGGACTTGAGGGAATCCCGGACTGCGGGTATTTTCCCGCCACTCTCGGGCCCCGTGCGTGCCCCGCTGGATGCGCGCTCGGCCCGCAGGATCGCCCCGGCCCGGTCCCCCGGCCGGGGAGCTTGAAGGGCGTGGACACCGACCCCGGAGTCGGATCCGCGCCCGGTCGGGCGACGTCACGTGTTCTCTCCGGACCACCGCCAGACCGGCAAGGAGGCCCCTGGCATGAATCGCCGTATCGCGTTGATGCTGACGATGTTGCTAGGGACGCTCGTGCCCGGCGAGCTGCCCGCCCAGGAATCGCGGACCCGGCGCGCCAAGGATCCCGACGCCGCACGCAGCCGCGCGCTCCGGCCCGCCGGGGAGGACGCTCGCGGCGATGACCGCGACGATCGTGACGAGCCGGAGAGCACCGACGAGCCCCCCTCGGGCCTGCTCCGCGAGCCTGGCTTCCAGATGCGCACCTATGACATCGCCCGCTACACCAGGATCGCCCAGGGGCAGCAGAACCCCCAGAAGGCCCTCGTCGACTGGATCTTCCGCCGCACCGGCACGGCCGACTGGCACGGCGACAAGATCGCCGTCCTCTCCGCCAGCAAGAGCCAGATCCGGGCGTATCACAGCCCGGAGGTGCTCAAGCAGGTCAGCGAGGTCGTCGAACGGTTCGTGAACGCCCAGGAAGACATCCTGGCGGTGCATGTCCGGTTCTTCGTCACCAACGACACCCGCTGGCGGCATTCGGTCTTCTCGCAGCTCACGGCGGTGGGGAGCGGGCCACAGGGCCAGCAGATCTGGACCATGCGGATGTCCGACGCCGCCCTGGTCATCTCCCAGATGCAGACCCAGCAGGGCTTCCGCAAGCTCGCCGACGAGCGGGTGGAGATGGTCAACGGCCAGACCCTGACGATCCGGACGGCCGAGCCCCGCACGTTCGCCGGCGGCATGCAGCGCGAGAGCGCCGCGGGACAGGGCTACACCCCCCGCGCCGAAAAGCTGGACGAGAGCATCATCCTGAAGCTCAGCCCCCTCCTGACCTTCGAGGCCGACGCCGTGGACGGGGCCATCGACCTGACGGTCAACACGGTGCGGACCTTCCACCGCACGAAGGTGATCGCCCCCCGCGAGATGGGCCCGCCCGAGATGGCCATCGACGTGCCCGAGGTCTCGATGACGCACCTGGACCAGACGGTCAAGAACTGGCCACTCGGCCAGACGCTGCTGGTGACCGGCGGCATCCACCCGGGGATCCTCGACAAGAAAGGCGGCTGGCTGGGCACCCCGCTGGGGGCGCCCACCAGCACCGAGGTCCTGGTCTTCCTCGACGCCGAGATCGCCGGCCGCGACCGGGGCCGCAAGGCCTCGACCACCGTCGAGGGCCGGTCCTCCGGCAAGCGGGACTCCCGCGCCAGCCGGGACGAGGCCGATGCCGAGGCCGAGGACCAGCAGTCCGATCCCGAGCCCCCTCCCCGCGCCCGCAAGACCAAGCGCTCCACGCGCGGGCCCGACCTCGACGCCGACGGCGAGAACTGAGCCGGTTCCCAGGGAGTACGAGCCCCTCCTCGCAGGATCGGACCAGCGCGATCAGCGTCGCCCGCAGCTCGGGTGAGGCCGCCTTCCAGAAACGGTTTTGCAAGCGGCGGCATCGGTGCCCTCGCCGGAGGTGAGTGGCCTCATTCGGGTTTCACAACTCCCGGAGTGTGGACGGCCACGATTCCGGATTCTGTGGTCATTCATCAAAGATCTCTGTTCTTCGGAATTCCCCGCCCACTTTCGAGACTCATACCCGGCGTTCCGTCCGCCTTTGCGTCGGATCTCGCCAGTCGAGGGGCGACCGTGTATAACGGTAAGTTCTTCTCGATACAGCGTTTCCACGTGAGGCCGCTCGACCATGCCTGGTGCCGATCCCGAACTGTCCACCCTGACGAGCACGCGGAAATCGATCCTGCCCACGGTGGGCGGTCCCTACTTCGCGCTGGCCGTGCTGTTCGGCATGAACCTGCTGAACTACATCGACCGCTACGCGTTCTTCGCGGTGGGCAAGAAGATCCAGAAGGACCTGAGCATCGATGATCTCTGGTTCGGGATCCTCGGCGGCTCGTTCATGATCGTCTACACCATCATCTCGCCGCTGATGGGCTGGCTGGGTGACCGGTACAACCGGCGGATGCTTCTGGCCGGCGGGGTGACGCTCTGGAGCCTGGCGACGGTCGGCACGGCCTTCTCCTCCGACTTCTACCACATGTTCTTCTGGCGGGCGCTGCTCGGCGTCGGCGAGGCGAGCTACGGCGTCATCGCCCCGGCCCTGCTGTCGGACCTCTTCCCGGTCGAGCGGCGCGGGCGGGCCATGGGCATCTACTTCCTCGCCCTGCCGATCGGCACGGCCCTCGGTTTCGTCATCGCGGGCAAGGTCGGCACGCTCTGGGGCTGGCCGCCGGTGTTCCTGGTCGTCGGCATCCCCGGCCTGATCGCGGCGTTCCTGGGGCTGATCATCCTCGACCCGGGACGCGGCGCGTCCGAGGGCGTCAAGTCGGCGGCCCAGGCCCACCGGCCGAGGCTCGCCGATTACCTCGAGCTGCTCAAGACCAGGACCTTCCTCTACAACACCGCGGGGATGGCCGCCGCGACCTTCGCCACCGGCGCCTACGCCGCCTGGGGCTCGACCTTCTACCAGCGGGTCCGAGGGATGAGCCTGGAGGAGGCGAACTCTGCCATCGGCGTGCTGCTGGCCCTCGCCGGGCTGATCGGCATCGCGCTCTCCACGTTCCTGGCCGACTGGCTCCGCAAGTCCACCCGCCGCGCCTTCCTGCTGCTGCCGGCGATGGTCGTGTTCCTGGCCGTGCCGCTGGGCGTCCTCGGCATCCTGGACCCCGACCGCCGGACCTCGCTGACCTTCCTGTTCTTCGCCTCGATCTGCATGGCGATGGTGCTGGGCCCGTCGAATACCGTCACGGCCAATGTCGTCCCGGCGAACCGCCGCGCCGCCGGCTACGCGCTGTTCATCTTCCTGATCCACCTGTTCGGCGATATCAGCTCGCCGATCCTGCTCGGCTGGATCTCGGACCTCTTCGGCACGTCGTTCATCGTGGACTCCGGCCTGGGCCGCCTGCTGGAGTCCATCGGCGCCGGGCCCACGACGGGCGAGACCGGCAAGCTCACGAACCTGACCGTGGCCATGCTCACGGTCGGCCCCGTGCTGCTGCTGGCCTCGATCCTCTTTGTGATCGGATCCCGCCACCTCCCCGGTGACGAGGATCGCGCCCGGGCCGGAGGCGAGGAGGCCGCCCCGTCCGGCGGTTTCGGGCACTGAAAGGCCGGATGAGCGCGCGTGGAGGCCGCGGCGTTCGAACCTTCTCCCCGGGGGAGAAGGTGGCCGGAGGCCGGATGAGGGTTAAGCACAATTCCCTTCAGTTAGGGTACTCGCGATCGCTCAAATCGTAGGGTGGGTCAGCATCGCATGCGATGCGCAACCCAACGTCATCTGGTGGGTTGCGCCGACTCAGTCGGCTGACCCACCCTACCAGAAAGCCTGCCTACTGGTTGGTAACCAAGGGGCAATGGGGTTAACCACCAGCGGAGCGGCCCCGTGCGGCAGGCCTCGCCAGGACTTGCCTCCTTCCCTCCGCGGCCGGCTCATTCCATACTGAGACCACGAGTTCGCGTCGCGTCACAGTGCCCGCGCCGATCGGCCGGGAAGTGAATGGTCCCGGAGGTTCCCATGCACCGCATCCCGTTGGTCGCCCTGCGGTCCCTCGGTCCGCTCTCTCTCTCCCTGATGCTGCTCGGCGCCGCGGCCCTCGCCGACGACGCCGGCCCGAAGAAGGATGAGCAGCAGCTCCCCCTGGCGATGCACTCGCAGATGAGCGAGCGGCCCCGGGTGACGGTCGGCAACGCGGGGGCGGACATCGTCGGGTCCGACAACCGGGCCCTCCAGGCGGCCGTCGATTACGTCGCGGGACTGGGGGGCGGCGTCGTCGAGATCGGCGAGGGCGAGTACCTGATGCGCGACTCGCTCCACCTGCGATCGAACGTCGCGGTCCGCGGCCGCAAGGGCAAGACGGTGCTCCGCAAGGCCGATGGCGTGGTCTCGCCCCTGGCGCTGGACGGCGACTTCGGCGAGCAGCAGATCACGGTGAAGGACGCCTCGGGGTTCGCCGTCGGGGCCGGCGTCGCCATCTGGGACGACCACGCGGGCGGCTTCCACACCACGGTGGCCCGGATCACCGGGCGCAGGGGCAACACCTTCTCGATCGACGCCCCGCTGATGGCCGACTGCATGGTCGAGAATCACGCAAAGGCCGCCACGGTGTTCCCCGTCGTCAGCGGCACGAACATCCAGGGGGCCTCGGTCGAGGACCTGACCGTCGAGGGCAACAAACAGGCCAACCCGGCGCTCAACGGCTGCCGCGGCGCGGGGATCTACCTCTATCGCGGCTTCGGCACCGTGATCCGCGGCTGCGTCGTCCGGAGCTACCACGGCGACGGCATCAGCTTCCAGCAGTCCAACGACGTGACCATCGTCGACTGCGTCAGCGAGGACAACGCCGACCTGGGCCTCCACCCCGGCAGCGGTTCGCAGCGCCCGACCGTGCGGAATTGCGTGGCGCGACGCAACGGCACCGACGGGCTCTTCCTCTGCTGGCGAGTCCGCCACGGGGTCTTCGAGGGGAACCGCCTGGAGGAGAACGGCCGCTTCGGCATCTCGATCGGCCACAAGGACTCCGACAACCTCCTGCGGAGCAACCTCGTGCTCCGCAACGCCTCCAACGGCGTCTTCTTCCGCAACGAGGAGGAGGGGATGTCTCCGCACCGCAACCGGCTGGAAGACAACCGCATCGAGGATAATGGCCGCGAGGCCGGCACCGCCGCCATTCGGATCCGCGGCCTGCCCTCCGGGCTCGTCTTCGAGGCCAACGTCATCCGGGACACCCGCGAGACCGCCCGACGCACGCAGACCGTCGGCATCCTGGTCGAGGACAGGGTCGGCCCGGTGGAGATCGGCCGGAACGAGATCGACGCCGGCACCGCCGTGGAGGATCGACGGAACTCCAAAGGGAAGACGAATTAGCCACAGATGAACACAGATGAACACAGATAGGAAAGCCACCGGCCCGTGGCTTCATGTCGGCCGCTGCGGCATGCGATGCAGGTTTGACCGGATTCCCTGAATGTCCTGCGGCCGATGCCTCGTCCCGGCGCTGGCCGTCGGGATGGAACATGCTGCAGTCGGCTGTCTCTATCTGTGTTTATCTGTGTTCATCTGTGGCTAATTCTCTTCCCATTCCCTGCGATCGTCGATTTTCCGAGCCGTCCAGGGAAAACCGCCCATCCCGTGGCGTCATCTCCTGTAGAGGGGGTCGGTGAGACGTCGGTGAAGCCCCCGGGCGGATGAGGGAATGCCGGGCATGCCGTCGATCGGGCACGAGATCCTGGGGAGCCTGTTCGACACGCACGCCCGGGCACTCCTGCTCTACGCCCGGCAGTGGTCCCGCGGTTCCGAGGCGGAGGACGTGGTCCAGGAGGCGTTCGCCAGCCTGGCCCGGCAGGAGGATCTGCCCGAGCAGGTGGTCCCCTGGCTCTTCCGCACCGTGCGCAACGCGGCGATCTCGGCCGCACGCAGCCGCCAGCGCCGCTGGCGACGCGAGGAACGCGCGTCCAGCCCGGAGGCCTGGTTCTCGGCCGCCGACGACCGGATCGACGGTCGCGAGGCCACCCGGCTGCTGGCCGAGCTGGAGCCCGACCTGCGCGAGGTCGTCGTCGCCCGGATCTGGGGCGGGCTGACCTTCGAGCAGATCGCCGCGCTCCAGGGCTGCTCGCTCACCACGGCCCATCGCCGCTATCAGTCGGGGCTGGCAGGGCTCCAGGAGAGGCTGGATCGACCATGTGCGACCGCGAGCATCCCACTGAGGACGACCTGACGGCGCTGGAGGCCCGCCTGCGCTCCTGGCAGCCGGACCCCGGCACGCTCGACCGCGAACGCATGCTGTTCCAGGCGGGGCAAGCCACGACCCTCGGGGCGAGCCGTCCCATTCTCGCCCGTCTCGCCTGGCCCGCCGTCGCGGGGCTCGCCGCATGTCTGGCCCTGGCGCTGGGACTGGCCTGGCAGTCCGAGCGTTCCCGGCGGCAGTCGCTGGAGGTCGTCCTCGCCGGAATGAATGCGCCGCGGCCCGTCGAGTCCCCGGCCCCGCCGGCACTCGCCCGCGATGAGGCCCCTGCTCCGGCGGGCAGCAGCTACCTGACCCTGACCCGCCGCCTCAACGCCCCGGAGCCGGCGCCCGACCGCGTCCCGCCCCGTCCCGCCCCCGGCCGCCGGAACCCCAGCCGCTCCGCCCCAGGGACTTCCACCGGGTGATCTCGCTGTAACGGGGCCGTCGCTCCCGATTCGTAGGGTGGGCCCCGCCCACCGGGGAGCGTTGTCGCCTGCGCGGTGGGCGGTGCCCACCCTGCCTGTCCTTCTCTTGTTTCAATGGAGTTCTGAGATGAAAAATCGTTGCTGGTTGACATCGGCCGCCGCCGCCCTGATGGTGCCCTGGCTGCTCGCCCCGGCGCGGGGGGAGGAACCGGCGAAGCCGACGGAGATCGCCTTCGATCCGGCGCCGGCTCCGTCGCCCGCCCTCCGGTACCGGCTCCTGCCCCTCAGCTCGGAGCTCCAGCCGGGAGACGCGGCCCCCGTCTACCTGAGGGCACGTCACGAGATCAGCGACTCCTGGAAGGAGATCGGCGAGAAGTCCTCCGCATGGCTGGAGATGCCGCTCGACAAGTTCCCGGCCGACGAGGCTCGCGCCTTCGTGAAGAGCTGGGGAGGACGCATCCGGCAGCTCGAATTCGCCGCCCGGCGGTCGTCCTGCGACTGGAGCTACACGCTCCCGGAGCAGCGGCTGGAGGCCTTCGATATCCTCCTCCCCGACGTCCAGGACCTGCGGACGTGGGCCCGGCTGCTGGCCGTCAAGGCCCGGGCGGAGATCGTGAACCGCGAGTACGACCAGGCCGCGCGGACGCTGGAGACCGGCATCGCGATGGGCCGGCACGTCGGCAACGGGCCCTTTCTGATCAACGCCCTCGTGGGCATGGCCATCTGCGGCAACATGCTCGACCGGGTCGAGGAGCTGAGCGCCCGGCCGCACTCGCCCAACCTCTACTGGGCGCTCGCCGCCCTGCCGCGTCCGCTGGTGAGCATCCGCGAGGCGATGGAGACCGAGCAGCGGGTGATCGAGGACATGGTGCCCGAACTCGCGCTCGCCGACGCCCCGAGTTCCCCCGCCGGCTGGACGGCCCGCCTGGAGCGGCTCCACGCCCGGGTCCAGTCCCTGGCGAAGCGGATCGGGGCCGAGGGGGATGCGAAGCTCGATGACGCGACCCGCAAGGCCCTCGACGCCGAGTTCGCCGCGTTCCGCAAGACGCACCTCGCCCCCTCGCGTGAGTACCTGAAGGACACCCGCCACCTGGTGCCCTCGGTCGTGGACGCCATGTCGGACGACGAGGCGATCGCCCGGGCCTTCTCCGACCAGTACCGCGTGCTCCGGGACGAGGTCTACAAGTCGTGGTACCTGCCCTACCGCGAGGCCCGCGGCCAGCTCGCGGCGACCGAGCAGAAGCTGAAGTCGACCCCGCCGGGCCCGCTCGCCGTCTTCGCCCAGGTCCAGCCGGCCATCGCCGCCGCCCTCGGTGCCGAGATCCGGACCGATCGCCGCGTCGCCGCCCTGCGGGCGATCGAGGCCATCCGCATGCAGGCCGCCGCCGACGGCAAGCTGCCCGCGTCGCTCGCCGCGGTCACGGTCGTCCCCGTCCCCGACGACCCCGCCACCGGCCGCCCCTTCGAGTATCACCTGGAAAACGGCACCGCCACCCTGTCCGCCCCGCCCGAGGGCATCCGCGGCCCGGCGCCGAACTACCGACTGTCGATCCGCAAGCCGGCACACGAACGTTGACGCACAACGCCGCTCGAACCAGTCCCCAGGCCGGGTGCCCCCCGGCCTCTCCCCCTTCGATAGAACCCGTCGCCCCCCCTTTTGCTGGTTTTGCTGGGTCGCTCCGGGGGCGTGTGCGGGATTTTTCACCGCCGCGCGGGGGCTTTTGCTGGTTTTGCAGGGTTGCTCCGGGGGCGTGCGGGGATTTTTCGACCCTGGCTCCCCCCCTTTTGCTGGTTTTGCTGGGTGCCTCCGGGGCCGTGTGCGGATTTTTTCGCCGCCGCGCGGGGCTTTTGCTGGTTTTGCAGGGTCGCTCCGGGGGCGTGTGGGGGATTTTTCGCGGGCTCCGCGGGACCGTGCACCGCGGGACCGCGGGGTGACGAAATGCCTCGCCGAATCGTCTCCAGGTACGGTTGATATGATATGAACATACTTTGGATAAGTCGCTTATGGAATCTGCCGGAGACCCCGAGTCGGGCATCCGCCGCGGCGGTCGTCGTGGACACCGAAATCTCCCGCACCCCCCGGAGCGACCCAGCAAAACCAGCAAAAGGGTGTGAGCCGGGGTCGAAAACCCCCGCACCCCCCTGGAGGCACCCAGCAAAACCAGCAAAAGGGTGTGAGCCGGGGTCGAAAAATCCCCGCACGCCCTCGGAGGCACCCTGCAAAACCAGCAAAAGGCCTCGCGCTGGTGCCATGGATCGCCTGCGTTCACCTGCGATCGTTTGGCCCGCCGTCAATGCCGGAAGAACGCCAGGACGATCTCCAGGGCGATCAGGAGGACGACGGTGATCTCCAGGGCCTCCATCCTCTGCCCGCCGGCCTGCTGGATGAGCAGGTCGAAGACGTCGCCGACGGTCTCCAGCTTGCGGCGGATCGACTGCTGCCAGCCGCGGAGGTGGAACCGCGTGGAGGCCAGGTCGAAGATCCGCGAGAGGTACTGGTCGCCGATCAGCTTCAGGGCGTTGTCGGCCCGCTCGAAGAGGCTGGCGGCCTCGATCTCCAGCTCGCGGACGTGCCGGACGGCGTCGCCGTGGGTCTTCCACCGGCCCAGGGGCCACGGCCGGCGCTCGGGGCGGATCAGTCGGTAGGCGGCCTCCAGCCGGTCGTCCAGGCGGTCGTCGATGTGGCGGAACTCCAGGAGCTGGACGTTGGCGAACTCGATCACCTCCAGCGTGTCGGCGCAGTCGGCGTCGGCGACGAACCCCGCCGCCCAGTCCAGCACGACGAGGTCATGAGGCGTGTAGGAGAGCGACAGGCGGGTGGCCTCGCGCACCTCCTCGCGGCTGAGCGGCTCGGCCTCCAGGCGGATGAGCCCGGCGATCCAGTCGGCGTGCCGCTCCAGCCACTGGGTCCGCCGCTCGCCGAGCTGGAAGACGATGTACTCCTCGCTCATGGTGCTGTACGAGAAGTCGTAGACGGCGGGCTTCAGCCGCTCGATCCAGGGCCGCAGCAGGTTCCGCGCCGCCTCGTTCAGCGGGGCCGCGTCGGCGAGGTCGCCGGCCAGGCGGAGCAGCGCCGGGGGCGTGATCTCCAGGGCGAAGCGGACGGCCAGCGAGACGGCGCCGAAGTCGAAGAGGGTCAGCTCCGCGGTGGGCCGGGCCCGGGGCGTGACCTCGCCGGGCAGGCGGATGCCGTCGGGGTCGAGCGGCACGCGGATCGGGGCCGGCCGGTAGCCGATCGACTCGGGGGTCCGCTTGCGACGGTGGATCTGGCCGAGCTCGCCCTGGAGCATCGCGCGGGCCTGCTCCAGGTCGATCTCGTCGCCGATGTCGAAGGCGAAGGTGAGGTGCACGGCGACGGCGAGCGCCTCGTCGTCCCAGGCCTCGGCCCGGCCGTCGGGCAGGGCCTCCGGGGGCGGCCCGGCCTGCGGCTGGACCTCCGGCGGGCTCACGGCCGCGATCCCTCGGCGGCGGAGTCCTCGCCGAGCGGCAGGGGCACGCCGGGGCGGCTGTCGGCGTCGGCCCCCGCGGGCGGGGCCATCTCGATCTCGCTGGCGCCCAGGGTCATGCCCTCCGGCTCGTCCTCGATGAACTCGGCCGGGGGTACGTCCGCCTCGGTGAGCTCGGTCTCGGTCAGCTCGGCGACCAGCTTCGGCTCGTGCTCCAGCCACCAGGACCGGGCCAGCTCGGCGGACCAGTCGTCCGCGTCGCGGCAATCGCCGAGGGCGTCGCCCAGGGCCTGGGCGTCCTGGAACCGCTCGCCCGGGTTCTTCTCCAGGCAGCGGAGGATCACGGCCTCGAGGTCGGCGGGGATGTTCACGCTCACCTCGGACGGGGGGACCACCGGGTCGCGCGCGTGGGCGACCATCACGGACATGGAGTCCTCGCCGAGGAACGGGGGCCGCCCGGTCAGCAGGAAGTAGGCGATCGCGCCCACCGCGTAGATGTCGGTGCGGGCGTCGGGGGCGTGGGTGCGCATCACCTGCTCCGGCGCCATGTAGAGCGGCGAGCCGGTGACCATGCCCTCGCGGGTCAGCGAGGGGCTGTCCTCCTCCCGGGTGGACTTCACGAGGCCGAAGTCGAGCACCTTGGCCACGTCGTAGCGGGCCCCGCGGTAGGCGGCGAAGATGTTGGGCGGCTTCAGGTCGCGGTGGATGAAGCCGGCCTGGTGCGCCTCGGACAGGGCGCCGCAGGCCTGGCGCAGCAGGTAGATCACGCGGCCGGGGTTCAGCGGCCCGTGGCGGTCGACCAGCGCCTGGAGGCTCAGGCCGGGCAGGTACTCCATCACGTAGTAGAAGGTGCCGTCCTCGGTGCGGCCGTAGTCGTAAACGTCGATCGTGTTCCAGTGCGAGAGCCGGGCCGTCGCCTGGGCCTCGCGTTCGAAGCGGGCCAGGACCCTCGGCTTGGCCGAGAGGCTCGGCCGGATCAGCTTGATCGCGCAGGGCCGCTTGAGCATGTCGTGCTCGGCCAGGTAGACCTCGCCCATGCCCCCCTGCCCCAGCTTCTCCGCGAGCCGGTACTGGTTCAGCCAGCGGGCCCGGAACTCGTGGTCGCGCGAGCAGTTCAGCGTGTATGTGCCGAAGACGGCGATCGCCGCGCCGAGGGCCAGGAACAGGCTGTTCTCGGAGAACCGCTCGGGCGTCCAGGCCTCGCGGGCCGCCTGGAGGAACGCCGGGTTGACCAGGCTCAGGACGGCCGGGGCCACCAGCGGCGTCATCGCCATCGCGACGATGATCCACGCGGCCCGCCGCCAGCGGTTCGGGATGAAGATCCCGTAGGTCAGGATCAGGAGCAGGGTGCCGATGATGTTGTTCTTGAGCTGGATCCGCAGGTCGATTGCTTCCAGGGTGCCCTGCGCGAGCCGGACGTTCTGGCCGAGCGTCTGTCCGGCGGTGAGGGCCACGACGATCCCCAGGAAGGTGACCACCTCGAGGAGCCTGAGGCACCGCATCGGGGGCCGCCGGCTCCGCAGCAGCAGGACGTTCCCGACGAGCAGCAGCTCGCTCAGCCCGAGCAGGTAGAGGCTCCCGCGGTAGGGCCCGGGGAACCAGAGCTTGCGGAGCATGAGCACCCCGAACGCGACGGCCAGCATGAGCGACGCGGCGCGGAGGCGGGCCTGGAGCAGGTCGCGGGTCTCCGAGTCGAGCTCCGTGCGGCAGCTCGTCGAGATCCGGCGATCGGGCATCACCGCCTTCGGCGGCGTGGGAGACTTCGGCTCGGCCCATTCTCCGTGGGTGAGTCCGTCGAGCTGGGAGTCGGCTAGGGACATGGAATTCTCGCCACGCTCCGCCGGGAAGTCATCGCCTCGTGCACGATCGTGCGCGGAATTCGCCGCACTTCATTCAGGACGCCGGCTCGGCGGGGCTTGCCTCTTCTGCCGGGGGGAAGACCGCGGCCACCGGGCAGCGGAACCCCGGGATCACGTCGCCGCCGGACAGCTCGTCCCCTTCGCGGAGCCGGGCCAGCGTCCCGTCGAGTGCGTGGACGTCGACGATCCTGGCTTCCGGGTCGATCACCCAGACGAGCCTGACGTGGGCCCTGCGGTAGTCGCTCAGCTTCCGGTTGAGCTCGGAGACCTCATCCCCCGGCGAGATGACCTCCACGGCCAGGTCGGGGGCGATCGAGACCTGTCCCTCCCGGGAAAGCTGGGCGACCGAGTAGCGGGCGGCCGCGATGAAGGACACGTCGGCTCGCCTCAGCCGTCCGGGCTTCCAGGGGAAGCACCTGTAGCCGACTTCCGAGTCGAGGATCCAGCCGAGCTGGTGCTCCCTGCAATGGGCGCCAAGCAGGATGACGAGCTGGGCAGCCACGAAGCTCGACAATGCCGACATGTGCCGCTCCACGAGATTACCGCCGATCAGCTCGAACCGCCCGGCGTCGGGCATGGTGAGCAGATCCTCGGGGGTGAACCCGCCTGCCGAAGTCCCGGCTCCTGGTGCCGAGACCGACACCGGTGTCGTCATCGCCGTCATCGCAAGGGCCCTCGATTCCCCGGGCAGCCGTTCGGTACCTCGTCGTATTGACTATAGCATCCTTCCCAATCCTCTTCATCCACACCTGCTTCCCCGGCGTACGCACGAGAGGCCGGCAGTCCCACCCCCGAGGGAGGAGGACCGCCGGCCCCGCCGCGTCGCCCGCGATTCCGACTCAGTACGAGGTGTGGTCGATCACCTCCCCGCCGTTTCGCGTGATCAGCGCCTTCAGGATGTGCGGGGCGATCGTGTTCCTGATGAACCGGGTCGAGCCGTCGCCGAAGGCGGCGTTGAAGCCGTCGGGGTGGAAGCCGCCAAGCTTCGGCGGATCGGCCCTGTCGTCGAAGTCGATGTCCTCGGGCCTCGTCCAGGGGACGTCTCGCCGCGCCTCGACCACCAGGATGGTGTTGGAGGTGCCGTCGGTGATGTCCGCGAGACCCGTCCCGCCCTCCTTGCCGAGCGCGGCCTCCGGGCCACTCAGCACGAAGTAATCGGTGGTTGACTTTCGCCCGCCGGAATGACCCGATGTGGAGAAGATGGCCGGCATCTGGTCCAGCAGCTTGCGGTTGTTCGGGCCGTCCCAGGGCTCGTCGAAGTTGTAGGCCCGGTAGAGCGCGTCCTGATCCAGGTAAGGGAGCAGGGCGACCCGCCAGCTATGGGGGACCTTGCCGCTCTTGCCGCCGAGCACCACGGGCGGCGGGAGGTGCCCGTTCGCATCAGCGTAGTTGTGGAACGCCAGGGCGATCTGCTTCACGTTGTTGGCGCTCCGGGAACGGGCCGCTTCATCACGTGCGGTTGTCACGGACAGCCCGGCGAGCCGGCCGACCGTCGCCCCGTCGACCGGTGCGGTGGATCTCAGGTGGACCGTCTGGCCGGCGGTCTCCAGCGACGCTTTCCCCAGCAGGGCGACCGCCGTCTCGCCGGCCCATGCGTGGAATTCCGCCATCTTGCCCGGCCGGTTGTTGCCTTCCTCGCGGAGAGACGCCGCGGCGTTCCGCCCGAGGGTGAGCGCCGCCTGGAGGGTCTCGTTCACGGCCTTGACGTCCTCCGCCCGGGCCGCCTGGGCGACGAGGTGGAGCTTCAGCTCTGCCGCCAGGTCGAGGCCGACGCCGTAGGAGACGACCTTCTCCAGCAGGGGAGAGAACATCTCGACCCTGGGATCCGGGTTCCTTCCCTGGTCCGTCGCCGAGAGCCGCCGGTACTCGCGGCGGATCCAGCGGGCATCGGCCGCGACGGCGATCGGCCTGTCGCTCACCTGCTTCCACGACTCGTCCCAGTTCTGCCTCGGCGCGGGGAGGTCGCGGTCGTCGATCAGCGAGAGGAGCACGTCCCGACGGGCGAACACCACCGTGCGGTCGCTGGGCAGGAACGCAGCGAGGCCCTGCGTCTCGGCGCCGATGAAGTACTCCTGGCCCGCGTGTCGCTCGGAGCGAGGGGCTGGGATGAGGCGCTCCACGAGCGCCCGCGCGGAGCCGGCCTGCACCAGCCGGACGGTCGCCCCCGTCGCCGTCGCGTTGAAGACGGTGGGCGCCCCCGCGGGTGGCGTCCCGGAGCTGCCTTCCAGGAAGATCAGCATCTGCTCGATCGACTCGAGCGGGAGCGGGGGGGAGTCCGGCGACTGGCCGAGCCGGGCGAGCGACTCGGCGAGCGTCGCCATCCCCGGACGGCCGAGCAGGGCGGCGGGCTGGACGCCGACGACGATCCGAGTTTCCGCCGGCAGGTACGCCAGGTCGAACGGCTTCACGGCGGGGGCCGCCCGCTCGGCGATCGGTCCGGGGGCGGCTGCCCCCGGGGTCTGCCCCGCGGCTCCGGGTGCGCGGAGCCCGGCGACCAGGACGCCCAGGCCCGCGAGCATCGCGAAGGTGGCCAGGCGGAAGGGCGTGGAGAGGAAGACGTGACGGACGGCTCGCTTGCGGCGCAACATCTCGATCCTCCGGACAAGGGTTCCGTGACGGGGAAGAAACGCCCGCGCGGGCCAGCCGACCGGGCGGTCGTCCTGGCGGAGGGCCAGCCGGGCGAGCGCCGCGAGATAGGACGCGTTGCCCCCGGCGAGCCGGGCCGACCAGGCGTCCGCGGCCAGCTCCTGGTCGAGGCGGTGACGGGACAGGAACCAGTGCGCCAGCGGGTGGTAGAACTGGACCGCGACGCTGAGCTGAGCCAGCAGCCCGGCCGCGAAGTCGCCCCGGGCGACGTGGGCCAGCTCATGGGCGAGCACGGCGCGCCGCTCGTTCGCGTCCCAGCCCGGCCAGTCCTCGGGCAGGAGGATGAGCGGGCGCCGGACGCCGACCGCCGCCGGCGTGGCGAGCTCAGCGGACTCCCGGATCGACACCGTCCGCGCGCAACTCATCTCGGCCCGGAGCACGTCGAGGAGGTCTCGCAGCTCGGGATCCTCCACCGGCCGGCTCCGCGCCACCAGCCCGCGCATCGACAGGAGGCCGCTCGCGAGCCGCAGCAGGCCAATCCCGATCGATGCGGTCAGGGCGAGCATCAGCCAGCCCGTCCAGCCCCACCCGGCCTGCGTTTCCGGGCTCGGTAAGGAGGACCGCTCCGGCAGGGCCGTCGCGATGCTCGGCTTCGCGGGTGCGGACGCCGACGGCTCCGGCGCGCGAGCGAGCGTGAAGACCTCCCGCCATCCGAACGAGGCGCCCGGCGGCGGGGCCGCGATCGGGGCTAGCCCCGGCCGGGCCGGCGGCGCGGCGGGCAGGAGCCGGAGGACCGGCCCAGGGTCCCAGGTCGGCAGGGGCGCCAGCGCGAGCGCCCCGACCAGGGCCATCCCCGAGAGGCACGACACCGCCGCGAGCGCCCCGGCGGCCGGGCTCCACCGCCGGAGGACCAGGTAGGCGACGACTCCCACGACCGCGAAGGCCGTCGCGCGGGCCACGCCGTCCAGGACGAGGGGACCGAGGGGACTCATGACGGCTTCCCCCCTTTCCCGAGGATGTCTTCCAGCAGCGATCGCTCGCGCGCGGTCAGCTTCCGCTGCTCCAGCAGCCGCACGAGCAGCAGCTCGCGCGAGCCGCGGAAGACGCGTTGCACCACCTCGCCCAGGAGCTTCCGCGAGACGTCCTCGTACGACCTCGCCGGGCGATAGCGGAACGGCCGCTCCTCGTTGGTCTGGTCCAGGAACCCCTTGTCACCGAGGATCCGGACCAGCGTGGCGACCGTCGTGTAGGCCCGGTCCAGCCCGGCGGCCGACAGCTCGTCGCGGATCTCCGCGACCGTCGACTCGCCGCGCCTCCAGAACGCGTGCATCACCTCCAGCTCCCTCTCGGTGAGATCCTTCGCCGCCGGCCTCGCCATGCCGCCCTCCGGGGATGGGACGTGAGATTTGGTTTCTTAGATTTGGTTTTATCGTAGTCACGTCGTCGCGTCAAGCGTGTCGTCCCGGCCGGCCGGTTTTCAATCGACGGGAGGGGCCGGGTCGGCGGGCGTGACGCGGCAGCTTCGTGCCTTGATGATCATGACAACATCGGTTTCCCGCGAGAGCGTCAGCCGCTCGACGGCCGACGACAGGACGCTGGCGATCCAGCGGACCTCGCCGGTGCGGACGAGGACCTCGGCCTCGGCGCCGCGGGGGACAACGCGCTCGACATTCCCCGGGATCGCGTTGTGGGCCGAGAGGCCCTCGATGGGGCCGCGGGCCAGGAGGATGTCGTCGGCCCCGACCTCCACCTCGACGGCGGTCCCGACCGGCCGGTCCAGCAGGGGGACGATCAGCGGGGGGCCGCCCGAGAGGCGCAATCGGGTGGTCCCCTGCTCCGGGGCGTGGGCCTCGACGCTCGCCCGGAACGAATTGCAGATCCGATCGAGATGACCCAGCGACTCTCCGCGGGCCCCGCCGATGACGTCCAGCGGCGCGCCCTCGGCCTGGATCCGGCCCGCCTCCATGAGGAACAGCCGGCTGCCGAGCATCACCGCCTCGGACGGTGAGTGGGTCACGTAGAGGACCGGGATCCGGAGCGCCTTCTGGACGTCGCGGAGCCGGGCGACCAGGGCGTGGCGGCCCTCCAGGTCGAGCGCCGAGACCGGCTCGTCGCAGAGCAGGAGACTCGGGCTCGGCGCCAGCGCCCGGGCCAGGCCGACGCGCTGACGCTCCCCCCCCGAGAGCGTCGCCGGGAGCCGCCCGAGCAGGTGCTCCACACCGCAGAGCGTGGCGACCTCCGCGAGCCGGGTGGCGGCCGCCGCGCGGCCCATCCCCCGCAGGCCGAAGCGGATGTTGTCCGCGACGCCCAGGTGGGGGAACAGCAGGTCGTCCTGGAAGATCAGTCCGATGCGGCGATGGCGCAGGGCGCGGCGCACGCCCCGCGCGGAATCGAATAGGGTGGTGTCCCCCAGGCGGACGAACCCGGAATCGGGCGTCTCCAGCCCGGTGATCAGCCGCAGCAGCGTGGTCTTGCCGCAGCCCGAGGGGCCGAACAGGACGCCGATCTCCGGGCCGAGCCGCAGCGCGACGTCGATCCGCAGGCCGTCGTGGACCCGGCGGGTCACGTGCAGGTCGAGGCGCGGGGGCTCGTCGGTTGCGGTCACCGTCACCGTCCCATCCCCCGCGTCGGGAGCGTGCGATGGACGATCCACAGGGCCGCGATCGCAATCAGCGACATCCAGGCCGTGAGCCATCCCGCCCGCGCGGGAGCGCCGGCCTGGACCGCGTCGTAGATCGCCAGCGAGGCCGTCTGGGTCAGGCCGGGGATGTTCCCCGCCACCATCATCGTCGCCCCGAAGTCGCCCAGGGCGCGTGCGAACGCCAGCACGGTGGCCGCCGCCAGGCCCCGCCAGGCCAGGGGCAGGGTCACGTCACGGAAGACCGAGAACTCACCGCGGCCGAGCAGCCGGGCGACGTCCTCCAGCGCCGGGTCCACCCCCTCGAAGGCCCCGCGCGCCGGCAGCAGGAAAAGCGGGAACGCCGCGACGGCCGAGGCGACGACCGCCCCGGACCAGTGGAAGACGAGCACCACGTCCAGCGTGCTCTCCAGCCAGTGCCCGAGCCAGCTCCGGCGGCCCAGGAGCTGGAGCAAGACGTAGCCCAGCACCGTGGGCGGGAGCACGATGGGCATCACCAGCAGCCCGGCCAGGAGCCCCTTGCCCGGGAAGTCCAGCCGCGCGAGCCCCCAGGCAATCGGCAGCCCGACGGCCACGATGAGCGCCGTGGCGGCCGTCGCGACCTGCACCGAGAGCCAGAGCGGACCGAGCTGTCCCATGGCTCAACCGCGTCCCGGGCCACCGGGCTTCTCGAACCCCGCCCCGTGGAGGATCGACTGCCCCTCCTCGCCCAGCAGGAACCGGGCCAGCGCGGCCGCCTCGTCGCGATGGCGGCTGGCGGACACCACGCCGAGAGACTGCACCAGCGGGTCGTGCAGCGCGGGGTCGACCGGTACGGTGCGGACCTGTCCGGGGTCGATCAACGAGCGGCTGACGAACGCCGCCTCGGCGTCGCCGTTCTGGACGTAGAAGAGCGCCTGGCGGACCGAATCGGCGCGGACGATCTTCGGCTCCAGCGCCGACCAGAGCCCCGCCTTCTGGAGCGCCTGCCGGGCCGCGATACCGTACGGCGCATAATCGGGATTCGCGATCGCGATCTTCCTGATCTCCGGCTTCCTGAGATCCTCGAGCGAGCCGACGGTGCCGGGGGCGGATGCGCCGAGGCCGAGCACGAGCGAGCCCACCGCGTAGTCCCGGACCGTCTCGGGCAGGACCGCGCCGGCCTTCGCGAGGTCGTCCACCAGGGCGCGGTTCGCGGAGAGGAAGACATCGAACGGGGCCCCCGCCTTGATCTGCTCGGCCAGGCGTCCCGAGGCGTCGAACGTCGAGACGATGATGATCCGCCGGCCGGTCGAGAACCGCTCCGTGAGCTTCGGGAGCACGCGCTGGAGATCCGAGGCCGCGGCGATCCGCAGGGTCACGGCGGAGAGATCCTCCGCGGCCCCGGGGCGACCTCGCACGCAACCGGCGATCACGGCCGGGAGCAGGAGGGCAACGAGCGCCGGGCGGAACGTCAGGGGCCCGCGTGTCAGCCGCGGCGTGCGCCGGCCCTCACCCGGCCTTCGGCCACCCTCTCCCGCTCCCGCGGGCGAGGGTTCGAAAACCCTTCTCCCTCGAGGGAGAAGGTGCCCCGTAGGGGCGGATGAGGGGGGCTCGCAGGCCGAGTCCTCGTGCCGGCCCTCACCCGGCCTTCGGCCACCCTCTCCCCTCCCGAGAGGCTGCACCCAGACCGCTGTTGGGGTCCTCGCGGACGCGAGGCGGGGTCGTAGACAGCCGACATGATGCATCGGTTCGTTTCTCTCTCCGCATGGCCCACGCGGCCGGCTCGCTCGCGGCCGCCACCATCCTAGGGAGGCGTCAGGAAGTCCGTCAACCGCCTGAGATTGCGGCCTCGGGCCGAATCGGGTAAGACGAGAGGATCGGAACGCTCGCGAATCGCTGCCCCAACCGCGATCGCACCCGAAACGACCCCGGTCTCCGTGACGGCGAAATCCGCGGGGACGCTGGTGACCCGGCGGATCATCGCGAGGCCGAGCTCACCCCGGGCTGGGAATGTCGATCTCTCGAAGGGCCGCACCCCGGCGCGTCTCAGTCCACAGATCACCGAGGAAAGGTCGCCACACGGATGAAGACGGAACAGTTCCTGCAGCACCACGGCATCAAGGGCAATCCGTTCAGCGAGGAAGACGCCCAGACCGACACGGTCTTCAAGCGGCGCTGCATGGAGACGATCCACCATCCGGCCTGGAACAAGTTCTTCGGCAGCCCCGCCGACCCCTCGACGGCCCTCGTCTTCGGCGAGAAGGGGAGCGGCAAGACGGCGCTGCGGCTCCAGGCGATGACCGAGATCGAACGCTTCAACGCCGAGAACCCCGGCGACCGCGTCTTCGTCATCTCGTATGACGACTTCAACCCCTACCTCGACCACTACCGCGAGGCGATCCGCTCCGGCGACACCAACGCCGTGCTGAAGCGGTTCCAGCTCCAGGACCACATGGACGCGATCCTCTCGCTCGGGGTGACGCAGCTCGTGGACCTGCTCACCAGCGAGAAGGTCGACCTGACGGTGCTCACCCTGGACCAGCGGCGCGACCTGCTCCTCCTGGCGGCCCTCTACGACGCCTCCACCGGCGAGCCCATCGAGCGCCGCTGGAGCCGCCTGCGCCGGCGATCGGGCTTCCGCCCGCTCTGGAGCCGTCGCGACCTCCAGATCGGCTTCGGCACGACGCTGCTCGTCGCCGTCCTGATCGCCCTGATCCCCGCGCTCCAGAGCCGGACCGTCCTCCCCTGGCTGCTCGTCCCGATCCTCGCGAGCTGGCTCTACTGGGCCTGGAGATTGCTCCGCGCCGAGTGGTACGCGCGAGACATCCGCAAGGGGCTGAAGGTGCTCCGGCGCGACCCCTCGGCCCTCCGCTGGGAACTCCTCTGGTTCAAGCCCACCGAGCTGGGCGGCCAGCCGCTGCCGACCGCCAGCCAGGGCCGGGCCGAGGAACGCTACGAGCTGCTCCGCAAGTTCCAGGGGGTGCTCTCGACGCTCGGCTACGGCGGGATCATCGTGCTGATCGACCGGGTGGACGAGCCGCAGCAGATCGAGGGCGACCCCCGCAAGATGCGGGCCCTCATCTGGCCGCTGCTGGACCACAAGTTCCTGCGCCACCCGGGCATCGGCGTGAAGCTCCTGTTGCCGATCGAGCTGGCCTACTACCTGGAGAAGGAGGACAAGGAGTTCTACGACCGCGCCCGGCCCAACAAGCTGAACATGATCAAGCCGCTCCGGTGGTCGGGGCCCTCGCTCTACGACCTGGCCAGCGACCGCCTCCGAGCCTGCCAGATCAAGCCGTCGCCAAACGGCGAACCGGCCGGCGACGACCCGGACGGCGCGGCCGAGCACGACGGCCCGCGGCTGAGGAATTTCGTGGATGAGACGATCGGCGACGATTACCTGAAGGACGCCCTCGGCAACCTGCGGACCCCGCGCCACCTCTTCAAGTTCCTCCATCGCCTGATCGAGGAGCACTGCCACCGCCACACCGAGGACCGCCCGCGCTGGGAGATCGATCACGACACGTTCCGGACCACGTTCTCCTCGTACATGCGCGACCTCGAGGCCTTCGACCGGGGCTACGGGCACGGTTGAGCGCCCATCACGTCGGGGCCGGAACATCCGGCGCGGCGTCGCGATCCAGGTCGGGTGGGTTCGCCGAGCTTGCGAGTCGGAACCCACCTCTGCCTCACGCTTTGGCGATCGACGTCAGGCTCGCAGCGAGGCGGCCCGAGGTCTCTTCGTACTCGATGACGGCGATTGACCCCGCCGGAGTGGCTCCCACGTTGATCACCTTTCGGCCGTCCTTCGTCGTCTTCTCCTGGGCGACGTGCAGGTGGCCGCAGAGGTGCAGGCGGGGGGCCACGGTCTGAAAGGCCTGGAGGAAGCAGCGCTGGCCGCCGTGGCGTCCCGATGGCGTCAGGTCGGCCATCCCGACCGGGCAGCCGTGGGTGAGGAGCACGTCCACCGGCCCCTGCTCCGCGAGGGTCTTTGACCACGCGGCCACGTCGTCGTCGGTGACGTAGTACGGCAACCGATGAGATTTCGCCCAGATGCCCCCGATGGCGGCGATCCGCAGGCCGTTCGCCTCGCGGACCTTCCCCTGCTCCAGCAGGATGCGGGAGCCGTCAGCGTTGGAGGTGCGGGCGAGCAACTCCAGGTCGTCGTGATTTCCGAATGTCGTGAAAACGGCACAGATCGCGGTAAACTCCGCCAGGTCCGCCTCCGACACCTCGCCCGGATCGCCCCAGTCACCGCAGCAAAGCAAAAGGTCCGGGCGCACCTGCCGGCACGCTCGCATCGCGACGCCGAAGTCGCCGTGAAGATCACTGATCGCAAGGATGCGCATCCTGCTTGCCTCATCTTGAATGCCACCGACGATCCGCGCAGCTCATCGCGCACGGACTGGTTCCATGGGCTTCGCCCGTCAGTTCTGCCGGCAGAACGCGTTTCAGGTCGATTGATCCGAGGTACGAGATCGGATCGGAGGCAGGCAGATACCAAGAGCCAACCATGATAGAATACGTTCGGTTCAGTGTGTGGTCGGCTGCTTGCCGGCTTACCCGGCTATCGGCCGTCGTGATGGATCCTGTGGAGTGCCCTCGAATCCCGGGCGAGCGTGCGAGTCCACCGGCTACGCCTAAAGGACGTCCCTCTAATACGATGCAATCTGCCAAGCGAACATCCACGAGAGGCTTGGAGGGGACGAGGCAAAGAGCGACTCGCTCTCCATGCAGGAGAGTTCCATGAGCCACGTTACCTGCCTCCCGGTACCCATCTTCGCGAACGGGTTGAACAACCTGAACACCGCGGCGACATTGTTTCTCCTGGCTTCGTTGGCATTCCTGGTCTTGTCATTCGTATTGAGCCTGACCGGGACGTTGCTTATGTTCCTTGGCCGACCGGCCCGTGCCCGATCCCTCGCAGTCGCCGGCCTGATCCTCAGTGCTCTTGTCTACCCGACGGCGCAGAACGCTAGCCTCTCGAAGACCGACCTCAGCTCGATCGGGCTGTTCTCGATGCTCGCGATTGTTTCGTCCACTCTGGTGTTCGGTGTGACGCTGTTGCTCGCCACCGGTGGCCGGAGCCCGCGTAAGCCTTGAATCACCTAATGTACGGCGAGAGTACGGTTTCTCGACATCGTCAGTGATGCACATGTGAAGCAATTGCGGGTGGCCAGCGCCGACCGGATTGGCTCGCTCTGCATGGGCTCGTGCAAGAATTGGCAGAGAACTGACCGGTCTACCTGAATACGCCAAAATGGCACTCTGGGGTTCAGGTTGGCCTGCAAGAACGGCGGCTGGCGGTGCGGCTTCGTTGAACATGAAGTCGGATTCCTGCCGCGATTCAAATCCGTAAATCCTTTGTTCGATAGGATTTGTAATCTTGACTGCTGAATTGGCATCGGGATTGCTCCTTCTGATCGTGGAAGGTGATCCGGGAAGCACGGGTGACCGGATCGGCGACGAGTGTCAGTGGTGACATCAACGACATTAGCCCGTGTGATTCGATAAGGAGGAGAACGATGCTTCCGGTTCTTCATGGTGGTTCGTCCCTGTCCCCCTTCGGCTCGACCCCGTTCAACCGTCTGGAGTCCTTCTTCGACCGATTCTTCAACGACCTCGGCGAGCCGCTGGCCCGCCCGAACGGGTCGTGGAGCCCGATGCCGGTGGCGATCTGGTCCGATGAGAACAACCTCTACATCGAGGCCGAGGTCCCGGGCGTCACGGAGAAGGACGTCGAGGTGACCGTCCACGGCGACGTGCTCTCGATCCGGGCGGTCCGCGAGGAGCCCGCCGGCCGGAGGTACGCCCACAACGGCCGGGTCTTCGGGCGGTTCGAGCGGGCCATGGCGCTGCCCGAGGCGGTGGACACCGACCGCATCGACGCCACGGTGGTCAACGGCGTCCTGAGCCTGACGCTGCCCAAGAAGGCCGACGCCCGCCCCAAGAAGATCTCCATCAAGGGTGCGTGATCGTCGTCGGCTCTGTCGCTTCTTCCATCCGGCCGGGGATGTCATCCCCGGCCGGATGGCTTCTTTCGTTTCCTCCGCAAGTCGGGCTCTTGAGTGAGGGGCGTGCCTGAGCTCGCCACGCGAGTGTGAAATGGAAAGCAAAGGGAACAAAGGGGACAGCCATGAACTCCGCAAACAACTATCGATGAAACACTTTTGATCATCTTCGTGGCATTCGGCGCTGTCCCCTTTCCGGCTCCCGCTAGTCGATCTTGACTAGCTTGGAAAAGCTGGCGATGGGCGCGATATTCTGCCGACCCTTCTCGTCAACGATCAGCGGCCATTCCGGGCGATAGGCTTCCAGACCGACACGATAGGTACCAGGCTCGAGCTGCAACTGTTCACGGACCGTTAGTCCTCTGCTCACGCCATGCACGATCTGAAACTGTTCGATGTCGCGCGCGTTGATCATGTTCTCGTCCTCATCATAGAGGGCGAGGCGGACAACCATCACCCCATCAGCCCACCCTCTTGTGGTGACCAAGGTGCCGCCGACAAGGACGACGCCATTGCCTGTGGGAGTGACATACTCGTCCTCGAAGCCGTTCAATCCGGACTTCGGTGACTCAATCTCGTAGGCGTTGTCCACGAACTGCCGCGCCTGCAGCGACCTGGCTCGAACGTAGCCGATCACCGATCCCACGGTGACGGCCGCGAGGCACGAGAGGGCGAAGACCCGGCGGTAGGTCATGATGCTCTTCCTCCTCTGTTAGAGCCACGAAATTGAATACCTGAATCCACAAGACCCCATCCCCACGCGATTAGGAATGTCGGCTCAAGCCATCATGTGCAAGGCGTCGTGAACGGGTCGGTGGTCTTCTGGCTCTCGGAATCGAACGTGCCATTCATGTTGTTATAGACTCCGTAGTACCAGTAATGCGTGATCGCGTATTCGGTCTGAGGCTGAATCTTGCAGGAGCCGCAGGACCCGCTGTCGCAATTGTCCGTGCTGCGATGAGTACGAGTAATGCTCTTGGGACTCATCATGCAGTCAGTGAAAGTGATCCCCGAGAAGTCCTGGTCTTCCTTCCTGGTGTGTGTGGTGTAGCTCGGATTGTTGCTCGGATTCTTCACAATGATCGCGCGACAGCCCGTTCTGCATGTGGGGTTGGTCGGGTTGCAGGAGGCACCGCCGCGGAACGAGGCGGTGCAGTCAAAACTCACATCCAGCCATTTACACCCACTGCTGCCGAAAGCCGGACACCCGGTCGACGAGTAGGAGCGTGCCCCGATGCTCTCGGTGCCGCTGCACAACAAGCTGGTACAGAAGGCGAAAGAGACTCCAGCCAGGCCAAGCGACGCGGCGATCGTCACGCAAGCTAGCGCTGCTGTGTGTTTCATCTATTATCCCGAGTTGCAGGTGTACGGATAAGAAAGGTCTGCGATACGCATGGAATTCTCCTCCCCCCACCAGAGTGTGTCTACTTAAAATCCGACAATGCTGGGGGCAGGAACGGGGACGCATCTGAATGGCATTGAGTTAAGCAGCAACATATTTGGTCATCAAGAGTCTACGTAGTTCTTTCATGGTGAAGAGCAAAAGAGATGAGCGAAAAGAGGACGGCCATTGTTTTTCTAGCCGATGGGACAGGGTAGGTAATCATCGATCCGAAGCTAAGAGCGAATTGCCCACGTCCTTCCGACCCTCAGCTTCATGTCACCCGGGTAGGTCCCTGTCAGAGCGGCATCTATGGATGCTGTCTTGACTCGGTCCTTAACGGCGTGTTGGAAGATGCTGACATCGAGTTCAAAGGCCCGGCGAACACCGAGGATCTCCCCCGCTGGTCCGATACGCACCTAC